>JAGXGC010000029.1 GCA_024636935.1 Sideroxydans sp. | reverse complement strand
GAAATACGCTCTTTGCCAGGTCTATGCCGATACGCGTAATATCCATTTCACACCTCCCTCTATTGACTGATGGTTTGGAATCTTCAGTCTGGCACATCACGATGCCGTTTAGGTGGGAGGTGTCCATTCCATTGCCCTACGATGACTATATGTTGACTATTTCCAGAGAAGCGCGGATCAAAGTCGGGAGGCATGCATGGAGAATAAGCATCGTACCGGAGCCGATATTCTTTGCTGGCGTATGGACTTATTGCCAATACTCCCAAAATGGGACTAAAATCCACCCGTGCGCGTGATCAGTCTTTCTACCCTTAAGGCATTCTGGGATAACAGTCCGGGTTATCTGGATGCGCGCGAGCCGTGTCTGGCGTGGTATCGGCAGGTGCTGGTGGCGGATTGGGCGACGCCTTCGGCGGTGAAGGCGGATTTTGGCAATGCCAGTATTCTGAAAGATGGGCGGGTGGTGTTCAATATCGCGGGGAATAAGTACAGGCTGGTGGTATGGATCAACTATCCCTATCGCGTCATGTATGTGCGCTTTATTGGCACGCACAAACAATATGATGCGATAGATGCGCAAACGATATGAGGTGAAATGATGAACATCAAACCGATCAAGACCAAGGCGGATTACAAGGCGATGCTCGCGGAGATCGAAGGACTGATGATGGCGCGCCCCAACACGCCGGAAGGCGAGCGACTGGATGTGCTGGTCACGTTGGTGGAGGCTTATGAGCGCAAGCATTTCCCGATGGAGGCACCAGACCCTGTCGAGGCGATCAAGTCCCGAATGGAGAATTTGGGACTGAAGCCCAAGGATTTGCAGCCGATGATCGGCGGTCTGAATCGGGTTTACGAGGTGTTGAATTACAGGCGTCCGTTGACGCTTTCCATGATCCGCCGTTTGCACGATGGATTGGGTATTCCCGCAGAAAGTTTGATCAAGCCATCACAGCAGCAAGCCGCCTGAGCGGAATAAGCAACGCCAATATGAGTTGAATCGTTGGGGCTCGGACGATCTGGCGTGGTTGGCGAAGTTCTGATGTTGTACTACCTGGATAGAATGTGTGCCGGATAACGGTGCCGGAAAGTCTGAAGATGTCGAACAAAAAAGTGGATGTGTTGCTGGTCGGGGCGGGCGTGATGAGCGCGACGCTGGGCAAGTTGCTGGCGCAACTCGATCCCTCGCTCAAGATCATGATGGTGGAGCGGCTATCCAAGGTGGCCAGCGAGAGTTCGCACGGGTTGAACAATGCGGGTACCGGTCACGCCGGATATTGCGAGCTGAACTACACACCACAACAGGCGGATGGCAGCGTCAGCATCAAGCGTGCGCTGGAGATCAACGCGGCGTTTGAGGTGTCGTTGCAGTTTTGGTCTTATCTGGTTGATGAAGGGCTGTTGCCGACGCCGGAGAGATTCATCAATCCTGTATTTCACCAGAGCTTCGTGCGCGGTGCCGACAACGTAGCGTTCCTGCGCAAGCGTTATGAGGCGCTGCATAAACATCACTTGTTCGAAGAGATGGAGTTCAGCGATGATCCGGCGGTATTACGTGATTGGATGCCACTGGTGATGCAGGGCCGCGATGGAAAGGAGCCGGTGGCAGCGACGCAGGTGAAACACGGTACCGATGTGGATTTCGGCTTCCTGACGCGCAAGTTGGTGAGGGCGCTGCTCAAGTTACCCAACTTCGAGCTCAAGCTAAATAACGCCATCACGAGTCTTAAGCAGCACGACGATGGACGCTGGCATGTGCGAGTGAAGGATACGCACGATGACAAGACGCGCACCATCGAAGCGGGTTTCGTGTTCCTTGGTGCGGGTGGCGGTGCGTTGCCGTTGTTGCAGAAGTCCGGTATCCCGGAAGCGAAGGGTTACGGCGGTTTTCCTGTCAGCGGTCAGTGGCTGATCTGCCACGATCCGAAGATCGTGCGCCAACACACGACCAAGGTGTACGGCAAGGCGGCAGTCGGCGCGCCGCCGATGTCGGTGCCGCATCTGGATGCGCGCATCCTCGGCGGCGAGTCGGTGCTGCTGTTCGGGCCGTTCGCCAGTATCACCACCAAGTTCCTGAAAGAAGGTTCAATCTTCGATCTGCTCGGTTCACTCAAGTCAGGTAACTTCAAACCCATGCTATCGGTGGCGCGCGACAATCTGCCGTTGATGCGTTACTTGATCGGCGAGGCATTGAAGTCGCATAAGGATCGCGTCAATGCATTGCGTGACTTCTTCGGTAATGCGCGCGAGAACGGTTGGGAGTTGGCGTCGGCCGGACAGCGCGTGCAGATCATCAAGGATTGTGACAAGAATGGCGGCAAGCTGGAATTCGGCACCGAGATCGTGACTGCCCAAGACGGTACGCTGGCGACTTTGTTGGGTGCTTCGCCCGGCGCATCGACATCGGTACAGGCCATGATAGAAGTCATCGAGCGCTGTTTCAAAACACGTATGAAGAGTGCAGAATGGCAGAACAAGATGCGGGAGATGATCCCGTCTTACGGCTCATCTTTGGATGATGATGTGCCTTTGTTGCATGCTGTGCGCAAGCGCACGCTCGAGACTTTGCGGTTAGAACGCAAGGGTTAAGCATAGCGGGGTGTACGACCTACCCGGTGAGGGGAGTCAGAATAGCGAGGGCAGTATGGATAAGCAGATACGCGAAGCCGCATTGAAATACCATCGCCAATCCCCCGCAGGTAAGATCACCGTGCAGGCCAGCAAACCTCTGCATACGGCGCGCGATCTGGCACTGGCCTATTCACCTGGAGTCGCCGCCGCATGTGAGGAGATCGTGCGCGATCCAGCCGAAGTTCGCAGCCTTACTGCCCGCGGCAATCTGGTCGCTGTCATCACCAACGGCACTGCGGTGCTGGGGCTGGGCAACATCGGCCCACTGGCTTCCAAGCCGGTGATGGAAGGTAAGGGTGTGCTGTTCAAGAAGTTCGCCGGTATCGATGTGTTCGACATCGAGATCGCCGAGAACGACCCGGACAAACTGGTCGACATCATCGCCGCACTGGAACCCACCTTTGGCGGTATCAATCTGGAAGACATCAAAGCCCCTGAGTGTTTCTACATCGAGCGCAAGCTGCGTGAGCGCATGCATATTCCGGTGTTCCACGATGATCAGCACGGCACGGCCATCATCGTCGGCGCGGCGCTGCTGAATGGTCTTAGTGTCGTGGGCAAGAAGGTGGAAGACATCAAGCTGGTGGCAAGTGGCGCAGGTGCAGCGGCACTGGCTTGCTTGGACATGCTGGTCAGCCTTGGTGTGCGCATGGAGAACATCACCGTCACCGACATCAAAGGTGTTGTCTACACAGGGCGCACCGAGGAGATGGACGACAACAAAGCACGTTATGCGCGGGACATCCCGCAGCGCAAACTGGCTGAAGTCATCGCGGGGGCCGATGTATTTTTGGGATTGTCGGCAGGCGGGGTGTTGAAGCCTGAGATGGTGCAGCTGATGGCGGCGAAGCCGCTGATCTTCGCACTGGCCAATCCCACGCCGGAGATACTACCCGCGCTGGCGCTTGAAGTACGCCCGGATGCCATTCTGGCGACGGGTCGTTCCGACTATCCGAACCAAGTGAACAACGTGCTGTGCTTCCCCTATATCTTCCGTGGCGCGCTGGATGTGGGTGCTACCGCCATCAACGAGGCGATGAAGCTGGCTGCTGTACGCGCTATCGCCGAACTGGCGCAGGCTGAACAGTCTGATGAAGTGGCAGCGGCTTACGGCGACGAGAATTTGAGTTTCGGTGAGCATTATTTGATCCCCAAGCCGTTCGATCCGAGACTAATCTATAAGGTCGCGCCAGCCGTGGCGAAGGCTGCGATGGATAGCGGCGTGGCGACACGTCCGATACCGGATATGCCGGCTTATATCGAACACTTGTCCGGCTTCGTCTATCACTCGACATTGTTGATGAAGCCGGTGTTCGATCTGGCGAAGAAAACCAAACATCGTTTGGCCTATGCTGAAGGCGAAGACGAGCGTGTGTTGCATGCGGTTCAGACCGTGGTGGACGAAGGTCTGGCGCAGCCGATATTGGTCGGCCGGCCGGATGTGATCGCTTCGCGCATCGAGCGGCTGGGTTTGCGCATCCGTCCCGGACAGGATTTTGAACTGATCGATCCTAACAATGACCCGCGATATCGTGAATACTGGATGGAGTACCACCGTCTGCGCGCGCGTAACGGGGTAACGCCCGATGTGGCCAAACGTGAGATGCACCGGCGCAGTACATTGATCGCGGCCATGCTGGTGCACATGGGGGCGGCGGATGCCATGTTGTGCGGCACGGTGGATCAGCCGCTCTACCACCTGCGCTACATCGATGAAGTGATCGGCCATCGAGCCGGTAGCAGTGTGTATGGTGCGATGAACATCCTGCTGTTGCCCAAGCACACCTTGTTCATCTGTGACACGCATGTGAATCTGGATCCGACAGCGGAGCAATTGGCTGAGTTGACGATGCTGGCAGCGGAAGAGGTGCGTTACTTCGGCTTGACACCTAAAGTTGCGCTACTGTCCCATTCGAATTTCGGCAGTCATGATGATGCCTCGGCGCGTAAGATGGCGCAGACCCGAACACTGCTGTCGCAAATGGCGCCGGAGCTGGAGGTGGAGGGCGAGATGCATGGCGATGCGGCGCTCTCGGAAAGTATGCGCGAGCAGTTGTTCCCCGAGGTAAAACTGAAGGGGCAGGCCAATCTATTGGTAATGCCTAATCTGGATGCAGCCAATATCGCCTACAATCTGCTTAAGATGACTGCTGCCGATGGCATCACCATCGGTAGCATCTTGTTGGGCGCAGACAAGTCTGCACATATTCTTACGGCGACAGCGACTGTGCGTCGCATCGTGAACATGAGTGCGCTGGCAGTGGCCGGTGTGAAAACCAGGAGTGAGTAATGGATAAACAGGAAGTGGAACTGCTTAGTAAAGAAGTTGAGATGTTGATGGCGGAGCGCAATCGCTTGCTCAGAGTGGTGGGGGCTGCGGCAGTGCTGATAGCAAATGCGGATGCGATGCGCTTGCAGCCGCAGGCGGTTGATGCCGCCGAGGTGCTGTCTGAGATGCTCAACGCACTCCCCGAGGAGACCTTGCAAGACGCACTTGAATCTGTGAAGGCACATTCGGCAGCTTGAACGTATGCATAAGGAGAAGGTCGGACTGATCCTCACTGGTGGTGGTGCACGTGCGGCTTATCAGGTCGGCGTGCTGAAAGCTGTCGCCGAATTTCTGCCTTATCGGGCAAAGATTCCCTTTGAAGTTATCAGTGGTACTTCGGCAGGTGCGCTCAATGCGATCACGCTGGCGGTGAATGCGCGGCATTTTCGCAAGGGCGTGCGCTACCTACTGAACATTTGGAACAATGCCCACGTGACCGATATCTATCGGGCGGATGCGCTTGGGGTGTTAAGCAACAGTTTGCGTTGGGTGTTCGGTCTGTTCTTGAGTGTGTTGGGTAGCAATTGGCTCAACCGTGTCTCCTTGCTGGATAACAGCCCGTTGCGTACTTTTCTGGAACGCACCCTGCCATGCGAATTGATCCAGCGCAATATTGATGACGGGTTGGTGCATGCGGTGAGCGTCACAGCATCAGGCTATGGCTCTGGTCATTCGGTGACTTTCTATCAAGGGGCACCGGACATCAAGCCATGGAAGCGCACACGACGCGTCGGCGTGCCGACCCAGATCGATATACAACATCTTATGGCTTCGGCCGCCATCCCCTTTATGTTTCCCGCAGTGCATGTGAATCGCGAGTTCTTCGGAGATGGATCGGTGCGGCAGATCGCGCCTATCAGTTCCGCGTTGCATCTGGGTGCGCAGCGTGTACTGGTGGTGGGGCTTGGTCACAGTTCTATCAATGATGACGAGAAGCGGGCCAAGATAGAACACTATCCCACCTTGGCTGAGATCGCCGGACATGCGCTGGATAGCATCTTCATCGGCGGGCTTGAAGTCGATCTGGAGCGTCTGCAAAGTATCAACAGGACTCTGGATGCCATTCCCGAGGAGCTGCACAAGACTCTCCATCTGCGCCATGTCGATGCTTTGGTCATTTCTCCCAGCCAGCCGTTGGAGAAGATCGCCGAGCGTTATATTCACAACTTGCCATGGACTATTCGTTTGCTGTTGCGTCTGGCGGGTGTGATGCGAGGCAGCGGCGCGAACCTGGTGAGCTATCTGCTGTTCGATAAACATTATTGCCGTGCCTTGATCGAGCTGGGCTATCAGGATGCGCTCCAGCAACGTGAAGAGATCATGGCGTTCTTGGAGCTGGGTGGTACGCCGCCATGTCAAGATCTGGCGCAATGAGTAGCGCTCAGAACGCCGCGCCCAAACCGTTGACGTTCGCCTTGCTGCGCGCGCTGGCAGACGGTGAATTCCATTCAGGCGAAGAGATGGCGCAGCAGTTGGATATGTCGCGTGCCAGCGTGCACAACGCTTTACAAGATGTCGCGCAATATGGCGTCAAATTAAACAGTGTGCGCGGACGAGGCTATCAGCTGTCACAGCCTTTATGCTGGCTGGACAAAGATCAGATACTTGCTGACGTCGGGGAAGCGCGCACAGCGCTGCATCTTGAGGTCCTTGATCACGCTACTTCGAGCAATGCTTTGTTACTGCAAGCTGCATCAAAGGGCGCATCAAGCGGCAGCGTGCTGGCGGTGGAGTGGCAGAGCGCAGGACGTGGTCGCCTAGGGCGCACCTGGCATGCTGGTCTGGGGGAGGCACTCACCTTTTCTCTGCTGTGGCGTTTTGAATGCGGTTTGGCTGCCTTGTCTGGACTGAGTCTGGCAGTGGGCGTCGCCGTGATGCGTGCGTTACGAGAGCTGCATGTTGATGGTGCAGGTTTGAAGTGGCCCAATGACGTGATCCTTCCATCGGGTAAGCTGGCTGGCATTCTCATGGAAGCGCAGGGTGATATGTTGGGGCCCAGTGCGGTGGTGGTCGGTATCGGACTGAATCTGGCTGCCCCTGTGGAAGCCTGCAAGATCGGGCAGGGGGTAGGCGACTTGTCGGCCTGCGGTGTTCCTCTTAGTCAGCGTAACAAGGTGCTGGGAATTTTGCTAAAACATCTGGTGATCGTATTGCGAGAGTTCTCAACGAATGGTTTTTCTGCACTGCGCAAGGAATGGGAGCACGCGCATATATATGATCAGCGTCCTGTCGAGATGCTGATGCCGGACGACAAGCGTATCGAAGGTATTGCGCTGGGTGTGACTGACGAAGGCGCATTGCGTGTGGAAACCGCCGATGGCTTGCGCGAATTCCATTCCGGCGAAGTCAGTCTGAGGGGGAGATAGTATGCTCTTGCTGGATATCGGGAACAGTCGTTGCAAATGGGCACTGCTGGAGAATGGCGTCTGGGTGCGCCAAGGGGTACTCGAGAATGGCGAACTGGCACGATTGCCTGTGTTGCTTGGCGAGATGCCTAAGCCTGTGCGCACTTTGGTATCCAATGTGGCAGGTGAGGCTATCGCGGCAGAGTTGCGTGAATGCCTCACCGATTTGCAGTGTGAGCCCACGTTCATTCATGCCGAGGTCGAGCGCTGCGGCGTACGCAATGGTTATCGCTCGCCACAACAGCTGGGCAGTGATCGCTGGGCGGCGCTGATTGCGGCACGCAATCATGTATCGGGACCATGTCTGGTCGTCAATTGTGGAACGGCGACGACAATCGATGCACTATCAGCCACTGGTGATTTTTTGGGTGGCTTGATTTTGCCGGGGCTGTCCTTGATGTTAAGTAGTCTGAGCGGCAATACGGCGCAGCTGGCAGATTGTGAGGGGGTCTTGGTAGACTTTCCGCAAGACACTGCGGATGCCATGCTCAGTGGCGCGCTGCAGGCGACACAGGGCGCATTGCTGCATCAGTTCGTTCTTCTAGAGCAGACCGAAGGCAGTGCGAGCTGTCTGGTGAGTGGAGGGGCTGCAAGTAAAGTGATGAGTGGGTTGTCCGTGGCGTGCGAGTATTACGAAAATATGGTGCTGCACGGCATGCAGATATTGGGAGAGAGCGAAGCATGAGTAAGAAATGGATATGGGGGCTGTTGTTGGCCAATGCATTGTTGTTTTCGTGGATGCGCTGGGGTGGGCTGCTGACGACCGATCCGGAATCCATGTCCGCCCAGTTGGAGCTGCATGCAGACAAGATTGTCTTGCTTAAAAAAGAAGATGCGCTCGCTCAAGCAGAGCCGGTGCCGCTAAGCGCTGCGCCAGCCCTTCTGCCTGTGGTTGCTTCGGCTGTGGAGGTGGTTGAGGCAGGGCCGGCCCCCCGCTTGAGTGATGAGCTTGCGAATCCACCTAAGCAGAAACAATGTCTGTATTGGGGAGAGTTCTCCGGCAGTGGTCTGGCTGATGCGCGGCAAAAATTGAGCACACTGAATCTTGGAGAGCGACTGCAGGCACGCACGATAGAGCATGCGAGTGGGTTCTGGGTCTATATGTCGCCGTTGAAGAATCAGGCTGCAGTGCAACGCAAGATCGGGCAGTTGCAGGCGTTGGGTATCAATGATTATTTTGTGGTGCAAGAAGATGGCGATTGGCAACGGGCCATATCACTCGGTGTGTTCCGTACCGAACAAGCAGCAGAGAATCATCTTGCCAGTCTGCGCAAGCAAGGGGTGCGCACTGCCAAGGTGGGCGAGCGGAAGAGCAAATTGAAGTTCACGCAATTTGTTGTCACGGATGTTGAAGGGGAGATTGAGTCGAAAATGCGCGTTTTCCAAGCCGACTTGCTTGGTAGCGAGCTAAAAATATCAGACTGTAATTGACAGGGGGCGACTAAATCAGCAAAATGCCGCCCTCTTTTTGGCAACGCAACATTTAATGCCGGAAAAGTTGACGGTGATATAGCTCAGTTGGTTAGAGCACAGCACTCATAATGCTGGGGTCGGTGGTTCAAATCCACCTATCACCACCAAGACAAATAAAAAAACTCCAGCCGAAGCTGGAGTTTTTTATTTGTGGCGTACTGTTTGATTACTCTGCGTCAGAGAACAGCTGTTTGACCATCCACAAAGAGAATCCGACTGCAATAAGTGCGGTTCCGATAGAAGCAACATCAGCTACGTATGACATGGATTACCCTCCTAGAGTTTAAAGTTGAATATATCGCCAAAAACTACGGGGGTAATGCTAGCACAAACCATGTTGCTGGCAAGTGTTTTGTGAATAGGTAAATATGCCCAGCGCAGGCTGCGCAGGCAGATGTGGAGTGATACTGTGATTTTCATGAACCGGATCGTGAGATCCGGTCAGCTACTGAAGTAAATTACTCTTTGGCGAACATTTGCATCACCATCCAGACGGAGAAGCCGACGGAGAAAATTGCGACGCCGATGGATGCGAAATCTGCGATGTACGACATATTGTTATTCCTTTCCCTGAATAATAATGTGGCTGCAATACGAAACATTCGAATTGGTCGAAGCCGAAGCGATTATATTAGTGAATTAGTCAGGAATAGCCCCTGTTTTAAAGGGCTGTTTACTCCAAGGTTATTGCGGCATTTTGTGCCGAAAGAAGGTGAATGATTTTGAAGAAATTGTATATCAAGACCTATGGTTGCCAGATGAACGAGTACGACTCGGACAAGATGGTGGATGTGATGTTGGCGGGTGCTGAGTTGGAGCAGACGGACAAGCAGGAGGATGCGGACATCATTCTGTTCAATACTTGTTCTATTCGCGAGAAAGCAGAGAATAAAGTGTTCTCTGATTTGGGGCGTGCGCGCATTCTTAAAAAAACAAATCCGAATCTGTTGATCGGTGTCGGTGGCTGCGTAGCGAGCCAAGAAGGTGATGCGATCATCAAGCGCGCACCTTATGTGGATGTGGTGTTCGGTCCTCAAACCTTACACCGTCTTCCGGAGCTCATCAAAGAACGTATCGCTAGTGGCAAAGCGCAAATCGATGTCAGCTTCCCCGAGATAGAGAAGTTCGACCACCTGCCAGCTTCACAGACTGCGCATGGCACGGCATTTGTTTCCATTATGGAAGGTTGCAGCAAATACTGTACGTTCTGTGTGGTGCCGTTCACACGCGGCGAAGAAGTGTCGCGTCCGTTCGAAGATGTGATGCGGGAAGTGGAAAAACTGATTGCTCAGGGGGTGGGTGAGATCACTTTGCTGGGACAGAATGTGAACGCCTATCAGGGGATGACCGATGACGGAGATACGGTGGATTTCGCTTTCCTGTTGCGGGCCATCGCAGCATTGGAGGATATTCAGCGCTTGCGCTATACAACTTCACATCCGCGTGAGATGTCGCAGCGTGTGATCGATGTCTATGCAGATACGCCTAAATTGGTTAGTCATTTGCACCTGCCAGTGCAGTCCGGTTCGGATCGGGTGTTGGCTGCGATGAAGCGCGGTTACACTGCGCTGGAATACAAATCTGTTGTGCGCAGATTGCGTGTCGCGCGTCCCGACATTGCTATCGCTTCCGACTTCATCATAGGTTTTCCGGGTGAGACGGATGAGGATTTTGAAGCGACTATGAAACTGATCGAAGATGTCGGTTTCGATGCGAGTTACAGTTTTGTATTCAGTCCACGTCCGGGTACGCCAGCAGCCGAGATGCAGGATGACACGCCTGATGAAGTCAAGATGGCGCGATTGCACCGTTTGCAGGCGCGCAGCAGCGAGCTGGAGCAGGAATACAGCCAACGTATGGTGGGGACAGTGCAGCGTGTGGTGGTGGAGAGTATCTCCAAGAAGAATGCGAGCGAACTGGCGGGGCGCACCGAGAACAATCGGGTCGTGAACTTTGTGGGTTCTCCCGGCATGTTGGGGCGCTATTTGAATGTGCGTATCTTGGCGGTCTCAAACCATACTTTGCGCGGCGAAGTGGTAGAGGCAGTTTGAGCGTACGCTGATTTGAAGATACGGATGGTTTTACGAAGATGACTGACTCACACAAACTTTCACTGTCGGTGCAATACGCCAGCAATGCCAAGCAACTTCCGACTCGCCAGCAGTTCCGTCGTTGGGTGAAGGTCGCGCTGGAGCAGGATATACAGATGGCCTTGCGCATCGTGGATGAGATCGAAGGTCGTGCGTTGAACGAAAGCTATCGCGGTAAAGACTACGCCACCAACGTGCTGACATTCGTCTATGACGATACTGCCCCACTTTATGGGGATGTGGTCATTTGCGCCCCCGTCGTAGCCCGCGAAGCGAAGGAGCAAGGCAAAGAACTGCTCGCGCACTATGCGCATCTCACATTGCATGCCGCCTTGCATCTGCAAGGCTATGACCATGAGAAGAAACGGGAAGCCGAGGCGATGGAGGCGCGCGAGACTGCGCTGATGGTCAAATTGCGGTATCCTGCGCCCTATCTAGTTAGTTAGTAGTCAGGTAATGGACGGTACAGACAGTAGCAGTAGCAAACCCACCTTGTTAGAACGGCTCTCCGCGATGTTGATGCGTGAGCCGGAAGATCGCGAACAACTCGTCGCATTGTTATACAGCGCATTCCAGCGCAACCTGCTGGATGCTGACGCACTTTCCATGATGGAAGGCGTTATTCAGGTGTCGGAACGCCAGGTGCGCGAGATCATGATTCCGCGTGCTCAGATGGATGTCATCGACATCAGCCAGCCCCCCGAACAATTCATCCCCTTCGTCATCGAGACCGCGCACTCGCGCTTCCCTGTCGTTGAAGGTGATAAAGACAACATCATTGGCGTGCTGCTAGCCAAAGACTTGTTGCGTTATTACGCTGGCGAAGAGTTCAACGTGCGTGACATGTTGCGCCCAGCCGTATTCGTGCCGGAATCGAAACGACTTAATGTCTTGCTGCGAGACTTTCGCAGCAACCATAACCATCTGGCACTGGTGGTGGATGAATACGGCGGTGTGTGCGGCATGGCCACCATCGAAGATGTGTTGGAACAGATCGTGGGTGACATCTCAGACGAATACGATTTCGATGAAGATGAAGACAACATCATCCGTCAGGACGAGACTCACTGGCGCGTCAAAGCGGACACCGATATCGAGGATTTTAATGAAGAGGCGGGATCGGAATTCAGCGACGAAGAGTACGATACCGTTGGCGGATTGGTGCTGAAGGCTGCCGGACAGTTACCCAAGCGCGGCAGCAGTTTCATGATTGATGGTTGGCAGTTCACTGTGTTGCATGCGGATAGTCGTCGCCTACATGCTTTGTTGCTGGAGAAGGTATCGGCAGCGCCACAGGATAACGAAGCAACTGTCTAGAACTTTTCATCCTCACGCAAGTAACGCCACTG
Source organism: Sideroxydans sp. (assembly GCA_024636935.1). GTDB lineage: Bacteria > Pseudomonadota > Gammaproteobacteria > Burkholderiales > Gallionellaceae > Sideroxyarcus. The sequence goes on along the minus strand of JAGXGC010000029.1, from coordinate 43,316 downwards.
TCCCATCGGTAATTTTTCAAGTTTCACATTGCCGATGCGCACGCGCTTGAGGCCGGTGACTTTGAGGCCGACCAGTTCGCACATGCGGCGAATCTGGCGTTTCTTGCCTTCCTTCAGGATGAACTTCAACTGATCATCGTTCTGCCAAGTGACTTTCGCAGGTTTTAATTTCTTGCCATCCAGTGACAGGCCGAAGTTGAGTTTATCCAGCCCGTCCGCTGCGATACGTCCAGAAACACGCACCAGATATTCCTTCTCGATGTCCGAGTCTTCGCCGATGAGTTGTTTGGCGATGCGTCCGTCCTGCGTCAGTACCAGCATGCCAGTAGAATCGATATCCAGTCTGCCAGCGGCGACTAGGCTCTTCAAGTGGCGCGGCTCGAAGCGTTGCGAGGAAGGGTCGAGCTTCCAGTGCTTCTCCGGTTTCACTAGCACGATAGCGGGCTGGTAACCATCCTCGGCTTGGCCGGAGACGTAGCCGACCGGCTTGTGCAGGATGACGGTCGCCTGATCCTGTTGCTGTGACTGGGCGGCCTTTTTCAGGGTGATCTTTTGTGTCGGCAAGATCTTGCTGCCGAGTTCACTGACGACTTCACCGTCTACCAATACCCAACCTTTGGCGATGTAATCATCCGCTTCGCGGCGCGAGCAGAGCCCTTGTTCGGACATTAATTTTGAGAGTCGTATCTTTTCCATGTTTAACCTAATGACGGGAATAGGCCGCGCAGGCCGCCTGAGATGAATTCGACCGCGATGGCGGCCAGTAGCAAGCCCATCAACCTGGAAACGATGGTGCTGCCTATGCTGCCCAGCCGCTGCGAGACCCAGGGAGCGGCGAGGAAGGTGAGCCACACGGTCAGTCCCAGTGCGATGAGTACCAATGACATCATGCCGTAGTGGGAAGCGCTATCTGCCTTGTGTGCATCAACGATCACAGCGCTGATCGCGCCGGGACCCGCCAGCAAAGGAGTAGACAGAGGTACGATGGCGATGGATTGTGTGGAATCGACATCGGTTTCGTCAGGCGACGGAGGGACTTTGTGCCCGATCAGCATGTTTATTGCCATCAGCAACAGCAGGATGCCGCCGGCGGTGCGGAAGGAGTGGATGCTGATCCCGAAGAAGGAGAGGATGGCCTCGCCAAGCAAGAGTGCCATGAGCAGGATGCCGAACATCGTGAGCGAAGCAATGCGTCCCACACGATCTCGTTTCTGGTCGCTCATGCCAGCGGTGAATGCGATGATGATGGGGATGATGCCGACCGGATCGATGATCGCGAACAGGCTGATGAAGATTTTGGTGTATTCGGTGAAGTCCAGCATCGAATGCCTTTATAAATTCGTTTTCCGGGCACATCGCGTCGTCGCGTGCTCGCTCATTCCTTGCCTACCAACCCGGTATGTCTCGTCATTCGCTGCGCGGCTCCTTGCGCTGTATCCCGCAAAACGATTTCTAAAGGCATTCGAGGGCATCTAGTCGATGTAATCGACCAGTTGGCCTACTGCCATGCGCAGGCGGCGCGACAGGCTGACGGCGATGGCGCGGATGATGCGAGCAGCCATGCGAGGGTGTTCTTCCAGCATCTGATCCAGCGCATCTTTGGATAGGGTCAGCACCACGCTGTCTTCCGCTGCTTGGCAGGTGGCTGAGCGGCGCTCGCCATCCAGCACCGCCATCTCGCCGAAGGCGCGGCCGTTGCCGAGTTTCACCACTTCGATTTGATCTTCGTTCTGGTTGGCCTTGATGACGTGCACGCTGCCTTCATGCACGATGCACATGAAATTGCCGATCTCACCTTCGTTAAATATCACTTCATCCTGAGCGACCTTTGTGATGCTGAAATAGTGCGCAGCACTGCGCAGTTCAGCCGATGGAAGATGATTGAATAGATCACTTTCGACCAGCATGGCACTGATTTCGTCATATAGGGCGGAATGGACAGTCATGGCGCACAAGAGCAAGGGTTTAAGTGCGGCGGAAGTTACACCGTATAATCCTGCGAATCAACTTAATCGCCCACTCATCGTGAATAGACTCATCACTTCCCCTTCCATGCAGACCTTGCTTGCCGGTGTGCTGGCCGTGTTCGGCTTCGCGCCGTTCGGCATGTTCCCGCTGAGTGTCGTGGCGCTGCTCGTGCTGTTCCGCGTGTGGCTTCGCTGCGAGAGTGCGGCCCAAGCAGCAAGAGCAGGCTTCACTTTTGGGATGGGGCTGTTCAGCTTCGGCGTCGGCTGGATCTATGTTGCGCTGCATGATTACGGCTATATGCATCCGTTGTTGGCGATCAGCGCCACCTTGTTATTCGCTGCGGTGAATGCTTCGCTACCGGCGCTGGCGGGATACGCGCTGATGCGTTTCCGTACTACGCCGGCTATTCGTATGCTGCTGCTGATGCCCGCACTGTGGGTGATGGTGGAATGGCTGCGCGGATTGTTGTTCACGGGATTTCCCTGGTTGGCATTCGGCTATTCACAAGTTTCGGATAGTCCTTTGCTGGGCTATGCGCCGGTATTCGGTGTGTATGGCGTGTCGCTGGCAGTGGCGGTGAGTGCGGCGGTACTGCTCTTCGTGTCGCAAGTGCGCTGGAGCGTAGCGGGCAAGATCGCATTCGGCAGTTTGTGCGCTCTTTGGTTGGTCGGCGGTGCGTTGCAGCATGTCGCGTGGACGCAGCCCAATGGCGAGCCGCTCAAGGTTAGCTTGCTACAGGGCAACATCCCGCAAGATGAGAAATTCTCGGAGGAAAGGCTGATCGGCTCGCTTGAGACATACCGGCGGCTTGCACAAAGCAGTGATGCCCCCTTGATTGTCATGCCCGAAACGGCGATACCGTTATTGCGACACAACGTGCCAGCGTATTACCAAGAGATATTGGGTGATCACGTGCGCCAGAACGGCGGTGACATTTTAATCGGTGCATTTGAGAAAGAAGGTGAACGCTACTTCAATAGCGTGTATTCGCTCGGTAGTGCCGAGAGCCAGCATTACCGCAAGGATCACCTCGTGCCCTTCGGCGAGTTCATTCCCATGCGTGGGGTGCTGGGTTGGTTCATCAATGACGTGTTGCAGATCCCGATGGGCGATCTCACCAGCGGCGGCGACGCGCAAGCGCCGCTCGATATCGCAGGCCAGAAAGTCGCAGTGAATATCTGCTACGAAGACGTGTTCGGTGAAGAAATCATTCGGCCATTGCCGCAGGCCACATTGCTGGTGAATGTCACCAACGATGCCTGGTATGGCGAATCGAATGCCGCAGTTCAGCATAATCAGATGTCGCAGATGCGTGCGCTGGAGACAGGCCGCATGATGTTGCGCGCCACCAATACCGGCGTCACATCCGTCATCGATATAGATGGGCAGGTGTTGTCGCAGCTGCCGCAACATGAAGAGGGTGTACTCACCGCTGAGGTGCAGGGGTATGTCGGCAGTACACCCTATGTGCGCTGGGGCAATATCGCCGTACTAATTTTGCTGGTACTGATGTTGGCTGCTGGGGCGAGATATTCTCGCAGATGAGCTGGCTCTGCTATCTCCTGAAATGTGCGGATGACACGCTCTACTGCGGCATTACAAACGACATCGACAAACGCCTTGCTGTCCATAATGCCGGCGAAGGGGCGAAATACACTCGCAGTCGTTTGCCGGTAAAGTTGGTATATAGCGAAGCATGTGCTGATCGTTCGGTCGCATCCAAGCGCGAGCGGGAGATCAAAGCCCTGCCAAGAACCGCGAAACTGGCCTTATGCAGGGTGACGCAAGTGCCCGAAAACCCGTAAAATGCGCTCCTTTGAAAAATCCGGCCGGTTTAGTACATGATCACATTCCAACAAGTCATCCTGACGCTGCAGAACTTCTGGGATAAGCAGGGGTGTTCCCTGCTGCAACCCTACGATATTGAGGTCGGCGCAGGCACCTTCCATACGGCAACATTTTTGCGCGCCATCGGGCCTGAGCCATGGCGTGCTGCCTATGTGCAGCCTTCGCGTCGCCCAAAGGATGGCCGCTACGGCGAGAACCCGAATCGTTTGCAACATTACTACCAGTATCAGGTGGTGCTGAAACCGTCCCCAGACAATATTCAAGAACTCTATCTCGATAGCCTGCGTGCCTTGGGTATCGATACCAATCAGCATGACATTCGTTTCGTCGAGGATGACTGGGAGTCTCCAACGCTGGGCGCTTGGGGCTTGGGTTGGGAAGTGTGGCTGGATGGCATGGAAGTCACGCAGTTCACTTATTTCCAGGAAGTTGGTTCGCTTATCTGCAAACCGGTGCTGGGCGAGATCACCTATGGTCTGGAACGGCTGGCCATGTATCTGCAAGGTGTCGAGAATGTGTACGACCTGGTGTGGTCTAGGAATGGCGACAACGTGGTCACCTATGGCGACGTGTATCACCAGAACGAAGTGGAGCAGTCGAATTACAACTTCGAGCATTCCAACGTGGAGATGTTGTTCCGCCACTTCAATGAATACGAGGGCGAAGCGAAGCGCCTGATGGATGCAGGGCTGCCGCTACCCGGTTTCGAGATGGTGATGAAGTGCTCACATACCTTCAATTTGCTTGATGCGCGCGGTGCGATCTCGGTGACGGAGCGTGCGGCATATATCGGTCGTGTACGTGCTTTGTCGCGTCAGGTCGCGCAGGCATATTTTGACTCGCGTGAAGCCTTGGGCTTCCCCATGTGCAAGAAAGGGGAGGACGCATGATGAAACAGACACTATTGATCGAACTGCTCACTGAAGAGTTGCCACCAAAGGTGTTGGAGAAACTCTCCACCACCTTCGCCAACGAAGTTTTCGCTGCGCTGAAAGAACAAGCATTGCTGGGTGATGACAGCGCATGTACGCCTTACTGCACGCCGCGACGTCTGGCGGTGAGCATCACCGAAGTGGAAGCGCAGCAGGCTGATCGAATCATCGAGCGCAAAGGTCCTGCAGTTGCATCCGGCTTGGATGCAGAAGGCAAGCCGACCAAGGCGCTGGAAGGCTTCATGCGTTCCGCCAATGTGGTGCTGGCGCAATTGCAACGTGTGGGTGATGGCAAGGCAGAATATTTCGCGGCGCGCATCGAGCAAGCGGGCAAGCCGCTGGAAGAATATATCTCCACCATCATCATGCAGGCATTGAAGAAGCTGCCGGTGCCGAAGTTGATGCGCTGGGGCGATCTTGAGCACCAGTTCGTTCGTCCGGTCCATGGTTTGACTGTGTTGCATGGCAACAGCGTGGTGCCAGCAGAAGTGCTTGGACTGACCAGCGGCAATGTGACCAGCGGCCACCGTTTTCTGTGCGGCGAACGTGTGACCATAAATAATGCAGACGATTACGAAGCCATACTGGCACGTGACGGACGTGTGGTTGCCAGCTTTGAGAATCGCCGCGAAAGCATCGCCGCGCGTCTCGATCAATTGGCTGAGCAAAACAAAGCGATCTGGATCGGTCATGCCAATTTCGATCAGTCCAAGCTGATGTCCATGTCGAATGAGGAGCGCAGTCTGCTCTCTTCTTTGTTAGACGAAGTGACTGCGCTGGTGGAGTGGCCGGAAGTCTATGTTGGTCAGTTCGAGGAGGAATATCTCGAAGTGCCGCAGGAATGTCTGATCCTCACCATGCAGCAGAATCAGAAATACTTTCCGCTGCTGGATGCGAAAACTGGAAAGCTGCTGAACAAGTTCCTCATCGTGTCCAACATGCAGATCGCCGATCCGCATCACATCATCGAGGGTAACGAGCGCGTGGTGCGTCCGCGTCTGGCCGACGCACGATTCTTCTTCAATCAAGATCGCAAGCAGAAGCTGGAAACCCGTGTCGAGAAGCTGGGCAACGTGGTGTACCACAATAAGTTGGGTTCACAGCTGCAACGCGTGGAGCGCGTCACCACGCTGGCAGGCACCATTGCGCGTCTGCTCGGTGCAGACAAGGCAGATGCTGAACTTGCTGCACGCTTGAGTAAGGCCGACCTGATCACTGACATGGTCGGCGAATTCCCGGAGCTGCAAGGCATCATCGGTCACTACTACGCCTTGCATGACGGCGAGAAGCCGGAAGTGGCGAGTGCCATCGAAGCGCATTACCACCCGCGTTTTGCCGGTGATACGCTGCCGCAAGGTCCGCTTGCCTGTTCCGTGGCGCTGGCGGATAAACTGGAGACACTGGTCGGTATCTATGGCATCGGCCAAGTGCCGACCGGCGACAAAGATCCGTTCGGTCTACGTCGTCAGGCGCTGGGCATCTTGCGCATCCTGATTGAGACACCGCTCGACCTGTCATTGCCTGCACTGCTGAAAGCGACTGCGGATAATTTCCCGCAAGGTATGTTGAGCGCGACCGTGGCAGCCGATGTTGAAGGCTTCATGACCGATCGCCTACGCGGCTATCTGCGTGATCAAAGTTTTGAAGTTACACATATCGAAGCCGTGCTGGCAGTGATGGGCGGGCGTTTGCATGAGGCTTTGCCGCGTTTGCAGGGTGTGCGTGCATTCGCCGCTATGTCTGCAGCCAAAGACTTGGCTGCTGCCAACAAGCGTGTGCAGAACATCATGCGCAAGAACGCCGAAGAGTTGGGTGAGCTGCCTGCGACGATCGATGTAACGCTGTTCCAAGATGAAGCCGAGCGCGAGCTTTATCAGGCTATGTTGGACATCACGCCGATGGCGCGCGGTTATTTCGATCGTGGCGATTACAGCAACAATCTGAAAACGCTGGTCACGCTGAAATCCTTCGTCGATGATTTCTTCGACAAGGTGATGGTGATGTGTGAGGACAAGGCACTGCGCATCAACCGCGCTTTGTTGTTGCAACAACTCGGCCGCCTGATGAACCAGTCGGCAGACATCTCCAAGCTGGCAGCATGAAACTCATCATCCTAGACCGCGACGGCGTCATCAATTACGACTCCGATCAATTCATCAAGAGCCCAGAGGAGTGGAAGCCCATCCCCGGCAGTCTGGAAGCGATCGCGCGTTTGAATCAGGATGGCTATCGCGTAGTGGTCGCTACCAACCAGTCCGGTATCGGACGTGGTCTGTTCGATATGCCGACCTTGAATGCGATCCACGACAAGATGCATAAGTCGCTGGCACAGGTGGGTGGTCGCATTGATGCGATCTTCTTCTGCCCTCACACCAATGAGGCCGATTGCAGTTGCCGTAAACCCAAGAGCGGCATGATGCTCGAGATATCCGCACGTTATGGTGTTGGTTTGGCTGACGTGCCCGCAGTGGGTGATTCATTGCGTGATCTGGAGGCGGTCGCTCGGTTGGGGGCTATTCCCTATCTGGTGTTAACTGGTAAGGGTGTAAAGACGAAAGAGAAGGGTGGGTTGCCTGAAGGCACGCAGATATTCCCTGATCTCGCTGCGGTGACGGCTAGTCTGTTATGAATCTGATCCGTTCCATCATCTTTACACTGGCGCAGGCGGTGTTCACCTTGTCCTATGCGCTGTTTTCTCCATTCATCTTCCCGTTTGGCCAGCATACGCGTCATCGTCTGCTTTCCGGTTTTGCGCCCGGCCTGTTGTGGCTGCTGAAAGTGATCTGCGGCATCCGCATGGAAGTGCGCGGATTGGAAAACATTCCCAAGCAGGCCTGTGTGGTATTAAGCAAGCATCAGTCCGCTTGGGAGACGCTGGCCTTGCAATTGGTGCTGCCTGCCCATGCATGGGTGGCCAAGCGTGAGTTGTTGTGGATACCGTTCTTTGGCTGGCTGTTGGCTTTGTCTAGCCCCATTGCGCTGGACCGCAGTAAAGGTAAAGCTGCGATGAAGCAGTTGCTGCAAAAAGGTAAAGAGAAGTTACAACAAGGATTCAGCATAGTTCTATTCCCGGAAGGTACGCGCATCCCTTTCGGGCAGCGCGGCAAATACAAGATCGGCGGTGCCATGTTGGCCTCACACGCGGGCGTACCGGTATTGCCGGTGGCGCACAACGCAGGTAAGTTCTGGGGGCGGAACGCTTTTATTAAGAAGCCTGGCACCATCGTCATGGTGATCGGCCCGGCCATCGATACCACAGGACTCAAGGCGGAAGAGATCAACAGCCGTACTGAGGAATGGATCGAAGGCGAGATGACGCGCTTGGGATGATGTTGCTGCGTTCACGCACCAAGCCAGTTCCTCTCGCTGTCGAGCAGCGTTCACTGCAACTCGCAGACAAACACATCAGTTACACATTGAAACGCAGCAGCAAGCGCCGCAGCATCGGCCTGCGCATCGACGAGCGCGGGTTGACGGTGAGTATGCCGCTGCGTACTTCGGAAAAATGGTTGCACAGTGTGTTGCAGGACAAGGCGAGTTGGGTGCTGGATAGGTTGGAGAGCTGGCAAGCCGGTAAGTTGACACCTGTTGTCTGGCAGGATGGTGCATCCATCCCGTTTCGTGGTGAAGTGTTCACATTGCGTGTCGTACCGGACAAGGTTGCTGCGCCGCCACGCTTGCAGGGCGAAGATCTAGTTTTGCAATTGAATCGTGTTGTTACGGAACAGCGTATCGAGAAGCTGGTTAGTCAGTGGTATCGCGAGCAAGCGTTGCAAGTGTTCGAGGAGTGTATCGCGCACTTTGCGCCCCTGATGGAGGTGGCGCCGAGCACCATAAGAGTGTCTTCAGCGCGCACCCAATGGGGCAGCTGCAGTGCGCGTGGCGTGATCAGCCTAAATTGGCACTTGGTCAAGCTGTCGCTGCCATTGATAGATTATGTGGTGATACATGAATTGGCACATCTGAAAGAGATGAACCATTCGGCGGCGTTTTGGAAAGTGGTGGAGGGTGTCTGTCCGGATCACAAAGAACTTAGGAAGCAATTACGCAGCATTCGCGTCGGCTGAAAATCCCGTACCGGGGGTGCGACAAAATGCCGCATTCCATCTGCGAATTTCCTAGGTTACATTCGTTGCGTCAGGTGTCCGAAATTAAAGGCCCCCTCCTTGCGGATCGCACCGCCGGACATCTGACATCCCTCAAAATTCGACGGCGATCCCCGCTCCCGACTGTATAAGTGCACCAAGCTTTGCGTACAACTCATCACCGTCACGTTGACTGATCCAAGCATCGCCTTGTCTGGAGAAATGAAACCCGCCAGAACGTGCCGCAAGCCATATCTCACGATTTGGCACGTGACGGTTCATGATGACCTTGCTGCCGTCCTCGAACTCGATCTCCATCACCATGCCATTACTGTCATAGTCGATATCGGTATCATCTAATGCATGCTCGATACGCAGGAAGACCGTATCGGCAAGTGTGTTGAATTCGTTCTCTGTCATCATTTCTCCATTATCAATTGCGTCCGACCAGCAGGGTATCTTCATCCTGCCCGACGCGGAAATTGCGCAGTACGTTGGCACCGAGCAGATTGGTCTCCATATTCGGCATCACTGCTACCGTGATGTTCTTCAGTGTGAAGTTGCCGAGTGTCATTTGCGGTACCAGTGCGATGCAGCCGGTGGCGCTGCCATTGGCGGTCTGGAACTGTATCTCCTTGCAATTGTGCACCCCGGCCTCGCGCGCGATCTCGCTCGTGATGGAGGTTACCGAAGCGCCGGTATCTAGCATGAATGTGACCGGAACCCCCGCGATACTCCCGGGCAGATAGAAGTGACCATTGCTATGACGTTTGACAGCCATACTGCCATCACCGCTGAAAGAAGGGGTAGGAAGCGGTGTGGCGGGAACGAAGGTGGATATCAGCGCGCGAAAATCTTCCGGCCCTGCGCCGGAGGATTGCATAGAGATGCGTACCGGAGTGTCTTGCTGAACCGAGAGAGAGTTGTTGAACTTCAGCATGCGCCCATCGGAAAATCCGCGACGCGCATCACACCATCGCGTACCGGCAGCAAACATAAGATCGTACTGGCCGGGTGGTATGCGCACACTGGCCTGCTGGCGTGCATGCACCATCACTGACGCAGAAGGAATGAGGGAGTGCGGAGCGGTCAGTATCAGCAGTAAGGGGTGCGCGTGATCGTTATTTAGGGTGAGCTCAGTGCCTATGCTATCGAGTTGCAATCCGCTCTCTGGAAAGACTGTGGTGCTGCCGTTGTTCGGGAAAACGCTTTCGCATAGACGTTCACTATTCCCGTGAGTCACAGGCCTTGCTTGGACTGTGTTGGGCTGGTCGAGCAGCGGAGTGTGTGCTGATTGTTGCGTCAATAAGTAAGCGACGGCACATAACAGTATGATGATCATTGCATTACGCAGCCCGTGCCCGCCGCCGGACTGGACATGCTGGATGAAGATCGGTGTTGCCTCTGGGGGCGTAGGGAGCGGTGCTCGTGAATTGCGCGGGTCGCTGGCGATAGTCTGTTCCAGCAATGCATCCAGTCGGGCGAACAGTTCGCCCTGTTGTGAAGACTGCCAACTCGTACCCTGCGGCAGGAATTCGGTGCCGCCATCAGCCGCAGCCAGCCACACGTGACGGGATTGTTGATCGAGGTTGATGAGGATGCGCTGACCATCGGCAAAAAGCAGCTTCAGTGTCGTAGCTTCCTGCTGTAGATGGATATCCACGCCGTGCGCCATCACCATCTGCCGGATACGGGCAAACAAGGTGTCTCCCGCAGCGTCGTGGGCGCTTTCCGTCATATAATCCCGCTCGTTTCGAATTTAGAAAGAAGATACAGATGCGTACGGTGTGCATTATGTTGCTGTTACTTGTCGGCTTGCAAGGCTGCGGGCGTAAAGGCCCGCTTTATCTGCCGCCGGCGCAATCCCAATTCTCAGGTGTATCCCATCAATCCCAATCTGTAGAGCTACGACATGAGTGAATATTTTAAATACCGCGACGACACACTTCATGTCGAGAAGGTGTCGCTGACTGATATTGCACAACGCTTCGGTACACCGTGCTACGTCTATTCGCGTGCTGCCTTGACCGATGCCTATCGTCAGTTTGCTGAGGCTCTGCAAGGGCGAGAGCATCTGATCTGTTATGCAGTGAAGGCGAATCCAAATCTGGCGATCCTTAATCTGTTTGCAAAGCTGGGTGCGGGCTTCGACATCGTTTCCGGCGGTGAATTACAGCGCGTGTTAGCTGCGGGTGGTGCAGCTAACAAGGTGGTGTTCTCTGGTGTTGGTAAAAGCGAAGCCGAGATGCGGTTGGCGCTGTCAGTAGGTATCCGTTGTTTCAATGTCGAGTCGGCACCGGAATTGGATCGGCTGAATGAAGTGGCGGGCAGCATGGGCATGATCGCGCCGATCAGCCTGCGCGTGAATCCGGATGTCGATGCCAAGACGCATCCCTATATCTCAACCGGCCTCAAACAGAATAAGTTCGGCGTTGCCTATACAGAAGCGCTGGGTTTATACCGCAAGGCAGCTGCGATGCCGTATCTGCGCGTGACTGGTATTGACTGTCACATTGGCTCGCAACTTACTGAAGTCAGTCCCTTCATCGCTGCTGCGGAGAAGGTGTTGGCGTTGGTCGATCAGTTGAAGGTGGAAGGAATCGTGCTGGAGCATATCGATCTGGGCGGCGGACTGGGTATCTGTTACGACGACGAAACACCGCCGGTAATCGCTGAATATGCGGAAGCATTATTGCAAGCCTTGCATGGACGATCGGAGTCATTGATCGTGGAGCCAGGTAGAGTGCTGGTCGGCAACGCGGGAATACTGCTGACCCGTATCGAATATCTGAAGCATGGTGAGGAGAAGAATTTCGCAATCGTCGATGCGGCGATGAACGACTTGATGCGTCCGGCACTTTACGATGCATTCCATGCCATCCATCCCGTGCAAAAAAATGAGTCGACAGTACAGGTGTATGAAGTGGTCGGACCGATTTGTGAGACTGGGGATTTCATTGCCCATGGCCGTGAAATGGCCGTGGTACAAGGCGATGTGCTGGCAGTCATGTCGGCAGGTGCATACGGTATGAGCATGAGTTCGAACTACAACACGCGACCGCGCGCAGCCGAAGTGATGGTCGACGGCGAGCATGTGCATCTAGTTCGTGAACGTGAAAAAACAGAACAGTTGTACGCGTCAGAAAAAATCATCGACTGATTTTTTTTACACATAAGTGCACAAATCTATTGCGTAAAAAAAATATTCGCGCATAGAATGCGACCACCGTGCGTATTGGGAGGTTTTTTTGGTTGAAAGCGCATCGGGAGTGCAGTGGTAGCACGTAAGAAATTGCACCAATTTAGTCCATCAAACTTTAATAAGGAATGAAAATGGCAACTGCAAAATCCAAAGCAAAAAAAGCAACAACCAAAAAAGTGGCAGCTAAGAAGCCGGTAGCTAAAAAAGCTGTCGCCGCCAAAAAACCTGTAGCAAAGAAAGTGGCAGCTAAGAAGCCTGTAGCTAAGAAGGCAGTTGCCAAAAAGCCAGCAGCGAAAAAAGTTGCAGCTAAGAAGCCAGCAGCCAAGAAGCCAGTTGCCAAAAAGCCAGCAGCGAAAAAAGTTGCAGCTAAGAAGCCAGCAGCTAAGAAGGCAGTGGCCAAAAAGCCAGCAGCGAAAAAAGTTGCAGCTAAGAAGCCAGTAGCCAAGAAGGCAGTGGCCAAAAAGCCAGCAGCGAAAAAAGTTGCAGCTAAGAAGCCAGCAGCCAAGAAGGCAGTTGCCAAAAAGCCAGCAGCGAAAAAAGTTGCAGCTAAGAAGCCAGTAGCCAAGAAGGCAGTGGCCAAAAAGCCAGCAGCGAAAAAAGCGGCAGGAAAAGGCATTCTCGGCGCCTGAGTTCGGTAGATTTGGGCGGGCGCCGAGCGGTTGCGTTTCGCCCTTTCTACTTCCTATGTTTCTATAGGGATTGCCAGACTTTCGCAATTTTATTGCGTAGTTTGACTTGCCATCTCCCCCAGTAATTAGTATTGCCGCGCGCGCATCCAAGTGCGCTGCTTTGCCGCGTCTGCTTGTTGTGTAGCAGGTGCGTTAAATCAGGAAGATGGTTGCCAAACCAAGGAAGATGAAGAAGCCGCCGCTGTCGGTGATGGCAGTGAGCATGACGCTGGCGCCAATGGCAGGATCACGCCCCAGTCGTTGCATCAACAGTGGTATGCCGATGCCGACCAGTGCGCCCAGTGTAAGATTGAGCATCATCGCGGTAGTCATCACGATTCCCAGTGGAACACTGCGATACAGGAAGTAGGCGAACAGCCCGGCGAATCCTCCCCATACCAGTCCGTTCAATCCGCTGATGGCAAGTTCTTTCAGCATCAATCGTTTTGCATTGTTCTGGTTTATCTGGCCCAGGGCGAGCGAACGGATGATGATGGTCGTCGTCTGGTTGGCGGAGTTTCCCGCGATGCCAGCGACGATAGGCATCAGTGTGGCGAGTGCGACCATCTGTGCGATGGTCTGTTCGAATTCGCCAATCACGCGCGAGGCGAAGAAGGCGGTCGCCAGATTCAATGCCAGCCAAGCCCAGCGGTTCTGGGCGGACTTCCAGACCGAAGCAAAGATGTCTTCCTCTTCGCGCAAGCCGGCCTGATTCAGCAGTTCGGTATCGGATTCCTCGCGGATATAATCCAGCACCACGTTAACCGTCACGCGACCGAACAACTTTCCGTCATCGTCTACGACGGGGGCAGACACCAGGTCATAGCGTTCGAAAGCTTGGGCCGCATGTTCTGCTTTCTCATCTGGTTGCAACTTGATCACGTCGGTGATCATCAGTTTTCCGACTTCTGTTTCGGGCTCATTGACGACGATCAAATTGATTGGCAATACACCTTTGAATCGCTCGTTGCGGTCAACGATGAAAACCTGGTCGGTATGGTCTGGCAATTCGTCGAAGCGACGGAGGTAACGCGATACAGTTTCCAGCGTCACATCTTCGCGCACATGCACCATGTTGAAGTCCATCAAGGCGCCGACAGAGTCTTCGGGATACGACATCGCCGCGCGCAGTTGTTCGCGCTCTTCCATGGGTAGCGACTTGAACACGTCGCGGATCACGTGATGCGGCAGGTCGGGAGCTAGGTCGGCGATCTCGTCGGTATCAAGTTGCTCGGCTGCTTCGCGCAGTTCGTCGCGGCTCATACTGGCGATGAGCGATTCACGCACCGCGTCTGAAACCTCGATCAGGATCTCGCCGTCGCGTTCTGCTTTGACGAGATTCCATACCAGCAGACGGTGCTCGATAGGCAGCGCTTCCAGGATGTAGGCGATATCGGCGGAGTGCAGATCTTCCAGCTTGTCGCTCAGTTCGGCCAGATGCCGCTTGTGCAGCATCTTGTCCAGCAACTCATGGCGTTCATCGCGAGGAAGTTCCTGATTGTGAACCACGGTTTCCACCAGCGCCTGCTTATCAAGCAGGCGCTGAACCTGATGCAGATGCTCCTGCACATTTTCTGTGTGGTGTTGTTCGTGGTTCTCGGTCATGGCGCACCTCGAAAAATTGCGCGCTATTGTAAGGAAAATAGCTAGAGGGCGTCAGGGTATATCTGCGTCCGGCATTCTATTCAGAATGATCAAGGTCTTGCGTAGCATGCCACTGGCCTGCCGATGACGGTCGTAATACCTCGGATTCGGGACCATGGCCGCCAGCCGTGCAGCCTGTTCGGCTGAGAGATTCGCGGCGCTGATACCGAAGTAATGACGCGCCGCCGCTTCTGCTCCGAATACCCCGTCGCCCCATTCGATCACGTTGAGATATATCTCGAAGATGCGTTTCTTATCCATCACAGCTTCCAGCATCAGCGTGATGATAATTTCCTCGCCCTTGCGCCAAGGAGTGCGTTGAGTGGATAAGAACAGATTCTTCGCCAGTTGCTGGCTGATGGTGGAACCGCCAGCCACGATCTTGCCCTGCTTGCGGTTCTTTTCGTATGCCTTTTGGATGCCATCCCAATCGAAGCCTTCATGGTCGACGAACTTGGCATCTTCAGCGGCAATGAGCGCGCGTTTCAGATTACTGGATATTTTCTTGTAAGGCACCCATTTGTGCTTCAACGCCGCCTTGGGATTTTTGTCCTGCATCAGCTCCAGCCGGTCTTCCATGAAGGCACTGCCGGCAGGATCAAACTTGATCCACCAGCAGATATGGGCGAAAAGCCAAAGCTGATACAACACGAACAGCAGAAGCAGCGCTAGGGCAGCGCGCCAGATGAGTTTACGCATGGGGAGATTACGGGCGTAGCGCTTTAAAGACGGGCTCGGTATCCGGTCGCACGCCACGCCAGATGTAGAACGCTTCAGCAGCTTGTTCTACCAGCATGCCCAGGCCGTCTGCTACTTGAGCACCATGCGCTCGTGCGAAGGTCATGAAAGGCGTTTCGCGGCCATACATCATGTCGTAGGCGAGGGCATCGGGAGCGAAGATGGAGGCTGGTAGTGGAATTTCTCCGCCTGTCAGACCTGTAGAAGTAGCATTGATGACTATGTTGAATTGCTCGTTCGTGAGAGCGCCGAACTCGGCAGCTTTGACTGAGAAATGACTGAAGTTGCCATGTTCCGTAACAGTCTTTTGCAGTTTGATCGCTTTTTCGAGTGTGCGGTTGTAGATCACCGGTGGCGCCTGTGAGGCTTCCAGTAATGGATGCAGGACACCTTGTGCCGCACCACCTGCTCCAATCAGCAAGATGCTTTTCCCCTTAAGCTTGAAACCGTGATTGATCTCGATATCACGTACCAGTCCAGTGCCATCTGTGTTGTCGGCGTATATCTTGCCATCTTTAAAGCTGAGCGTATTGGTTGCCTCGGCATCAATGGATCGGGAGGTATGTTCATTTGCGAGTTTCCAAGCCTCTAGCTTGAACGGCACCGTCACATTGCAACCTTTGTAACCATCAGTGAGAAGCCGTTCAATGGTTGCGGCGAATCCCTCCATCGGTGCTTCTATAGCTTCATAACTGATGTCCTGTCCAGCCTGTTCGGCGAACATGCGATGGATCAGCGGGGATTTGCTGTGTGAGATGGGGTTGCCGATGACGGCGTAACGGTCTGTCATACTGGATAAGTATCAGGGTAGGGCTATGGATTGCGGCATCAGGGAGAGAGTATAAATGCCTGGCTGTGTTTCGGGGCCGATGTAATGCAGTAATTCGTTCAGCTCATCTTCGCTACCTGCGGCGGCCCGTGCCGTGCCGCTGATCTGTACACCCTTGGTCGGGTCGAGATGCCCCTTGGCCTGCAGTAGCAGTTTGCCTGCTTGAGTATCGAGGCTGGCTTCAAGCCGTTGGCCGTCGCCTTTCAGGATGATGCGGTAGTCACCCAGCGGTGAGATGGGGGACATGCCGGAAGCAGCGTGCAGCCAATCAATCGTGACCTGTCCGAGCATGCCGTGTACATCCAGTTGCAGATGGTCGGCATGGGCTTGTAATGCGCCTTGCAGGCGATATGGATGCAGTTGCGGTACTGCGACTTCGAGCAGGGCCGCGGGCAGGTCGAGACGCAGATCGTCTATATCCAGACGTGCAAGCAAGGGACGATATCGAAGGGACATCGGCGCGTAGTTGCCTGCTTGTAGCTGCATGGCAGCTTGCCAGGGTTGCAGATTCCAGCGATATGCCCCCAGCGAGCGGATGCCGCTTGCGTTCTGCAAGAGCATGATGCCCGAGCCTTGCCACAATGTGCCCTGAGTGCGTGCCAGCATGAGTTGTCCACCGGAGGCGCGTTCCAGCACATATCCCATCAAGGTCGATGGCGCGAGCGCGAGTAAGCTCAACATGAATACAGTGCTGAACAAAAGAATCAGCCACAGGCGACGGTGCAGGCTCACTGGTCAGCCCCGTTGCTCAGCGTGGCCTGGATCTTGATCTTGCCTGGTACTGGAGAGGCAGAAAGCATAGCCATCGACACACGGATATGTTGTGTGCGTTGCAGTGCGTGTAACCAAATCAGCCACTGCTCGAAGGAGAGCGCTTCGGCGCTGATGTGCACGCTGTTTTGTTCTGCTGGCGTGACAACGAAGCTGAGACCGGATTCACCCGCGCTACGCTCTACGGTGGATCGCAGCGCATCGCTGTCCAGTACGGCTAGTTGCGCACGCTGGCGCAGCGTCTGTACCTCGCCTGCCTGCATTCTTATCTGGGTGGCTTGTGCTCGTAGCAGCGGCAGCGTCGCTTGCAGTTTTGGTAATGCCTGATGCGCGGGTTGCCATAGCAGGCCCCAGGCCAGTAGCGGTAGCAGCACCCAGGCACCGCGGCGTATGGTTTGCTGTTCGGCGCCGCTTAGCGTATCCCAGTGCACGGCTTTCAATTCTTTGAGTTTCGAATTCATCGCGCACCTCCCGCAGTCAAACGCAACTGTAGCGTGAGCGAGTCGCTCGTTATTTGGCTGTTGGTCACCTGCATGTATAAACCGCTTTCGGCCAGACGCTGGCGCAGCAGGTCGCTATTGTTTGTTCCACTCAGGCGCAGCTCCACATCCAGCTTGCCGGCTTCATAACGGATGGTATTCACAGTGCGTTCGGAAATGTCATCGGTAGCAGCCGAGAACTTCTCCAGCAAAGGGAGAAAGTCCGCATCGTCTGCCACACCAGCCGCATGGCGCAGACTGGCCACGTTGCGACGCATCTGCAGAGGGGCATCGACCACGATTGCATCGGCGCCAAACGTTTCGCGGAAAGTGTCGGTCATGGCTACTGTCAATTGATGCTTCTCATTTGCAAGCACCGCCCATTCGAGATTGGTCAGCGCAATTTCCACCCCAAGTAAGAGCAAGGCCACCAAAAGAGCAGGGCGCAGCTTGGGCCATAGTTCGTTGATGCGTGGAGGGGGGGCGAATTTCCCCCACATTAGATTGGGTGCGTCGGCGGGGACGTCTGCCTTGCGCCAGTCGAAATGCTGCCGCTCGAACAGCACCGGAACCTTAATGCCCCAACTCGGTGTTTCCACGTCGCTGGTCAGCGTGAACAATCGCAATGCGGCAGGTGCTGTCTGTTCCAATCTCAGATGCAGTGCAACGGGGATGCAAGTATCGCTTCCCCCATCCAGTGCGCCGCCCAGATACCCGGCCATCGCCATGAATCCCTGCGTACCGTCCCACGCCACACTCCATTCTCCGTCGCGCACCGGTAGCATGCAGTATTCCGGTACGATGCGGCGCACGTGCAGTTTGGCGGTGGTGCTGGCGGCAAGAAAGCGTGCCAACCAGCTCTTGTTCACAACGTAGAGTACGGTGCGTCCGTCCGGCAGTTTGTTGCCGGGGGTAACGTGCATCTCGCTAATATCATCAAGCACACTTTCTTCCAGAACGAAGGGCAGTGCAGTTTCCAGCTTATTGCGTTTGAGTTTTGGGAGGGCAGCGGTGGTGGAGAGCACGCGATCCGCCGCTATGATGGTCACCGCCTCATCAGCCTGCGGCATGGACGCCAGCGTGCCTGTGCCTGAATCGTTCACATTGCCGTCATCATCCAGTAGTGCCCAGCCGCAGTTCGAGGCTGCGTCTTGCCAGTTTGCAGAGAGGTGGATACGTAGTTTCATTGCAGACTCTTCCTGACTTGTGTCGCCCAGATGTCGTCACGTTTCAGCAAAGCATGCACGGACGACTCTCCTTCGCCCTGCGTGGCATATCCGGTCACCATGAAGTATTTGCTGCTCACGCTGAGGTTCTCCGATCCCGTTCGATTGATGTGCAGTTGTTGCATAAAATCCTCCACACTTTTGAAGGGCGTTTCACTTATCTGCAGGTGAATGCGTCGCGCATCCTGCAGATATAGTCCCGGCAGTACCGAGATCAACACTTCGGGCGGTGCGAAATTCACGTTCACCGGTGTGTTCGATTCCGGCAGCACGCTCACGAATGGTTCCAGTCGCTGAATGGTGCTGGCATCGTAACCTTTTACCCATGCCAGTTCACCCATATCGGACAGCAGACGGTTCGCGCAGCGGTAGGGACGTTCCCGGCTCATGTAGTACTCGTCTTCCGCGCCGTTCGCCGAAGTTTCGCTGTTCGCATCCAGCCAGTCCACTAGTGTGCCACCCAAGTCCTGCGGCAAGCCTAGCGTATCCAGCAAGCGTCTGAAGTTGGCCAGGTCGGGTGCGCTCACCGTGCCGTCGCGCACAAGATTATTCAGGTTATACAGCCCTTGTTGGTCGTGGATCGCACCGCGCACTTCACCGCCTTCCAGTTGCACAGCCGGCAAGCGCATCGCCCACATCTCTTTGCCGTGATCGAGCTTTTGACTGACCGAAGCATCGCCCGCCAGCACGGCGCGCGCCCAGTCTATGCCGGCTTCAGCGATGCGGCGCGCCTGTGCGCGGTCGCGACCGTTTTCCATCGCGCGTTGCCAGAAACCTTGCTGCTGTGCCATGAATGCCGCGATGGTGGTTGCCATCGCCACGATCAGCAACACCATCACCAGTGCCATGCCTTTTTGTGTGGGATTTTTCATCGCAATGAAAATATCCGGGTCAGTTTTTCGCCACTCTTCAATATCAGCTCGACCTCCACAGCTTTTGGTGTATGCGCATCTGGTGCTTGGGGTGGCCACTGCGCTTCCCAAGCGAAACTGCTGGACAGGTAGCGCAAGTTGAATGCATTCACTTCATCCAGCACCACATCCACTTTCGGTACGGTATACGGGGCGCTATCCAGTGCCGTCCAATGCAACAACTCTAGTTTATCCAGACGCAAGCGGTAACCGATACGCTGCGGAGGTAGCGGTGCGCCGGAAGCATCGAACCCGCCATGGCGTGTGAATGCCAGTTGCGCGTCTTCCAGACTTCCGATGCTGGAAGGCGTGCCGATCCATGCGGGGGCTTCCACGCCATTCGCTGTGCGAACCGGGCGCGGCAAGACTTGCGCCGTCTCGCCGTCCAGTCGCGCGAAGAAACGTTCCAGTGCTTGCCATTTTCGGGTCTCCTGATCAAGGTGGGTGCGCGTCTGCGTCACCGCGTTCAGTCCTCGATAGGCGGTGACGGCAAGAATGGCGAACACGAACAGTGCGACCAGCAGTTCGATCAGCGTGAAGCCGGAATGGCGCGTATTTTTCATCGCTTGTATAGGACCAGATAACCCGACAGTTCGCGCAAGGATTGCGTCTTGTCATGCGGGGCATATACGTTCACCACGATGCGGCGCATAGTGGGGTTGGGGGTGGCGATGATCTCTTCGCGCCACGGGTAGACTATATCTGCTTGGACTTCCTCTCCGTTCTGGATGCCGGTTGGTAACCAATCGCCGCGTGCTTGATGCAGTGCCAAACGGTTTTGTGCGACCCAGTCTGCCACGACGCGAGTGCGCAAAGCTTCCACATGCAGCACGCTGGAATTAGTGGTGCGCGAGACGGCGGTCATGGTGATGGCGAGGATGGCGAGAGCGACCAACACTTCGAGCAATGTGAAGCCTGTTTGTTTTTCAACGTTCATGGCTGCATCCCCGCAACGGTCTCCACCTTTCCTAAGCCGTTGCCGACGACTTCGGAAAGCAACTCGGCACTGTGCAGACTCACACGAAAATTTCTGGCGACCAACTCGGGGCTGAGTATGACCAGCGCCCCAGGTTCTAGGCGCCGACCGTCTAAGCTGACTTCTCCTATATACATCCCTTCCGGCAACGCGCGAGGATGCAGTAGATTGTCGCGCTCAATGCGTGCCCATTCGCCTTCTTTCGTGCGCTTCCAGAAACGGTAACTGGCACCGCTACCGGACCATGCCAGCGATTGCCCGCCTGCCTGTGAAGCCATCGCGCCGTTCTCCATCAGGAAAGCAAGGCGTTGCGATTCATCCTTTAGCACGCTTTGCGCACTCGGCATCAGATTGAGCGTCACCACGGCAAGCATGATGCTGGCGACCACCAGCGCCACCAACATCTCCAATAGTGTGAAGCCGCGCATGGTGATGTTTGAGATCAGTCCTGCCACGAGCCGATATCGGCGTCGCTGCCTTCACCGCCGCTGGCTTGGTCCGCCCCAAGGCTGAATACGTCGATCGTGCCGCGCACACCGGGCTGCAGATATTGGTATGGCGTACCCCACGGATCTTTCGGTACCCTGTCTAGATACCCATCAATCTTCCAGTTGGTCGGGATAGGGGCGATACCGGGTTTTTTCACCAGTGCCGCCAGCCCCTGCTCGGTGTTGGGATAGCGGCCATTGTCCAGCTTGTAGAGATTGAGCGCTTGTGAGATGGTGGCGATGTCTTGTTTGGCGGCAGTGATGCGCGCTTCATCCGGCCGGCTCATAACTTTTGGAACGACCAGCGCGGCCAATACGCCGATGATGAGGATCACGACCATCACTTCGATTAGGGTGAAACCGGAATGTTTTTTCATGTCATATCTTCCTTGGCAAATATCAATTCAAACTATCGATCAATCGTCACTTCACCATCTGATTCATCTGGATGATGGGCAGTAATATCGACAGCACGATCAGCAACACCACTGCTCCCATGAACAGGATCAGTACGGGTTCAAGGATGGCGGTGAGTGCGGTGGTGAAGCCCGCGACTTCCTGTGTCTGCTGTTTGGCGACGCGATCGAGCATGATGTCGAGGCGACCGCTTTGCTCGCCGCTGGCGATGAGGTGCACCAGCACCGGTGGAAATAGACCGGAGGCGGCCAGTGCGCGGCTCAAGGTCACACCTTCGCGCACTTTTGCGGCGGCATCTTCCAGCGCACGCTGCATGGGCAGATTGTTCATCACACCACAGGCAGCATTGAGTGCCGTGAGCAGTCCGACGCCACTGCCGACCAGAATAGACAGCGTGCTCGCCATGCGTGCAGTGTTGCTGCCGCGTATCAGCTTTCCAAGCACGGGCAGGTGCAGCAGTTTTAGATGGAATTGATTGCGCACGGTTTCCAGTTGCAAGGCACGCTGCGTGACGATGCCACCGATCACGGTCAGTGCTAGCAGGTACAACCAAGCGACAGAGAGGAAATTGCTTAATGCGATCAGGGCGCGTGTGAGAAGAGGCAGTTCCTGTTTTGATTGCTGGAATACCTCAATCACGGGCGGCACCACGAACAACAGCAGGCCGCCCACCACAAGTACAGCGACGAAGATGACGATGGCGGGATACACCATCGCCAGCCCGATCTTCTGTTGCAGGGCTTGCTGGTTCTCGGAATAGCTGGCGAGTTTATCCATCACAGTGTCAAGTTCGCCGGATTCTTCGCCGGCGCGTATCAGCGCACGGTGGATGTCGGGGAAGGTGTTGCGGTGTTTTTCCATCGCGCGCGCTAGGGTGCTGCCTGCCAATACTTCCGAGCGTAGTGCGGCGATGACCTGGCACATGGCTGGGTTGTCGCCTTGTTCGATCAGCACCGCCAGCGCCTGCTCCAGCGGCAGTCCAGCTTCCAGTAAGGTGGCGAGTTGGCGCAGCATGAGGCTGACTTCGGAGAGCGGGATGCGTTTGCGGAAAGGCAGATTGAATCTGTGCGCGGAATCTTGAGTCGATGTATCGGACAGGTCGCTCAACTCGACTACGAACAAGCCGCGCTCGCGCAACTGGGTGCGGGCAAGCCGAACAGAGTCGGCTTCTAGCATGCCGTTGCTGGGTTTCCCTGCCGGGTCGAGTGCTTGATAGTTGAATTTGGCCATTTTGATCGACCTTAATCGCGCGTTGCGCGAATCACTTCTTCCATCGAGGTGTCGCCCGTCATGACCCAGCGTAGTCCGTCGTCGCGCAGGTTGTGCATGCCCTTTTTCAGGGCGTAGTCGCGCAGTTCCTGTTCGCTGCGACGTGCGTGTATTTTGCTGCGCAGCTGATCATCTACTTCCAGCAGTTCGTAAATACCGGTGCGACCCCGATAGCCAGTCTGATTGCAACTGGGACAGCCGATGGGGCGGTACAGCACATCGGGTTTGCCGTGCGCGGCGAGCAGGGCGAGTTCGGTATCGTCCGGCGTGTATGCCTTACGGCAGTCCGGACACAGGCGTCGCACCAATCGTTGTGCCAGCACGCCGACGATACTCGAAGACAGCAGGAAAGGCTCCACACCCATGTCGGTGAGGCGGGTGACGGCACTCACGGTGTCGTTGGTGTGCAGCGTGGCTAAAACCAGATGTCCGGTGAGGCTGGACTGTACGGCGATCTGGGCGGTCTCCAGATCGCGGATCTCACCGATCATGATCACGTCCGGGTCTTGGCGCAGGATGGCGCGTAACGCTCGGGCGAAGCTCATATCGATGCGCGGGTTGACCTGGGTTTGGCTGATTCCATCGAGGTCGTATTCCACAGGATCTTCCACGGTCATCACGTTGGTGGTGGTGGCGTCTATGCACGCCAGTGCTGCATATAGAGTCGTTGTTTTACCGGAACCGGTGGGGCCGGTGACCAGCACGATGCCGTGCGGTTGCTTGGTGAGGCGGAGCATGGTTTGGAGAGATTTTTCACCCATGCCAAGCTTGGTGAGATCGAGACGTCCAGCTTCTTTATTCAGCAGACGCATCACCACGCGCTCACCATGTCCGGTGGGCAATGTCGAAACGCGCACATCGACCGGACGGCCCGCTAGGCGCAGTGAGATGCGGCCATCCTGCGGCAGTCGTTTCTCGGAGATGTCCATATCCGCCATCACTTTGATACGCGATACCAGTGCGGCATGCAGCGCGCGGTGCGGTTCGGCGATGTCTTTCAGGGTCCCGTCGAGGCGAAAGCGCACCACGGAACGCGTCTCGAAGGGTTCGACGTGGATGTCGGATGCATTGTCACGAACGGCCTGCGCCAGCAGCGCATTGATCATGCGGATGACCGGTGCATCGTCTTTCGATTCCAGCAGATCGGCGGATTTTGGCAGATCGTTCAACAACATCGATAGGTCCATATCTTGTTCGGCATCGTCGAGCAGTGTGGCGGTGGAGTCTTCCGCTTGCGAGTAGGCTTTGCTGAGGATGAGCTCAAAATCTGCCGCTCCGACCAGCGTCGACTCGACCTTCAGTGCAAGATGGCGCATCACTTCGGCGATGGCTTCGGGTTTTGCATCGTGGCGTACGGACAGTGAAGCCAGACCGTTGCAATCGGTCAGCACAACGCCCTGCATCTTGGCGTAGGGGTATGGCAGACGGTGCGCTGCGCGGCGATTGATTGCGGGCTGGATCATGGCTGGGACGTATCGGTAGCCGGAGGTGCCGGGTTGTCAGCGTCGAGTACGCTGTCTATCTTGAGCGACGGCATCGCTTGGGTATCGTCGTTTGGTAGCATCCAATGGTTGTTCAGTCTGGCCTCTTCGCGTGTCTTGCCGATCTGTTCATAGCGTTCGTTGGACAGCCGTTGAGAGGTTTCGGCTTGATACATGATGTAGGGGCGGATGAACACCATCAGGTTGGTCTTGCTGCGTTGCCGCGTCTCGTAGCGGAACAGATTCCCCAGTATGGGAATGTCGCCAAGGATGGGCGTCTTGTTCTGCACGCTGTTGACTGAATCTTGGATCAGGCCGCCCAGCACCACGATCTGGTTCTCGTCAACCAGTACGCTGGATTCGATCGAACGCTTGTTGGTGGTGATGCCGGTGGCGGAGGTGAGCGATGAGGCGATTACGCTGGAAACTTCCTGATACACCTGCAATTTCACTGTGCCGCCCTGCATGATCTGCGGCTTGATCTTCAAGGTCAGACCAACGTCTTTGCGCTCGATGGTCTGGAACGGATTCGCCGCCGTGCTGCTGGATCCAGTGTTGGTGTAGGAACCGGTGATGAACGGCACGTTCTGCCCGACCACGATCTTTGCTTCTTCGTTGTCCAGAGTCATCAGATTCGGGGCGGACAGGATGTTGGCATTGGCGTCGCTCTCCAGCGCGCGCGCCAGCATGCTGAGGTTGAGAACTTTCGTTCCATCCAGCAGCGTGGTCGTCCCTTTTACGATGCCGATGTTCATGCCCTGCCCGACAGAGGCGATGTTGGCCGAAGCGCCGATGATGTTGTTGGCGCTGCCGAAGTTTGTGCCGCCGATGATGTTTGTGCCGGGCTGGTTGATGCCGTTGATGTTCTGCCACTGCACACCGAACTCGGCTGCCTTGTCGGCGGTGACCTCGACGATGAGTGCCTCTACGAACACTTGCGGGCGGCGTACATCCAGCTTTTCGATGACAGAGCGGATGTTGTTGTAGACAGGATCGGATGCGGTGACGATCAAGGTATTGGAGGCAGCATCAGCCTGCACCATGCCACCGCTGCTCGGGATGTTTGCTGCACTGGATGGCGGTGTGCCTGCTGCGGCAGTCGCTGCACCGCTCAGGATCGCATTCAGCGTCTGCGCCAATTTTGGCGCTTCGGCATTCTTCAGTGTCACGACGTGGATATTGCCGGGAACATTGGCCGGACTGTCAAGATTGGTGACCAGCTGTTTCACCCGTTCGATGCGCCCCGGATTGTCAGAACGCAGCAGCAGCGCATTGGTGCGGCTGTCAGCGGTGAGTACGAAGCGCTGGTTGTCGTCCCCCGGCTGTGCGGTGGTCGCTTCCGGCATCAGTTTGTTGATGAGGTTCGCCAGGTCGATGGCGGAAGCATATTTCACCGGAATGACCAGCGGCATATCGTTGCCTGCCCTGTCGATGGACTGGATCAGTTTTTCGATGCGGCGGATGCTGCTGGCATAGTCAGTGACGACCAGCACATTGCTGGCCGGATAAGCCACCACCATATTGTTCGGTGCAATCATGGGACGCACCACGTTGACCAGTTGCGAGGCGGATTCATTCTTAAGGATGAACACGCGCGTGACCAGTTTGTCACCGCTGCCTTGTGGTGAGGCGAGTGTGTCCACATGCATCTTGGCATCGGCTTCGGGGATGATCTTGGTGATGCCGGAAGATTCTACGGAGGCATATCCTTGCATACGCAGCGCGGAGAGCAGGATGTCGTAGGCAAGTTCGGTAGAGACCGGCGTGGCGGAGACGATGTTGATGGTCCCTTTCACGCGCGGGTCGACCAGAAAGTTTTTGCCGGATATCTGTGAGATGGCACTGATGACTTCTTGGATGTCGGCATTCACGAAGTTGAGTGAAACAAGTTCTTCGTTCTGCTCTGCATGCAAAGGCAGGGCAAGGCAGAGTACAAGACCACAGCTCAGCAGCAGTTGACGCATGTAGTTCGTAATCAAGGCTGACCACCATGATTGTTTATTAGTGCGTTTTTCATCATGAGCTGTTGTTCCGGCGCCAAGCTTTCTTGCAACGACGTACCGGCAGAGATCCGAGTTTCAGTTTGTCGTGTTGCGGCCGTCTGAGCGGGGGAGATGCCCACTGTTGCGGTAGGCACGGTCAGGTCGACACGTTGTCGGCTGCCATTGCGTTCGAGTATCACATGATCGGTATGCGTCTCTACCAAGCGGATGCCAGGTGCGACTTCGCTACCCAATCCAACACCGCGTTGGCCGTTTGGCGTCTGCATCACGGCGAAACCGCGCGTGGCATGCGCAAAGATTCCGATAGGACGCATGCCATCCAGCGAAGAGGTCGCGGCATTGCTACCATCGCTTGTTCCGAACAACTGTCCGGTAAGGGCAGTGGAAGAAATGGCGGTGTTGCCGGGGAGCGCGCGTTCGAGCGGTGCGAATAGCACCCAAAAGTGCTGTGCTAGCAACAACATCGCCAGTAATCCCCCCCATAGCGGCCAGTTCATCCAGAATCCGACTGTTGTGGAAAAAATGTTTCCAGACAAAGACATGAGACTTCCTTTATTTAGGGAGAGTGAATAAAGCTTACCTCCGGTTGCTCGGATGAAGTCACGTCTAACTATGGGGGGGGGGCAGATCCACGTCTGTGCGTTTAGTAACATACCGCAGTAAGAGCCATAGCCATCACGATGGCCATACCCCGCAATGGTGGGCTCAATGAAATGCAGCGTGAATACGCTGGGTATGGCGATGCGTCGCTAGTGCAAGCACCATGATGCAGGAGGGCTCGAGTTAGATGCCAATCAGTTGTAATGAGATCCTGGCGGAGTAGCTGTGGAAAGGTGAGCCGAGTGTGATTGCAGCTAAAAGCCTTATTTGGCTTCAAGCCGGTCGCTGGTAGTGAACGTCCAAGTGCGCGTGATGCTCAGCACGTCGACCTCCTTACGGATATCAGCCGGGAAGGGTGAATATGGGCCGGCAAGTTTGACGATGCGCTGGGCGGCGGCATCGAGAATGCGCTGTCCGGATGGGCGGTTGATCTCGATACTCTCCACGCTGCCGTCAGAACGAATGTTGACGGTCAGTGTGAGGCTGCCGTAAAGCTTTTGGCGCCGTGCCGCTTCTGGATAGTTCAGGTTGCCGATCCGTTCGACCTTGGCGCGCCAGTCTTCGACATATTGTGCATATTTGTATTCCTCAGTGCGTGCGCCGATGAATTTTCGCTTCGGTAGCTTCTCGTAGAGATTGATGTTCTTGCTGATCTCGGCTTCAAGGCGCGCGATCTCCAAAGATCGCTGGACTAGATCTTCGCCGCTCTTGCTGCTCTCCTTGGGCTTGGGTGCTTGTTTCTGTTGTTCAACCTGATAATCGCTCTTGCTGCGGGTAAGTAGCGACTTCACTTCTTGTTCCAGTGCCTTTACACGTTTGGCGGCTTGCTCGGGGGTGAAACGTGTGTCGTTGCTGACGACCGGGAACGGTGTGCTTGCGCGAACGTCATCCGGCGTGTTGCCGCCGCCGTCCAGATTACTCTGGGCATAGGCATTGGCTTTGGTCGGCTTGTTACGCGATTGGCTGTTGACCAGCGTGACTTCCAGCGGCTCCAAGCGCTTCGCCAGTGTCTTTGCGTCCGGCACGGTGAAGGTGATGCCGAACAATACGAAGGCATGCAGCAGCAAAGAAAAACCTGTCGCGAACGAGATACGTTCGCGCAGCAAAGCTAGGAGCAAGTACTTCTTCATGCCTCAACGGCAGCGACCGCGACGGGACGCGCTTCGAAGTTGAGGTCGAGCAGATCGACGGAAACGATCTCCAGTGTCACTTGCGTATTAGCTTCGGTCTCGGGTAGCGAGGAGATGCGTCCGACCAGTGGGATGCTCACGAATCTGACTAGGTTCTCGCGCAGCACCGTGACAGCGATCTGTGAGATGTTCTCCTGCTGTAGCCAGCGCAGACACCAGTAACGTTCCATGTTGCGCTGGAACTCGTTGTAGGTGGTGTAGGCGGTGTCGAAGTCGCGCAGGATGGCGAACAGCGCGGTGTCGTTCTTGGTGTAGGCAGGCTCTTCTCCGCGCAGCACACTCATGATCTGGCGCTGGTTCACCAGATCGACATAGCGGCGCAGCGGCGAGCTGGACCATGCGTAATGTGACACCCCCAAACCTTGGTGCGGTGCGGCGACGGTACTCATCTTCACCTTGCCGTTGTTCTGCGTGCGATAGATGCCGGAGACACTGTTGTCGTCCAATAGTTTCCCCCAACTGCTGTTGGCGAGGATCATTAATTCAGACACCACCTTGTCGATGGGTGAGCCGCGCAAGCGATGGCCGATGGTGATGCGGTCGTTCTCTATGCTGAAGGTGTAGTCGACCTGTTGCTGGTTGTTGTCGGACGATTTGCCGCGTCCGGCCTCCAGCTTGTTGGAGAAGTCCCATAGCAATTCAAGTTCGGGGCCATAAGAGAAGTCGAACTGGCGCGCGCTCACGGATTCGTCGTTGAACAAGGGCTCCAGTGTGTCATGGCGCAGGTTGGCGGCGATGTGCAGCCGCTCGATACGGCTTTCGCTGTGTACGATCTCCAGCGTTTCATTCACTTCTACATATAAAGATATGGCGGGGCATACTTTGTCGGCGCACAGCGTGAACGCTTGCACCACGTTGTCCGGCAGCATGGTGATCTTGTCGCCCGGCATGTACACGGTGGACATGCGTTGTGCAGCGATGGCATCGATATCCGAACCCGGCGCGATGCCGAGCGCGGGTGCGGCGATGTGGATGCCGATGCGGCGGTTGCCGTTCGCTAGTGTCTCGACCGAGAAGGCGTCGTCGATCTCGGTGGTGGCGGCATCGTCGATGCTGAAGGCATTGACGGTCGCCTTGGGTAGTTCGGGATGCTCTGCAACGGTCACGTCCGGGAAGCCGGTGCCGCGCGGGAAGTTCTCGAACAGGAACTTGTTCAGATGGAAGTCGTGCGAAGAGGGTAGTGCACCGCAACGTTCCAGCAGATGGGCCGCGGACAAATGTGTGGCGGCACAGGCTGCTTCCAGCGCTTTGACTTCGAGGGTGTTGCGATCCGGTTGGTATAGGATCGCTTTGAGCTTGTCGGAGAATTCTTCAGGCAGCTTGAAATGCGTCAGTTCATCCGTGTAGCGGGCTTGCAGCTCGGCTTGGATGCGTTTCTTCTCCACGCTGGCCAGCGCCGCCGTCAACGCATCGGCCGGTGCGGCTTTATAACGCCCCTTGCCCTTCTTGTAGAAATGCATGGGCGAGCCATGCAGACGGATCAGCGCACCGGCCGCTTCGATCGGCGTGGGCTTATGACCATAGTAATCTTGTGCCAATTCCTCGAAGGCGAATTCTTCCGACGGACATGCTTCCCACAGAAAATCCAGATCGATATCGTTGGCGGCCTGCTCGGCCTGTGCGATGAATTCACTCAGGCTGGGCTGTTCGAAGCGCAGCATGACATTTGCGGCTTTGATTTTGCAGCGTTTTCCGTGGAGGTTCTCGACCTGTAGGGAGGATGTGTTATCGGTCATAATGTTGCCGACCTTGAAACTGCCGTCTTCTTCGTAGAATATGTTCATGGGGTAGTACTGAAAAGATTGCGGCGGATTATAACCTGCCGCCCGACAGTG
The DNA here is from genome assembly GCA_024636935.1 of Sideroxydans sp. Taxonomy (GTDB): domain Bacteria; phylum Pseudomonadota; class Gammaproteobacteria; order Burkholderiales; family Gallionellaceae; genus Sideroxyarcus. The sequence goes on along the minus strand of JAGXGC010000029.1, from coordinate 13,756 downwards.
AACTTCCATCCTGTTCGTTTGTCCATGAACCCAGTGCCAGCATGAGGGCGTATCCATCAATCACATTAGGAGAAGAATATGAAGAAAATCGTTGCATTGATCGCAATGGGCGGACTGATGGCTATCGCCCAGCAAGCTTCAGCATGCCCGGGCAAGGCACATGGTCCGAACGATGCCTGCCCACCTGGCGGCGGCATGATCCAGCAGATGGATAAGAATGGCGATGATGCTGTCAGCCTGAAAGAATTCAACGCTTTTCACGCTGAACGCTTCAAGGAGATGGACGCTAATAAAGACGGCAAGGTCACCAGTGAAGAGATGGATAGCGTGCATCAAGGGATGCAAGGTATGCATGGCCAGATGAAAAGTATGAAGCATATGAGCATCGAACAGCATTTCGATGCAGCAGATACCAACCATGACGGTGCTTTGAGCAAGGAAGAGGCAAAGGAGGGGATGCCTATTCTCTATGGCCGTTTCGACGAGAACGACGCCAACAAGGATGGCAAGATCACCAAGGATGAGGTGATGCGCGAACCCAAACGAGGGCCAGGCATGATGCGAATGAATCCTTGATATTATTGAAGTAATAGAAAAGGGCCGGTTCAAACCGGCCCTTTTCTATGGTGCGGTTGATACTTACTTGATGGCGAGGATATGTGCAACCATGGCCTTGATATCTTCGTCAGATGCTTTGGCTGGTGTGGCTGGCATCGGCATGGTGCCGAAGCTACCGGCACCGCCTACGCGTACTTTCTTCTCCAGCGTGGCAGCTGCGCCTGCATCGCCTGCATATTTGGCGGAGATTGCCTTAAGTGCCGGGCCAACGGTCTTCTTGTCAAGCTGATGGCAGGTGCCGCAGTTGTTCTTCTTTAGCAGTGCTTCGCCATCATCAGCCAGAACAGGTGCCGACAATATCAGACCAGCAGTCAGCATCAGTGCGTGTTGTACTTTCATGATCAACTCCTTACAGGTGGTTAACAAAAACGATTGCACGCATTCTACTCCCGTTTATTTACACATAGCCAGAGTCGGTTTGAATTTGGGCAATACATGCCTCGGTGTTACCATGCGCGCGGCAAATTCGGCTTAAGGAATGCACATGGCAGGACACAGTAAATGGGCGAACATCCAGCACCGCAAGGGTCGCCAGGATGCAAAGCGCGGTCAGATATTCACGCGTCTGATCAAAGAGATCACCGTAGCGGCCAAGCTCGGCGGCAGTGACGCGGATACTAATCCGCGTCTGCGTCTGGCGATGGAGAAGGCCTACGACAACAACATGCCCAAGGACAACGTCGAGCGCGCTATCAAGCGAGGCGCAGGCGAGCTGGAGGGCGTGGATTATATGGAATTGCGCTATGAAGGCTACGGCATAAACGGTGCGGCGGTGATGATCGATTGCATGACCGACAACAAAACGCGCACCGTGGCCGATGTGCGCCATGCCTTCACCAAGTACGGCGGCAACCTCGGCACGGATGGTTCCGTTGCCTTCCTGTTCAAGCATTGCGGACAAATGATCTTTGCGCCGGGCACCGACGAGAACGCGCTGATGGAAGTGGCGCTGGATGCGGGGGCGGAAGATATCGTCAACAACGATGATGGCAGTATCGAAGTCGTCACCGCGCCGAACGACTTCGTGGCAGTGAAGCAGCGTCTGGAAAGTGCCGGCTTCAAGTCGGAGATGGGCGAAGTCACCATGAAGCCGGAGAACGAAGTGAGCTTCACAGGTGACGATGCAGTGAAGATGCAGAAATTGCTGGATGCACTAGAAGACTTGGGCGATGTGCAGGAGGTCTACACCAATGCGGTGATAGAGGAGTAATGCGCATCCTCGGCATCGATCCCGGCCTGCGGATCACCGGGTTCGGAGTAATCGATAAAGAAGGTCAGAAGTTGCACTATGTCGCCAGCGGTTGCATCAAGACGCCCGCGGGGGAGTTGCCGGAAAGATTGAAAGTCATCCTGTCCTCGTTGGGTGAGGTCATCGCGCAGCATCAGCCGGAACTGGCGGCGGTGGAGAAGGTGTTCGTGAACGTGAACCCACAATCCACATTGCTGCTTGGCCAAGCGCGCGGTGCGGCGATCTGCGCGGCAGTGCAGGCGAATCTGCCGGTGGCGGAATACACTGCGTTGCAGATAAAGCAGGCGGTGGTCGGTAACGGCCATGCCGATAAGGAACAAGTGCAGGCCATGGTGCAGCGATTGCTGAACCTGTCTGGCACACCCAGTCCGGATGCGGCGGATGCACTGGCTTGCGCTATCTGTCATGCACACGGCGGCCTGAGCGGAATGGGCGCGCATGCGACCAAGGGATATCGAGTGCGGGGAGGAAGGCTGGTATGACGCAACCGCTGGAGCCGACACTGGAGTTGTTCGCCAATCCTGCGGCCCGCTATTTCGCCGCGACCCGTCCCGCTTTTCTGACCGCTAGTTTGATGTCATGCCTGATCGGGTTGGCCATCGCTTGGTATAGCGGTCTTGCTTTTGATATTCCCCTTGCATTGGTCACACTATTGTTCGCCTTGTTGGCGCATGCCGGTGTGAACGTGCTCAATGATTACTACGATGCGCTCAACGGTACCGATGCGCAAAACACACAACGCATATTTCCTTTTACGGGTGGCAGTCGCTTCATTCAGAACGGTGTGTTGAGTCTTGCGCAGACACGCAATTTTGGTGTTGTCTTGATGGCTGGTGTGGTTGCTGCGGGACTATGGCTGATGGCGCGCAACGATGCACAGCTGATGTATGTTGGAATGACGGGGTTGTTCATCGGTTGGGCGTATTCCGCGCCGCCGTTCAAATTGGTCGGACGCGGCTTGGGAGAGTTTTGTGTGACAGCGGGCATACTGTCGATCACAGTCGGTGCGGACTTCGTGCAACGTAAAGGCTTCGATGCGGCTCCGTTCATCGCTGGACTTTCTTATGCCTTGCTGACGGCCAATCTGTTATATATCAACCAATTCCCTGATCGTGCAGCCGATACCCTAGCGGGCAAGTTGCACTGGGTCGCCAGGCTGGAGGTGAGCAAAGCGCGTTGGGGCTATGTACTGATCGTGGTGCTGGCTTATATATGGCTGCTGGCTAGCGTGCTGGTTGGCTGGCTGCCCTTGTTGTCTCTTTTGGCACTATTCGCTTTGCCGCTGAGCATCAAAGCTTCACGCGAATTGATGCGCCACGCCGCTCAGCCGCAACAACTGGCCGATGCGATCAAGCTCACCATCGCTGCGATGATGGCGCATGGTTTATTGCTGTCGCTGGCATTGATATTCAGTAAAGGAAACACATGATTGGAAGACTAAGCGGCACGCTGCTGGAGAAAAATCCGCCGCAGATTTTGCTGGATGTACAAGGTGTCGGTTACGAGGTGGATGTGCCGATGAGCACGTTCTACAACCTGCCTGCGCTGAATGAAAAAGTCATCCTGCTCACCGAGTTCATCGTGCGCGAGGATGCACATTTGTTGTACGGTTTCTTGACGCAGGAAGAGCGCATCGCCTTCCGTCAGTTGCTCAAGATCAGCGGCGTCGGTCCTAAGTTGGCGTTGTCGGTTCTTTCCGGTTTGAGCATGAGTGATCTGGCGATGGCGGTGGCAAACAAGGATGCGACGCGCCTGACCAAGATTCCCGGTGTGGGCAAGAAGACGGCCGAGCGGTTGCTGCTGGAACTGCAAGGCAAGTTCGTGGCGGCGGCTGGCGCGACAACATCGGTGGTGCTGGAATCCGCAGGCAATGACATCGTCAATGCTTTGCTGGGCTTGGGCTATAAGGACAAAGAGGCAGAATGGGCGGCCAAACACTTGCCCAAAGATGTGGGTGTCTCGGACGGCATCCGCCAAGCGCTTAAGTTATTATCCAAGGCATGATCCAGCACGACGACCTTGCCGCCGCACCACGCATCATTTCCGCTGCGCCAGCTTCTCCGCAGGAAGAGGCGCTGGAGCGCGCACTGCGCCCTAAGCAGCTCGATGAATATGTCGGGCAGGAGAAGATTCGCGGACAGCTGGAAATATTCATTCAAGCCGCGAAAAAACGCAAAGAACCCCTTGATCACGTGTTGCTGTTCGGCCCGCCGGGACTGGGCAAGACAACATTGGCGCAGATCATTGCGCGCGAGATGGGTGTCAATATCCGTCACACATCCGGTCCAGTGTTGGAGCGTGCGGGTGATTTGGCCGCACTGCTGACCAATCTCGAACCGCATGATGTGTTGTTCATAGACGAGATACATCGTCTGTCACCGGTGGTGGAAGAGATACTCTATCCCGCACTGGAAGATTATCAGATCGACATCATGATCGGGGAAGGGCCGGGCGCGCGTTCGGTGAAGATTGATCTGCCGCCGTTCACGCTGGTGGGCGCGACCACTCGCGCTGGCATGTTGACCAATCCGCTGCGTGATCGTTTCGGCATCGTGGCGCGGCTGGAGTTTTATACTCCGGAAGAACTGCAGCGCATCGTGACGCGTTCGTCCGGTTTGCTGGAGCTGCCGATCTCGCCGGATGGCGCGTTGGAGATTGCCAAGCGTTCACGCGGCACACCGCGTATCGCCAATCGTTTGCTGCGTCGTGTGCGCGACTACGCTGATGTGCGTGCCGACGGCAACGCCACGCGCGAAGTGGCAGATGCCGCGCTGACCATGCTGGATGTGGATTCACGTGGGCTGGATGTGATGGACAGGAAGCTGTTGCAGACCGTGATTGAGAAATTCATGGGCGGGCCGGTGGGGGTGGATAATCTGGCGGCCGCCATCGGTGAGGAGCGCGACACCATCGAAGATGTGCTGGAACCCTATTTGATACAACAAGGCTATCTGCAACGCACGCCACGCGGCCGTATGGCGACCGCGAACGCCTATCAGCATTTTGGTCTGGCAGTGGTTAAGACTGGCAATAAGGAGTTGTGGGATGAGTAAGTCGCACAAGCCCTTCGCCTGGCCAGTGCGAGTGTATTACCAGGATACCGATGCGGGCGGCGTGGTATATCACACCAACTATGTGAACTTTATGGAGCGCGCACGGACAGAGTGGCTGCGCAGCTTCGGTCATAGCAATGCTGGGCTGATGAAAGAGCTGGGTGTGATGTTCGTGGTGCGTTCGATCAAGATCGATTACCTCAGGCCGGCCTTGCTGGATGATATGTTGTCTGTGACAGCCCATCTCATCAAGATCGGGAGAAGTCAGATGACGTTGGCGCAAGAAGTGAAGCGTGGGGAAGAACTGCTGACGCAAGCCGATGTACATCTGGTATGCGTGGGTAAAGATAGTTTCAAGCCGGTCAGTGTGCCGGAAATGTTACGCAAACAATGGGATTGAACTCATGGATCTGATTCGGGACTTGTCGCTGGTGCAGCTCATCGGTAACGCCAGCCTGCTGGTGCAGTTAGTGATGGGCTTGTTATTGGGGGTATCGCTGATGTCGTGGTGGTACATCTTCCTTAAGATGTTCGCAGTGCGTGCAGCAAAATCTCAGGCACAAGAATTCGAAGACGCATTCTGGGGGAACCCGAATCTGGTGGCTTTATATCAGCAGGCGAGTAGCAAATTACGCCATGATCAGGGTGCGCTAGAGCATATCTTTGCGGCTGGTTTTGCCGAATTCGTCAAGCTGAAGAAGACGCACGGGGTGGATAGTGCCGCGCTGATGGAAGGTACGCGGCGGGCGATGCGCGCGCGCTATCAGCGTGAGATGGATCATCTGGAGTCGCACCTTTCATTCCTGGCGACGGTCGGCTCGGTCAGCCCTTATATCGGTCTGCTGGGCACTGTGTGGGGCATCATGAACGCATTCCGTGGTTTGTCCAGTGTTGGGCAGGCGACCTTGGCGCAAGTTGCGCCGGGCATCGCCGAGGCGCTGGTGGCTACAGCGATGGGCCTGTTCGCGGCGATCCCCGCGGTCGTGGCCTATAACCGTTATGTACATGACGTGGCACGTTTATCATCCCGCTTTGAAAGTTTCATCGAGGAATTCTCCAACGTGCTACAGAGGCAGCCATGATGAATTCTCGCCGGGTGGCGCATCGTCCCTTGAGTCAGATCAATGTGGTGCCTTACATTGACGTGATGCTGGTGTTGCTGGTGATTTTCATGGTCACAGCGCCGATGATGAATCCCGGACAGATCGATTTGCCCAGCGTAGGTAAGTCGCTGGCACCACCGGTTGCGCCTCTGGAGGTGATGATCAAAAAAGATACGACACTGGTGTTGCGCGACCATACACAGGGCGGCGCCGAGAAGCCGGTGTCTAGAGATGAATTGGCCTCGTTGATCAAGCAAAAGCTCGCCAAGAATCCCGAGCAGTCAGTCGTAATCTCGGCTGACAAGAAGATCCGCTATGAGGAAGTCATCAATGTGATGGATATGCTGCAGCAGCAGAACGTCAAGAAAGTCGGGTTGCTCACCAAGGTGCGATGAGCGCGACTCTTCACTATCCAGAACCCTATCGTTTCTCAGCAGGCATGCTGGCGATGGCGGTGCATGTGGCATTCATAGCTATGCTGGTGCTGGGGGTGCGTTGGCAGAGTCATCAGCCGGATCGTTTCTCTGTCGAGTTGTGGGATAGTCTGCCTGAGCAACAGCCCACAGCGGAACCGGTTCAGGAAATTGAACCGCAGCAACCGCCAAAACAGCCGGTCGAGCAAAAATCAGCAACAACTTCCTTGCCGCAAAAAGCAGAAATCGAACTGCGTGACAAGAAAGTGCGCAAAGAGAGTAAGCCGCAGCCAAGCGCCAAGGAGCTACAGCGTAAAAAGTTGCTCGAAGAACAGCGTTTATTGGAGGCATATGCCGAGAAGCAGCGCATGGCTGTGCGCGAAAGCGTGCGGGCAGAGGTTCTTGCAGCCACATCAGCAGAGATGGGGCGTTATCAAGACATGATACGCAGCAAGATCAGACACAATATCTTTATGCCGCCGGATGTTTTGCCATCGGCAGCGGCTGAATTTAAAGTGACATTGTTGCCGGATGGTTCAGTACTGGATGCCGTATTGCTGAAAAGTAGTGGTAATGCCGCCTATGACGAGGCGACTGAACGCGCAATCTACAAGGCGCAGCCGCTGCCGATACCGACAGACCCAGTGCTGAAGAAGCGATTTAGAGAATTACGCCTGACGATCAGGCCGGAGGATAAGTAAATAATGAAACGCTGGATATTGTCGTGCCTGATGTTTTTTGCGGTGCCTGCACATGCCGTGCTGAATATCGAAATCACCGGTGCGGGCGAGCATCAGACTCCTATCTCTCTGGTGCGTTTTTCCGGGGATGCAGCAATCGCGCAGGGCTTACTCGAGTTGGTAAGTAACGACCTGAACCGAACCGGCTTATTCAAATTGATCGATCCGGCCGGAAAATCGCCGCATGAGCCACGCGATATTAGACCTGCCGAATGGGCGGGTGTGGAAGCTGTGCTGATCGGTACCGTCGAGCCTCAGGCCGAGGGTAAGGTTGCGGTCAAGTTCCGTCTGTTGGATCTGGTGAGGAATGCGGAATTGATGTCGCAAGTGGTAACGGCCAAGGAAGATCAGGTGCGTGCGATCGGACATCGCATTGCGGATCTTGTGTACGAGCGTCTGACGGGCAGTCCAGGTGTGTTCAGTACACGTATTGCTTATGTCAGTCGTGATGCGGGCGTCTATCGGCTGGTCGTGGCAGATAGTGATGGTGACAATGAACAGGCGCTACTTACTTCCAGAGAGCCGATCATGTCTCCGGCGTGGTCACCGGACGGTAGGCAGATTGCATATGTCAGTTTCGAGAAAAGCCGTGCCATGGTCTACGTGCAATCTCTGACCTCTCGACAACGCACCCTGATCGCAGATTTCCCCGGTAGTAACAGTGCACCATCTTGGTCGCCAGATGGCAGCAAGATTGCCATGGTGCTGACGCGGGATGACGAGTCGCAGATATACATTGCCAACAGCAATGGTAAACATCTGCGTCGCATCACCTATAGTGAGGCGATCGATACCGAACCTTCTTTTTCTCCGGACGGGAGCTCACTGTTATTCACCTCGGATAGAGGCGGTAGCCCGCAGATATATCGTGTGTCGATTGAAGGTGGCAATGCAGAGCGTTTGACTTTCGAATCGGGCAACGCGTTCTCGCCACGCTTCCACCCTGACGGTAAGAGTTTTGTATTTGCGCATTTTAGGGAAGGGGTCTTTCATATTGCGGTGTACGACATTGAAAGCAGGCAAACACAGATACTTACTGTGGGCGGGTGGGAGAAGAAGCCCAGTTTTGCGCCTAATGGCAAAATGATCCTGTTTGCAACTGAACTGCAGGGTCGTGGTATATTAGCGACCGTTTCAAGCGATGGCCGTGTGAAGCAGAAGATGGTTGCCCAGCGAGGGGATATCCGCGAACCGATGTGGGGCCCGTTCCTGAAATAAATAATTTTAGAAGGAGTAAGCATGATGAAAAAACTAATTCTTGGTGTGTTGTTGTTGAATCTGTTGGCTGCGTGTAGCAGCAATCCTCCGAAAGAAGAAACCATGGAGCCCGCAACTACTTCGGCTGCTGAAGCGCCTGCTGCGGACACACAAGCTGCTGCTGATGCACAAGCTGCTGCTGATGCACAAGCTGCTGCTGATGCACAAGCTGCTGCTGATGCACAGGCTGCATTGATGGAAAAGAATAGCGTTTACTTCCCATTCGATGTGGATGCTGTGCAAGCTGCCGACCGCGAGACGATCATGAATCATGCTGAATATCTGGCTAGCCATCCCGACGTCAAAGTACGCGTCGAAGGTAATGCCGATGAGCGTGGTAGCAGCGAATACAACTTGGGTCTCGGTCAGCGTCGTGCCAAGAACACCAAGCGTGCATTGGTGCTGGGTGGTGCTCAGGACGCACAGATCGAAACTGTCAGCTACGGTGAAGAGAAGCCACGTTGCAGCGAGCATAACGAAGCTTGCTGGGCTCAGAATCGCCGCGCAGACATCAACTACAGCGCGCAGTAAGCGTGAAAATCGCAGCCTCCCGATTGCTGGGTGGTCTGTTGCTAGTGTGCAGCCCCGCTTATGCGGGGCTGTTCGCTGATGACGACGCACGCAAGCAAGTCCAGCTGCTGGAGGCGCGTGTCGTAACGCTAGAGAAGCAACTTGTTGAAATAGAGTTGCAGAATAAACTTGCAGTTCGTTCGCTACTTAACTTGCAGATGCAACTTGAGATGCAGTCAAGTGAAATGCGAAAGCAACGAGGGCTGTTCGAAGAATTTGGCAATACCCAGCAGGATGCAGAAAAGCGCCAGAAAGACTTCTACATCGACCTTGACTCCCGTTTGAGGCAAATGGAAGCGGGCGGAGCAGGCGGAACGTCACGCCCCGCTGCTCCATCGGGTGGTGGTGCCGTTGATGGACAGTCTGGCGAGAACCGCGCCTTCGAGACGGCTTATGGCTTCTATCGGGCTGAGAGTTATCGTGAGGCTGCTCTGGCCTTCCGTGATTTCCTGCGCAAGTATCCGCAGTCGGCCCATGAAGCCAATGTGTTTTACTGGCTGGGGAATGCCAATTTCCTCGTGCGCGAATACGCTGCTAGTTTTGCTGCATATAACAGTCTGCTGGACAAGTATCCTGATCACCCGCGCGCACCTGAAGCCATGCTCAACATGGCAGAGTGCCAGTTGTCGCTTAAGAAGCAATCTGCTGCCAAGAGAACCTTGAAAAAACTCATCTCGCAGTTTCCCGGTAGTGATGCTTCCGACAAAGCCAAGAAACGCCTAGCCACCATCAAGTAACCCTAAGTAGTTCATGACTCAAGATTTCGGCAACACTCTGCGCATCAGCGAAATATTTTTCTCATTGCAAGGCGAGAGTACGCGCATCGGTCTGCCTACGATGTTCGTGCGGCTGACGGGCTGTCCTTTGCGTTGTACTTACTGTGATAGTGCGCATGCTTTTAGCGGCGGGCAGATCATGTCTGTGCAGACTATTCTGGATGCAGTTGCAAAATCGGGTGCGCGATATGTTTGTGTTACCGGAGGTGAGCCGCTTGCTCAGAAGCATAGCCAGGCCTTGTTGAAGGCATTGTGTGATGCCGGCTATGCAGTCTCACTGGAAACCAGTGGGGCTATGGATGTCGGCGGTGTGGATGCGCGCGTGATGAAAGTGCTCGATATCAAGACGCCCGGCTCTGGAGAGCTCGCAAAAAATCTTTGGAAGAATCTGGAATATCTCAACAGAAACGATGAGATAAAGTTCGTGCTGTGCGACGAGGCTGATTATCAGTGGGCAAAGCAGATGTTGAACGATCACGGGCTAGCTGCTCGCTGCGAGGTGCTGTTCTCTCCGGTGCATGAAAGTCTCAGTGCGACTAATCTGGCGGACTGGGTATTGCGAGATCATTTACAGGTACGCATGCAAGTGCAATTGCACAAGATATTGTGGGGCAATGAGGTGGGGCGTTGAACGACAAGCGAGCGGTAGTGTTGTTATCGGGCGGACTGGATTCGGCCACAGTGCTGGCGCAGGCGCGCGCAAAGGGCTTTCAGTGTTATGCATTGAGTGTCGATTATGGCCAGCGCCATCATGCTGAATTAGCGGCCGCGCAGCGTGTGGCTAAAGAGCTGGGAGCGCATGAACACAGGGTCATCAATATCGACCTCACAGCGTTTGGAGGCTCTGCCCTGACCGATGCCAACATCGCTGTGCCAGAATCGGCTACGAGCGGCATTCCACTAACCTATGTGCCTGCGCGTAATACCATCATGCTATCTCTGGCGCTGGCTTGGGCCGAGGTATTGAAAGCACAGGATATATTTTTTGGTGTGAATGCTGTGGACTACTCCGGCTACCCGGATTGCCGTCCTGAGTTCGTGGATGCATTCGAGCGCATGGCTAATCTTGCGACCAAGGCGGCAGTCGAGGGCAGTGCACTTACGCTGCATGCACCGCTATTGCATTTGAGTAAAGCAGAAATCATTCAAGCAGGAGTGCAGCTCGGTGTCGATTATGCACTGACCGTTTCCTGTTATCAGGCAGACGAATTTGGGCATGCTTGTGGCCGCTGTGATTCATGTCGTTTGAGGCAAGAGGGGTTTCGTGCTGCGCAAGTTGAAGATCCAACGCGCTATCAAAATACATAAATCGTCTTTGATGCTTTGACACTCGAGAGCAAACCCGTATAATGCGCGCTCTCAATTTTACCGGGTCGGTAGCTCAGCCGGTAGAGCAGCGGACTTTTAATCCGTTGGTCCCGAGTTCGAATCTCGGCCGACCCACCAGTTTTTGTATTACCGCCGCTTTAGCTCAGTTGGTAGAGCAACCGCCTTGTAAGCGGTAGGTCGTCAGTTCGAATCCGACAAGCGGCACCAGTATCTAAAAGCCTCGCAGCGATGCGGGGCTTTTTCATTTCTGCTCCACCGAGCATCATGTCACCAAGCTTTTTCACTCAAGATGGCTTTGGGGATATTTCTGGGGGCATCTTTCACCCAAAGAAAACCGTCGTGCTATTTCTAAGCGTCGGCGGCATTAATTTTGATCAGACTAGCCGCCAATTAAAAAAGGCCTGCAAATTTTGCAGGCCTTTTTGTTTTATGCTCGGTACATCAGGTCGTACCGAACTTGGTGTCGACCATCACGCCGATCTGCTTCAGGAATGGCGTTGGTAAAGTGCCGCCGGCGCAAACGATGACGCCGTCGTTCGGAATCTCCGCTTCCTCGTCGCCGAATTTGATCACTGCCGTGTCCTTTTTGACTTCTTTGACACCGGACTTCAGATAGATCTTCAATTTTCCGGCATCGGACATGGCCTTCAGCTTGTCACGGTTCTTTGGTTTTGCGCCACCGAAAGCCTTGCCGAACTCTTCGCCGCGTGCCAGCAGGGATACGGTAGTGCCTTGCTCCTCAGCCACCGCCATTGCGGCTTCCACCGCGCTATCGCCGCCGCCGACCACGATCACATGCATGTTGCGATATTGCTCGGGATCGATCAGGCGATACACCACTTTCGGCAAATCTTCGCCGGATACACCAAGTTTGCGCGGCGTGCCGCGGCGACCGATTGCCAGCAGAACGGTGCGTGTCTTGTATTCTCCCTTGCTGGTCTTGACGACGAAGCCATTATCAGTAGGCGTCACGTCCTCCATGCGCTCGTTGTAATTCAATTTGATACCGGTTTTCTCGATGATGCCCAACCACCATTCCAGCAAGCGTTCTTTGCTGACTTCTTTGAAGTGCATCTCGCCCACGACAGGTAGTTTGACTGGTGCGGTCATTGCGACTTTGTTTCGTGGATACTGGAAGATTGCGCCGCCGAGTGATGTTTCTTGTTCTATGACGAGATAGCGCAGATCGTGGTGGATGGCGCCAAGTGCGGCTCCCATACCCGCAGGGCCGGCACCAACGATGATGACGTCATAGTCATTGTCGCTGCCTTTGAGTTTGGCGATGGAGTCCATCGCCTGAGATCCTTGGCTGGCTGACTTGCGAATCAAACCCATGCCACCTAGTTCGCCGGCGATGAACAGACCTTTGACGTTGGTCTCGAAGGTCGGGTCGACCTGAGGGATGTCCATACCGCGCTTTTCAGTGCCGAACACCAGCGAGATCGCGTCATGCGGACACGCGGCTGCGCATGCTCCGTGGCCGATGCAATGAGTCGGATTGATGAGCACCGCTTTACCCTTGATCATCCCTATCGCGCCTTCGGGGCAGGCTTTGATGCAACTGCCTGAGCCCAAGCATAAGCGGGGGTCGATCACCGGATGTAGCGATGAGGGCTCGGTCAAACCCTGAGTGATGGCTTCCTTCATTTGCTCAACAGAGCTTGATTCCTTTTTCTTTCGGCTGCCAAGATAAAAGAACATGATGATGATCAAGGGGATCAGATAAACGGAGAGATCGATGATGTCCATATGTTTTAGTCAAGTAGTTAGTGAGTAAGGTGTGCCATTGGTCAGGCTGACCCAGCCGCCTATCGGACTATTGCAAGCTGATGCCGAACTTTATTGTACAAGGCACTGTCGCAGGCAGCGCATTCTAGGGTTGTCGCGTTATTAAGACAAATTTATTGGGACAGGTTCGGCAATCACAGTTAAAATTTCCGCCGTTTGAGCCCAGCATATTGATTCGAGAAAAATGAGAACAAAAAAACAATCTGAACACCTGATGTGGATGATATTCATCAGTATCATCGGCGTAATCACCATTTCCGGTTACTTCATTGTTTATCCACAGACTTATTACACGCCAGGTGATGAGTTGTTTGATTTTGGATACAATTTAGGCTTGGCCGGCGGCACGATGATGCTGTTGCTGTTGCTATATCCTCTGCGTAAGCGCTGGTCTCTACTAGAGAACGTGGGCTTCCTGCCGACTTGGTTCAAGTGGCACATGGTGCTAGGCATCATGGGGCCGTTGTTCATCATCTTCCATTCCACTTATCACGTTTACATCCCGTTCATTCATCCGACGGGGTCGATCAATGCGGCAGTGGCGATGTATTGTATGTTGCTCGTTTCAGGTAGCGGTACGTTTGGTCGCTTTTTTTATACCAAGATTCACCATGGCTTGTATGGCCGACAAGCCACAGTGAATGAGCTGCGTGCCGAGATGGAGCAGACGGGTGATATCAAATCTATGTTTGGCTTCGCACCTCAGGTCGAGCAGCAACTCCAAGCGTTTCACGATATGGCGGAAAAATATGCCAAGGAGACTGGATACGGCTTCATTAGCTTTGCTAGGATGGGTTTGAGGTCGGCGATACTGTCCCGCCGCCTGCCGACCGAACTTCACAAAGTGATGCGTGAGCAGG
>JAGXGC010000028.1 GCA_024636935.1 Sideroxydans sp. | reverse complement strand
TACGACTGACGTGACAGGTGCGGTTGAGCTGCCAGCAGGTACCGAGATGGTGATGCCTGGCGACAACGTGTCGATCACTGTGAACCTGATCAACCCGATCGCGATGGAAGAAGGTCTGCGTTTCGCGATTCGCGAAGGTGGCCGTACTGTCGGCGCCGGTGTGGTCGCTAAGGTTATCGAGTAATAAAATAATAGTAAGAACAATAAAACGTGCGTGATCGCACGTTTTATTGTTTTGTTGCAAAGATTATCGAGTAAGCATACAATGCGCGCCCTCGTGTGGCAGGTCCACGCGATTTTCGTTCTTTAAACCGCGGCTATAGCCGCTTAGATGTAAGAGAAGATTATGCAAAGTCAAAAAATTCGCATTCGCCTGAAGGCGTTCGACTATCGTCTTATCGACCAATCTGCGCTGCAGATCGTGGACACAGCCAAGCGCACAGGCGCTGTAGTAAAAGGCCCGGTTCCGTTGCCGACCAAGATCGAGCGCTTCGACGTGTTGCGTTCCCCGCACGTGAATAAGACTTCGCGCGATCAATTCGAAATTCGTACACATTTGCGTCTGATGGACATCATCGACCCTACTGACAAGACAGTGGATGCGCTGATGAAGCTGGATCTGCCGGCTGGCGTTGATGTAGAGATTAAGTTGCAGTAATTCGCAGTTTTTGTAGTAGCAGTATTGGTAGTTGAATCGGCTGACCAATTGAAGTCAGCCCCTTAATAAAAGGAAATGAAATGAGCTTAGGACTTGTCGGTCGCAAGATTGGCATGACCCGCATATTCACCGACGATGGTTCATCGTTGCCGGTGACAGTGCTGGACGTGTCCAACAATCGTGTCACCCAGATCAAAACCGCTCCCACTGATGGTTACAGTGCTGTGCAAGTCGCGTTCGGTACGCGTCGCGCCAGTCGTGTAACTAAAGCAGCTGCAGGGCACTTCGCCAAGGCGGGTGTTGAAGCGGGTAGTATTCTCAAAGAATTCACAGCTTCACCTGAGCAACTGGCCAGCCTGACGGTCGGCGGTAGCGTGGGTGTCGATCTGTTTCAAGTCGGCCAGAAGGTTGATGTGACGGGCGTGACGATCGGTAAAGGTTATGCCGGTACCATCAAGCGTCATCACTTTAAATCAGGCCGCGCAACGCACGGTAACTCCAAGTCGCACAACGTGCCGGGTTCTATCGGTATGGCGCAGGATCCCGGTCGCGTGTTCCCAGGTAAGCGTATGACGGGTCATCTTGGCGACGCGCAGCGCACTGTTCAAAATCTCCAGATCGTTCGTATCGATGCTGAGCGCCAGTTGATTCTGGTGCGTGGTGCCGTTCCGGGCGCGCCAGGCGGCGATGTGATCGTACGTCCGGCAGTGAAGGCGGGGGCATAATGGAACTCAAAGTTATCAACGAAAACGGCAAAGCTGGTAAGAGCATGGACGCTTCCGACGACCTATTCGGTCGCGAGTACAACGAAGCGCTGGTTCATCAGTTGGTTGTGGCATATCAAGCGAATGCTCGCTCTTCAAACAGCAAACAGAAGGGGCGCAGCGAGATTGCTAAATCTACGCATAAGCCATTCGCGCAAAAAGGTACGGGCCGTGCGCGTGCCGGTCGCGCCTCCAGTCCGCTGTGGCGTGGTGGTGGTAAGATTTTCCCGAACCAGCCCGATCAAAACTATTCGCATAAGATCAACCGCAAGATGTATCGCGCAGGTCTGGCTTCTATCTTGTCAAAGCTGGTGAGCGAAGGCCGTTTGAGCGTGTTGGATGGTCTGTCTGTTGATGCACCGAAGACCAAGTTGTTGGCTGATAAGATCAATAGCATGGGTCTGAAAGATGCTCGTGTCTTGATCATCACTGACAGTATCGACGAGAACATGTATCTGGCTTCACGCAACCTGCCTAATGTGCTGGTACTTGAGGCGCATCAGGCTGATCCCGTCAGTCTGGTTCGTTTCCCGAATGTACTGGTCACCCGCAATGCGATCGCCAAAATTGAGGAGATGCTGGCATGACGACCAAGAACATCGAAGAGCGCCTGTTGCACATTCTGCTGGCGCCGCAGATCTCAGAAAAGGCCACATTCGTTGCTGAAAAGAACGAGCAGGTTATTTTCCGTGTAGCTTCCGATGCCACCAAGCCAGAAGTTAAGGCGGCAGTCGAGAAGTTGTTCAATGTGACCGTTGATAGCGTGCAGATCAGCAATGTAAAGGGCAAGCAGAAGCGCTTTGGCCGTTACATGGGCAGCCGCAAGGACTGGAAAAAAGCCTACGTTTGTCTGGCTGCTGGTCAGGAGATCAACTTTGCCGCAAGCGAGCAGGGGTAAAACATGGCACTGATTAAACTCAAACCAACATCACCGGGTACACGTTCTGTTGTTCGTGTAGTCAACAAAGAATTGCATAAGGGTAAACCCGTTGCTGCTTTGCTGGAAAAGAAGACACGTACCGCGGGTCGTAACAACAATGGTCACATCACTACCCGTCATATGGGTGGTGGGCACAAGAAGCATTATCGTTTGGTTGACTTCAAGCGCAACAAGGACGGCATACCGGCCAAGGTTGAGCGTTTGGAATATGACCCAAACCGTACTGCGCACTTGGCTTTGCTTTTGTACGCGGATGGTGAACGTCGTTACATCATTGCCCCTAAAGGTATCTCTGCCGGCGCAGAGCTGATAAGTGGATCTGAAGCGCCGATCAAGGCGGGTAATGCCCTGCCTCTGCGCAACATTCCGGTGGGTTCAACCATCCACGCTATCGAGATGTTGCCAGGCAAGGGTGCTCAGCTGGCTCGTTCCGCTGGTGCGGCCGTGCAGTTGCTGGCGCGTGAAGGCAGCTACGCGCAATTGCGTCTGCGTTCCGGTGAGATCCGCAAGGTTCACATCGATTGCAAGGCAACTTTGGGCGAAGTTGGCAATTCCGAGCATGCTCTGCGTTCCATCGGTAAGGCCGGTGCCAATCGCTGGCGCGGTATACGTCCGACGGTTCGTGGTGTGGTGATGAACCCAGTCGATCACCCACATGGTGGTGGTGAGGGTAAGACTGCAGCGGGTCGTCACCCTGTTAGTCCGTGGGGCACACCTGCCAAGGGCTTCCGTACTCGCAGAAACAAGCGCACTACGAACATGATCGTGCGTCGTCGCTTCAAGGCTTAAGGGGTAAATCAGAATGGCACGTTCAATTAAAAAAGGTCCTTTCGTCGATCTGCACCTGATTAAGAAGGTCGAGACGGTTCGCGCAACAAATGACAAGCGCCCGGTCAAAACTTGGTCCCGCCGTTCTACGGTGTTGCCTGAGTTTGTCGGTCTCACAATCGCCGTGCATAACGGCAAGGCTCATGTTCCGGTCTACATCTCCGAGAACATGGTTGGTCACAAGCTGGGCGAGTTTTCCCTGACGCGCACCTTCAAAGGCCACGTCGCTGACAAAAAAGCGAAGAAATAAGGAGAGATGATGAGTACAACAGCAGTCATCCGGGGTGTACGTTTGTCGGCGCAAAAAGCGCGTCTGGTCGCAGATCAGATTCGTGGTCTGCCTGTCGCGCAAGCCTTGAATATTTTGACTTTCAGCCCAAAAAAGGGCGGCGCCATCATCAAGAAGGCGCTGGATTCCGCGATTGCCAATGCCGAGCATAATGACGGTGCAGACATCGATGAGTTGAAGGTTTCTACCATCTACGTGGACAAAGGTGCTTCTCTCAAGCGCATGATTCCCCGCGCCAAAGGCCGTGGAACCAGCATTGAAAAGCAGACTTGCCACATAACGATCACCGTCGGGAGCTAAGCATGGGTCAGAAAATTCATCCGATTGGTTTCCGTCTGAGCGTCACTAAGAACTGGACATCCAAGTGGTATTCCAACAGCAAGAACTTCGCAGATCTGCTGCATAAAGACATCGAAGTACGCGATTATCTGAAGAAGAAACTGGCTGGTGCCGGTGTTTCTAAGATCGTCATCGAGCGTCCTGCCAAGAACGCAAAGATCACCATCTACACTGCACGTCCGGGTGTGGTGATCGGCAAGAAAGGCGAAGACATCGAAAAATTGCGCGTTGAGCTGCGCAAGCGTATGGGTCTGCCTGATGTGGGCTTGAACATCGAAGAAGTGCGTAAGCCTGAAGTGGATGCGCAATTGATCGCCGAGTCAATCACGCAACAGCTCGAAAAGCGCATCATGTTCCGTCGCGCTATGAAGCGTGCCATGCAGAACGCTATGCGTCTGGGTGCCCAGGGCATCAAGATCATGAGTGCTGGCCGTTTGAACGGTATCGAGATCGCACGTACTGAGTGGTATCGCGAAGGCCGTGTGCCATTGCACACGCTGCGTGCTGACATCGACTACGGTTTCGCAGAAGCGAAAACCACCTTCGGCATCATTGGTGTCAAAGTTTGGGTTTACAAGGGCGACCATACTGGTCAGCAGGAAGTTGCTGCTCCCGTTGTTGCCGAGCCAGAGAAGAAAGTAAGAAAGTCGGGAGCAAAACATGCTACAGCCAGCTAGAAGAAAGTACCGCAAGGAGCAAAAGGGCCGTAATACCGGCATCGCCACACGCGGTAACAAGGTGAGTTTTGGTGAGTTCGGTCTTAAGGCCGTTGGGCGTGGTCGTCTGACAGCACGTCAGATTGAAGCCGCTCGTCGCGCAATGACCCGTCACATCAAGCGTGGTGGTCGTATCTGGATCCGCGTGTTCCCGGATAAGCCGATCTCCAAGAAGCCTGCCGAAGTTCGTATGGGTAACGGTAAGGGTAATCCGGAGTACTACGTCGCCGAAATCCAGCCGGGTAAGATGCTGTATGAGATGGACGGTGTGGCGGAAACATTGGCGCGTGAGGCGTTCAAGCTGGCCTCTGCGAAGCTGCCGCTTGAGACGACTTTTGTTGTCAGACAGGTAGGAGCGTAATCATGAGTGCGAGTGAACTGAAGAGCAAGTCTGTAGTCGAGTTGCATGAAGAACTGCTGTCGTTGAGCAAGGCGCAATTTGGCCTGCGCATGCAACTGGCAACGCAGCAACTGACCAATAATAGTCAGTTAAAAAAGGTGCGCCGTGATATAGCGCGTGTAAAAACCGTATTGACAGAAAAAGGTGTGCAGCAATGAGTGCAGCTAATCTGAAACGCTCCCTGACCGGTACCGTCGTCAGCAACAAAATGGACAAGACCGTTACGGTTCTGGTTGAACGCAAGGTTAAGCACCCTGTGTTGGGCAAGATCGTTCGTGTTTCCAAGAAATATCACGCCCACGATGCAGACAACGCCTGTAATGAGGGCGATATGGTGACTATCGAAGAGATGCGTCCAATGTCTAAAACCAAGGCTTGGCGTGTTGCTAAGGCTGATTGATATATTCGTGGTCGCGTAATTGAAAATTATGCTTGCACAATGGTGCAAGTCTGAATAGAATGCGCGGCTTCGTTTCACCGCCGCTTGCGGTGGCCTAACCCGAACGGGTTCCAAAACTAGCCGCCGCAGGCGGAATAAGTTGGAGATTAAAAATGATACAAATGCAGTCTGTTTTGAATGTGGCTGACAACACTGGCGCACGCTCTGTTATGTGCATCAAGGTGTTGGGTGGTTCCAAGCGCCGCTACGCTGGCGTTGGCGATGTGATCAAAGTCAGCATCAAGGATGCTGCTCCGCGTTCACGCGTCAAAAAAGGCGAAGTCTACAGCGCAGTTGTTGTTCGTACAGCTAAGGGCGTTCGTCGTTCAGATGGTTCTCTGATCAAGTTCGATGGCAATGCCGCCGTACTGTTGAATAACAAGTTGGAGCCGATCGGCACCCGCATCTTCGGACCAGTTACGCGTGAACTGCGTAACGAGAAGTTCATGAAGATCGTTTCCCTGGCACCTGAAGTGCTGTAAGGGAAGGATAAGGATAAATCATGCGCAAGATTAAAAAAGATGATGATGTGATCGTGATCGCCGGCAAGGACAAGGGCAATCGCGGCAACGTTATGAAGGTGGCTGATGACTACGTCGTTGTGTCAGGCATCAATAAGGTCAAGAAGCATCAAAAACCGAATCCTATGAAGGGAACCTCGGGTGGTATCGTCGAAATCGAGAAGCCGATGCACATCTCCAATGTTGCCATTTTTAATGCGGCGACAAAGAAGGCGGATCGTGTCGGTATCAAGCAGCTGGAGGATGGGCGCAAAGTGCGCATCTTCAAGTCCAGCGGCGAAGTGATTGCATAAGGGGTATGAGCATGGCTCGTTTGAATCAGTTCTATAAAGAGACCGTGGCGCCGCAGCTGATGAAGCAGTTTGGCTACAAGTCTGTCATGGAAGTGCCGCGCATCGAAAAAATCACCCTGAACATGGGTGTTGGTGAGGCGGTTGCTGACAAGAAGGTGATGGATCACGCAGTAAGTGACATGACCAAGATCGCAGGTCAGAAGCCTGTTGTGACCAAGTCTAAGAAATCCATCGCCGGCTTCAAGATCCGTGAAAACTATCCGGTCGGTTGCAAGGTGACGCTGCGCCGTGAGCGTATGTTTGAATTCTTGGATCGTCTGGTGAGTGTTGCGATTCCCCGTATTCGTGACTTCCGTGGCATCAATGGCAAGTCTTTCGATGGCCGTGGAAATTACAACATGGGCGTAAAAGAACAAATTATTTTCCCGGAAATCGAGTACGACAAGATCGATGCGTTGCGTGGTATGAACATCACCATAACAACAACCGCTAAATCCGATGAAGAAGCCAAAGCTTTGCTGTTGGCGTTCAAATTCCCTTTGAAAGGCTGAGTGCGATATGGCAAAGATAGCTGTAACTAACCGCGATGAAAAGCGCCGCGAGATGGTGAAGAAATTCGCTGCAAAGCGTGCCGAATTGAATGCTATAGCGACCAATGTATCGTTGAGCGATGAGGAGCGTTTTGCTGCTCGTCAAAAATTGCAAGCGCTGCCGCGTGATTCAAGCCCGGTGCGTTTGCGTAATCGTTGCTCGCTGACTGGTCGCCCACGCGGCACGTACAGCAAGTTCGGTCTTGGCCGCATCAAATTGCGTGAATACGCGATGCGCGGCGAGATTCCTGGTGTAGTCAAGGCAAGCTGGTAAGGGTGAATTTATGAGCATGAGTGATCCTATCGCCGATATGTTGACGCGTATTCGTAACGCGCAAATGGCGGAAAAAACAATCGTGGCTATGCCATCGTCCAAGATCAAGGCTGCTATAGCCAAGGTTCTGCAAGACGAAGGTTATGTCGAAGGCTTCAAAGTCATGGAAAACGATGGCAAGCCGACTCTGGAGATCGGTTTGAAGTATTACGCTGATCGCCCTGTGATCGAAAAGATCCAGCGTGTGAGTCGTCCTGGTCTGCGTGTGTACAAGGGCAGCGAAGATATCCCTCGCGTGATGAACGGAATGGGTATCGCTATCGTGTCCACTTCAAAGGGCTTGATGACAGATCACAAAGCGCGTGCCAGCGGTATCGGCGGCGAAGTGCTGTGCATCGTGGCATAAGGAGGGAACATGTCTAGAGTAGCTAAGAATCCAGTTGTTGTGCCGGCAGGTGTGGAAATCACATTGGCGGCAGACAAGATTTCCGTTAAGGGCCCGATGGGTACCATGACGCAAGTGTTGAAGGGTGACGTTTCAGTGGTTCGCGAAGGCGATCAACTGCTGTGCAAAGCCATTGGTGAGTCCGCTCAAGCGAATGCCATGTCCGGAACTATTCGTGCACTAGTTGCAAATATGGTTACCGGCGTGAGTAAAGGTTTTGAGCGCAAGCTGACTTTGGTTGGCGTTGGTTACCGAGCTCAAGCAGCAGGCGATACGCTTAATCTGAGCTTGGGCTTCTCTCATCCTGTCGCACACAAGATGCCGCAAGGAGTGAAGGTTGCAACGCCTAGTCAGACAGAAGTCGTGCTGACCGGTGCTGACAAGCAGCAGGTTGGACAAGTTGCCGCTGAGATTCGCGCTTATCGTGAACCCGAGCCATATAAAGGCAAGGGTGTGCGTTACGCAGACGAAGTGGTGCTCCTCAAAGAAACCAAGAAGAAATAATCGAGGTTGATATGTTGAATAAAAACAAATCACGTCAGCGCCGGTCGCTTAAAACCCGTGCCAGGATTGCTGAACAAAAAGCTGTGCGCTTATCTATTCATCGCACCAATTTGCATATCTATGCACAAGTGATCTCTGCTGATGGTGGCTCAGTGCTGGCTAGCGCTTCCACTATGGAGGCTGAAGTTCGCAAGAGCGTTGGTAACGGTGGCAATGCGGCTGCAGCGGCAGTGGTTGGTAAGCGTATTGCTGAAAAGGCCAAGAGCGCAGGCGTAACAGCAGTTGCGTTCGACCGCTCCGGCAACAAGTACCATGGTCGCATCAAGGCGCTGGCAGATGCAGCGCGCGAAAATGGCTTGCAGTTCTAAGATTGAGGTGAATCATGGCTAAAGCACAAGGTAAGAATCAGCAGCCCGAAGATAAAGGTGACGGCCTCATCGAGAAGATGATCCATGTCAACCGCGTCACCAAGGTGGTGAAGGGTGGTCGTATCATGGGTTTCGCAGCACTCACAGTAGTGGGTGATGGCGATGGTAGCGTTGCTATGGGCAAGGGCAAATCCAAGGAAGTGCCAGTGGCAGTGCAAAAGGCGATGGATGAATGTCGTCGCAATATGGCAAAGGTCAATCTGAAAGATGGCACATTGCATCATGCCGTTATCGGTCGTCATGGCGCCGCCAAGGTCGTTATGCTCCCTGCATCTGAAGGTACCGGCATTATTGCGGGTGGCGCGATGCGCGCAGTGTTCGAGGCAGTGGGCGTTCGTAACGTATTGGCCAAGTGTCTCGGTTCCAACAATCCATATAACGTCGTTCGTGCAACACTGAACGGTCTGAAAGCGCTGAATTCTCCGGCTGAAATTGCAGCCAAGCGTGGCAAGAGCGTTGAAGAGATCACGGGGTAATCATGGCACAAGAAAAAACTCTTAAGGTTACGCAGGTCAAAGGCCTGATCGGAACAAAGCAGTCGCATCGCGACACCATTCGTGGCTTGGGTCTGCGCCGAATCAACCACACGGTTGTTCTGGAAGACACTCCGGCTGTGCGCGGGATGATTAACAAGGTGTTCTACCTGGTCAAGTGCGAGGCATAAATGGTACTCAATCAAATTAAACCCGGCGATGGCGCCAAGCACTACAAGCGTCGTGTCGGACGTGGTATCGGTTCCGGTCTGGGAAAAACAGCTGGTCGCGGTCACAAAGGTCAAAAGTCTCGTGCAGGCGGTTTCCACAAAGTGGGCTTCGAAGGCGGTCAGATGCCTTTGCAGCGTCGTTTGCCTAAGCGTGGTTTCGTGTCTCTGACTCGTAACGACACAGCGCAAGTTCGCTTGTCTGACTTGGAAAAGATGCCTGTTGACACGATTGATCTGTTAGCACTGAAGCAGGCTGGTGTGGTTGCGGCAACTGCGTTGGGTGCAAAGGTGATTCTGGCTGGTGAGATCACTCGTGCAGTTAAGTTGCAAGGTTTGCTGTTGACCAAGGGCGCTCGCGCCGCTGTAGAAGCTGCCGGTGGCAGCATCGCAGAATAAGGATAGTCTGTGAGCGCTGTAGCCAAGAATAAGTATGGTGATTTGAGCAAGCGCCTTTGGTTCCTGCTTGGTGCACTGGTTGTGTATCGCATTGGTGCGCACATTCCTGTGCCGGGTATCGATCCGAACGTTCTGGCTGATTTGTTCAAGCAACAGCAAGGCGGCATCCTTGGCATGTTCAACATGTTCTCGGGTGGTGCGCTTGAGCGCTTCACTATTCTCGCGCTGGGCATCATGCCGTATATCTCTGCATCGATCATTATGCAGTTGGCATCGATCGCAGTGCCGCATTTGGAACAGTTGAAAAAGGACGGAGAAGCGGGACGTCGCAAGATCACCCAGTACACGCGATACGGTACTTTGGTGTTGGCTTTGTTCCAGTCGTTTGGTATCGCGGTGATGTTGCAGTCACAGAAGGATCTGGTGCTCAATCCGGGCATGATGTTCCAGATGACGACCGTGGTGACCCTGGTTACCGGTACGATGTTCCTGATGTGGCTGGGCGAACAGATCACCGAGCGCGGTCTGGGTAACGGTATCTCACTGATCATCTTCGCGGGTATTGCTGCTGGTTTGCCTAGTGCGATTGGCAACACACTGGAAATGGCACGTACAGGAGCATTCTCCGTGCCACTGGTTTTGGCTTTGTTCTTTGGCGCCATTGCTGTTACAGCTTTGGTGGTGTTAGTGGAGCGTGGTCAGCGCAAAGTGCTGGTGAATTATGCCAAACGACAGGTCGGCAACAAGATCATGGGCGGGCAAACCTCACATCTGCCACTTAAGCTGAACATGGCTGGTGTGATTCCGCCGATTTTTGCTTCTAGCATCATCTTGTTCCCGGCGACACTGGCGGGCTGGTTCGGTAGCGGTAGCAGCATGACTTGGTTGAAGGATGTGAGCAATATGCTTGCTCCCGGTCAGCCGATCTATGTGATGTTTTATGCGGCTGCAATTATTTTCTTTTGCTTCTTTTACACCGCGTTGGTGTTCAGTCCGAAAGAAACGGCAGACAATTTAAAGAAAAGTGGCGCATTCCTTCCAGGAATACGTCCGGGTGAGCAGACTGCGCGCTATATCGAAAAGATCATGCTGCGTCTGACTATGGTGGGTGCGGTTTACATCACACTGGTCTGTCTGTTGCCAGAATTTTTGGTGGTCAAGTGGAATGTACCGTTCTATTTCGGTGGCACGTCGCTGTTGATTTTGGTTGTCGTGACAATGGATTTCATGGCGCAAGTGCAGTCTTACTTGATGACCCACCAATATGAAAGCCTGTTGAAGAAGGCTAATTTTAAAGCCGGTTAAACGGTAGAAGCATCGCTGAATACTTTAGCTTTATGCCAAGTACACGGCTTTGAATTGAAGAAGCAAGGAGAAACAAATGAAAGTCCAAGCATCCGTAAAAAAAATGTGCCGCAATTGTAAGATTGTGCGTCGCAACCGTGTGGTACGTGTGATCTGCAGTAGTGATCCTCGCCACAAACAGCGCCAGGGTTGATTGAGTACAATCGCCGCTGGATGTTAGAATTCGCAACTTTTGAACGATAGGGTAGCTGCATGGCTCGTATTGCCGGTGTAAACATTCCAAACCATCAACACGCAGTAATTGCGTTGACAGCCATTTATGGCATCGGGCGCACACGTGCGCAGCAGATTTGTACTGCAGCCGGCGTGTTGACTTCTTCCAAGATGAAAGACATCAGTGATTCCGAAATGGAAAAGCTGCGTGATGAAGTCGCTAAATTCGTTGTTGAAGGTGACCTGCGTCGTGAAGTCACCATGAATATCAAGCGCCTGATGGATATGGGCTGCTATCGTGGTTTGCGTCACCGTCGCGGTTTGCCGAGCCGTGGACAGCGCACTCGTACCAATGCACGCACCCGTAAAGGTCCGCGCAAATCCATCGCCGGCGCGAAAAAGTAATTAAGTAGAGGACAGCAGACATGGCAAAGACCAGCACGAAAGTGCGTAAAAAAGTAAAGAAGAACGTTGCTGAAGGTATCGCGCACGTTCACGCTTCCTTCAACAACACCATCGTGACCATCACCGACCGTCAGGGCAACACACTGGCTTGGTCCACAAGTGGCGCGCAGGGCTTCAAGGGTTCTCGTAAGAGCACACCGTTCGCTGCACAGATCGCTGCCGAAGTCGTTGGCAAGTCTGCTGTTGAGTGCGGCGTCAAGAATCTGGAAGTGCGTATCAAGGGCCCAGGCCCGGGTCGCGAGTCCGCTGTGCGTGCGTTGAACGCCGCCGGTTTCAAAATCACCAGTATTTCGGATATCACACCGGTACCGCACAACGGTTGCCGTCCTCCGAAGAAGCGTCGTATTTAAGGAGTATCGATCTTGGCTAGAAATCTTGATGCAAAGTGCCGTAAGTGCCGTCGCGAAGGCGAGAAACTGTTCCTAAAGGCTGAAAAGTGTTTTACCGACAAATGTGCGGTAGAGCGCCGTGCATATCCTCCCGGTCAGCACGGTCAGCGCCGTAACCAGCGTTTGTCCGAGTATGGTGGTCAGTTGCGTGAAAAGCAAAAGGTGCGTCGTATCTACGGCCTTCTGGAAGGTCAGTTCCGTTTGACATACAAGCGC
This sequence comes from Sideroxydans sp., assembly GCA_024636935.1. Taxonomy (GTDB): domain Bacteria; phylum Pseudomonadota; class Gammaproteobacteria; order Burkholderiales; family Gallionellaceae; genus Sideroxyarcus. The sequence goes on along the minus strand of JAGXGC010000028.1, from coordinate 21,817 downwards.
GCGACGAACGCCAAGGGCATCACTGGCGAAGCTTTGCTGCAATTGCTGGAATCCCGTTTGGACAACGTTGCCTATCGTATGGGCTTCGGCGGTTCTCGTGCAGAAGCACGCCAGACCGTGCGTCACAACAGCATCATGGTCAACGGTAAGCGTGTAAACATCCCTTCTTATCAAGTTAAGCCGGGTGATGTGGTTGAAGTAAATGAGAAGTCACGTGCGCAATTGCGTCTGAAGGCATCTCTGGATGCAGCTGCCCAACGCGGTTTCCCGGAGTGGCTGGATGTGGATGCCAAGGCTTTCAAGGGAACTTTCAAAGCTGTACCGCAGCGTACTGAATTGCCTGCAACCATCAATGAACACCTCATTGTCGAGTTGTATTCCAAGTAATTAACGCGGAGCCGCATATGCCTACAAATAATCTGTTGAAGCCACGCATCATCGACGTCCAGAACATCTCCGCCACTCAGGCGCGTGTTGTGATGGAGCCGTTCGAGCGCGGCTACGGCCATACGCTGGGTAATGCCCTGCGTCGCATCCTGCTGTCTTCCATGCCCGGCTATGCCGTGACAGAAGTGAAGATCGCTGGCGTGCTGCACGAATACTCGCCTATCGACGGCGTGCAAGAAGACGTGGTCGAGATTCTTTTGAACCTGAAGGGTCTGGTTCTTAAGCTGCATGGTGCCCCTGAAGCTACTCTGCAGCTGAAGAAATCCGGTGCGGGTGTTGTCACTGCAGCTGACATCGAAGTTGATGCGGACACTGAAGTGATCAACCCTGGCCATGTCATTGCTCACCTGACAGCGGGTGGCAATTTGGACATGGAGATCAAGATCGAGAAAGGTCGCGGCTATGTTTCCGCGATCTCGCGTCAGCAACCTGGTGCAACCCGTTCTGTCGGTCACATCGCTCTGGACGCATCATTCAGCCCGATCTCCCGCGTGAGCTACGCAGTCGAGAGTGCTCGCGTCGAGCAGCGCACCGACTTGGACAAGCTGATCATCGACATCGAGACTAACAGCGCCATCGATCCGGAAGAAGCCATTCGTTACGCAGCGCGTATCCTGGTTGAGCAATTCTCCGTGTTCGCTGCACTGGAAGGCACACCTGCTCCGGTCGAGAAGCCAGCTGCACCAAAGGTTGATCCTATGTTGCTGCGTCCGGTTGATGATTTGGAATTGACTCCGCGCTCTTCGAATTGCTTGAAGGCACAGAGCATCCATTACATCGGCGACCTGATACAGTACACCGAAGCCGATCTGCTGCGCACCCCGAATCTGGGTCGCAAGTCTCTGAACGAGATCAAGCAAGTTTTGGCCGAGCACGACTTGTCGCTGGGTATCAAGCTGGAAAACTGGACGGCAGTGGCCGAGAAATAAAGCTCACTCGGTAGATACCGGGTCAGAAAGCAAGAGAGGAAAATCATGCGTCACCGTTTAGGACTTAGAAAACTCAACCGCACCAGCAGCCACCGTCTGGCTATGTTGCGCAATATGACTGTTTCGCTGCTGCGTCACGAAGCCATCAAGACTACCTTGCCTAAGGCAAAGGAACTGCGCCGTGTGGCAGAGCCTATCCTGACGCTGGGTAAGAACCCAAGCTTGGCTAACAAGCGTCTGGCGTTCGCCCGTCTGCGTGACCGTGAAATGGTTACAAAACTGTTCAACGAACTTGGCCCGCGCTATGCAACACGCAACGGCGGCTACTCCCGCATCCTGAAATTCGGTTTCCGTAAGGGCGACAATGCTCCTATGGCTCTGATCGAACTGGTGGATCGTCCGGTAGAAGCTGAAGCAGTGGAAGTGGCTGAATAAGATTAGCTACAAGCCATAAAGAAAAGGCCGGGTTATCCCGGCCTTTTCTATTGTCGAGCGTGTTATCAATAGGGGCGTTCTCCGATCCAGTTGCCGGGCGCCTGATAGCGGCAGACCCATACCTGCTCTTTAGTATCCTCACATATTGCTGCACCGCATCCGACTAAGGTGGTTGAGCGCCATACGATTTGTGTGTAATGGCCGCACATCTTGCCCGGAGTGCAGTTGTTTAGCTTGTAATCATAGTTGCTACGTTCGCTTGCCCAACTATCGACGACATTCTTGGCGGCTACGTGCTGTAACTCACGTTTACCATCAGACCATTTGATAGCGCTAGCCCAATAAAGATTCTCGCCATACTTGCTATCAGGCTGGCTGTGCTTCATGCGGCAGCGATTGCTTTGCTTTAGATGTTCTGCCCATTGTTGGGAAGATGCAGCAAGTTCAGGTGAATAGTTTAGAGCTGGTACGTCAACAAGCTTGCGCCAGTGGTTGTGGGTGGCTAGCATCTCCTCGGTATTGAACTCAAGTGCATAGGTACTCACTGAGGGGAGCAGAAAACAAGCCAGCAACAACTTTCTCATTTATGAAAGCAACTTCTTCAGATATGGGCCAGTCACGCTTTCTGTGTTGGCCGCGATGTCCTTGGGCGTGCCTTGTGCAACGATACGTCCACCGCCTTCGCCACCCTCTGGCCCCATATCGATCACCCAGTCCGCCGTTTTGATCACATCCAGATTGTGTTCGATGATGACTAGCGTGTTGCCTTGGTCGCGCAAGGTGTGGATAACCTTCAGCAACATGTCGATGTCGTGAAAATGCAAGCCAGTGGTTGGTTCGTCAAGTATGTACAATGTGCGTCCAGTATCGCGCTTGGATAGTTCCAGCGACAGCTTCACGCGTTGCGCCTCACCGCCGGAGAGCGTGGTTGCGCTCTGTCCAAGCGTGATGTAGCCCAGACCGACTTCAAGCAAGGTTTGCAGTTTGCGCTTGATTACAGGCACCGCATTGAAGAATTCGTGCGCGTGCTCTACCGTCATGTTCAATACTTGGTGGATGTTCTGTCCCTTGTATTGCACTTCCAGCGTCTCGCGGTTGTAACGCTGACCGTGGCACACATCGCATGGTACATAAACGTCCGGCAAAAAGTGCATCTCCACCTTGATCACGCCATCACCCTGACAAGATTCGCAACGTCCACCTTTTACGTTGAATGAAAAGCGCCCCGGGCCGTAGCCGCGCTCACGTGAAGTTGGCACGCTAGAGAACAGATCGCGAATCGGTGTGAACAAGCCGGTATAGGTCGCTGGATTCGAGCGTGGCGTGCGTCCAATGGGCGATTGATCCACGCTAATAACTTTGTCGAAAAATTCTAGTCCCTCGATCTCGCTGAAAGGAGAAGGGATTGCATTGCTGCCGTAGAGATGCTGAGACACCGCGTTGTACAGCGTGTCATTTATGAGTGTCGATTTACCTGAGCCGGATACGCCTGCCACGCAAGTCAGCAGGCCAACAGGAAGATCCAGCGTCACATTCTTCAGATTGTTGCCGCAAGCCCCAACAATGCGAAGATGGCGCTCAGCATCCGGTTGGCGGTAGGTTTTGGGGAGCGGAATGCTGCGCCGTCCGGAAAGATAATCTCCTGTGAGCGACTGCGGGTTGGCAATCACTTCTGTAGCCGTACCTTGTGCAATAACCGTACCGCCGTGCTCGCCAGCGCCCGGTCCCATGTCCACCACATAATCCGCGGAGCGGATCGCATCTTCATCATGCTCCACCACGATCACGCTATTACCCATGTCGCGCAAACGCTTCAAGGTGTCCAGCAGACGATCGTTATCTCGCTGATGCAGACCGATGGAAGGTTCATCCAGCACATACATCACTCCGGTCAATCCGGAACCGATCTGCGAAGCAAGGCGGATGCGTTGCGCTTCTCCTCCGGACAATGTTTCCGCTGACCGATCCAGTGACAGATAATCCAGACCGACGTTATTGAGGAAGGTTAGCCGACTAGCGATCTCCTGCACGATTTTTTCAGCGATAGCTTGTTTATTACCAGGCAGATTCACGCTTTGAAAAAAAGTCAGTGCCTGCTTAAGCGGCAATGCGCTCAAGTCATAGATGGTGCGTTCTGCTACACGTACATGACGTGCCTCTTCGCGCAGACGGGTGCCTTTGCATTCAGGGCAGGCGCAATTATTGAGATATTTCGCGAGTTCTTCGCGCACCGTCGGGGATTCGGTCTCTTTATAGCGACGTTCCAGGTTGTTCACGATGCCCTCGAACGCGTGTTCGCGAACGGTCTTTTTGCCACGTTCATTCAAATAAGTGAAGCCGATCTCGTCATTGCCGCTACCGTACAGCACAACAGTTTGTATCTTCTCCGGCAGGCTCTCGAAAGACTGTTCAAGATCAAAGTCGTAATGCTTGGCCAGACTGTCCAGCATCTGATAATAGAACTGGTTGCGTCTATCCCAGCCCTTGATCGCCCCTCCGGAGAGCGACAGATTAGGGAAGGCTACGATACGTGCTGGATCGAAGAACGAAATCACACCCAGTCCGTCGCATTTAGGGCAGGCACCCATCGGGCTGTTGAATGAGAACAAGCGCGGTTCCAGCTCTTGCAATGAATAGTTGCAAATCGGGCATGCGAATTTGGCGGAGAACAGATGTTCCTTGTTTGAATCCATCTCAACCGCTAGCGCACGACCATCTGCATGACGTAATGCCGTCTCGAAGGATTCTGCCAGACGCTGTTTGATGTCAGCGTTCACTTTCAATCTGTCCACCACGATCTCGATGGTGTGCTTGGAGTTCTTCGCCAGTTTCGGCAGAGTGTCCATCTCGCATACCTTGCCGTTGACGCGTAGTCGCACGAAGCCTTGCGCCCGCAACTCGTCAAACAGATCCAACTGTTCGCCCTTACGCTCCACCACTACCGGTGAAAGGATCATCACCTTAGTGTCTTCCGGCAAGGCCAGCACTGCATCCACCATCTGTCCCACCGATTGCGCTTGCAACACGGTGTCATGCTCAGGGCAATGCGGTTCACCCGCACGGGCAAACAACAAACGCAGGTAATCGTGAATCTCGGTCACCGTACCCACTGTCGAGCGCGGGTTGTGTGAAGTCGCCTTTTGCTCGATGGCGATGGCAGGCGAGAGACCCTCGATCAGATCGACATCCGGCTTCTCCATCAACTGCAAGAACTGACGCGCATAGGCAGAAAGAGATTCCACATAACGCCGCTGCCCCTCGGCATACAGCGTATCGAACGCAAGTGAAGACTTACCTGAGCCGGAAAGACCGGTGATCACAACTAGCTGATTGCGAGGCAGATCGAGGCTGATGTTCTTGAGATTGTGGGTGCGCGCACCGCGTATCTTGATGTATTCCATGTGAGGCAAACGGACCATTAAAAACGACCTGCCAATATACGCGAAAACGGGTGCTTACCCAACAGCAGTATCCGGTTTGAAAGTGGGGAATGTGTCATTGGAAATGGGTATGGCATGGGTATCAGACGCATAGCCAGACCTGTTAAGATACGCTCCTTCCGAAAACCTCGATCTTCAGCATCATGTCCGCTTCAGATTCAGCAATGACCCCGTTCGAACGCCGTGCCAGTATCGGCCTCGCGAGCATCTATGGCCTGCGCATGTTGGGCCTGTTCATCATTCTTCCTATCTTTGCTTTGTATGCCGAGGAACTGCCGGGCGGGGAGAGTCATTTCCTCATTGGGATTGCGCTGGGTGCGTACGGACTGACGCAGGCAATATTGCAGATCCCGGCGGGCTGGTTGTCGGATCGTTACGGGCGCAAGCCGATCATCATCATCGGTCTGTTGCTTTTCGCTGCGGGCAGCTTCATTGCGGCATCAGCGGATGACATCTATTGGATCATCGCGGGGCGCGTGATCCAGGGCGCGGGGGCGATCAATGCGGCGGTGATGGCGCTTACGGCGGATCTGACGCGCGAAGAGCATCGCACAAAGGCGATGGCAATGATTGGTATGACCATAGGCGTGACGTTCTCGCTATCGATGGTGTTGTTGCCGTTGCTATACAAAACTATCGGTATGTCGGGCATGTTCGAGTTGACCGGTGTGCTGGCCTTCGTGTCTATCGCGATGGTGTTGTGGTACATCCCTGAGCCCAGAATCACGCGTTTCCATTCCGATACCGAGGCGAACACCAGCAAGCTGAAAGAAGTGTTGCACAACGCCGACCTGCTGCGCATGGACTTCGGCGTGTTCACCTTGCATGCGATCCTGATGTCGGTATTCATGCAGGTGCCGTTCATCCTGCGCGCTAACGGGCTGGATGCGGCGCATCAGTGGCAGGTGTATCTGCCGGTTATGCTGATCGCTTTCGTGCTGATGGTGCCGCCCATCATCATCGCCGAGAAGAAAGCCAAACTGAAACAAGTGTTCATGGTCGCCATCGGTCTGGCGGCGCTGGCGCAACTGGGTATCCTGTTCTTGCAAGATAGCCTGTGGGGTATGGCGCTCACGCTATTGGTGTTCTTCACCGCCTTCAATGTGCTGGAAGCGACGCAGCCTTCCATCGTTAGCAAAATCGCACCACTTGCCTCCAAAGGCACGGCGATGGGTGTGTTCAGCAGCGTGCAGTTTCTGGGCGCGTTTTTCGGCTCGGCGATGGGTGGACTGTTGATGCAGCTTTACGGTGGTAATGCGGTGCTGATATTTGCGGTTGTGATGTTGTTGGCGTGGTTGGCGGTGGCGTCAGGTATGCGCGCGCCTGAGCCTTTGATGACCAAGATGTATCATTTGTCCGAGATGGATGATGCGGTGGCAAGCGAATTGCGGCTGTCTCTGGCACAATTGCGTGGCGTGCGTGAGGTGCTGGTGGTAGCAAGTGAGCAGATCGCCTGTATCAAAGTGGAAATGGGCGGATTCGACGAAGACGCAGTTGAACAATTAGTGAAGGGAGCATGAGATGTCAGTGAACAAAGCAATCCTGGTGGGCCGACTGGGCAAAGATCCGGAGACCCGCTATATGACCAGCGGCGAAGCGGTGACCAATGTCACGCTGGCGACTTCCGAGAACTATAAGGACAAGAGTGGCGAGAAGCAGGAACGCACCGAGTGGCACAACCTAGTGTTCTACCGTCGTCTGGCTGAGATCGCTGGCGAATATCTGAAAAAGGGTTCGCAGATCTACGTGGAAGGACGCATCCAGACCCGCAAATGGCAGGACAAGGAAGGCAAGGATCGCTACACCACCGAGATCGTAGTGAACGAGATGAAGATGTTGGGCGGCAAGGCTGGTGGCGGCGGCAGCTTCGAAGTGATGGACGATGGTGGTTCTTCTGCCCCGTCGCGCAGCGCACCGGCAGCACGCCCGGCCGCAGCGCCTGCAGCGAAGGGAAACTTCGACAACTTCGATGACGACATCCCGTTCTAATCCCCCTTCGCAGTACCCGTGAGTAAAGCTTTCACCCGCGAGAACGACACCGACGATGATGATGATTCGGTGTCGCTGCCCGCGCTCCCCGCAGGAACAAAGAACTACATGACCCCGGCGGGCTACCGCCGCCTCAAGGATGAATACATGCATCTGCTGGACGTGGAGCGCCCCTCTGTCGTGCATACCGTTTCATGGGCTGCAGGCAATGGGGACCGTTCCGAGAACGGCGATTACATCTACGGCAAGCGGCGCTTACGCGAGATCGATCGCCGACTGCGCTTCCTAGCCAAACGCATGGAAAACTCGGAAGTGGTCGACCCGGCTCAGCGGCAGGGCTGCGAGCAAGTGTTCTTTGGTGCCACGGTGACGGTGTGCCACGAAGATGGTGTGGAACGCACTTACAGCATCGTCGGTATCGAAGAGGCAAACGCAGGTAAAGGGCATGTCAGCTGGGTGTCGCCGTTGGCGCGCGTGTTGCTGAAGGCTCGCGAGGACGATGTGGTGATGTTGCCGCTGCCAGACGGCATGGAAGAGTTGGTGGTGATGAAGGTGGAATACCGCGAGATTGATTTTAGTTAAGGTGCAAGCATGAAATATCTGAAGAACGAACTTCCCATCATCATCGCCGTGCTCGTGTTGGGCTTCGGCTTTGCATTGGAGCATGGTGCAGTCGAGCAGGGCGGCGGCATGTTGTGGGGCTTGTTGGGTGTGGTCCTCGTGGCCATCATCGGTGTCGCTTTCCGCATCGCGCATCATGCCGAGGTGCTGGCGGTGCGTTTTGGTGAACCCTACGGCACGTTGATCCTCACACTGGCAGCGGTGTCGGTGGAAGTGGTGATATTGGTGGTGCTGCTGCAAGGCGCGCCGAATCCGACGTTGGCGCGAGATACTGTGTTCGCCGCCGTGATGTTCGACATCAACGGCATCCTCGGTCTGGCCGCCATCGTTGGCGGTCTGAAGCACGGGCAGACTAAGTACAACATCTCCTCGGCCAACTCCTTCGTTGCCATGCTGCTGGTCGCCATCGGTATCGGCATGTTCATTCCGGATTTCGTGCCGGATGATAAGTGGATGGTGTACTCGGTGTTCTCGGTGGTCATCATGGCTGTGATGTATGCTGCCTTCCTGCGCCTGCAGACGGTGGAGCACCGCACTTTCTTCGAATACTCATCACTGACTGAGGAAGAGGTACACGATACGGTGCATAGTCCGAATTCGCTGCATGTGGGCATCATGCTGGGCGCCATCGTGTTGGTCGGTTTGCTGTCCGAAGTGTTGTCAGTGCTGTTGGACGCCGGCTTGGCAGGGAGTAGTCTGCCCAAGGCGATCCCGGCCGTGCTAGTGGCCCTGATCTCGGCTAGTCCAGAGATACTTACTGCCTTGCGTGCGGCGCAGAACAATCGCATGCAGACCACGGTCAACATCGCACTGGGCGCATCGCTGGCGACCGTGCTGCTGACGCTGCCGGTGATCGAGGCCATCGCCTTGTTCACAGGGGAGCGTATCGTGATGGCGTTGACGCCAGTGCAGGGTGGCTTGCTGTTGCTGACCTTCCTGACGGTGATGAACAATCTACATGATGGCGAGACTAACGCCATCGAAGGCATCAGTCACTTTGCGCTGTTCTCCGCTTTCATCGCGCTAGTGGCGATGGGCTTGATGTAGATATGAACATCAACCGATGTTCCGCGATGTGGTTGCGGAACTCGGAATCGTTACGCTTCTTCTTCTGTCTCTTCTACAGCGACTTCATTAGCTTGCTTGCTGCGCTCCAACACGGCGGCAAAGAAGCCGTCTGTGTTGTGCTGCTGCGGCGTAAGTTGCAGATAGTCACCCATGGGCAAGTCGATATGATGTTGCGTCAACACTTCACTGGCCGGCAGCAATGAAAACTCGGGATGAGCAGTCAGGAATGCACTAACGATGTCCTGATTCTCTTCCCGCAACACGCTACATGTCGCGTAGACCAGACGCCCACCTTTCTTTACCAGACGTGCTGCCGAATCCAGAATGGCGCGTTGTTTCTCTTTCAGCTCTTCCACGCTTTGCACCGACTGGCGGAACTTGAGGTCGGGGTTGCGGCGTAGGGTGCCCAGTCCGCTGCACGGTGCATCCACCAGTACGCGGTCGATCTTGCCGGCGAGACGTTTCACCTTCTGGTCATTCTCGTGTGCGATGAGTTGCGGCTGCACGTTTGAAAGACCAGAACGTTTCAAACGGGGCTTGAGATTAGTCAAACGTTTCTCGGAGACGTCCCACGCGTACAAACGGCCTTGCGAATTCATCAGCGCGCCCAGCATCAGCGTCTTGCCGCCCGCGCCGGCACAGAAATCCACCACCATGTCGTTGCGTTTCGGTGCCAGCATCAAGCCGAGCAACTGACTACCTTCATCCTGCACTTCGAACTTGCCGGAGAGGAACAGCGCGTGTTTGTTCAGCGCGGGTTTGTATTTGAGGCGGATGCCGTAAGGTGAAAGCGGCGTTGCCGTGGCTTCATAGCCTTCGGCTTGCAGCGATTGCAGCACTTCGTTGCGGTTGGATAATTGTGAATTGACGCGCAGGTCGAGCGGGGCAGACTGTTGCATGGACTGGCCGAGCGCGAGGATCTCGGCATCGCTGCGATACGCGCGCAGTTTTTCCACAACCCATTCCGGCAGTTCAGCCTGGATGGAAAGCGGCAAGGTGGAAACATCGATGCTTTTCACTTTGACCAGCCATTCTTCTTCTTTCACCTTGAGCAAAGGCTTCAGCTCGCGCAGGTTGTATCCACCAAAACGTACCCAGTAGCCCAGCGCCATGCGGCGGGCGGAGGCAATCCCCTTTTCTTCTATGGTGCAGCCGTATTCCAGCAACAGACGGTGGCGCAATACGCCAAACAGCGTTTCCGCCACCAGCTTGCGCTCGTTGGAACCGATGCGCTCTGTCTGGAAGAAGTTACGCAGCACTGCATCTGCCGGGTGTTCCATCTTCAGTGCGGTGCGCACGGCTTGGATGGTGAGGTCGAGACGGTATTCTGTGAGTAGCATGATGTTTCCTATTTCTCCGCTATACGGATATCGGTGATGACGGCTTCGCCAGCGACGCTGCCGTCACGTTCTATGTGACGCAATTTGACCGGTAGCAAACGGTATTCCTGCGCGAACCATATTTCCAACCCTTCTTTGCCGGGTGGATGCAATTTTCGGAAGTGTACCGTGTGCAACTTTCCGAGTGGTGTGATCAGTTCTTCATTGGTGGAGATCTCGAATTCGTACTTCTCCCAGTCACGACCGTTGGTGACTGCTATGGGCAGCACGTCGCCCGGTTCAGGCAAAGGGGGGAACTGGTAAAGGATGCTCAGAATATCTTGTGTGAATTCTTTGAGCGGCATCTTGCTGCCCGATGAGAAGGTAAGTTCTTGCGCGGTATAGTCGAGCTTGACGGTGTCTGTGCGCTGCTCACCATCGTTCTTCTTGTCTTCGCTGTATTGCTGCGGATGCAATATGCTGCCGTCGGTCTTGCCGCTACTGCTCTGAATTAGATTGTAGGATTTCACCAGTCGCGCTAGGCCCACCGTGCGTGTGGTGGCAGTGAGTTTGTAAAGGCCATCAGCGATTGTTAATTCATGCCGAGCTTCGCCTACTGCCATACCGTCCTTGCCGATGCGGACTTGGAACTTGAGGTAGGCATGTTGGGGAAGCATGGGACGCAGAGGCGGAGCAGCCTCTGCAACAACGGCGGGTACTGCTGATGCAGAAGCCACAGCGGAAATTGGTATTTCAGGTGCACTTGCATTGACCTGACTTGCTGGAGCAGGAGGAGCGCTGGCTGCCACCGAGGGCGCGGGAGTAGCTGCGGCGACCTGACTAGCTGGCAACACCACGGGCTCGGATGTCGCGGCCACGCTGGAAGTGGCGGCTACTGTGCTGGCTGCTGCGGCCAATGGTTCGACCGGTATCGCTGCAGGTTTTTTGCGAGGTGTGGCGGGGCGCTTGGTCTCGGTGGATGCCTGTGGCAGCGGAACTAGTTTGGCAATCAAATGCGGCAGGTCTGGTTCCGCTTCAGGCAATTGGATGGGTGGCAACCACATCAGCAGAGTATGGAGCGCGAAGGAGGCAACCAAGGCAATAGCGAGACGCTGCCTAGTGGGCGACAAGGCAGCGAAGTTCACGGCACCGTGTTCAGTGTTCGTAGAACTTGTACCAGTTGAGCACCGTCGTCTTCAGTCACCACTACCTTGCAGGGAACATAACCGTGATCGACCGCCAGCCATAACTCAGATTTCCACTGGGTCTTTTGTGGCGGGGTGTAGAGGTGATAGCTGCGCAGCTTTCCGAATGGCACGGTCACCGTTTGTGCGGGATTCAACTGGTAGCGGTATTCCTCCAGTTTGTGACCATTGGTCATGTCGAAGCGAAGTTCTAAGCGGTTATTGGGAGGCCGGATGACGAACTGATACATCATGCTCAAACGATCTTGGGTGAGCGGGGGCAGTGTGAGTAACTTGATGCCAGCCTGATTACTCAGAGTCAGTTCGCTTTGGCTCCAGTTGAAATCCGCGCTGCTGTTCTTCTCTGGACTGCGTGTTCGACGATGCGTGAAATGATGGGGTAACAAGCCCTGCTCGGTGACTGCGCCTTCGCTGGTCACCACGATGGTTTCTGGCTGGAACAAGGCGAGCAGGCCGACCGGTTTGGTCACGCTGACGATGCGATAGTGACCATCATTGTGTTCGAATACTTCGTTGACCTCTGCCAGTTTGAGGCCCTGCTTCAGGATGTCGTAACTCGCCTCGATGCGGAGCGGCATAGTCTCGGCGCGTGGGCCGAAGGACAGGCAAATCAGCAGCAGTGCGAGCAGGGCGCGCATCTCAATCCAGTCCAGGTGAGATCAGGGTGGTACCGAGCTGTTCCATACGGTCGATGGAAACTCGACCGTCAGCCCCTAGTCTGGCTTGCTCACGGCACAACCAGCGTACTGCCTGCGGGAAGATGCGATGCTCTTCGTGTAGCACACGCGCGGAAAGCGTCTGCGGCGTGTCGTCATGCAGTACCGGCACGGCTGCCTGGATGATGATGGGGCCGCCATCAAGCGCGGGTGTGACGAAGTGTGCCGAACAACCGTGGATCTTCACGCCGTCCTGCAATGCGCGCGCATGCGTGTTGACGCCGGTGTAGGCGGGCAACAACGAAGGATGGATATTGATCATGCGTCCCATGTAGCGATTCACGAAACCGTCGGTGAGGATACGCATGAAGCCGGCCAGGACGATCACGTCAGGCTGATATTTATCGATCTCTTGTGCCAGTGCCGCATCGAATGCGTCACGGTCGGCATAGTCGCGATGCGAAACTACGGCCGTATCGATGCCATGTGTGCGTGCGATCTCCAGTCCCTGCGCATCCGCCTTGTTGCTGATCACGGCGGCGATGCGGCAGGGTAGCTTGGCGCGCAGCAAGGCATCCATGTTGCTGCCACGGCCGGAGATGAGGATGACGATGTTCTTTTGTGCGGGCATTTATTTGACTTGCGTCTGATGCTCGTCGCCACTGCGTGCGCGGATGTTGCCGATGCGCGCAACAGTCTCGCCGGCTTCTTGCAGTTGTTTGATTGCCGCATCTGCATCGGCTGAGTCAACGATCACCACCATGCCAATGCCGCAGTTGAAGGTGCGGAACATCTCTTGTGCTTCGACGTTGCCGCCTTCGCGCAACCACTCGAACAGTTTCGGCATTTGCCAAGTATTACTGTCGATGTCGGCTACGACGTTGGCCGGCAACACGCGAGGCACATTCTCGGTGATGCCGCCGCCGGTGATGTGTGCCATGCCTTTGATGGTGATGCTCTGCATCAGGCTCAGAAGTGGTTTCACATACAAACGGGTGGGGGCCATGATGCAATCGGCTAATGTGCGTTCGCCGTCGAACTTGGCATTTAGATCCGGCTTGCTGCGTTCGATGATCTTGCGCACCAGCGAGTAGCCGTTGGAGTGCGCGCCGTTGGAGGCGAGACCGAGTACGACGTCGCCGGCCTTGATGTGTTCGCCAGTGATGATCTTTGATTTTTCCACCACGCCGACAGCGAAGCCCGCCAGATCGTATTCGCCTTGCGGATACATACCGGGCATCTCGGCGGTCTCGCCGCCGATCAGCGCGCAGCCGGACTGTTCACAGCCGAAAGCAACGCCTTTGATGACGTCGGTCGCGCTCGGCACATCCAGCTTGCCGCAGGCGAAGTAGTCGAGGAAGAACAATGGCTCGGCACCTTGCACCAGAATGTCGTTCACGCTCATCGCGACCAAGTCGATGCCGACCGTGTCGTGACGGTTCAGTTCGAAGGCCAGTTTGAGTTTAGTGCCCACACCGTCAGTGCCCGACACCAGCACCGGTTCTTTGAATTTTTTGGAGATCTCTACCAGTCCGCCGAAGCCGCCGATGCCGGACAGCACTTCCGGGCGCATGGTGCGCTTGGCATAGGGTTTGATGTTCTCGACCAATTGGTCGCCGGCATCGATATCGACACCGGCATCGCGGTAGGAGAGGGAGGAATTCTGGCTCAAGTTGAGTTCTCGCTTTCTGGCAGGTAAAGTGCAGCACGTTTTCGCCGCGGATTTTACCCGAAATGACCGTCTCCCGCTCTGTTGCCATGCAGTGGCTTGCCTTGACAGCCGCCGTATTTGCCTTGTTATACCTTTTGGCCCCTATCCTCGCCCCGTTTGTGGCGGCGGCCATCCTTGCCTACGTGTTCGATCCGCTGGTGGATCGTCTGTGTGCTTGGAAGTTGCCGCGCACCATAGGGGTGTTGATTGTGATGCTTGGCGCTGCGTTGCTGGGGTTGGCGCTGCTGTTGATCATGCTGCCGCTGTTGCAGCAGGAGATGGCGCAATTTGTGCAACGCCTGCCGCAATGGCTGGATGCTGCGCGGGTGCACTTGCTACCGACTCTACAGCAATGGTTCGGTGGAGACCTGGAGTGGGATAGTGCTGCCCTCAAGCAATTACTGATCGACCATTGGCAGCGGGCAGGTGGCTTGGCATCAGGGGTGTTATTACCTTGGCTGGGCGATAGCGGCAGCGCCTTGTTGGCCTTGTTCGCCAATCTGCTATTGATTCCGGTGGTGATGTTCTATCTTTTGCGAGATTGGGACGATCTGCTGGCGCGAGTGGATGGATTGCTGCCGCGCCAATGGCATGGGCAGATACTCGAGATCGCCGGAGAAACGGACAAAGTGCTGGCCGAATTCCTGCGCGGGCAGATCGCAGTGATGCTGCTGATGAGTGTTTTCTATGTGGTGGTGCTGTGGTTGGTCGGGTTGGAGTTCGCGCTACCCATCGGCATCGTGGCCGGCATGCTGGTATTCGTGCCTTATCTGGGTATGGTGCTAGGTTTGCTATTGGCGACGCTGGCGGCATTGATGCAATTCGGTCTGACAGGTGACTTGCTGGTGGTGTGGGCGGTATTCGGCGCAGGACAGTTGCTGGAAGGTATGGCCATTACCCCTTGGCTGGTGGGCGAACGCATCGGATTGCATCCGCTGGCCGTTATCTTCGCTTTGCTCGCCTTCGGTCAGCTATTTGGCTTCTTTGGCTTGTTGCTGGCGTTGCCGCTGGCGGCCGTGTTGTTGGTGCTACTACGTCATCTGCATGGGCAATATCTTTCCAGTACGATGTACCTGAAGCCATGAGCCAGATGCTGCTGGGTATCGCCCCCGAATGGATGCCGACACTGGATAATTTTGTCGCTGGGCGTAATGTCGAATTACTCGCCGCCTTGCGTCAGGCTGCTGCAGGTGCGGTAGAAGTGCGCGCCGTATATTTGTGGGGTGATAAGGGAAGTGGCAAGAGTCATTTGTTGCAGGCGATGGCGGCGCAGGCAACCGGACAGGATGCGAAATATGCTGAACGTGCGGTGCCTGACGCAGCAGGCGTGGTAGCGGTCGATGATGTCGAAGTATTAGATGAAGCTGCGCAGATCGCTCTGTTTGAACTCTATAACCGCATGCGCGAGCAGGGCGGCTTACTGTTAGTGAGTGGTACACAAGCGCCGACCCATCTTTCCTTACGCGACGATCTGCGCACCCGTCTTGGTTGGGGCTTGGTGTATCAGGTGCATGCGCTCAGCGATGAAGAAAAGGCAGAGGCCTTGCGCCAGCATGCCGGTGCGCGCGGCTTCGAGTTGCCGCACGAAGTTACTCAATATCTGTTGCGCCATGGTCGGCGAGACCTACCCTCTCTATTGCAGGTGCTGGATGCACTGGATGAGCACTGCTTGCGCCTGAAGCGCCTCGCTACAGTGCCTCTGCTGAAAGAAGTCATGGCAGGGCAAGCTTGAATTTGGCACAATTCGCGCCAAGCCGGCGCTGGGGCGGCGGTTATATGGGATTTTCAACATACTCTAAAAAGGGGAAAGCGATGTTTAAAAGAACGGCTCTGACAGTTTTGGTATTGGCAGCACTTCCTATGCAGGCTTATGCAGCTGATGGCATGATGAAGTTGGACGCACATGTGTCTACACTTGGTGGCGGTCTTGAGCTCGCTATGCCTATGACTGAGCGCTATACCGCTCGACTGGGATTCAATACATTCAAAATTAGTTCGAATCAGAGCTCCGGTGGCCTGACCTATACCGGTGACCTGAAGTTATCCAGTGTTACCGCATTGGTGGACTGGCGTCCCTGGAGTGGCGTGACGCATCTGACTGCGGGCTTGATCGTGAATAATAACAAGCTGGAAATGAATGCCGCTGCAACTTCAGGCGCTACCTACAATATTAACGGTTTTAACTATACCGCCAATACGGGTGACGCGATCAACACGGCGGTGGACTTCAATAAAGTGTCACCTTATTTGGGGATAGGTTGGACTGGACAGCCCAAGAAGAAAGGTTTTTCTTTCAGTTCAGATATTGGCATTCTGTTCCAAGGGTCGCCTAAGGCTACAGTGACTGCGACAGGTTCTTGGGCAGCTGCTGGCGGCAAAACAATTACGGATCTGGTGACTGACGCACAGAATCAGTTGAACAGTGACCTGAGTAACTTCAAGTACTATCCAGTGTTGTCGGTGGGTATCGGTTATACGTTCTAAAGCGTCAACTTAACTGGGCGCATAAGGCCTGCAGCGATGCAGGCCTTTTTCATCAAGGAGTGCATGTGAATCTGGCTTTATTCGATCTGGACAATACCCTGCTGACTGGCGACAGCGACTTCGAGTGGTCGCAGTTTTTGATCGAGCAGGGCGTGCTCGACCGCGAGTTGTTCGAAGCCAAGAACTTGGCGTTCTACGAGCAATACAAAGCGGGCACGCTGGATATCCACGAGTTTCTCGATTTCCAGTTGAAGCCGCTGTCGCGTCATGCGCGCAAGGTGCTGGATGCTTGGCATGAAGACTTTATGCGCATCAAGGCACGTCCAATGATGGGCGACAAAGCGCGTGCGCTGGTGAATGAACATCTGGTGGCGGGCGATGTGTGCGTGGTGATCACCGCAACCAATAGTTTCGTCACAGCACCAATCGTGCGTGAGTTCGGCATCGAGCATTTGATCGCCACCGACCCCGAGCACAAGAATGGTGAGTTCACAGGCGCAGTGGCGGGTGTGCCCAGCTTCCGCGAAGGCAAAGTGGCGCGTATGGAACAGTGGCTGGCGGAGCGTGGCTGGAATTGGGATAGCTTCGAGCAGAGCTGTTTTTACAGCGACTCGCTGAACGATCTGCCTTTGCTTTCCAAGGTGAAACGTCCGGTCGCAGTCGATCCCGATGCAACCTTGCTAGCGCATGCCGAAGCACTGGGCTGGCCTGTCATCTCCCTGCGTTAAGAAGCCGCTGGCGCGGGTGCTATAATCCGCGCCCATTGTCGCGCCGCTAACGGCGGCAGCTATCCAGACGGCCCCATGATCAAAAGACTATTCAAAAAGGTATTCGGTAAATCCAGTCCGGTCGCTAAAGCGAGCAAGGCGCATGTGATCCCGTTCCAGCAACACAAGGTCGAGCGCGAAGGTATCAGCTATGCAGCGCGGCGCGTGACTGATGGTTTGCAGGCGGCGGGTTTTCAGGCTTACGTGGTCGGCGGCGCTGTGCGCGACCTGCTGTTGGATCGACATCCTAAGGATTTCGATGTCGCAACTGATGCCACCCCGGAAGAGGTGAAGCGCGTGTTCCGCCGTGCGCGCATCATCGGCCGTCGCTTCCGTTTGGTGCATGTGATGTTCGGTGATGAAACAGTCGAAGTTTCCACTTTCCGTCGTGCCATCGAAGCGGAAGATGCTGAGACCGATGCACACGGGCGCATCCTGCGCGACAACGAATTCGGCGACCAAGAGCAGGATGCCGCGCGTCGAGACTTCACAGCCAACGGTTTGTTCTACGATCCGAGCTCACAAGAGATATTCGACTACCACAACGGTTATGCCGACATCCGGGCCAACACGCTGCGCATGATCGGTGATCCGGAACTACGTTACCGCGAAGATCCTGTGCGCATGTTGCGGGCAGTGCGCTTGTCGGCCAAGCTGGGCATGAAGCTGGATCCTGCTACCGCTGCACCCATCGCAAAGATGAAAGAGCTGTTGAGCAACGTACCCGAGGCACGTTTGTTCGACGAGATGCTCAAGCTTTTGTTGTCTGGTCACGCGTTGGCATGTATCAAGAAGTTGCGCGCTATGCATCTGCATCACGGCATGTTACCGATGCTGGATGTGATACTCGAACAGCCCATGGGCGAGAAGTTTGTGATGTCTGCGCTGCAAAACACCGATCAACGCATCGCCGATGAAAAACCCACTTCCCCCGCTTTCCTATTTGCTGCCCTGTTGTGGCATGAGGTGCTGACGGTATGGAACGCCAAACAGGCTGCGGGGGAAAAGCCGATCGGTGCGTTGCATGAAGCGATGGATGAAGTGCTGGAACGTCAACGAGCAAAGCTTGCGATTCCGCGTCGCTACGACACGGTGATGAAAGAAATCTGGTTGTTGCAACCACGCTTTGAGCAGCGTGGTGGCCAGCGACCATTCCGGTTGTTGGCCTTGCCGCGCTTCCGTGCTGCGTACGACTTCCTGTTGTTGCGCTGCGAGAGCGGCGAAGCCGACAAGGAACTTGGCAAGTGGTGGGAAGAGTTTCAGCATACGAACGAAGATCGCCGAGCCGAGATGTTGTTGGCTGATACTGCGGGGCCGAAGAAACGTCGTAAACGTAGCCGCAAACCGAAGTCTGCAGGGCAGGCAGAATTGCCGATAGATTGATGGGGCACATCGCTTACGTCGGATTGGGTAGTAATCTGGCAGATCCGGTGGCGCAGGTCGTGCAAGCATTGGAAGCGTTGGATACTTTGCCGCAGACTCGACTGCTGAAAAAATCCTCTCTCTACCGTAGTGCGCCGGTCGGCTATCTGGATCAACCGGATTTCATCAATGCCGTGGCGCAAGTGGATACTGAACTTTCTCCGCGTGCTTTGTTGGATGCCCTGCTGGCGCTGGAACTGGAATGCGGGCGTACGAGAGAATTCCAAAATGCGCCACGTACGTTGGATCTGGATGTGTTGATGTACGACGATCTGGTGCATCACGAGCATGGATTGACCGTGCCGCACCCGCAGATGCATCTGCGCGCATTTGTGTTGCAGCCCCTGCTGGAGATTGCGCCGGATTGCATCATTCCCGGCGTGGGCGTAGCGGCGATTGCGATGACTGCTTGCACCGGACAACAACTGGAGCGAATGGGAAATGCCCCTAAGTAAATATCGTTACATCGTGGTGGAAGGCCCCATTGGTGTGGGCAAGACCAGTCTAGCCAAGCGTTTGGCGGAACATTGCGCTGCAGAAACCTTGTTGGAGAAGCCGCAGGAGAATCCTTTTCTGACGCGCTTTTATGAAGATGCGGAACGTTATGCTTTGCAGACGCAGCTATTCTTTTTGTTTCAGCGCATCAACGAAGTGCGTGACTTGAATCAGATGGATATGTTCCAGAGTCGTACCGTCTCCGATTACTTGTTCGAAAAAGATGAATTGTTCGCGCGTCTCAATCTGAGCGAAGACGAATATCAGTTATACCAATCGATCTATCAGCGACTTGCACCACAAGCACCAACACCTGACTTGGTGATTTATCTACAAGCCTCGACCGAGGCGCTGATCTCGCGCGTGCGGCGGCGCGGTCATCGCCATGAGCGCACCATCCAAGACGACTATCTGACCAAACTAGCCGACAGCTACGGCGAGTTTTTCCATCATTACGCTGAAGCGCCGGTGCTGGTAGTGAATAGCGAAAATCTGAATTTCGCGGATAATGATGCCGACTTCAAGTTGTTGCTGGAACGCATCGGCAGAATGCGCGGGCAGCGTGAATATTTCAACGTGGCTGAATGATGCGGACGACTTTGACTAAATTGCAGGCGATGCGCGAGCGCGGCGAGAAGATCGCCATGCTGACTTGTTACGATGCCAGCTTTGCTACTCTGTTGGAGAGTAATGGTGTGGATGTGTTGCTGGTCGGCGATTCGCTAGGCATGGTGATACAGGGACGGGAAAGTACGTTGCCGGTCACAATCGAGCAGATGGCTTATCACACAGCTTGTGTGGTCAGTGGCGCGCAGCGGGCATTCGTCATCGCCGACATGCCGTTCGGCACTTCGCAGTTCTCCGCTCGCGAGACCTTCGGGCATGCGGTGCAACTGATGCAAGCCGGTGCTGAGATGGTCAAGCTCGAAGGTGGAGCTGAGATGGCCGAGACGATCTCCTTCCTCACTTCGCGCGGCATCCCAGTCTGCGGCCATATCGGGCTCACACCGCAATCGGTGCATCAGCTCGGTGGCTATAAAGTGCAGGGCAGGGAAGACGCAGCAGCCAAGAAGTTGAAGAAGGATGCGCTTGCGCTGCAAAAGGCCGGCGCTTCTATGCTGGTGCTGGAAGCGATCCCTGCAGTGTTGGGTGCTGAAGTCACTCGTCAACTCTTTATCCCTACTATCGGTATCGGTGCGGGGGCGGACTGTTCCGGCCAGGTGCTGGTGCTGCACGACATGCTGTGCATCTATCCCGGCAAGAAAGCGCGCTTCGTGAAGGATTTTATGCCGGGCGCAGCTTCTATCGCAGATGCCGTGGCGCGCTATGTCGCCGAAGTGAAGGCGGGCACCTTCCCTGCGAACGAACATTGCTTCTGATGCAAATCATCCATAAAGTCGCCGAACTGCGCGCAAGACTCGATGTAGAAAGATCCATCGCTTTCGTTCCCTCCATGGGCAACCTGCATGCCGGTCATGTCGCGCTGGTGGAGCAGGCGCGAGAGCATGGCCAGTGCGTAGTGGTGAGCATCTTCGTCAATCCTTTGCAGTTCGGGCCAAACGAGGATTTCGACAGGTATCCGCGTACTCTGGAAGCTGATTGCGAGAAGTTGCAAGGATTGGCAGACATCGTCTTTGCGCCCACCGTGGGTGAAATGTACCCTGAGCAGCAGAGTTGCTATATCGAGTTACCTCCTATTGCCGGCGAATTGTGCGGTGCGCACCGTCAGGGACATTTCCGTGGCATGGCGACCGTTGTGCTCAAATTGCTCAATCTGGTACAGCCTCAGGTCGCCTTGTTCGGCAAGAAGGATTACCAGCAGCTGGCACTCATTCGTATGATGGTGGCTCAGTTTAATCTGTCGGTCAGTATTGTCGGTGGCGAGACGGTGCGTGCAGAGGATGGGCTGGCTTTGAGTTCACGTAACCAGTATCTGACGGAAGTGGAGCGAACTGAAGCACCGCAACTTCATCTAACCCTTAGAAGAGTGACGGATTCCATCGTTAGCGGTAAGTGGGATTTCTGCGCGCTGGAGAGTGAGGCGCAGGTAGCGCTTGCTAAGCGTGGCTGGCAGGTGGAGTATGTATCCATCCGCAGCCAGAACGGACTGGGGAAGCCGGAAGTGAGCGAACGCCAACTGGTAGTGCTGGCTGCCGCACGGTTGGGAGCTACCCGCCTGATCGATAACCTAGAGGTTTGTCTTTGAGTCTCAGGCGTTTATAATGCGCGACCCTGCGACAGACAGGGACAGGGACACGGATAGGAGGTAACCATGCAACGAACCATGCTTCAAGCCAAATTGCATCGTGCGCGCGTGACGCAGGCCGAGCTGCATTACGAGGGTTCGTGCGCCATCGACGAGAACTTCCTGGATGCGAGTGGTATCCGCGAATATCAGCAGATTGAGATCTGGAACGTCACCAATGGTGAGCGCTTCACCACCTATGCTATCCGCGCCGAGCGCGGTTCGCGCACCATCTCTGTCAATGGCGCGGCAGCGCATAAGGCAGGTGTCGGGGATATCGTCATCATCGCTACATTCGCCGGTTATTCGGAATTGGAGTTGCAGAAATATCATCCGGCACTGGTGTATTTCGATGAGAACAACGACATTATCGGTCAACGCGAACAGATTCCTGTGCAAGCCGCCGCCTGATCTTGTTATGACTGTGATGAAAAAGCCCCGCTGATTGAACTGCACCCCAGAAGTTGGACAAGAGTCCAACAACTGGGGTGTATTTTTTTATGGCCAAGTATTCAACGGAGTTCAAGTTAGAAGTTGTTAAGCACCATCTTTCAAAGGGGCATGGAAGTCGCAAGACTGGTCAT
>JAGXGC010000027.1 GCA_024636935.1 Sideroxydans sp. | reverse complement strand
TACGCTACAGGCGATTACACCCTGCAAACAATCGCCGATCATTTCGGCGTTCACTATGCAACGGTTAGCAGAGCGGTTAAGAAGGGAGAAGGAAATGAGTGAGGTGGGGTGCTATATTGCAAGACCTGACCCCGTGTTTTTCAAACAGCAACATCACCATCCAGGGCAGCGACATTAGTGCCAAGCAAGACATCACCCTCACCGCCGACAACAAGATCAACCTGCTCGCCGACCAAAACGTCAACGACCAAGTCAGCCACAACAGCAGTAGCAGCAGCGGTGCCGGTGTCGGCATCACTGTCGGTAGCGGCGGCGGATCATTCGGCATCACCGCCAACGCCAGCCTGGCCCGAGGCAACATTGACGGCAAAGACACTACCTACACCAACACCCACGTCACCGCAGGTAATGCGCTCAAGATCAAATCAGGTGGCGACACCAATATGATTGGAGCCACTGCCACGGGCCAGCAAGTCATCGCCGACATCGGCGGCGACCTCAACATAGCCAGCCTGCAAGACACCAGCACCTACGACACCAAACAACAAAGCGCCAGCGGCAGCGCCACCGTAGGCGTTGGGGGTGCCAGTGCCAGCCTCAGCCTCAACCAAAGCACCATCAACGGCAACTTCGCCAGTGTCACTGAACAAAGCGGCATTAAAGCCGGCGACGGCGGCTTCCAGATCAAAGTCAACGGCAACACCGACCTCAAAGGCGCTGTCATCGAAAGCAGCCAAGCCGCTGTAGAGGCAGGCAACAACACCCTCAGCACCGCCACGCTCACCAGCAGCGATATCGACAACGCCTCCGAATACAAAGCGCAAAGCATCAGCGTCAGCGGCGGTACCGGCGGCATCGCACCGCCGATGGCGATACAAGCTTCCGACAAAGACACCAGCACCACCCGCAGCGGCATCAGCGGTGCCAGCGTTGTCATCACCGACGACGCCAAACAAAAACAACTCACCGGTCAAGACAGTCAAGAAACCATTGCCAGCCTCAACCGCGACGTCACCACCGGCCAGGACACCTCAGGTGCCATCAGCAACAACCTGGACGTAGACCAAGTGCAAGGTGCCATGGCCGTCACCCAGGCCTTCGTGCAGCAGGCCAACACCTTTGTAGGCGACCTGGCCACCAAGAGCGACCGCCTCAAAGCCGCAGGCGACGCCAAGCAAGCCGCAGCAAAAGAAGAAACCGACCCGGCAAAAAAAGCCCAATACCAAGCTGAAGCGGACAGCCTCTACCAGCAATCCGCCGACAGCAAAGCCGACAGCGACCAATGGGCCCCGGGCAGCACCTACAGAACCATCGCCACCGCGATCACCGCCGCAGCGGGCGGCAACGTCACCGGCGGCACCTCGCAACTCGTACAAGGTGCGGCGGTGAACTACATCCAAAGCCTGGGCGCGACGGAAGTGAAGAAGATCGCCGACAGCCTCAAAGACGCCAACGGCAACAACACCCCTGAAAGCGAAAGCCTGCGCGCAGCCCTGCACGGCATCGTCGCTTGTGCAGGCGCAAGCGCCCAAGGCAGCGACTGCAGTAGCGGCGCATTGGGAGCCAGCGCAGGCTCCGCCCTCAACAGCATCCTGCAAGGCGACACCAGCAAGATGACGGCGATGGAGAAGGAGAATAGGAAGAATCTGGTTGCGACGTTGGTGGCGGGTATTGCGGCAAGCAGTGGTGCCGAGAACATCGCCACGGCTACGAATTCGGCGGTGATGGAGACGGAGAATAACTATCTCAAGAAGCTGGAGATGGTTGCCCTGAATGACAAATGGAAAGACTGTGGTGGTGATTCGGACTGTCAGGGGGAACTTAAAAAAGAATACAGCAAAATTAGTGACGCCAACGATAAAGCTCTTGGTGCTTGCCAAGACTTTAACTGTGTGGCGGAACACTTGGCGAACATCAATGAAGCGAATAGCGCCATGGCGGAAATCTATCAATCTGATGCGCAACTTGGCATGGCCGTCAACAACTGGCAGAAGACCGCACAGACCCAGATTGCTCCGATGACCGTTTACCAGAACAAGATCATCACGGACAAGAAAGCAGAACTCAATTTGTATATGAACCAGTTCTGCCGTGACGGCAATGCTGAGGGTTGTGCAAACCAGATGTTGAACAACGAGAAGACGGCCAAGATACTGGGAGAGTTGGCTTATATGGCCGTTATGATGACTCCGGCAGGCGTGGCTGACGATGCCAAGACTTTGGCTACAGGTGCAGGACTGGATGGGGAGGAGGCAAACCGTGCATTGGCATTGTTTGGGGTGCTGACAGCTGGAGAAGGAACAGCCATCACCAAGGCACTCCAAAAATCAGGCGATATAGTTAAGCTTGCAAAGACCGCAGTGGCAGGCTCGCCTGAAGCTGCGAAGTTGACGAAAGAGTTGGAAGCGGCGGCAAATTACACTGGATTAAGCGCCGTGGCTGATTTGAATGGTGTTTCTTCCACTTTGTCGGGCAATCTGAGTAAAGCTAAGCTCCAATCCAACAGCTTCTCGATAACAGATTTGAGTGCCACAGAGCAAAGATGGACGCAGGAGGTTTTAGCAAATGGCGATCCAGCAGGTAAAATCACTGAAGAGTTAGTGAACTCGGTGGCGGAACGCCAAGGGCTAACAGTACTGACCGGTGGTAAATACGGAAGCAACAACGGCTTCGATCATGTGTTGCAAAGCGCCGATGGCACGGTAACCATCTTGTTGGACTCGAAACAGATGGCGAAAGGGGCGGCAAAGGTATCGACAGGGGCTGGAAAGGAAATGCAGCTGACGGATGCATGGGTGAAAAATGTCATGACCAAACTTGACCAAACTTCTCCCGCCTATTTAGCTATCGAAGCAGCTAGAAATAATGGCACCTTGGTAAAAGGGGTAGCCGGGGTTGACCGGACGACAGGAGCACTGACGGTGCTCAAAGTAAATTAAGGAAGGTGATGAAATGGTGACAGAGAAAGACTTAAAAAAATATAGAGAAAAAGCGGATAAACGTATCGCTCATTTGATACAGCATACAAGTGATCGCGATGGCGTTATTGAGGATATGGTGCATAAGATCTTGCATAACTTGGGGAGCCCGCATGGGTGTGCGATGGGGTTATCTAGCGATGCCGAGGCCAATGCCATGCTGTCATGGTTCGGCAATCACGATTTGCATGCGATGAAACAATGGTGTTACGTGACTAGCAAGCTGGATCAACTGTGGTATCAAATGATAGCTGATAGGCTAAGTGCGGGTGGCTGCATGCTTCGGTTATTAAAACCACTGCTTTCAGATCACGAAGCGCTGATCAACTGGTTCGCGCATTACGATTCGTTGTATGACCTGAAACGCGTGGAAAACCACAAGACGGGCGATTTTTTTGCATACCAGACCATCGTGGCCTTGCGCGGTGACTGGCCGCGCTTGATCGAGCGTTGCGAAAAAGTTATCGCCGATCCGCCCGGCGCGAGCAGTGAACAAAAATATCTTATTGACCACCATTTTTTTTTAGCGCTCGCGCATGGTGACATCGAGAAGATGCAAGACGTGCTACAGGAGATTCTGACCCCTAAGGCAGTGCGTGTACGCCGCAACGATGAAAGCGGCTACACCGAAGATCTGATTTCCACCTATGCTGTTATCTACTCAAAAATCGCATGGCGGCACGGCTATCAGGTCAAAGTAGATTCGCCCTATATCCCGCAAGAATGGTTGCCCGTCTCGCCGCTCGACCATTACGATAACCATTACATTTTTTTGAAACCATAACAGCAAGCGGCAAAGGAAACACGGAACCCGAAGGTTTAGCGAGGTTCGGGGTCAGGTCTTGCAATCCAGCACAATAGGTTTCTCCAACAACTAGATGACGACAGCTTGGACTAAATCGCCGTTGCGTTACCTGCTCGCGTTCTGCCTCATCCTCACGCAGACTGCGCAAGCCTACACCCTGCCGAGTTTCCTGCCATCCAGCACCATCAGTGCAGCCAACAACCTCAACCTGATCGCCACCGGCGGCGGTGAAAACAGCAACTGAATCGCCCTCTATCTAAGGGATACTTTCTAGCCTCATAAAATGCTGTCTCTCGGATTTAGTGGGTGCTAGGCGAAGTTCTTCGCCCTACCAATACAACTCGACATTACTTAATGCATCTCCATTCGAGGTGCCGCCAACTGTGATTGCTTTGCCATTATTGAGCAGCACAGTGGTGTGCTGACTCCGCGCATGTATTGATGCCCCCGTAGTTGACCATACCCCTGTGGCAGGATCGAAAAGCTCCGCACTTGCGAGGATGTGCTTTCCACCTGCACTGTTGCCACCTGTGACATAGACAAGCCCCGTGGGGAGTAGTACGGCGCTGTGCGAGTAGCGCGCATCAGTCAATTTCCCTGCTGAAGTCCATTGCCCGCTGTCGGCATCGAATAGCTCAGACGAGGCAAGGATGCCTTTGTCGTCTAGCCCCCCTGTGATCAATACTTTGCCATTAGGCAGTAGCGTCGCTGTGTGCAGGTATCGCGGTGTGAGTGTACTGCCGGTGCGGTGCCAAGTGTCCGTATCGGTGTCGTAAAGCTCAGCACTGCTAAGGCTGCCGCTCGGCCCTGTGCCACCTACTACTAAAACCATATTGTTGGGGAGCAAGGTGGCGGTGTGCTGGGTACGTGCTGTGGAAAGGCCGCTTGTGACGCGCCATTTTCCTGTAGCGGGGTCATATAACTCTGCACTCGAAAGAATGCCTTGTCCCGTTGCGCCGATGCCGCCCACGACAAGTACTTTTCCATTGGGTAGCAGAGTGGCGGTGTGACCACGACGGGCGATATTCAAGCTGCCTGTGGATGCCCATTTGGATGTGACGGGGTCAAATATTTCGGCACTGGATAGGCGGGTTACGCCTTCCCCGATGCCGCCTACGACCAGCACTTTGCCATCCGGGAGCAGCGTGGCGCTGTGGCTATGCCGCGCCTGCTTGAGTGAACCCGTGGCGGCAAACTTGTTGTTAGCAGCATCGAGTAACTCTGCACTGGCGATGCTGCCTGTGTCATTCGCACCACCCGCGATCAGTAGTTTTCCATTCGATAGTAAAGTAGTCGTGTGGTTGCGGCGCGCATTTGAGATGTCTGTGCTGGCGGCAGAAACACCCTTGGATGGAATGCCGCAGATGATTTGTATGCTGCTGACATTTGAATTCGACACACTCCCTTTGCCATAGGTCTGCGTGCAGGGTTGCGCATTCTGTATCGCAGAGGCTTGAATATCGTAGGCGGTCTTGGGAATGAATTTATTGCGCAAGGTGAAGGTGTCACCGTTGGTGATGATTTCTTCGATGCTGCCGTTATTGATTATCGAAAGACTGTTGCCCTCTAACAATCCATGAATACTTCCTCCGATGGTATAGCCAACAGTGATGGCTAATGGCTCGGAGCTTACGCCATCCAGTGTGACAGTGACTTGCACGATACCGGCGCTGGTGCCATGGATCTCGCCTTTTAAGATTCTGATGATGCCTTTCTTGTTGGTGTGCCAGATCACCTTGGGCAAAAGGTTTTGAGTGGAATCGTCCGAGTAGCGCCCGACAACTTGTAGCGCTGATGATTCGCCTATGCCGATGGATGCATCGGTAGATGTCAGTTCGATACTTTGAAGGGTGACGGTTGCGATGCTGGCGGGTGCAGGGGTAGAAGCTGATGCCCTGATCTTGGGGGCAGCCTTGGATGGTTGTGTAGAGCTAGTAGCGGATGGTGCTGGTGTCTGGGCGTTATCTCCACAGCCGACTAAGAGTACAGCACAGAGAATCATGGAAAGGCGGGCGGCAAGCGTGGTCGTCAGATACATAGAGGAAGTGCTTTCGTTATGAACGGCTATGGAAATAGTGCCGCCTATGAAGTGAACAAT
This sequence comes from Sideroxydans sp., assembly GCA_024636935.1. Taxonomy (GTDB): domain Bacteria; phylum Pseudomonadota; class Gammaproteobacteria; order Burkholderiales; family Gallionellaceae; genus Sideroxyarcus. Next base: position 85,074 of record JAGXGC010000027.1, on the reverse strand, counting down.
ATAAGGCTGGATTTTACCCTCTCTACTCATAGCGTTACATACATATGAATACGGCTACATTTAGTTGGTGAGGGTAAACAATTAGAAATCCCTCTTAAGATAGCGAGACTATCAAGGGGATGTCGAGATAGAAACCTTCGCCAATATTGGAAGGAGAAATGATAGGTTTGCGAGCAGTCGTTATTGCACCGCAGACTAGAATCGCTCCCTGGGTTGGTGCAATTGCGGTACATCCGCAAGTTTTCTTTGGCTTCGCTTAAATGCACTAGTCTACTGATTACTAACTACAATATACTTCGCTTAACTTCGTTTGTAAGCGCTTGATTATCAAGAACATGGTGTTTTAGTCAGCAACTCATAATCCTTTGGCCCAGGGTTCAAGTCCGAGTCAGCCAGCAAACAAAAAGCCCGCATGCGGGCTTTTTGTTTGTGTGCGCAACAGTTCATGCCAGCTTCAATGCCTTTTCCACATGATCTAGGAATGTTCGTGTCTTGGTGGGTAAGAATCTTCGCATCGGCATCACAGCCCAAGCGGTGACGGAAGGGAAACACCAGTCGGGTAGTACGCGCACCAATCTTTTGTTCTTCACATCTTCTTCTGCGAAAGGTACGGGCAGCATGCCGATGCCTGCACCGTCCAGTACCAGTTGCTGAATGACGCTGATAGAGTTTAGCGTCATGCGTCCGGGTGGTATGCCTTCCCATTCTTCTTTGCCGCGTAACAAACGCCAGGCTTGCGGTTGGCCGTTATCTGCACCCATGCGTAGCGCGGCGTGGTGCGTCAGTTCGTCTGGGTGTTGTGGGGCTGAGTGGAGTGCCAGATAAATAGGGCTGGCGTAGAGGCCGAGGTGTTGTTCGTCCAGTTTGCGTGCGACTAGCGTGGAATCGTTCGCGAGCTCTCCCATGCGGATGGCGAGGTCGAAACGTTCGCCGATCAGATCAACCAAGCGTGAACTCAGATCAAGTTCCAATTCGATCTCGGGATAGGCTTCGATGAAAGTCGCCAAGGCGCGCGACAGGGAGCGTCTCGCGTAATCTTCTGGCATGGAGACGCGTAGGATGCCGCGCGGTTGCACATCCTGACTGCGTACGAAATCCTGTGTGGTGACGACTTCTTCTGTGACGCGGCGACAGTGATCTAGAAATGCTTGGCCGAACTCGGTCAGTGTCAGCCGACGCGTAGTACGGATCAATAACTTCTGTCCCAGCAGTTCCTCCAAATTACTCAAACGACGCGAGACAGTGGCCTTGGGCATGCCGAGTTGCTCGGCCGTGCGTACCAAACTGGACTGTTCAGCGATGCTCGCGAACAGGATCATGTCATCGGCTGAAATATTCTTTTGTTCCATTTATGGGATAGTCTATCTCGATATGATGGCTTTATCTATTATTTTGGAACTACTAATATGCTAGTACTTTAGTCAACTAAGGAAGTGCCATGAACACGGCAACTCAAACAACACTTAAGCAATCACGCGGTATCGAACGTCTTGTGCAGGGCGTGGCGACTTCGGATGGTGCGGGCGTAAACCTGACGCGCGTGCTGACCGGCAAGCTGCATCGTCGCCTCGATCCATTCCTGATGTTGGATGCTTTTGCCAGCGATGATCCAAACGACTACATCGCCGGCTTCCCCGATCATCCGCATCGCGGCTTCGAGACCATTACTTATATGCTGGCTGGGCGCATGCGTCATCGCGACAGTGCCGGGCATGAAGGTCTGCTGGAGAACGGCGGCATGCAATGGATGATTGCCGGGCGCGGTGCGATCCATTCCGAGATGCCGGAACAGGAAGACGGCGTGATGGAAGGTTTTCAGCTTTGGCTCAATCTGCCTGCCAGCAACAAGATGGCCGCACCTTGGTACAAGGATTTCCCCGCTAATGAGATTCCGGAGTACACCACGGCAGAAGGCGTGACCGTGCGTGTGATCGCGGGCAGTAGCAACGGCGTGGCGGCAGCGATGACGCGCGAAGTCACCGAGCCGGTCTATCTGGATATCCACCTGCCTGCGGGGACTCAGCTGTCTACTGCACTGCCCACTACGCATAACGCTTTCGTCTATGTCTATCGCGGTGCGGTACAGGTCGGTGATGAGCAAGTGGATGCGCAACGCATGGGGATATTGAGCAATACTGCCGAGGCAGATGGCGTGACCATCGTCGCCAAGGAAGCTGCGCGATTGATCCTGGTGGCAGGTAAACCGCTCAACGAACCTATCGTGCAATATGGCCCGTTCGTGATGAATACGCAGGAAGAGATCCACCAAGCGCTGGATGATTATCGCAGCGGCCGTTTGGCTTAAAGGAGGGCATGATGCAAAGATGGAATAAACGATTATTGCTGGCGATGCTACTGACGCACTTGGGCATGGCGGGTGCGGTCGAATATAGCCAAGTGCAGGCGAACGAAAGCACGGTGATGTTCGGCTACACGCAGATGGGCGTGTCGATGGAAGGTCAGTTCAACAAATTCACATCGCAACTCAAGTTCGATCCGGCCAAGCTCAAAACTGCACATGCCAAGATCGAGATCGACATCGCCAGTATCGACACCGGTTCTGACGAGGCGAACGAAGAGGTGGTCGGCAAGCAGTGGTTCAATGCGCACACTTTTCCGACTGCCAGTTTCGTTTCAACCGGAATGAAGTCACTGGGCGGAAATCACTATGAAGCCAGCGGCAAACTCAGCATCAAAGGCAAGACGCAGGATGTTGTCGTGCCTGTCACCTTCAGCATTGTCGGCGCACGTGGTCTATTCGACGGTGTGCTGAAGATCAAACGTCTCGACTATGCCATCGGCGAAGGGGCGTGGTCTGATGTCGGCACCGTCGCTGATGAGATATCGATCAAGTTTCACTTCGTCGTCACCGCAGCACCGAACAAGAAGTAACACCAACTCACCCAAAGGAGAACACCATGAAACGTACCCTCGCTACTCTGATCGCCGCTTTTGTTTCAGTCGCTGCCTATGCTGCACCCGAGACTTATATGATTGAACCGTCGCATTCCATGCCGCGTTTCGAATATAGCCACTTCGGCTATTCCATACAGCTCAGTCGCTTCGACAAAGTCTCCGGCAGCATCACGCTGGATCGTGCGAAGAAAAAAGGTTCAGTCGATGTGACCATTGATGCAAAGTCTGTCAACACGGGTTCGGCACTTTTCAATGAGCACATCCAAGCTGCCGATTTCTTCGATACCGAGATGTTCCCAACCATCACCTTCAAATCCAATAAGGTGAAATTCAAAGGTGACAAGGTGGCTTCTGTGGAAGGCGAGCTGACTGTCAAAGGCATCACCAAGCCTGTTACGCTCAAGGTCAATTCCTTCATGTGCATGCCGCATCCGATGGTGAAGAAAGAAGCATGCGGTGTGACTGCCACTGCCAAGATCAAGCGTTCCGATTTCGATATGGCCAAGAATGTGCCATATGTAGGCGACGAAGTGACGCTGACTATCCCGGTAGAAGCCATCAAGCAGTAAGGACACTTCTATAAATCCAAATTTCGTCGCAATACTGCGTTGTTCACGAAAAATTGCTCCTTACATATCAACCATATGCTGCGTCGCAATTTTTCGTTCGCGCCTTGTCTTGCTTAGAACTTTGAATTTATAGAAGCGACCGAAATGGATCCGCCGCAGGCCGCATGGCCTGCGGAAAGTAAATCAGTAATAAAGGAATCGACATGACACAAACATTATTCACCCCGACCACGCTCGGCAAACTGCAATTGAGTAACCGTATCGTGATGGCGCCGATGACGCGTTCGCGTGCCACCGGCAACGTGCCGAACGAACTGATGGAAAAGTATTACGCGTTGCGTGCGGATGCGGGACTGCTTATCACTGAAGGCGTTTCTCCTTCTTCAAACGGTCTGGGCTATGCACGCATCCCCGGATTGTTCTCAGATGAGCAGGTACAGGGTTGGAAGAGGGTGAATGATGCGGTGCATGCCCAAGGCGGCAAGACCTTTGTGCAACTGATGCACACCGGTCGCGTGAGTCATCCTGCCAATATGCCAGACGGAGCCAAGATCATTGCGCCATCGGCTTTGGCGTTGGCCGGAGATATGTGGACGGATAGCAATGGCATGCAACCGTATCCGGTGCCGACTGAGATGAGCGCACAAGATATCTCGACCGCCATCGCTGAATACGCTCAGGCATGCAAGAACGCCATCGCCGCAGGTTTCGACGGTGTTGAGTTGCATGCAGCGAATGGTTATCTGATCGACCAGTTCCTCAACACCGCCACCAATCAACGCACCGACCAATGGGGCGGCAGCGTGGAGAATCGTATTCGCTTCGCAGTGGAAGTCGCCAAGGCGAGTGCAGCCGCTATTGGTGCCGACCGTATCGGTATGCGTATCTCTCCTTACGGTGTATTCAACGGCGCCGCACCGGATGCCAAGATGGATGCCATGTATCTGCGCCTAGTCGAAGAGCTGAATGCCATCGGCTTGGTTTACATCCATATTGTCGATCACAGTGCTATGGGTGCTCCGGAAGTCAGCCCAGAGTTGAAGCAAAAGATACGCGCTAACTTTAAGGGTAAATACATCCTCTCAGGTGGCTACGATGCGGCGCGCGCCAATGTAGACCTCGATGCACAGAAGGGCGATCTGGTCGCCTTCGGCCGTCCGTTCATCTCCAACCCGGATCTGGTGAGCAAACTGCAAAGCGGTGCGCCATTGACTCCTCCGGATATGGATACTTTCTATACGCCGGGTGAGAAGGGCTACACCGACTATTGAGTGCTTTCCACACAAAAAAGCCGCTTCTTATGGAAGCGGCTTTTTTGCGTCTCCACATGTTGCAATCTGTCAAGTTGCGCAATCGGAACGGGGTGATTAAGCTCACATCAATCGAATCTAACTTGCCTCAGTTCTGTCACATTCGCAACGTATTCTCCCCGTCTATCGCTATCCCCCATTTAAATTTAAAGGCATATGCCATGAAAAACAAAGCTAGTGTTTTGTCGTCTGAAGAAATCAAAAATATCGATGCCTATTGGCGCGCATGCAACTACCTTGCCGCCGGCATGATCTATCTGCGCGACAACCCTTTACTCAAAGAGCCGCTCAAACTCGAACATATCAAGAACCGCCTGCTTGGCCACTGGGGTTCTAGCCCGGGTCTGGCATTCACCTATATCCACATGAACCGCCTGATCAACAAATACGATCTGGATGCGATCTTCATGGCGGGGCCCGGGCACGGTGCACCCGGCGTGTTGGGGCCGGTGTATCTGGAAGGCCGTTATAGCGAGGTATATCCGAATAAGAGCGAAAATGAAGAAGGCATGCGCGAGTTCTTCAAGGAGTTCTCGTTCCCGGGCGGTATCGGCAGCCATTGCACACCGGAGACACCCGGTTCCATCCATGAAGGTGGAGAGCTTGGCTACAGCGTGTCGCATGCCTTTGGGGCCGCCTACGACAATCCCGATCTGATCGTTACCGTGGTGGTGGGGGACGGAGAGTCGGAGACAGCGCCGCTCGCGACGTCATGGCACTCGAACAAATTCCTCAACCCTATCCGCGATGGCGCGGTACTACCGGTACTGCACCTCAACGGTTACAAGATTAACAACCCGACTATCTTGGCGCGCATTTCGCACGAGGAATTGGAGAGTCTGTTCAAGGGTTATGGTTGGACTCCCTACTTCGTCGAAGGTGACGACCCCGACACCATGCATCAGGCGATGGCGAGCACGATGGAAGCCTGCGTGCTGGAGATTCGACGTATCCAGCAGGAAGCGCGCGAAAGCGGCAAGCCTATACGTCCACGCTGGCCGATGATCGTGTTGCGCTCACCGAAAGGTTGGACCGGCCCGAAAGAAGTGGACGGAAAAAAGGTGGAAGGATTCTGGCGTGCGCACCAAGTGCCTATCGGCGATGTGAAGACACCCGAGCATTTTGCGAAATTGGAAGAATGGTTGAAGAGTTACAAGGCGGAAGAGTTGTTCGACGAGAACGGCACGCTGTTGCCAGAACTAAAAGCACTTGCCCCCAAAGGCAATCGCCGCATGAGCGCCAACCACCATGCCAACGGCGGCTTGCTGCGTAAGGCGCTGCATATGCCGGACTGCGCGGACTATGCGATCGAGGTAAAGAAACCCGGTACCACCGTGGCTGAGAACACACGTCCGCTGGGTAAATTCTTGCGCGACATCATGCGTGACAACATGAGCAACTTCCGCGTGTTCGGTCCGGATGAAAACAGCTCGAACAAGCTGGACAACATCTATGAAGTGAGCAAGAAGACATGGCTCGCCGACTATCTGCCGGAAGATGCAGGCGGCGGTGAGCTGTCGCCGGATGGTCGTGTGATGGAGATGCTGTCCGAACACACTCTGGAAGGCTGGCTGGAAGGTTATCTGCTCACCGGACGTCACGGTTTCTTTTCCACCTACGAAGCCTTTGTGCATGTCATCGACTCCATGTTCAACCAGCATGCAAAGTGGCTGGCGATGTCCAAAGCCGTGCCTTGGCGTGCGCCGGTGTCGTCGCTCAATCTGCTAATCACCTCCACCGTGTGGCGGCAGGATCACAACGGCTTCACCCACCAAGATCCTGGTTTTCTCGATGTAGTGGTGAACAAAAGCCCGGATGTCACGCGCATCTATCTGCCGCCCGATGTGAACTGCTTGTTGTCGGTAGCTGAGCATTGTTTGAAGAGCACCGACTACATCAACGTCATCGTGTGCGACAAGCAGAAGCACCTGCAATTCCTCGACATGGATGCAGCCACCAAGCATTGCACAAAAGGCATCGGCATCTGGGATTGGGCCAGCAATGATCAAGGTAGCGAGCCAGATGTGGTGATGGCAAGTGCGGGCGATATTCCGACCAAGGAAGCGCTGGCAGCCGTTGTGTTGCTGCGCGAGAACTTCCCAAGTCTGAAGGTGCGTTTCATCAATGTGGTCGACCTGTACAAACTCACCCCTGCCAGCGAACATCCGCACGGTATGTCCGATAGAGACTTCGACAGCCTGTCACGCTGGACAAACCCGTGATGTTCAACTTCCACGGTTACCCTTGGCTCATTCACCGCCTTGCTTATCGCCGCACCAATCACAAGAACTTCCACGTGCGCGGCTACAAGGAAAAGGGCAGCATCAACACACCATTGGAACTGGCCATCCAGAATCAGATCGACCGTTTCAGTCTGGTGATCGACATCATCGATCGCATACCGGCATTGCATGTATCCGGTGCCCATGTGAAAGAGAAGATGCTGAACAAACAGATCGAGTGCCGCAACTATGCCTATGAGCACGGCACAGATCTGCCAGATGTGGATGGCTGGACTTGGCCGTATTGATAATGCAACGAAAGGGATGGTTCGCGCTTACGATGTTCATCGTTAAGCGCGAACCATTTTCCATTCTCCAATAGCTATGAAAACCATCCTCACTATCAATAGCGGATCTTCTTCAGTCAAAGCAAGCTTGTTTTCTGCGGATGGAACGCGCCAAGATTTTCGCTACGGCCATCTGCGCGAGCCGCGAGCCGGATTCGATCTGTTGATGCATGATCTTCATGGTCAGATGCCGGACGTAGTAGGACACCGCTTTGTGCATGGTGGTGATATTCATGAGGCTGCGCGTCTAGTCGATGAAGCCGAGCGGGATAGACTGCAAGCACTCGTGCCACTCGCGCCATTGCATCTGCCCGGCAACTTGCTCGGTGTGGAGTTGTGTCGTGAACGTTTCGATGTGCCGCAGATCGCCTGTTTTGATACGGCGTTCCATTCAACCATGTCTGAGCTTGCTGCGCGTTTGCCTATCCCCGCAGCGTACGGGTTGCGCCGTTATGGTTTTCACGGTCTGAACTATGCGTATGTCACCAGTGTGCTACCTGAACTTTTGGGCGATATCGCGCGTGGAAAAGTGGTGGTCGCGCATCTCGGCAGTGGTGCCAGCATGTGTCTGCTGAGTGATCTGCAATCTCAAGACACCACTATGGGTTACACCCCGGCAGGCGGCATCGTTATGGGCACGCGCAGTGGCGACCTTGACCCTGGCGTGATGCTGGAGCTGGCGCAGCGTCACGATGCCGAAACGCTACGCGATATCGTGTTCCATCAAATGGGATTGCTGGCGTTATCCAATGGTGAGAGCAGCGAGATGCAGGATCTGTTGGATAGTCCCAATGCGGCGGCAAAGTTCGCCGTGGATTATTTTTGTCATCAGGCGAGTGCGGCCATCGGCAGTCTTGCAGCGAAGGCGGGCGGGCTGGATGCGCTGGTATTCACCGGCGGCATAGGAGAGCACAGCGCGCCAGTACGCGAAAAGATATGTAGTACGCTGGCGTTCATGGGCATCACCCTTGATCCTGCTGCCAATACAGAAAATGCCGTGCGCATCGACACCGGCACTGGCATACCCATTTGTATCGTGCCCGCCGACGAAGAGCGCATGATCCAGAAGCTGTGCCTGCAGCGATGAAACTCATTCTGTATAGCACCACGTTCTGCCATCTGTGCGAGCAGGCCGAGGCCTTGCTCACACAAATTGGTATCCAGGCAGCACATATCGATATCGTGGATGACGATGACTTGTTGGAACGCTATGGCACACGCATCCCGGTAGTGAAGAGAATGGATAACGGCAGCGAACTCGGCTGGCCGTTCGATGTTGAGGCCTTGCAGCGCTTCATCGAGTAAGCACTAGTTCCCTGTCATCCTGCGACGCAACCAGAAACTGACCGCATCTACCACTGTGATCATCAACAGCATCGCGATGATGACGGTGGCGGCCTGCTGCATCTGGAACAGCGAAAGGTGATATTTAAGCATCTGTCCCAAGCCACCCGCACCGACGATGCCGAGGATAGCCGCCGCGCGGATGTTGTTCTCCCAGCGATAAAGGGTGTACGACATCAGTTGCGGCAATATCTGCGGTAGTGCGGCGTAGAAGAAAGCGTTCAGCGCACCGGCACCGTTGATGCGAAGCGTGTTTTCATCGGCTGGTGGCAAGTTCTCCAATGCATCGGCGAACAGTCTGCCGAGCACGCCGCTGGTGTGAATCGCCAGCGCCAGCGTACCCGCGAACGGCCCTAGGCCAGCAGCGATCAACAGGATCACCGCCCACACCAACTCTGGAATAGAACGCAACACATTGAGCATCAGTCGCACAACGGCGCGCGCAATATTGCCAAAGCGACCGCTGGCAGGCAGCGCCAATGCCAGTCCGATCACGAACGCGATACCCGTTCCCAAAGCAGACATGGAAAGTGTCTCCAGTGTGCCTTTTGCGACGCGGATCAGGAACGGCGCGGCCATCTCTGGCGGTGCAAAACCTTGCAGGAATTCCATGCTGGAACGCACGGCACTTGTCGTGAACAGTTCGCCCCACTTGATGTTCAGCGAATAGAAGCTGGCTGCAACCAGCGCCAGCAAGCTAACCAACAAAGCCAGCGTGGCAGGTGCGATGACGGGTGGAGGAGTAGGGCGGCGTGTATCCATCTCAGCCCAATCGCTTGCGCAAGAAAGTGCTGACCAGGTCGGCACCTGCCACTAGCAACACGAAGATGATCAGTATGGTGGAAACCTCCGCGCCCGCCAACATCTTCATCGATTCATCCATGCGCTGGCCGATGCCGCCCGCGCCGACGAAACCCATCACCACCGAACCGCGTATCGCGCATTCCCAACGGTAGGTGGTGTAAGACACCAACTCGGAACCCGCCGCAGGCAGTGCGCCATAGAACAAGGCCGATAGTCGGCTGCTGCCGTTTTTCAGCAATGCCTCGGTGGCATGCGCTTCGGACGATTCCAATATCTCGGCATAGACTTTGCCGAGCATGCCGCTGTAAGTCAGCGCGATAGCCAGAACACCTGCTGTCGGGCCCAAGCCGACGATGCGCACCAGCAACAAAGCCCACACCAGTTCCGGCACGCTGCGCAACACGACCAACAACCAGCGCGCAGATTGACGCACGAACGCCCCCGCGATACGCATGCGGCCTGTTTCCAGTTGAGAGATGGACAAAGATTCTGTCGCCAACAACGTCAGCGGGATCGCGCCCAGTAATGCCAGCGCGAGTCCAGCGGTGGCGATGGCGACAGTCTGCCAAGTCGCTTCCAACATCAACATCAGAAATTCACTGGAATGCGCAGGCGGAAAGAAACCGGACAGGAAGTCCCAAGTCGCGCCCAGACTCTGCGCATCAAAAAGAATCCACGGGTTGAATTCGCTGGCGACCAGCATCGGCCACAACAGCAGCAACGCGACAACGGTCGCCGTGACGCGTCCGCGCCAAGCGGGGTCGGGATGGACTGCACTCACCTTCATGCGAAATGCGCTTCTACTGGTTCGGGCTCAGTGGCGATCACTTCACTCGGCTCGTCATTCTTTGCATTGCGGTACAACGAGGCGATCATCGCTTCCGTCACATCTTCACGTGCAGCATCGAACACGATGCGGCCATCGCGCAGCGCGATGATGCGCGGGAAATATTCGAGCGCGAGTTCCACTTGATGCAGGCTGCACACCAGCGTGGCGTTGCGTTTCGCGGCTTCCTCTTGCAAGGTGTGCAGCGTCTGCCGTGACAGTGTCGGGTCGAGCGCGGAGAGGGGCTCGTCAACCAGAAACGCATCGGCACTGGAAACCAGCAAGCGCGCCATGCCACAACGCTGACGTTCGCCGCCCGACAAACGATCCACGCGCGCATACAACTTGTCTTGCAGATCGAAACGCGCCAACGCGTCATATGCAGTGTCGGCATCGCGGGGCTTGATCAGCGACGCGATGCTTTTCCAGAATCCCCATTGCGGCAAACAGCCCGCCAGCACCGCCGTCACCACACGTTGTCGTGGTGGCAGCGGCGGTGTCTGCGGTGCGAGGAACAGCCGAGCGCGCAACACATGACGCGCCGCATGTTGCAGCGTCCACGGTTGCGTATCGAACACAGAGAACTCGCCGGAAGTCGGCGGATGGGCGCAGGCCAGCGTATGCAGCAAGGTCGTCTTGCCCGCACCCGAGGGGCCGATCAAGGCGATCTGCTCGCCTTGATCGATCTTCAGATCCACTTCGTTCAGCGCATGGACCAAGTCGGCGCGCGCCGCCGAAGCATGGCGCACGCTGACGCCGCGTAATACGAACGACATGCTTACTTCAGCAGACCTGCGCTGCGAGCAGCAGTTTCGATCGCGCTGTAGTTCTCGGCCTTGGTGCGGATGAAGCTAGTCGCGCGTTGCAGATCGAGGATCTCTTTATCGTGCGCATCATTGGCATTCAGATCCAAGAAAGCCTTGGCCAATTTTTCGCGCAGCGCCGGATCCATGTCGGAACGTACGGTCCAGTTGTAATCGAAATAGCCCGGTGTGGTGTAGAACACATGCACGACTTTGGTATCGACCTTGCCTGCTGCCACCAGCTTGTTCCATACCGAGATGTTCAGTGCGCCTGCATCCACCTTGCCACCGGCCACAGCAGCGACGGTCGCGTCATGTGCGCCGGAGAAAGCGATGCGCTTCATATTCGTATCTGGATCGATGTTCGCAGCCAGCAAGAAAGAGCGCGGCATCAGATGGCCGGAAGTGGAAGACTCGGAACCGAAGGTGAAAGTCTTCCATTTCAGGTCTTGCAGCGAATTGATGTCATCGCGCGTGGTGATGAACACGGACTGGAACTTCTCGTCCTCTGCGCGCTGCACCAGCGGGATCACTTTGTCGTGGCTGCGTACTTTGGCTTGCACGAAAGTGAAGCCGCCGAACCACACCATGTCCAGTTTGTCGTTGATCAGACCTTCCACCGAAGCGGCGTAATCAGTGACCGGCGTGAACTCGACCTTCATGCCCAATCTCTTTTCCAGATATTCACCCAGCGGTTTGAACTTGCGCTGCAACTCGGTCGGCGATTCATCGGGAATGGCGGAAACGCGCAACACCGGCTGAGCCAGAGACAGGCTGGAAGTCAGCAAAGTGACGGAAGCGAAAGCGGCTGCAAGCAACGCTTTGATGATTTTCGAAGATGCGAAAGAAGACATGGCTACCCTTTAATTAGTGGGCGCCGACAGTGCATGGGGAAGGCAGAAATGACGTCACGACGTCCATGCGGGATGGACGAAAAAAGCGAGTGCGTGCTTGCGATGCAAGTGCGGCGACAAAGCTTCGTACCTCATAGGATCTGCAGACCTGCACACTGGCAGCGCGTTGATACGGCACATTCCATCGCTTCAAGATGAAGTCGGCTACACGCGGACCGTCTGACCCGATCCATGAAAATGGAGCGGCGTTACGGCGAGCCAAACAAAACCAGAAACGACAGCGGCGCGCAGTTTAACAGAGGTGGTGGGTTATCCCGAGCGCATTTCCCCTCTCCCAAAGTGGGCTAGGGGTGGAGCGCTGGTTGAGCTTATCGGGATTTGCGTGTTGAAAAACTGCGAGGCTGAAATTTAGGGATAAAGGCCGCGCCGGTCGCGCGCTGCCAATATTCTGGTACAGGCAATGATGAAAGCTGCAGTGCGCAGCGATACCTTGCGCTCCACGGCAAGCTCTGCGACCGAATGAAACGCGGCAGACATGATGTTTTCCAGTCGTTGATTGATCTCCTGCTCGCTCCAAAAGAAACTGGAGAAATCCTGCACCCATTCGAAATAGCTGACTGTAACGCCACCCGCATTGGCAACCACATCCGGTACGACCGTGATGCCGCGCTTAGCGAGTACATCATCTGCTTCAGGCAGTGTTGGGCCATTGGCACCCTCGACGATGATCTTTGTGTCGAGACGTTCTGCGAGTGATGCGTCAATCTGTCCTTCGAGTGCTGCCGGCACCAGATAGTCGCTTGGAATGTTCCAGAAATCATCTGCACTGATAACCTCCGCGCCGGGCATGTCTATGAGGCGGCCGCCCCCTTTGACGCATTCAATGGCAGCCTCGATATCTATACCATCCGGGTTGCTAATGCTGCCGCTGGCATCCTGTAGTGCAACGATTCGCGCGCCTGCTGCAGCAAAACATTGTGCTGCCACCGAACCCACATTGCCGAAGCCCTGTATCACCACGCGCGCATCCTTGATTGCCACACCCTGTAGCAGCCCAGCTTCGCGCGCCGTGACGAATACACCGCGTCCGGTTGCCTCGCGTCGCCCCAAGCTGCCGCCCAGACTGATCGGTTTGCCAGTCACGACACCAGACACCGTTGCACCCTGATTGACGGAATAGGTATCCATCATCCAAGACATGGTCTGCTCGTTGGTGCCGACATCGGGAGCAGGAATATCTTTGTTGGGGCCGATAAGGATGCCAATTTCAGAGGTATAGCGGCGCGTCAGTCGCTCCAACTCCCCAGTCGATAACGAAGCCGGATCCACGCGCACCCCGCCTTTCGCGCCGCCAAAGGGTAGATTCAAGGCGGCATTCTTGATCGTCATCCAACCTGACAGGGCCATCACCTCATTCATCGATACGTTCGGATGAAAACGTACGCCGCCTTTTCCTGGACCTCGCGAAAGATTGTGATGGACCCGATATCCCTCGTAATGCTCCAGCGTACCGTCATCGCGACGAATCGGTATCCCGACATTCAGTACTCGTTTGGGATGCTTCAGAGTATCCAGCCAGTAGCCGAGCTTTCCTAGGTGTGGTGCCACACGGTCAATCTGCTCGATGAAGCTTGCCCAAGGCTGCGGCTGAGCTGGATCAAGAAACGAAAGCATCTTTTTGGGCGTAGTCTGGGAATTCATATTTCCTCCTCATTGGCGAAAATGGAAAGCGCAGTGGACGGGTACTGAATGATACAGCTTAGCTCAAGCGGATCGCCTAAGTTCGGGATGTGGCAATGCAAGACTTGAAGCTGTGACTTTGCTAATTATTGAATGCTCTGGAGCAGACGATGGTGACTGGGTGTTATTAACCCGTTGCAGACCTTAGCGAATGTCAGCTATCCGATCTCTCTCATCGGCTATCCGATCTCTATCTTCATTGAGATATTCTTTCACGACTGTGAGCTGCTCGATCTCGGCTGTGAGCTGCTTAATTTCGAATAATGCTATTTCAAGATTAATTTCCGACATCCGAAAACCTCCCAATAGTCAGCTTGTGGCCGATAGGCGAAGTCTATCCACCATTTCGCATCTCCGCAAAGCAGTCCTTCAATTCGTCCACTTCGCATCCAGCAACCTGTCCTCGCGCTCTTCCGGTACCCGCTGCATGAAGGGGCAGTCGTGGCGGTGGATGGTGATGCCGCGGTCGCGGGTGACGTAGCCGACGATGTGGGCGGGGAATTCGGGATGGCAGCACAACGCGAATTTGTAGGTCAGGCTGCTCTCACCTTCGATCGATACGCGTTTGGGTGCTTGCGACTGACCGCTGCTTGATGCGACCTTGCGCTGAGGCGGTGCTTCTCGCACTAGTGCAAGGCTGGCGCGGCGCGGGGTGATGTCGCCGCGACCGAGTGCGGCGTAGAGGTCGTCCGGTTTGTTGTAGCGCAGTTGCTGTGCGAGCTTTTCCAGATTGATGTCGTTAACGCCGACTCGATGCAGTTCGCGATCCAGCAGCGCGCGTCCTTGCGAGATACTGTCGTCTAGATTCTGTTCCGAGAACCAGTGGCGCACCTTGGCGCGTGCGCGCGAACTCTTTAGATAGCCGAGTTGCGGATTGGCCCAGTCGCGGCTTGGGCCGCCTTGTTTGACGGTGAGTATCTCCACGCGCTGGCCGGTCTGCAATGGGTGTTTGAGTGGCACGATGTTGCCGTCCACTTTTGCGCCGCGCGTGCGATGGCCTAAGTTGGTGTGCAGCACGTAGGCGAAGTCCACCGGTGTCGCACCTGTGGGCAGGTCGATCACCTTGCCTTGCGGGGTCAGCACATACACACGATCCTGGATCAATTCATTGCTGAGCTGTTCCTGTAACTCGCCGCTGTCCGCCAGTTCTGCTTTCCATGCCAGCACCTGACGCAGCCAAGCGACTTTCTCGTCCAGACCGCCTTCGGATTTCTTGTTCTCTTTGTAGCGCCAGTGCGCGGCGACGCCGAGTTCGGAATCGTGATGCATCTGGCGTGTGCGAATCTGCACTTCCACCGACAGTCGGCGCGGGCCGAGCACGGCGGTGTGCAGCGAGCTGTAGCCGTTTGGTTTCGGTTTGGCGATGTAGTCGTCGAACTCTTTTTGTATCGGTAGCCACAGTTCGTGCACCAGTGACAGCGCGGCATAACATTGCTCGATGTCGTCCACCAGGATGCGCACCGCGCGCACGTCATACAACTCGTCGAAGTTGAGATGCTTGCGCTTCATCTTGTTGATGATGCTGTAGATGTGTTTGGGGCGGCCAGTCACTTCACCGTCGATGCCTGCGTCTTTTAGTGTCTGCTGCAGTTGCGCGACGAGGTCGGTGATGTAGCGTTCTCTATCCACGCGTTTCTCGTCCAGCGACTTGGCGATCTGTTTATATAGCCCCGGTTCCAGATAGCGCATGGAAAGGTCTTCCAGTTCCCACTTGATCTGCCACACGCCGAGGCGGTTGGCGAGCGGGGCGAAGATGCTTTGCGTATCTTGCGCGACTTGTCGTTGCACGGCCTCGTCCACTCGGGAGAGATGGCGCAGCGTCTGGGTGCGCTCGGCAAGTTTGATCAACACCACGCGAATGTCTTCCACCATCGCCAGCAACATCTTGCGCATAGTCTCGACTTGTTGTGCGGCTTCTTCCGCGCCCTGCGTGCCGCGCACTTCGCTGAACTGGCGCACATGCTCCATGCGCGAGATACCGTCCACCAGTCCCGCGACATTGGCGCCGAAGCGTTCTTTCAATACGATAGGTGCGTCTTGCAGAAAGTCGGGCACGGCGTGCAAGGCGGTGGCGGCGATAGCCTCGTGATCCATATTGAGGCCAATCAGGATGGCGGCGGAACCGAGCGCGTGTTGCAGTAGTGGCGTGCCGGTGATGTCGGTGCTGCCTTGATAGAGCGGGGCGGCGAATTCGCAGGCCTGCTTGATCAGATCGATCTCTTTGGCTTCGAAGGTGCCAGACAGTGCGGACACCCAACTCTGGATATCTGCACTATCGTCACCGGTGAGCGCCGGGAATTGATGCTGTACTGAAACCATCGCTAGTATTCGTGCACTGCTTAGTTGAAGAACGAGAGGCGCGAATCTTGCAGATTCATTACGCGTTGCTTACCTGAACCAGTTGCGCCAGTTTGGCTTTCGCTGCGCCGCTGGTGATGACTTCGGCGGCTTTCTTGATGCCCAGCTCCAGCGTGTCAGCCAGTCCTGCAAGATAGATCGAAGCGCCTGCATTGAGCAACACGATGTCCAGCGCCGCGCTTTTTTGATTCTCCAGTACGTCGAGGATCATGTCGCGCGAGGCCTGCACGCTATCGGTATGGATGTCGTCCAGCGAGGCGGTGCTCAAACCGAACTGTTTGGGGTGGATGGTGTATTCGCGTACATCGCCGTCTTTGAGTTCGGCCACTAGGGTCTCACCGGTGATGGTGATCTCGTCCAGTCCATCTGCGCCGTGCACAACCATCACCCGCTTGCTGCCCAGACGCTGCAATACACGGGCTTGGATGCCGACCAGATCGCGATGGAACACGCCCAGCAATTGTTGTTTCGCACCGGCAGGATTGGTCAGCGGGCCGAGGATGTTGAACAGGGTGCGGATACCCAATTCTTTGCGCACCGGTGCGGCGTGTTTCATCGCGCTGTGATAGTTGGGCGCGAACATGAAACCGAAGCCGACATCGTTGATGCACTTCGCGGCTTGCTCAGGCGACAGATTGATATTGATGCCCAATGCTTCCAGCACGTCCGCACTGCCAGATTGCGAGGAGACAGAGCGACCGCCGTGCTTGGCGATCTTCGCACCTGCTGCTGCTGCGACGAACGCCGAGGCGGTGGAGATGTTGAAGGTGTGCGCGCCGTCACCGCCGGTGCCGCAGGTATCTACCAGTCTCGAATCGTCGGCCATCTCTACTTTGGTGGACAGTTCGCGCATCACGCTGGCTGCACCGGCGATCTCGCCGATGGTCTCTTTCTTCACGCGCAGGCCGGTGATGATGGCGGCGATCATTACGGGCGAGACTTCGCCGCCCATGATCTGGCGCATCAGTGCGACCATCTCGTCATGGAAGATCTCGCGATGTTCGATGATGCGTTTGAGTGCGTCTTGCGGCGTCATGGTTTGCCCTCCAGAAAGTTCTTCAGCATGTCGTGTCCGTGTTCGGTGAGGATGGACTCAGGATGGAACTGTACGCCGTGTACCGGCAAGGTCTTGTGACGCACGCCCATGATCTCGTTGTCGTCAGTCCAAGCCGTGATCTCCAGACAATCGGGCAGCGTCTCGCGCTCGATCACCAGCGAATGGTAGCGTGTGGCGGTGAACGGATTTGGCAGGCCGGTGAACACGCTGTTGCTGTTGTGGTTGATCAGCGAGGTCTTGCCGTGCATCAATGTCTTGGCGTGGATGATCTTGCCGCCGAAAGCCTGGCCGATACTCTGGTGGCCGAGGCACACCCCCAGCAGCGGAATCTTGCCAGCGTATTGTTTGATGGCGGCGACCGAGATGCCGGCTTCGTTCGGTGTGCAAGGGCCGGGCGAGATGACCAGATGCTGCGGGTTCATCTGCGCGATCTCTTCGACAGTGATCTCGTCGTTGCGCTTCACCATCACATCCGCGCCGAGTTCGGCGAAGTACTGCACCAGGTTGTAGGTGAAGGAATCGTAGTTGTCTATCATCAATAGCATAGTGTTCTCCTAGCGGTGGTTCTGGGCATCGAGCCCGTCCATCACCATCTCGGCCGCGCGCAATACCGCGCGTGCCTTGTTCTGCGTTTCCATCCATTCGCTGTCGGGGTTGGAATCGGCAACGATGCCTGCGCCCGCTTGCACGTAGAGCGTCTTGTCTTTCACGACGGCAGTGCGTAATGCGATGGCGACATCCATGTCACCATTGAAGCCGAGGTAGCCGACCGCTCCGGCATAGATGCCGCGCTTGGAAGGTTCCAGTTCGTCGATGATCTCCATCGCGCGCACTTTCGCTGCGCCAGAAACAGTTCCTGCGGGGAAGGTGGCTTTCAGCACGTCCATCGCATCCAGACCTTGCTTCAACTTGGCTTCGACGTTGGAGACGATATGCATCACGTGCGAATAACGTTCGATCACCATCTTGTCGGTGAGCTTCACTGTGCCGTGTTCTGCTACGCGGCCGATGTCGTTGCGGCCGAGGTCGATCAGCATCAGGTGCTCGGCCAGTTCTTTCGGGTCGGCCAATAATTCTTCAGCGAGTGCGACATCTTGTTCCGCTGTCTTGCCGCGCGGACGTGTTCCAGCGATGGGGCGCACGGTGACCATCTCGCCTTCCAGTCGCGCCAATATCTCTGGCGAAGAACCGACCACATGATGATCGCCCATGTCGTAATAGAACATGTAGGGGGAAGGATTGATGCTGCGCAGCGCGCGATACAGCGACAATGGCGAAGCCGGGAAGGGCTGCGACATGCGCTGCGATATCACCACTTGCATGATGTCGCCGTCGAAGATGTATTGCTTGGACTTTTCTACCGCCGCTTTGAAGGCGGCTTCACCGAACTCCGATTTCGCTTCGACCTGTTCGGCTGGTGGTGCGAACGGGATCTCTGCCGGGCGTCGCATCATGCTGACCAGTTCGCGCAGACGATCTCGTCCGAGCGAGTAAGCGTCGTCCTGTGCCGGATCGACATAGACGATGAAAGTGAGCTTGCCGGACAGGTTGTCGATGACTGCGAGTTGCTCAGTCAGCATCAGCAGGATGTCGGGCGTGCCCAGCGTATCCGGCTTCTGTGTCTTGGCCAGTCGCGGTTCGATGTAACGCACCGTGTCGTAACCGAAGTAGCCTGCTAGTCCGCCAGTGAAACGTGGCAGGCCGGAC
This sequence comes from Sideroxydans sp., assembly GCA_024636935.1. Taxonomy (GTDB): domain Bacteria; phylum Pseudomonadota; class Gammaproteobacteria; order Burkholderiales; family Gallionellaceae; genus Sideroxyarcus. The sequence goes on along the minus strand of JAGXGC010000027.1, from coordinate 66,217 downwards.
AATGGCGCGACCTTGAAACGTTTCTGGTAGTCGCTGATGAAGTCGAGTGGCTTGTCGGCGTGCTGCGTGGTCTTACCCCGCGGTGTGCTCAGTGTGACGTTCTGCCCGCGTACCGAGATGTGTGTCTCGGCTGGCAGACCGATGAAGGAATAGCGGCCGAAGCGTTCGCCACCCTGTACCGATTCGAGCAGATAGGAGAACGGCTTGTTGGCCAGCTTGAGATACAGCGCTAACGGTGTGTCGAGATCGGCGAAAGTCTCGGCGACCAGCGGGATGCGGTTGTAGCCTTGTGCGGCTAGCGCGTTGAATTCTTCTTGGGTGATAGGGGACAGCATAAAGACCTCTCTAAAGTTTTTTCAATGACCATGGGCGGACATGTCGTCCGGTGATGCAGGATCACCATCGCCAGTAGGTCGTCTTCAAAGAGAGGTCTGTATGTGTCATGTCAAAGTTTTTTGATGAGTGGCAATACCAAGGTCAGATCGGGGATGACAGCATCCACGTTCAATGTTTCGACCGGTTCGCCGTGATTGTAGCCGTAAGGCACGCAGATGATGGGACATCCTGCGGCACGTGCCGCTTGTGCATCACTCAATGAATCGCCGACCAGCAGCAGATTCTCGATGGCACAGCCGAAGAATTTTGCCGCGTGCAGCAAAGGCATCGGGTGCGGCTTCTTCTCGGGCAGGGTGTCGCCCGCGATCACGATCTCGAAATACGGCGCGAGGCCGGAGGCTTTCAGGATCGGGTCGGTATAGCGCATCACTTTGTTGGTGATGCAACCCAAACGGAAGCCCGCTGCCTTCATCGCATCCAGACCTTGCACCACATTGGTGAACGTCTTGCTCTCGCAAGCCAGCTCGGTGTAATGCTTTTCAAAGATCGGCAGTGCTTCATCGAACAGCGCGGCATCCGGCTCGGCATGCATGTCGCCTGTCAGCGCACGCTTCACCAGCCAGTGCACGCCGTTGCCGATGTAGCTCATCAGCAGGTCTTGCGACACGGGCGCACGGCCCATGTCACGCAACATGCGATTGGCGGATTCTGCCAACTCCGGCGCGGTATGCATCAGCGTACCGTCCAGATCGATGACGATGGCCGACACGGCCAGCGGGAAGTCCTTGAACGCCATTACTTGCCGACTTTGGCCAGCTCAGCGCGCAGCTCAGCGATGATGGTGTTGTAGTGGTTAGCGTCTTTGTCGTTCTTTTTGCCGAACACAGCAGAGCCTGCCACGAATGTATCCACACCTGCTTCAGCCACTTCTTTGATGTTGGCCGGGCCGACGCCGCCGTCGATCTCCAGGCGGCAGTTGTAACCGCCTGCGTCGATCATGGCGCGCACTTTGCGAGCCTTGTCCAAAACGTGAGGGATGAACTTCTGACCACCGAAGCCTGGGTTGACCGACATCAACAACACCATGTCCAGCTTGGGCAGGGTGTATTCAAGGATGTCCAGCGGTGTGGCTGGATTGAACACTAGGCCGGCCTTGCAGCCGAGTTCCTTGATCATGCCGATGGTGCGATCGATGTGCTCGGAAGCTTCCGGGTGGAAAGTGATGTAAGTCGCGCCAGCTTTGGCGAAGTCGGGGATGATGCGATCCACCGGCTTGACCATCAGGTGCACGTCGATATCGGCAGTCACGCCATGCTTGCGCAGCGCTTCGCAGACCAGAGGGCCGATGGTCAGGTTAGGAACATAGTGGTTGTCCATCACGTCGAAGTGCACGATGTCTGCGCCGGAGGCCAGTACGTTGTCCACTTCCTGACCCAGCATGGCGAAGTTTGCGGAGAGGATGGAGGGGGCGATTTGATAATCCATGAGAGTTCCTTTTATTAAGAGGGGTTTAAATTTTAGACGTGCATTTTACCTGAAATGCGCCACTCTCCGCTGTGCGGCTTGTCATGTAACGCAAAATACGGTGAAATGCTGCGATGGAAGATTCTTCTCAATATCGCATTCACGTTGCCGTGCAGGTACGGCATCTGGCGGAACAGTCTGACGAAGCCGAAAATCGCTTCGTTTTCTCCTACACCATTACCATCACCAATCAGGGCTCGCATGCGGTGCAGCTGTTGAGTCGTCACTGGATCATCACGGATTCCAACGATCATGTGCAAGAAGTGAAAGGCAAAGGAGTGGTCGGTGAGCAGCCGCTGATCAAGCCGGGTGATAAGTTCGAATATTCCAGCGGTACCGTATTGGCCACCCAAGTGGGTACAATGTCTGGCAGCTACCGCATGCAAGTGTTGGATGGTGGCGAGTTCACGGTTCCCGTGCCCCAGTTCGTTTTAAGTGTGCCGCGCACGCTGCATTAGATAGGAAACAATGAAGCCTCTTTTCCCAGTTCGTAATCTGGCCTTGTTGCTGGTTCTCAGTGTCTGGTTGTCAGCCTGTAATATCTTCAAGCCTACCGTGATCGAGCCTGTGCCGCCGGTCGGTAAGGTTTCGCCCGATTTCATGTTGGCGACTTGGAAAGAGCTGCCGGACTGGCTGAATCAGGAGCTGCCCGCCTCATGGCCGGCGTTAGAGCAGAGTTGCCGCGCACTCCGCTTTAAGACTTTGTGGCTGCCGATCTGTGATGCGGCAAAAGCCGTCGCGCCGGACGACCTGATGGCGCAGCGTACTTTCTATGAGACATGGTTCACGCCCTATCGCATCCTCAATCCGGACGGTACAGATACCGGACTGGTCACCGGTTATTACGAACCGTTGCTGCATGGCAGTCGCAAAAAGAGTGCCAAATATCCCTATCCCATCTATGCGCCACCTGAAGATATGTTGGAAGTCGACATGGGTGAGCTGTATCCGGAATTCCGTGGCAAGCGCGTGCGCGGACGTTTGGATGGAAAACGCGTAGTGCCTTATTTCAATCGTGCCGAGATCGATGCCGGTCAGGCCGAGGCGCTACAGGGCCATGCCTTCCTGTGGGTGGAGAATGAAGTCGAGCTCTTCTTCCTGCAGATACAAGGTTCGGGCCGTATCCAGTTGGAAGATGGCACAAGGGTCAAGATCGGTTACGCCGATCAGAACGGGCATCCATATGCTTCTATCGGGCGTCGCTTGATTGATATGGGAGAAATGACGGCGGATCAGGCTTCGATGCAAAGCATCAAGCGTTGGGCGGAAATGAATCCGGATCGATTGACAGTGCTACTGGGTCACAATCCCAGCTATGTGTTCTTCCGCGAATTGCCGGATGCTATTTCCGGCCCTGTGGGCGCTTTGGGCGTACCACTCACCAATGAATACAGCATCGCGGTCGATCGGCGCACCATGCCGCTCGGCGTGCCGGTGTTCTTATCCACCACTCAGCCCAATACTGAGGAGCCGCTCAATCGCCTCATGTTTGCGCAGGACACCGGCGGTGCCATCAAAGGTGCTGTCCGTGCCGATTTCTTCTGGGGCTTCGGTGAGATGGCCGGTGCCAAGGCGGGACGCATGAAACAGCGCGGCCGCATGTGGGTGCTGTTTCCAAAAGGCAGCGAGCCGGCTCTGAACTGATTCACATAACTGAAAAGGCGAATTGTTTGCAGATGAAAATAATTCGCCTTTTCAATGCTGTTCTCGAATGAGTTACCAGCTTTGCTTACTTGAATTTACTAGCGGTCTTTTTCATACATGTTTGATCGCGGACCATACAAAAGACCATTGGGTTGTGCGGTCAGTAGTCGATTGCTGGCGACACGGGCGATTCGGTGACTTGGGCCGTCGCCTGACACATTGCTCACTACTTGTTTTACCACTGCTGCAATCAGAAGTGAGGCAATCCCTCCTTGATTATTCTTTCCTTCTGCATCCGATGCCGAAGCCGTGCCTTCCCATAGCAATTGTCCATTGCGAACATCGATAAGATTTGCACTGGCGGTAACAACGATATCGCTACTAACAACCTTATATGAAGTGCCGTAATTGCTGATGGTTATATACAGCGCAGAGTCCGCGCCAAATACTTCACGGATTTTAGTTAAGGGGGCTTGATGCATTTCACCCGGATTGGACATGCCATTTTCTCTGAAGGTTTGATCAACCAGCGCTACTGGGAAGACATAGTAGCCGGCTTCCGATAAAGGCTGCGTTACCGTAGATAGCACGCTGTATGTTGCATTTATGTCGGGGGAGTTGTTGAGCGGTGGGAGCACGACAATAGAGCGCGGCTTGCTTTGCTTGAAGGCTGAGTAGTCTTTGGTTGCCGGGGTGGCGCATGCAACGAGTGAAAAGGCTGCGATGCACAATAGGGTTCGCTTGATGATATTGAACATTATTTTCCTTAGTGAGAGAGACGCGCAATCAGTCGGTTCATATAAACGCTAGATTCTGGATATAGCTTTTTTTCAGTCTCGAATGCCTGCAGAGCATGGTCAGTCTTGCCGGTCTGGAAATACAAATAACCTAGCTGCGCATGAAAGCCCGGAGGGGCGGCCGACTTGTTTGTTTGCATGAGTTGGGCATCGTTCTCGAGATCGGTTAGTTGTTGCTCCGGCGTTAGTTTTCCCGGTTCAGAATAGTTGGAATATATCTGCTCTTCGTAATTGCCCCAGTGGTACATGGTGTGTGGTGATGAGCAACCGGTTAACGCGCTTAAGGCAAGCAGAAGTGGTATGACGATTTTTTTCATTTGAAGGGTGCTTTCAATTTAGTTTTGAGATTTCAATACGCCTTGATCGACGCCTTCTACAAGTCGATTCACAGCTTCGCGAATAGCAAGATCAAGCACTTTTCCGTTAAGTGTTGAGTCGTAACTGGCAGTGCCTCCAAAACCGATAACTTCGCGGTTGGAGAGGGCGTATTCTCCGGCGCCTTGCACCGAGAACACGACTTCAGAAGTTTCAGCATTAACGATATTTAGGGTGACTTTGGAATAGGCGATTTGTGTTTTGCCGCGCCCCAGCAGCCCAAATAGTTGGCGGTCTCCGACTTCCTTGCGACCGAATTCGGTTACATCGCCTGTAACGATGAATTCCGCCCCTTTTATCTTTCGTGTTTTTCCCGTTAATCCAGATTCAAACTCGGACTCCAGCATGTTCTCGCGATCCATCACGGAAAAGTGATTCGATTGCTGTAAATGCGAAATCAAAATCGTTTTGGCTTGGCTGCCTAGACGATCTACGCCGTCAGAGAAAAGCCCGCGCATAAAGCTGGAGCGGTTATCAAACTTGCCAACAACAAGCGCAGACTTGGGGCCGTTATAGATTGTTTGTGCTGAATTGACTTGGGGAGTAGCCAGCGCCTGCGAGCTCTCAGTGGCGCATCCGGATAGAAATACAGTAGAAAGAATGCAGCCTGTTAATAGTGCAGTCGTACAACGCATGGATGCCGCCTTTCATGTTGGTTGGGGAATGAAATCATGTGCTTCTCCATATTGGATATGGGGAAACACGATATTTCCTTTATGTGAAGTGCTGGCCTTGAGGATTTATCCCTCTTGACGGGAGGGGAAACTTAACTGAAGCGATTGGGTTTAACAATATGTCGTTTGTATATAGACCTATATATAGGCCACCCATATATAGGTCTATATACAGCCCTGGACTCGCTCGAACTGGCCTATTCATTAGCGCAATTATTATGATCGTTGGAGAGTGTCCTTTGAGTAAGTTGATTTTGGCATGCACCTGAATAGTTGTTGTGGCAGTCGACGTAGAGTCGCAACACAATATGCAAGAATGCATAGGCCTGTAGGCTGGATAGAACACTCCCTGTAACAAACAACTTTAGCTAGTTTGTGCAATTCATTGCTTTTTAAGCATATTTGTTTTTCATTAAGGAGGGCCGCTAACTCTTTGTCCTGAAAAGAAAAAATCCATTTTCCTGCTTGACCGACCCCATTGTTTTCAATATAGTGGGTCCCAGTGGTAAAAAGTGGGAATAAATGGGAGGCAAGGGGTTTTATGTTTCAAGGGGCGGCTCAATTTAATCTGGATGGCAAAGGCAGGTTGACGATACCGACGCGGTATCGCGACATGCTGCTGGCCCATTGCGCGGGTCAGTTGGTGCTGACTGCCGATGCAGATGGCTGTCTGTTGGTCTATCCCCAGCCCGAATGGCAACCTATCCGCGAGAAGCTGATGAAGCTTTCCGCGCTCAATCCAAAGATACGTGCTTTGCAGCGCTTCCTCGTCGGCCATGCCGAAGAGGTGGCTATGGATGCTGCTGGGCGGGTTCTTATCTCCGCGACCCTGCGTGATTACGCCAAGCTTGATAAGCGCGTGATGCTGGTCGGTCAGGGCAATAAATTCGAATTGTGGGACGAAGCACGTTGGCAGGCCCAATACGAGAAGATGACAAGTTTCTCGATAGACGATCTGCCGCCGGAGCTTGAGGGGTTCACCTTGTGAGTGAGGCGTTCGCGCATGCGACCGTCCTGTTGAGCGAGGCGGTTGAAGCGCTGCAGGTGAAGCCGAATGGCATCTATGTTGACGGCACTTTCGGGCGTGGCGGACATAGTCGCTTGATCTTGCAGCAGCTGGGAGCACAAGGTCGCTTGATCGCGTTGGATAAAGATCTGGCCGCTATCGCAGCGGGCCGCGCGATCGAAGATGCGCGGTTCACGTTGGTGCATCGAGGTTTTGAGCAGTTGGCGCAAGTGTTGCAAGAGTTGGGCGTTGGCAAGGTGGATGGCGTGCTGTTGGACTTGGGTGTTTCTTCACCACAACTGGACGACGAGCAACGCGGTTTTAGTTTTCGTTTCGATGCGCCGCTGGATATGCGCATGGATACGAGTAGCGGGCAGACGGCAGCGGAATGGCTGGCGACAGTGGAAGAAAAAGAACTGGCGGAGGTGATACGTGATTACGGCGAAGAACGGTTTGCTAGGCAGGTTGCAAGGACGATTGTTGCTGCGCGCCAGGAGCGGGCTATCGAGACAACCAAACAACTCTGCGACATCGTGGCGCAGTGCGTGCGCACGCGCGAACCGGGCAAGAACCCGGCCACGCGAACCTTTCAGGCTATACGGATTTATATCAATCGCGAGCTCGAAGAGCTCGAGAACATCCTTCCGCAGTGTGTGGAACAACTGAAAGAAGGCGGGCGCATGTCCATCATCAGCTTCCATTCTCTTGAAGACCGCATCGTGAAGCGATTCATGCGCGATATGGCGCAGGGCGACAAGGTGCCCAAGTTCGTACCGATCCGCGCGGTGGATGTGCCGCAGGGAAAGATCAAGTTGGTCGGCAAGCCGGTCTTTGCATCGGAAGCGGAGTTGGCGGTCAATCCCCGTGCACGCAGTGCGGTGCTGAGAGTGGCGGAGCGGCTGGGTGGCTAGGCTGAATGTATTGCTGTTGGTAGTGGTCATCGCATGTGCGTTGGGGCTTGTCACCTCCCAACACAAGGCACGAAAGTTGTTTGTGGATCTGCAGTACGAAAAGGAACGGGCGCAACATATGGATGTTGAGTGGGGGAAATTGCAACTCGAGCAGAGCACGTTGGTGATGCCAACACGCGTGGAGAAGCTCGCTCGTCAGCAATTACAGATGCACCTGCCGACTAATGACCAGATGCATCTGGTGCGTATCGATGGTGATGAGGGGCAACCATGAATTACGCCTCGCTGCCGCAGACTTCTTCGCAACTTGCATTGCCCGCATGGCGCTCACGCGCCTTGTTTGTATTGCTGCTGCTAGTGATGCTGGCATTGTTCGTCCGGGGCGTCTACCTGCAAGGCATCCACAACGATTTCCTGCAGCAAAAAGGTGATGCGCGTTATGCGCGCGTGATCGAGGTGTCGGCGCACCGCGGCATGATCACCGACCGAAACGGAGAGCCGCTGGCGATCAGCACACCCGTTGAATCCGTGTGGGCCAGTCCGGCTGAGGTGGAGATAGACCTGCGGCAGTTGATGAATCTTGCGCGGGCTCTGGAAATGAAACCTGAAGTGTTGCGCGAGAAGCTGCAAGCACGACGCGACTTTGTTTTCCTGAAGCGTCAGTTGCCGCCTGAGCAAGCGCAAAAAGTGGCGGCACTCGGCATTCCCGGCATATCCCTGCAGCGAGAATATAAACGCTATTACCCGGCAGGTGAGGTGACTTCGCATCTGCTCGGCTTTACCGATGTTGACGACAACGGTCGCGAAGGCATCGAGCTGGTACTGCAAGACAAGTTGGGTGGAAAGCCGGGCAGTCAACGCGTGATCAAGGATAGGCGAGGGCACATCATCGAAGATGTGGGCAGTCTGCATGCTCCGAAAGAGGGGGAGGATGTCGCGCTCAGCTTAGACAGTAAATTGCAGTTTCTGGCTTTCCGCGAAATCAGGCAGGCTGTGATTGACCACAAGGCCAAATCAGGCTCGATCGTGGTGTTGGATGCGAAGAGTGGTGAAGTGCTGGCGCTGGCTAATTGGCCTACTTACAACCCTAATAATCGTCAAGGGGCGACACTTTCAGTGATGCGCAATCGTGCCGTAACAGACATGTTCGAGCCCGGCTCGACCATGAAAGCGTTCGCTGCGGCGGCGGTGCTGGAAGAGGGCAAATACAAACCGGATACACGCATCGATACCGGTGATGGCAGGATGACTATAAATGGTCGCACCATCCATGACACTCATCCGGACGGTGTGATGACTGTGTCTCAGATCATCCAGAAATCAAGCAATGTCGGCTCAGCAAAGATGGCTTTGTCGCTGACACCGCAGACTTTCTGGGGGCACTTGAGCGATTCGGGTTTTGGCATGCGTCCGGGAAGCGGCTTTCCCGGTGAGACGTCGGGAATATTGCGAGACTTCAAAACCTGGCGGCCAATCGAGCAGGCGACCATGTCTTATGGCAACGGCATCTCGGTCAGTCTGCTGCAACTGGCGCGTGCCTACACCGTGTTCGCCAATGATGGCGAGCTGAAGCCAATCAGTATGTTGCGCCAAACCGGACATGCCGCTGGCGAGCCTGTCTATTCGCCTCGTACGGCGCGCGAAGTTCGCGACATGCTGGAGCTGGTGGTGAAGCCGGGCGGAACCGCACCGTTGGCACAGATACGCGGCTATCGCGTGGCGGGCAAGACGGGGACTGCACACAAATTGCAGAATGGTCGCTACGTTGATGAATACGTGGCGTCCTTCATCGGTATGGCGCCGGCTTCCGATCCGCGCCTGATCGTGGCAGTGATGGTGGATGAGCCATCGGGTCGCGAATACTACGGAGGCTTGGTTGCTGCACCGGTCTTTCAGAATGTGATGGGCGCTTCGTTGCGCGCGCTTGATGTCCCCTACGATGCACCATTGAATAATGTATTGCAGTCCACACAACTGGTGGAGGAGGAGACATGAACGCGCTTCGACTCGGTGAATTGGGCATGCTGGGCGTCGAGGTCACGCGCCTAGTTTCAGATAGCCGCGCAGTGCGAGCGGGCGACACCTTCGTCGCGTATCCCGGTGAGGGCAATGATGGGCGTCGTTACATCCCTCAAGCCATAGAGAATGGTGCGAATGCCGTGATCTGGGAAATAAAGGATTTTCACTGGAAGCCGGAATGGAAAGTGCCAAATCTGCCAGTGGCCGGTTTGCGTCAGCAGGCCGGATACATCGCTGACAGCATCTATGGTCAGCCTTCCAGCAAACTGTGGTCAGTGGGTGTGACCGGCACCAACGGCAAGACTTCGATCAGTCAGTGGCTGGCGCGCAGTTTTGCAGCGGTGGGCAGCAAGAGTCTGGTGATAGGAACGCTGGGCAACGGCTTTCCTGATGCGTTGCAGTCGAGCGTGAATACCACGCCGGATGGACTGCATCTACATGGCCTGCTGGCAGAGGGGATTCAGCAGGGGGCTCAGGCCGTTGTCATGGAAGTCTCTTCGCATGCGCTCACACAGGGCCGCGTCAATGGCATGCAGTTCGATGTCGCACTGTTCACCAATCTTACCCGCGATCACCTTGATTACCACGGGGACATGCAGCGCTATGCCGCCGCCAAGCGCAAGTTGTTCGACTGGAGTGGTCTCAAATATGCGGTGGTTAATCTGGATGATGCATTCGGTGATGAGCTGGCTGCGACACTGCGCGACGGTGAAGCGGAAGTCATCGGCTATGGTCTGAGCGAGGAAGCGTTGCAACGCGCCGGACGACTCGGCATTCGCATGGTGCACGGGAAAATTGTGCGCGCGGACATGCAGGGCATGTCATTGCTGCTGCACACCAGCTGGGGTGCGACGGATATGAACAGCCGATTGATCGGTCGCTTCAATGCATCTAACCTGCTTGGCGCGCTGGCAGTGATGCTGGCGAGCGAAGTAGATATCGAAGATGCCGCGCGCGAACTGGGCTTGCAGAAAGCAGTGGCCGGGCGCATGCAGACCTTGGGTGGCAGGGAGTTTCCGACGGTGGTGGTGGACTACGCACACACGCCGGATGCGCTGGAGAATGTGTTGCAGACATTGCGCGAGGCAACAGAACCAGCCGGTGGCCGTGTCATCTGCGTGTTCGGCTGTGGCGGGGATCGCGATCGCGGTAAGCGGCCGATGATGGGTGCTGTCGCAGACAGGTTCGCCGATGTGCGCATCGTGACCAGCGACAACCCGCGCAATGAAGATCCGCTGAGCATCATCGAGCAGATTCGCAGCGGTATGCAGGGTGACTGCCAAGTGATTGAAGAGCGCGCCCGTGCAATCGCACAGGCGATCAACAAAGCCCGCATCAATGACACGGTGCTGATCGCGGGCAAGGGGCATGAGGACTATCAGGAGATCGCCGGTGTGCGCCATCCGTTCTCGGACAGTGAGATGGCACAACGCACACTGAGTATGTGGAAGCCCGAGGAGCGCTGGTCATGATGCTGCTCTCGCAAGCTGCAGCCGCATTACATGTTCGCTTGAAAAGCGAGGATGTGCGCTTTGATGCAGTTTCTACCGACACGCGCAACATTGCGCAGGGTGATCTGTTCATCGCGCTCAAGGGAGAGAACTTCGATGGCGCACAGTTCGTCGCGCAAGCGCTGGCAGCTGGTGCGGTCGCCGCAATGGTGAATGAAGCCAGCCGACAATTGTTGGCGCAACACAAAAATCCAGAATCCAGAATTTTGTACGTGGAAGACACGCGTCTCGCGCTGGGAAAGTTGGCATCGCACTGGCGTAAGCAGTTTGACATCCCGCTGCTCGCTATCACCGGCAGCAACGGTAAGACCACGGTGAAAGAGATGCTGGCCGAGATTTTGGGTGCGCACGCAGGGCGTGAAGCGGTGCTGGCGACGCGCGGAAACTTCAACAACGATATCGGTATGCCGCTCACGCTGCTCAAACTGCGTGAGCATCATCGCTATGCCGTGATCGAGATGGGCATGAACCATGCTGGCGAGATCGAATACTTGTCGCGCCTCGCCCATCCAGATGTGGCGCTGATCAACAACGCCACTGGTGCGCATCTGCAAGGTCTGGGATCGATTGAAGGTGTGGCGCGTGCCAAAGGCGAGATATTCGCCGGCGTGAAAAGCAATGGCACTGCGATCATCAACGCCGACGATGCGCATGCAGGCATGTGGCGCACGCTGGCAGACAAACATCGCGTGTTCGACTTCGCATTGGAGCATCCGGCTGGAGTGAAAGGTGAGTGGCAGCCACAAGGATTTGGCGGTGTGTTGCGTGCCCATACTCCGGCAGGGGAGTTGCGTGCCCTGTTGCAAGTGCCAGGCGAGCACAATGCCCGCAACGCACTGGCTGCTGCCACGGCTGCATTGGCAGTGCATGTGCCGATGGAAACCATAGTCCGCGCGCTGGAAAGTTTCGGCGGTGTGGCAGGACGTTTGCAGCGCAAGCAGGCGCGGCACGGCGCGACCTTGATCGACGATACCTACAACGCCAATCCCGCATCTATGCATGCCGCACTTGAAGTGCTGGCGCAGGCCGATGGCAAGCGCATCTTTGTGCTGGGAGATATGGGCGAGCTGGGAATCGATGCGGCGCAGTTCCATCGCGAGATCGGCATCGCCGCACGCGAGTTGGGAATCGAACATTTGTACGCATTGGGTGGGTTGAGCGCGAATGCGGTGAGCGAGTTCGGCGAAGGTGCGAAGCATTTTGCAGATGCCGAAGCATTGCAGAAATCATTGGAGCAAGAACTGGATGCGCAGACCACGGTGCTGGTGAAGGGGTCGCGCTTCATGAAAATGGAACGCGTGGTGCAGGCCTGCGCGTTGCAACAGGAGGAAACATGCTGCTCGCACTAGCCCAATGGCTATCTCAGGATATACGCGCTTTTAGCGTGTTCAATTACATCACGCTGCGCGCAGTGATGTCGGCGATGACCGCACTGATCATTTCCTTCATGTTGGGGCCGTGGATGATCCGCAAATTGGCCGCGATGAAGATTGGCCAGTCGGTGCGTAGCGATGGCCCGCAGACGCACTTGGTGAAAGCCGGTACGCCGACCATGGGCGGTGCGCTGATCCTAATGTCGGTCGCCATTACCACCTTGCTGTGGGGTGATCTGCACAATGCTTACGTATGGGTGGTGTTGCTGACCACGTTGGGTGTCGGTGCCATCGGCTGGGTGGACGACTATCGCAAAGTAGTGAATCGCAATCCGGATGGATTGTCGGCTCGCTCGAAAATGTTCTGGCAATCGCTGATCGCGCTGGCGGTTGGTATCTATCTGTGGACACACGCTACGCTGCCGCAGCACACGGAAGTCATCGTGCCGTTCTTCAAACACTTCGTCATACCGCTCGGCATGGTCGGTTTCATCGTACTGGTCTATCTGGTCATCGTCGGCAGCAGCAATGCAGTGAACCTGACTGACGGTCTGGATGGTCTAGCCATCATGCCGACGGTGATGGTGGCGGCAGCCTTGGCGATCTTTGCCTATGTAGCCGGTCACGCCGAGTTCTCCAAATATCTGGGTGAACCTTCGATTCCCGGCGCCAGCGAACTGGCAGTGTTTTGCGCCGCCATCGCCGGAGCTGGCTTGGCCTTCCTGTGGTTCAACGCTTATCCCGCAGAAGTATTCATGGGCGACGTCGGTGCGTTAGCGCTGGGCGCAGCATTGGGCGCGGTGGCGGTGATCATTCGCCAGGAGCTGGTGTTGTTCATCATGGGCGGAGTGTTCGTGGTGGAGGCAGTGTCGGTGATGATGCAAGTGAGTTACTTCAAATACACCAAGTGGAAGACAGGCACCGGACGCCGCATCTTGTTGATGGCGCCGTTGCATCACCACTTCGAACAAAAGGGCTGGAAGGAGACGCAGGTGGTGGTGCGTTTCTGGATCATCACAATGATGTTGGTACTAATTGGACTGTCGACACTCAAACTGAGATGACAACTTTGCGCGACAAATCGGTGCTGATACTCGGTCTCGGTGAGACCGGGTTGTCGCTTGCGCGTTATCTGCACGCGCAGGGCGCGCGTCTGCGCGTGGCCGATAGTCGCAACGAGCCGCCGGGTATAGCGACATTGCGCAGCGAAATGCCGCAGGCTGAGTTGCACTGCGGTGTATTCGATGATTCGCTGCTGAAAGACATTGACCGCATAGCGATCAGTCCCGGCGTGCCGATGTTCGAACCATTCGTTCAGCGCGCTGTTGCACACGGCATTCCGGTTGAGGGGGACATTGAATTGCTGGCGCAGCAGATCGCAGATGCGCAACCGAAACCGAAAGTCATCGCCATCACCGGTGCCAACGGCAAGACGACAACGACCAGTATGGTGGGTGCAATGTGCGCCGCTGCCGGGCTGGATGCTCAAGTGGCAGGAAATATCTCGCCAGCAGTATTGGATGCATTGCGCGAACGAGGTGGACACCAGCCGCAAGCCTGGGTGTTGGAGCTGTCCAGCTTCCAATTAGAGACGACGCATACGCTGGATGCCGACGCGGCCGTGGTGCTCAATGTGAGCGAAGACCATTTGGATCGTTATGCGAACAATATGGATTTGTATGCCGCCGCGAAGACGCGTGTGTTCAAGGGCAACGGTGTGCAGGTGTTGAATCGCGATGATGTGCGAAGTGCCGCGATGGGGTTGGCTGGGCGTCGCCAAGTGACCTTTGGATTGACGCCGCCGAGTAGCGAACAAGATTGGGGTATCAGCAAAGAAGGCGCGATTACTTGGTTGATGCAAGGCGCACAGAAAGTGATGCGGACCGATGAATTGCAAGTGGCCGGTTTACACAATGTGGCAAATGCATTGGCTGCGTTGGCTTTGTGTCGCGCACTCGAACTACCGTTGGCGCCGCTGGTTTCAGCGCTGCGCGCATTCAAAGGATTGCCGCATCGCGTGGAAGAAGTGACGCAAGTGAACGGCATCACTTATTACGACGATTCCAAAGGCACCAACGTCGGCGCAACCGAAGCTGCGCTGAATGGTTTGGGAAAACAAGCAGTCGTCATCTTGGGTGGTGATGGCAAAGGACAGGATTTCTCGCCGCTGAAACTGGCTGTCGAGAAACATGCACGCGCCGTGGTATTGATCGGTCGTGATGCACAGTTGATCGCAAGCGCTATTGATGGGTGTGGGAAGCCGATACTGAATGCTAGTGATATGGATGAGGCCGTGCGTATCGCAACCGCCAATGCGCAACGCGGAGATGCCGTACTGATGTCGCCTGCGTGTGCCAGCTTCGATATGTACCGCAATTACTTGCATCGCGCGGAAGTATTCATTGCGGCAGTCAATAAATTGCAAGCGGAGGCGAAATGCTGAACACGGCACTGAACGCCCCGCGCCGCTATATGGCCGAATACGACACCGTGTTGACATGGGTGATCACAGCGTTACTCGCCATCGGTTTGGTGATGGTGTACTCCGCCTCCATCGCCACCGCAGAAGCAGGCCGCTACACCGGCCATCAAGCGACCTACTATCTGGTGCGCCACGGTATGTTCATGACGATAGGTCTGGTAGTGGCGGTGATCGCATTTCAAGTACCTACGCAGAAATGGCAGAAATATGCGCCGATATTGTTCATGGCTGGTGTGGTGTTGTTGATTCTGGTTTTGATCCCGGGCATTGGTAAATCGGTGAACGGTAGCCGTCGCTGGATATCGCTGTTCGTATTCAATATGCAACCCTCCGAATTGATGAAGCTGTTCGCGGTGTTGTACGCAGCCGACTATGCCGTGCGCAAAGGTGCGGTGCGCCACCACTTCGTGCAGTCCTTCGTGCCTATGTTTGGGGTGATGGCGCTGGTCGGTGCGTTGCTCCTGTTGGAGCCTGACATGGGCGCCTTCGTGGTGATCTGCGCGATAGCGATGGGCATGCTGTGGCTGGGCGGTTTCAATCTGAAGATCTTTGGTGCGTTATCCATCGCACTGCCGCTGGCCTTCGCTGCACTCATCTTCTCATCTGAATATCGTATGCAGCGCGTGCTGGGTTTCCTTGATCCCTGGTCCGATCCATACGGCAAGGGCTACCAGTTGAGTCACGCCTTGATCGCCTTCGGACGCGGCGAATGGTTGGGTGTCGGCTTGGGCGGCAGCGTGGAGAAACTGTTCTACCTGCCGGAAGCGCATACCGACTTCTTGCTGGCAGTGATCGCTGAAGAGCTGGGTCTGTTCGGCGTGACTGCAGTGCTGTTTTTGTTCGGCTGGTTGATCGTGCGTGCATTCGCGATCGGTCGCCAGGCTGCGATGTCAGATCGTCTCTATCCCGCACTGGTCGCGCAGGGCATCGCCGTATGGCTGGGTGTGCAGGCGATGATAAACATCGGCGTGAACATGGGGGTGTTGCCGACCAAAGGATTGACGTTGCCCTTCCTGAGTTTCGGTGGTAGCGGTGTGGTGGTGAACATGGTTGCCATCGCAGTGCTGTTGCGTATCGACTACGAGAATAGACGCGTCGCACGAGGGTTGCCGATATGAGCAGGACCATTCTGATCATGGCAGGCGGCACCGGCGGGCACATCTACCCGGGTTTGGCCGTGGCTGATGCATTGCGTGCGCAGAACTGGAATGTGGTCTGGCTGGGTGCACCGAACAGCATGGAAGCTGAGCTGGTACCGAAGCATGGTTATCCGGTGGCATGGGTGAAGTTCGCTGGAGTTCGGGGAAAAGGACTGCTGCGCTTGCTGACACTGCCGTTCACCTTGATGCGTGCACTGGGGCAAAGTGCGGTAGCGATCCTGCGCCATCGTCCCGATGTGGTGCTGGGCATGGGCGGCTACATCACGATGCCTGGCGGATTGATGGCGGCATTTCTGCGTCGTCCGTTGGTAATACACGAGCAGAACTCCATCGCGGGTATGAGCAACAAGGTGCTAGCAAAACTAGCCTCACACGTGCTGAGCGGATTCCCCGATGTGCTGAAAGGTACAGAGTGGAGTGGCAATCCAGTACGTGCCGACATCGCAGTATTGCCGGCACCGCAGGTGCGCTTCGCTGGACGCAGCGGCAAGCTGAACGTGTTGGTTGTGGGTGGCAGTCTGGGTGCGCAGGTATTGAACGAGACTCTGCCCAAGGCGTTGGCGATGATGGGTGCGGATGTGCGACCACAGGTGATCCACCAAACCGGAAAAAAACATTTCGAAGTGGTGCAGCAGTTGTACACACAAGCCGGTGTGCAAGCAGATGTGCGCCCCTTCCTTGATGACATGGCGAATCAGTATGCACAGGCCGACGTGGTGATCTGTCGCGCGGGTGCGCTAACTATCGCCGAGTTGGCGGCGGCAGGCGTGGCCAGTGTGTTGGTGCCGTTCCCGTTCGCAGTGGACGATCACCAAACCCACAATGCGCGCTTTTTGAGCGAGCAAGGGGCGGCGATTCTGTTGCCGCAAAAAGAACTCAATGCAGAAAAGTTGGCGCAACTGCTGCGTGAACTGGATAGAGAAAAACTGATGGTGATGGCGCAAGCCGCACGCTGTCTGGCTAAGCCGGATGCGACACAACAAGTAGCGCATGTTTGCGCTGCCTTAGCGGGATAAAAAGATATGAAACATAAAGTCAAAAACATCCACTTCGTAGGTATCGGCGGCTCCGGTATGAACGGCATCGCGGAAGTGATGCTCAACCTGGGTTTTAAGGTGAGCGGTTCCGACCTGGCAGAAAGCACCGTCATCACGCGCTTGCGCGATCTGGGCGCCGAGATCACACAGGGGCACGATGCAAAGAATCTGCGCGATGCGGATGCGGTGGTGACTTCTACCGCAGTCAAAGCGGATAACCCAGAAGTGCTGGCAGCGCGCGAACAAAAGATTCCTGTTGTGCCTCGCGCAGTGATGTTGGCTGAATTGATGCGCCTGCGTCAGGGCATCGCGGTAGCAGGGACGCACGGCAAGACAACCACCACTTCGCTGGTCGCTAGCATATTGGCAAAGGGTGGTTTCGATCCAACCTTCGTCATCGGTGGTCGATTGAATAGCAGCGGCGCGAATGCGCGTTTGGGTACCGGGGAGTTCATCGTGGCCGAGGCAGATGAATCGGATGCGTCATTCCTGCACCTTACTCCAATCCTAGCCGTGGTCACCAACATAGATGCCGACCACATGGAAACTTACGGGCATGACTTCAATAAATTGAAGCAAGCGTTCGTTGATTTCCTTGAGCGCCTGCCTTTCTATGGTCGTGCCATGTTGTGTGTTGATGATGAAAACATACGCGAGATATTGCCGCGCATCAGCAAGCCGGTAACGACATACGGAATGAGCGAAGAAGCGCAGATTCGCGCGGTGAATGTGCGACACGAGGGCGGCAAGATGCGCTTCACCGCGCAATGTCGTCATGACGAAAAGTGTCTGTACGAAGGCAAGCCTTTGGATCTGGATATCACGTTGAACCTTGCGGGTGAACACAATGTGCTCAATGCACTGGCTGCGATCGCGGTCGGTCTTGAGGTCGGGGTGAAGCCAACAGCGATCGTCGATGCACTCGCCGAATTCGAGGGCGTAGGGCGTCGCATGCAGCGTTATGGTGAGGTCGCGTTGCCGTCAGGTGGCTCCTTCACTTTAATCGATGATTATGGACATCATCCGGTCGAGATGAAGGCAACAATAGCTGCAGTTCGAGGAGCCTTTCCAGATAAACGACTCGTGCTGTCATTTCAACCTCATCGCTACACACGTACACGCGACCTGTTCGAAGATTTCGTCAAAGTCCTATCCGGCGTGGATGGGTTGGTATTGGCCGATATTTACGCTGCGGGTGAAGCGCCCATCGTGGCGGCAGACGGACGTGCACTGATGCATGCCTTGCGCGTGGCGGGGCAGACCAATGCTGTTTTCGTGGAGAACATCGCTGATATGCCACAAACCATCATGCAGATGGCGATGGATGGAGATGTAGTGTTGAACATGGGCGCTGGGACTATCGGCACTGTGCCGAGCCAAGTGGTGAAACTGACAAGCAAATGAAGATGAGCGAGCCGACACAGTTCAATACAGAAGTTCTGCGTGGAGAGTTACTCCATAACGAACCGATGTCACGCCACGTGAGCTGGCGTGCGGGTGGTGTCGCACAGCATGTGTATCAACCGGCTGATCTGGCTGACATGCGAGTATTTCTGCAACAGGTTCCGGCGGACGAACCGTTGATGGCAGTCGGCTTGGGCAGCAATCTGTTGGTGCGCGACGGCGGTTATCGCGGCACTGTGCTGTTGATGGTGGGCGCGTTGACAGAGCTGCGCATGGAAGATGGACTGATCTATGTGCAAGCCGGTGTGCCGGGTGCGAAGTTGGCGCGTTTTGCCGCGAATAATAACTTGTGTGGCGCTGAATTTTTCGTCGGCATCCCTGGCACCTTGGGTGGCATGTTGACCATGAATGCCGGTTGTTACGGTGGTGAAACCTGGGGTTTGGTGCAGCGTGTGCAGGTGCTGACGCGCAGCGGGGAGTTGATCGAGCGCACGCCACAGGAATATCAGATCGCTTATCGGCAAGTTGCGCTTAAGCAGCACAGCGAGGAATTCTTTGTCGGAGCATGGTTGAAGTTGAAGCAGGGCGATGTAGAGGCTGCTAAGCAGGATATCAAAGCGCTGATGGAAAAGCGCAGTGCCAGCCAACCTTTGCAAATGCCGAATGCGGGTTCCGTATTCCGGAATCCGACAGGCAACCATGCGGCGAAGTTGATTGAAGGTTGCGGACTGAAAGGAAAATGCATCGGTGGTGCGCAGGTGTCCGAGAAACATGCGAACTTCATCGTGAATGTAGGCAGTGCGACAGCCGCAGACATCGAGGAATTGATTATTGAAGTGCAAGCGACGGTGCAGAAGCAGACGGGCATCAACCTGCATCCGGAAGTAAGGATCGTTGGAGAGAAAGCTAAGTGAATAACTTCGGAAAAGTGGCGGTGTTGTTCGGCGGACGTTCGGCAGAGCGCGAAGTGTCGCTGAAGAGCGGCGCGGCGGTATTGGCTGCGCTGCAGCGTAGCGGTGTGGATGCGTATGCGTTCGATCCGGCCGAGCGAGAATTGTCGGAATTGAAGACCGAAAAGTTCGATCGCGTGTTCATGATGTTGCACGGACGTTTCGGTGAGGACGGTACGGTACAGGGCGCGCTGGAACTGATGGGTATCCCCTACACCGGCAGCGGCGTGATGGCTTCGGCCATTGGTATGGATAAATGGCGCAGCAAGTTGATCTGGCAGGCGGCTGGTTTGCCAATCCCGGAATACGAAGCACTGACTGCACCGACCGATTGGAATGCCGTAGCGGAACACCTTGATCTGCCATTGTTTATGAAGCCGGCAAGCGAAGGTAGCAGTGTCGGTGTGATCAAGGTCAAAACGGTAGAAGCATTGCCAGCCGCGTACGCCGAAGCAGCCAAGCATGACAAGGTGGTGATTGCAGAAAGCTTTATGAGTGGTGGTGAATACACGGTGGCGATTCTGAACGGCAAAGCATTGCCTGCGATCAAGATCGAACCTGCGGGTGAGTTTTACGATTACGAAGCGAAATATCTGCGCGACGACACCCGTTACCTGTGCCCCTGCGGCCTAGATGCAGAGCAGGAAGCGGAGATGCAACACATGGCGCAACTGGGGTTCCAATTGATTGGCGGCCAAGGTTGGGGACGTGTGGATTTTCTCCGCGGAGAGGACGGCAAGATGTATCTGCTGGAAGTGAACACTGCGCCCGGCATGACAGATCACAGTCTGGTGCCTATGGCAGCACGTCAGGCAGGTATCAGTTTCGAACAACTGGTGGTGCAGATATTGGAGGGTGCGCATGTGGGATAACACGCATCTGTTGCGCGGTGTCGCCAATGTGTTGTTCATTTTCAGCGCGCTGCTGATTGTGTACGGACTGTTGCGCTATGTGTCGCAGTTGCCGGCTTTCTCATTGCAGGCGGTGGTGTTGACTGCAACGCCACAACGGATAGCGAAGGCTCAGTTGGAAGAGGTGGTTCGGGATCAGATACGCGGCAACTTTTTCACGATCGATCTGGTGCAGACGCGTGCCGCTTTCCAACAATTGCCTTGGGTGCGCTCGGTGAGTGTACGGCGCAAATTTCCATGGCAGCTGGAAGTGAATCTGGAAGAGCACGTTGCATTGGCGCGTTGGAACAAGACAGCCTTGGTGAATAGCTATGGTGAGGTGTTCGAGGCGCAGGCTGATGAACAGTTGCCCGCTTTCTTTGCAGAGCAGGAGAATTCGTTGGTGGTGGCGCGAATGTTCGGTGAGTTGGAGGAGGAGTTGTTGCCGCTGCAACGGCACATCGTGCAACTAACACTATCGCCGCGCATGGCTTGGCAAGCCAAGTTGGACGATGGCATGGAGATCGCGCTGGGGCGCGAAGCGATGCGCGAAAGATTGGCACGTTTCGTTAAGGTATTCCCATATAGCGTCGCGGTGCGCATGCCGAATGCACGGCGCATTGATTTGCGCTATCGAAATGGATTCGCGGTGCAGCCGCCGCTTGGCGCGGCATAAGGGTGATCAGGAGAAGGTGATGAGCAAAGAGAGTAAAAATCTGGTCGTGGGTCTGGATATCGGCACGTCGAAGATCGCGTGCATCGTGGCAGAGGTGACGGCGGAAGGTACGTTGGAAGTGATCGGTGCCGGCATGCATCAATCTTCAGGCATGAAAAAAGGCATGGTGGTGAACATCGATGCCACGGTGGGGGCCATCCAACAAGCGCTGCAGGAAGCAGAGCTGATGGCGGACTGCAAGATCAAGCATGTCTATACAGGTATTGCGGGCGGCCATATCCGTAGCTCGAATGCGCACGGCATGATCAAGATCAAGGACAAGGAAGTGGCGCATACCGATGTGGTGCGCGCCATCGAGACCGCCAGTTCGATCAGCCTGCCGGGCGATCAGCAGATTCTGCACATCCTGGAGCAGGAGTTCAGCATCGACGGGCAGAGTGGCATCAAAAAACCGATGGGCATGAGCGGCATGCGTCTGGAAGTGGAAATACACATCGTGACCGGTGCGGTATCGGCAGTGCAGAACATCTTGAAATGCATTCATCGCTGCGGACTGGAAGTCGAAGACATGATCCTGCAGCCACTGGCGTCGAGCAAAGCGGTGCTGGCTGATGATGAGCGGGAACTGGGCGTGTGCTTGGTGGATATCGGCGGTGGCACTACCGATGTGGCGATCTTCACCGGTGGTGCGATTCGGCACACAGCTGTGATCCCCATCGCGGGTGACCAGATCACCAACGACATCGCGATGGCTTTGCGCACACCGACCAAGGATGCGGAAGATATCAAGATCAAGTATGGCTGTGCGCTGCGCCAGCTGGCGAACGATGCGCCAATCGAGGTTCCCGGCGTGGGTGAGCGAAGTGCGCGCATGTTGTCGCGACAGACATTGGCCGAGGTGATCGAGCCGCGCGTGGAAGAGTTGTATTCGCTGGTACAGACCGAGATTCGTCGTAGCGGTTTTGAAGATCTGCTTTCGTCCGGGATTGTTATCACCGGCGGTAGTGGCGCCATGCAGGGAATGGTCGAGTTGGGTGAAGAGATATTCCACCTACCGGTGCGCTTGGGTTTGCCGCGCAATATCGGCGGGCTGTCGGCTGTAGTTAAGACTCCGCGTTATGCGACGGGGGTAGGTCTGTTGGTGTACGGACTGGAGCGTCACCAGCGCCATGAAGTGTCCAGAGTGGGTACGGGTTCGTTCAATGATGTGCTGGAAAAGATGAAAGATTGGTTCAAAGGGAATTTTTAGCAGTAGGCGTGCTGTGGAAATGGTCGGTTTTGTATTAATTATTTGTTATCAACTTTAAGGAGAAAAATGATGGCTTTCGAACTTTTGGATGCACAACCGCAAGGCGCGGTGATCAAGGTGGTGGGCGTGGGCGGCTGCGGCGGCAATGCGGTCGATCATATGATCGAACAGGGTGTGCAAGGTGTCGAGTTCATTACCATCAATACTGATGCGCAAGCATTGAAGCGCAGCAAGGCACGTGTTCAGTTGCAGATCGGTTCTGCGCTGACAAAGGGTCTCGGTGCAGGTGCCAAGCCACAGATCGGTCAAGCTGCAGCTGAAGAGGATCGTGAACGCATCGCCGAGATTATCGATGGCGCGAACATGGTGTTCATCACCGCTGGCATGGGGGGAGGTACAGGAACTGGAGCTGCTCCTATCGTGGCGCAGGTGGCCAAGGAGATGGGCATCCTCACGGTCGCTGTGGTAACCAAGCCGTTCGTGTTCGAAGGCAAGCGTATGGCGATCGCGCAGCAGGGTATCGAAGAATTGGCTGCTTATGTCGATTCGCTGATCATCGTGCCGAATGCAAAGCTGATGGAAGTCCTGGGTGGCAAGACGACCATGCCAGCAGCCTATACGGCATCCAACGGGGTGCTGCATGGCGCGGTAGCTGGAATCGCAGAAGTCATCAATGTGCCGGGCATGATTAACGTGGACTTTGCCGACGTATGCACAGTGATGTCAGAGAACGGTATGGCGATGATGGGGTCTGCCGTGGCATCCGGTGAAAACCGTGCACAGCGTGCTGCAGAGCAGGCAATCGCCAGCCCGCTGCTGGAAGATGTGGATTTGACCGGTGCGCGCGGTGTTTTGGTCAACGTGACCTCCAGCAGCGAGATCACTCTGGAAGAGTTCCATGAGGTGATGAACTGTTTCCAGTTCGCCGCATCAGAAGCAACGGTTATCGTCGGTTCCGTATTCGACGAGAACATGGGCGACGAATTGCGCGTGACCATCGTGGCGACTGGTTTGGGCGAGGTTCGCAAGCCTCAGTCCCGTCCTGTCTTGGTGCCTCAGGCACAGTTGCGTACCGGCACACATGATGCGCCTATGGTTGATTTCAGCGAGTTGGACATGCCGGCCGTAATGCGTAGCGGGCGTCATCGTGAAGCAGTTGAGGCGATGAAGCAGTCCGGTGTCGAGACTCTGGATATTCCGTCTTTCCTGCGTAAACAGGCGGACTGAGTGGGCGTAAAGACGGGCCATGGCACCAGGCTGCAACAGTGGCCTATGCTAAACTCGTCAGCGAAACAATCAGGTAAATGGGAATGGTCAAACAACGCACATTGAAGACGGTGGTCGAAGCGACCGGTGTCGGCTTGCATACAGGCGAGAAGGTCTATCTGACCTTGCGTCCTGCGGCTATCGATAGCGGCATCGTGTTTCGTCGCGTGGATCTGCCACAGTCATCGGACATTCGTGCTGAAGCACATGCGGTGCATGACACGCGCCTGTCTACTTGTCTGGAGGCGAACGGTGCGCGCGTGGCGACGGTCGAACATTTGATGTCGGCCTTGGCCGGATTGGGGATAGATAACGCCATCGTTGAGCTGACCAGTCCCGAGTTGCCTATCATGGACGGTAGTGCGGGTACTTTTATCTTTCTGCTGCAATCGGCAGGTATTGTTGAGCAGGATGCCCCCAAGAAATTCATCCGTATAAAAAAGACTGTTGAAGTAAAAGACGGGGATAAGTGGGTGCGTTTCGAGCCGTTCAATGGCTACAAGTTGAGTTTCACCATCAACTTCGCCCATCCGGTATTTGCCAATACCAAACAGGACGTCGTTGTCGATCTGGGCGAGCAGTCTTATATAAAAGAAGTCAGTCGGGCACGCACATTCGGTTTTATGCAGGATGTCGAGAATATGCGCGCGCAGGGTTTGGCATTGGGCGGGAATCTGGACAATGCCATCGTGATGGACGAGTACCGCGTGATCAATCCGGACGGCTTGCGTTTCGAGGACGAGTTCGTCAAGCACAAGGTGCTGGATGCGATCGGTGACCTGTATCTGCTCGGCCACCCTCTGATAGGTGCTTTCTCTGGATACAAATCAGGTCATGCGCTAAACAATGCCCTCTGTCGTGCATTGCTTGCAGATGAGTCGGCATGGGAATACGCAACTTTCACCAAGGCTGAAGAGGCGCCTGACTTTTTGCGCCTGCAACTACAACCTGTCTAATCTGAGGTTGGTATGCTGATTCGATTGGTCTTGCTGCTGTCGGCGTTGTTAGTAGCAGTATCCGGTCTGGCCTATCTGTTCACGCGAGATTTTCGCTATCTGAGATTCATCAGTCAGATCGTGCGGTTCCTTTTGTTCTTGTTGCTTGTATTCGCCGTGTTGTATGGGTTAGAGCGCTTCGGCTTGGTCGCTTGGCGGGTCTTTGTCTAACGTTTGATATGAGCAAGGCGTTCTATCGCCGACTTTAGATCTCCTTCCGGTAAATCATGCGCCAACTCATCCAGCGCAACACGACCTTGTTCGCCAAGCGCTCTGGGTGGCAACGGCGCTACAGGCGGGTTGGCGTTTACTTGCACCTGCGTTTGAATTCCAGTAACCTCGCATCCCCTTGTTCGAAATGAAGAAATTAATTGAGGGGCGAGTTGTTTGAGTTTGTTGGCGACTGCACCATTGTCGGCAGCCAAGGTCAGATGATTGTTTTCAAACCGTAAGACACGGCTGCCTTGAACTAAAGAAGGCGGCGCGATGGACCGATATTGATGTTGTAACCACACGAGCTGGCGTGCCGCGAGTGTGAGTTGCTTCAGTTTTGGATCGGAGTCCAGAAAGTCATTCAGGCGGTTGGGCACAGTCGTTTTGAAATCTCGTAGGGGAGTGTAGAAGTGAATATTATTCTAGTTTCGAACAGTTCTGCAAAAGCGCGCAGTCTGACGCTGACAGGTACGCATATGCTGCTGGCCGGTTTGATGTCGCTGGGCCTGTTCGTTGCAGCAGTGTTGATGGCGCAATACGCCATCGTACGTTTTCAGCCTGGTACGATCAGTAGCGAGTTGAAGGGCTGGTTGGCAAGTGCCCAAGACGAGGAGTTGCGCAAGCAGGAATTGTTCATGCGTCAGAGCTTGGATGCGATGGCGGTGCGTTTGGGGCAGATGCAGGCGCAGCTTCAGCGTCTCGATGGTTTGGGCGCACGCCTAGCCAAGTTGAGTGGTATGCAGCCGCAGGAATTTTCGTTCGGACAAAAGCCGGCGCAGGGCGGGCCTCTCCTGACAGTGCCGCCACAACAGGATATTTCTCTAGAAACAATGCTGCAGCAGTTGGATGAGTTGAACTCCTTGTTGGGTGACAGAAGCGACAAATTGGTCGCACTTGAGACGCTGCTGCAACAGGACAAGCTAGATAAAAAGATGCTGCCCTCGGTGGCGCCGATTACGGTGAGTTGGTATTCCTCCAACTTTGGCTGGCGCATAGACCCATTCACCGGTAAAAACGCGATGCATGAAGGCGTGGACTATATGGTGCCGTCGGGTACGCCGGTATTTGCCTCGGCAGGAGGCGTCGTGGTGTTCGCGGGCATGCACCCTCAGTATGGTAATATGGTCGAGATAGATCACGGTAACCAGATCATCACCCGCTATGCGCATGCTTCCAAGCTGCTGGTCAAGGTCGGCGAAGTAGTACGCCGCGGGCACGAGATCGCAAAAGTCGGCAGTACTGGACGCTCTACCGGCAATCACCTGCATTTTGAAGTGAGATACAGGGGGTCGGCTCAGAATCCGGTGCGCTTCCTGGAAAAAGCAGCCAGTTGAAGCAAGCTTCTTTACGGCAGGGTGAGGTGGGTACCTCACCCTTTTTTATTTGTTCGTCACAATCTTCACAGAAAATACAAGCATGATCTCCAAATTGTTGAAATCCGTCTTCGGCAGTCGCAACGACCGTTTGCTCAAACAATATCGTCAGACTATCGCGCGCATCAATGCGCTGGAACCTTCGATACAAGCTCTGTCCGATGAGGCATTGCAAGCCAAGACGGCTGAGTTCAAACAGCGTGTAGAGAAAGGTGAGACACTGGATTCTCTGCTGCCCGAAGCCTTCGCTGTGGTGCGGGAAGGCAGTAGGCGTATTTTGCAGATGCGCCATTTCGATGTGCAGTTGGTCGGCGGGATGGTGCTGCATTATGGAAAGATCGCCGAAATGCGCACAGGTGAAGGTAAGACGCTGATGGCGACTTTGCCCGCCTACCTCAATGCATTGTCTGGGAAAGGCGTGCATGTGGTGACAGTGAATGACTATCTGGCTTCGCGTGATGCGGAGTGGATGGGACGTCTCTATCGCTTCCTCGGTTTGTCCGTTGGTGTAATCCTTTCCAACATGGATCACGGTGACAAACTGGCTGCCTACAACGCAGACATCACTTATGGTACCAACAACGAGTTTGGTTTCGACTATTTGCGAGACAACATGGCGGCACGCGCGGAAGATCGTTTCCAGCACGGACTGAACTTTGCCATCGTCGATGAGGTCGACTCCATTCTGATCGATGAGGCACGTACGCCGTTGATCATCTCTGGACAGGCCGAAGACAATGTTGATATCTATGTGCGCGTCAATGCACTAGCCCCCAAGCTTGTAAGACAGGCTGATGATGAAGCTCCCGGTGATTACAGCGTGGATGAGAAAAGTCACCAGATACTATTGAGCGAGGCAGGGCACGAACATGCCGAGCAACTGCTTTCGCAAGCGGGACTGTTGCCGGAAGGTGGCAGTCTGTATGACCCAGCTAACATCACCCTGATACATCACATGTACGCAGCCCTGCGTGCACACAATCTGTTCCATCTCGACCAGCATTACGTCATTCAGGATGGTGAAGTAGTGATCGTAGATGAATTTACCGGGCGTCTAATGGCGGGCCGTCGTTGGTCTGACGGACTTCATCAGGCAGTGGAGGCCAAGGAAGGCGTGGCGATCCAGAAAGAGAACCAGACGCTGGCTTCCATCACCTTCCAGAATTATTTCCGTATGTACAAACGCTTGTCCGGCATGACCGGTACGGCAGATACCGAAGCATTCGAATTCCAGTCTATTTATAACCTAGAGACGGTTATCGTGCCGCCGCACCGCCCTACTGTGCGACAGGATTTGATGGATAAGGTGTATCTGACAGCTAATGAGAAATACATGGCAGTTATTGCCGATGTGCGTGATTGTCATAAGCGTGGGCAGCCGGTCTTGGTGGGTACGACTTCTATTGAAACTTCGGAATTGTTGTCTGGGCTGATGCAGAAGGCTGGTTTGCCGCATCAGGTACTTAACGCGAAGCAACATGCGCGCGAGGCTGAGATCGTCGCTCAGGCTGGACGGCCCGGCATGGTCACTATCGCCACCAATATGGCGGGTCGTGGTACCGATATCGTGTTGGGCGGCAATGTGGAAAAGCCGATTGAGCTGGTGCGAATGGATGAGAGTCTGGATGCGGATGCGCGTGAACAACGTGTGGCCGAGTTGCGTGCTGCGTGGCAGCCGGTGCATGAGCAGGTATTGGCCAGCGGTGGCCTACACATCATCGGTACTGAACGACATGAGTCGCGTCGCGTGGACAATCAGCTGCGTGGCCGATCCGGTCGTCAAGGTGACCCTGGCTCCAGTCGTTTCTACCTGTCATTGGAAGATTCTTTGTTGCGCATTTTCGCATCCGACCGAGTGGCGGCGATCATGAATAGATTCAAGCTGCCAGAAGGTGAAGCCATCGAGCACGTGTGGGTGACACGCGCTATCGAGAATGCCCAACGCAAGGTGGAAGCACGCAACTTCGATATGCGTAAGCAGATATTGGAGTATGACGATGTATCCAACGACCAGCGCAAAGTGATCTATCAACAGCGTGCCGAGTTGCTGGAGAGTACTGACATCACTGAAACTGTGACTGCGATGCGCGGCGGTGTGCTACGTGAATTGGTTGAGCTACATATGCCATCTGGCAGTATGGAAGAACAGTGGGATGTGCTGGGATTGGAAAAGGCGCTGGCTGCAGAATTCCAATTGCAATTACCTGTTGTGGAGTGGATGGAGCAAGACAAACAGCTTGATGGCGAAGGGTTGCTGGCGCGCATTGTCGAGGCTGCTCAGCAGCAATATCAGGCCAAGGTCGATCAGGTCAGCGCCGAAGTGATGCACGGCTATGAACGTATAGTAATGTTGCAAAGTGTAGACCAGCATTGGCGCGAGCATCTGGCATCATTGGATCACCTGCGTCAAGGCATCCATCTGCGCGGTTACGCACAGAAAAACCCCAAACAGGAATACAAGCGTGAGGCTTTTGAGTTGTTTTCGACCATGCTGGATGGTATCAAACGTGATGTAACGCAAACGCTGATGAATGTGCAGATACGAAGCGAAGAGGCGGTGCAGGCGGCCGAAGTGCCCCACGTGCCAGAAAATGTGCAGTATCATCACGCGGCCTACGAGGAAGCACTGGCTTCAGGTGGTAGTGGGGACGCCGAGCACAAGCCGTTCGTGCGTGGAGGAGAGAAGGTCGGCCGTAATGATCCTTGCCCTTGTGGTTCCGGCAAGAAATATAAGCAGTGCCACGGTAAACTGAACTAACACATAACAATCTAGGGAGACCAAAGATGGTGACGGATCAAATGATTCTGCAAACCTTGCATAACTCGACACTGACAGAAGAATTGCGCGATGCAGAGATCGAGTCACTGGGACAGCTGTTTGAAGTGCGGGAGTTCAAGGCAGGGGAAAGTCTGCTACGTCCGGGCGAGGAAAAGCTGAAGAATTCCTTGGTTATGCTGGCTAGCGGGGAAGTTGAAGCGACGGCTAATATCGGTGATGAACATGCCACACTGCATCTTCTGCAGCCGGGTGATCTGGCAGGCATCATCACTTTCGTCGGCGGCAACGTCTCTCAGATCAGCGCTACCATCACAGCAAAAAGCAACTGTCAGGTCTTGATTCTTGATAGATGCAAGCTGGAATCTTTGTTGAACACTCAGCCGGCCATCGTTTATTACGTGATGCGCGGTATCGTGCGCCACACACATGGCATCGTGCGCCGCATGAACGCTCAGTCCGTCGAGATGACCAACTATCTGTACAAAACAGGCCGCCACCTCTGAAATCATGCCGGTGAATCTATCAGCGCCCGTCGCGGCACAACTGTTGCCCGTTGCGGGCGTTTCTTTGGGTATCGCAGAAGCAGGTATCAAGCGTGCAAACCGCAAGGATCTGCTGGTCATTAAGTTGGAAGACGAAGCCACTGTTGCGGGCGTGTTCACCACCAATCGTTTCTGCGCAGCACCGGTCACTATAGCCAAGGAACATCTGGCGACGAATAATTCTATCCGTGCGCTGGTGATCAACACTGGTAATGCCAATGCAGGGACCGGAGAGCAAGGCATGGCTGCTGCGCGTACCACTTGTACAGCGCTGGCTAAACTGTTGGGCTGCACGCCAGAACAAGTGCTGCCGTACTCGACTGGTGTCATCATGGAGCCGCTTCCAGTCGACAAGATCGTTGCCGGTATGCCGCAGGCTATCGCTAATCTAAAGGTTGATAATTGGTATGACGCAGCGCACGCGATCATGACCACTGACATCGTAGCCAAAGCAGTATCTAAACAGGTGCGGATTGGTGGCCAGACAATCACTATCACCGGAATTTCAAAAGGCTCAGGCATGATCCACCCCAACATGGCAACAATGTTGGGTTATATCGCGACCGATGCAGCTATCGCTCAGCCGCTGTTGCAAGAGATGGTGCGCGAGGCTGCGAACAAGTCTTTTAATTGCATCACTGTGGATGGTGACACTTCCACCAACGATGCTTTGATGTTGATCGCAACCGGTATGAGCGGTGTGCAGATCACGGGTGCTGAGTGCGTTTCGATGCAGGCTGTTATCACTGAAGTTGCAACTGAGTTGGCACAAGCTATAGTGCGAGACGGCGAAGGCGCAACCAAGTTCATCACTATCCAGATCGATGGAGGCAAGGACGAAGGCGAGTGCAAAAAGATCGGCTATGCCATCGCGCATTCCCCTTTGGTCAAGACTGCGTTCTTTGCATCAGATCCTAATCTTGGTCGCATTCTTGCAGCCATTGGTTACGCGGGCGTAGCCGATCTTGATGTCACCAAACTTAAGGTGTATCTCGATGATGTATTGGTCGCAGAAAATGGTGGGCGAGCAATGAGCTATCAGGAAGAAGACGGCCAGCGCGTCATGCAACAGAGTGACATCACTATCCGTGTTGTGTTGGATCGCGGTGCAGTCGATGCGACACTGTGGACATGCGATTTCTCATACGACTACGTGAAGATCAACGCAAGTTATCGCAGTTAATTCAAGTTGTGCCGGTGAGAAGAGGGCGGGTCAATGGATAAGTTGGATAAACTCCTCTCTCGTGCCGACGGCCTGCTCTCCCGTTTGGAAAGTATCCTGCCAGGCGCAAAGCCACTCGTGCCTGACTGGCAATCCAGCGCAGCATTTCGCTGGGATCATCAGCAATGCACACTGCACCCTGTTCAGAACTTCCAACGTATCGCACTCTCCGATTTGCTTGGCATAGAGGATCAGAAGCAACGCGTCCGGCAGAACACTCAACAATTCGTAATGGGTGGAACAGCAAATAACGTGTTGCTTTCTGGGGCGCGTGGTACGGGGAAGTCTTCTCTCGTGAAGGCATTGTTAAACGAATATGCTGGGCAAGGTCTGCGCGTAATCCAGATCGATAAGCAGGGCTTGATTGACTTGTTTCATATCATTGGGTTGGTGCAAGGCCGAGAAGAACGTTTCATTTTGTATTGCGACGACCTATCATTCAATGCGGAAGAGCCTGGATATCAATCGCTCAAAGCGGCACTGGATGGCGATCTGGTTGCATTCTCTGACAATCTGCTCATCTACGCGACCTCCAATCGCCGCCATCTGATGCCTGACTACATGCAGGACAACCTCGCCACAAAATATGTGGGAGATGAAGTACATCCGGCAGAAAGTGTGGAGGAGAAAGTCTCCTTATCGGAACGATTCGGTTTATGGGTATCGTTCTATCCGTTCACACAAGAAGAATATCTGGCGGTAGCGCAACATTGGCTTATCTATCACGGTTGGAAACAAGGTTTGACGGACGAGGTGCGAAAATCTGCGCTGCAGTGGTCGTTGCTGCGTGGTTCGCGCAGCGGTAGAGTGGCCGGACAGTTTGCGCGCGATTGGTGCGGCAGATATGTCGAAGGATAAATTCGTCGAGGTATCGGCTGCCGTCCTGCAAGCTGCGGATGGCAGCTTCCTGCTCGCACAACGTCCTGCCGATAAGATATGGGCGGGTTACTGGGAATTTCCCGGCGGCAAAGTAGAGCAGGGCGAGACGGCACTACATGCTTTGGTGCGTGAGTTGAGAGAAGAGCTGGGAATCACTGTTACGACAGCCTATCCCTGGCTCACCAGAGTATTCACATACCCGCATGCAACGGTGCGTCTGACTTTTTTCCGCGTGACTGCATGGACGGGTAAGTTGCATCCGCATGAGGGGCAGCAGTTTTCTTGGCAACAGCCGGGAAGCGTGAAAGTCAGTCCCGTCCTGCCAGCGAATGAGCCTATCTTGCGCGCACTGACGTTACCGAACTTGTATGCCATCAGCAATGTCGCCGAGCTTGGCGTGGCTGCGTTCATGAATAGCCTACAGGGCAAACTGGATCAGGGGTTAAAACTTGTTCAGTTACGCGAAAAGAAACTTTCTAGGGAGACACTACATTCCTTGGCACTGCAGATGGTGGCGCTGACTCATTCCTATGGCGCGAAGGTATTGCTAAATGGCGATGCGGAGATGGTGCAGGAGGTGGGCGCGGATGGAGTGCAATTGACTTCGACTCAGTTGGCAGAGTTAGAAGTTCGCCCGGAGGTGAATTGGTGTGCGGCCTCATGCCACAGTATCGAAGAATTGCGCCGTGCTGAAATATTGGGCTGTGATTTTGCTTTACTGTCGCCGGTGTTGCCGACCCAGTCGCATCCCGGTGCGCCGCATCTGGGCTGGGAAAAGTTTGCAGCCATAGCAGCTGAAGCATCGATTCCAGTATATGCCTTGGGCGGATTAAAGCAGGATAATATGCAGTCTGCATGGCAGCACGGCGCTCACGGTATCGCGCTGCTACGTCAGGCTTGGGGCTCCTGATCACCTGAATCTCGTTCGCGTTGCTCGACGCGATATTCCTCGTTTGCCCATTTTCCTAGGTCGATAAGACGACAGCGCTCACTGCAAAAGGGGCGGAAGCGGTTGTTAGTGTCCCATGCATGTTCTTTGCTGCAAGTTGGGCAAGTGACGATGAGAGGCTTGTTCATTGCAAGGAGCAGAAGATCAGGCTGAAATCCACGTCGTGTTCGTAGAGGGTGGTCTTGGCGCTGAAGCTGGCGGAAATGAAACGGATGTTCAGCGCGTATTTGTTGGCGCTGATCTCGGGTATGCATGGCAGCTCACTATCTAGCATGACGCAGAGCAGTTGTGCAACACGGCCTCCCTGCATCTGCTGGAAAGTTCCCCGATGTGCGGTAAAGCGATGTGTCCGACCACTTTCACGCAGGAGTTTGAGCATGATGTCGATGCCATCTTTGAGCGGAAGCAAAGGGTCAAGCCAACTGTTCAAGTCTTCGCGCCGTTTTTCCACAGATTGATTTTGCCAATAGTGGTACGAGGGAAGGTCAAACTCGCAAACGCCGCCGGGGATGACTGCACGCTGTTTGATGCCCATCAGCCATTCGTTGTCACGCAAATGCTGACCGATCTTGCCGGAGATCTCAAGCAGTCTGCCACAATCAGCTTCGATTTCGTTTAGGATGGCATCCAGAGCATCCTCAGAGATAGCAGGATTGTTGTGCAAAGCATTCAGCGACTTCTTTTGCCGCTCGAGTTCCTGCAAGAGTTCGGATTTGAGGTCGGCACGGCTAGCGACTTCCAATATCTCAAACAGCACGCCGAGTGCAGCGTGATGATCTTCGCACTCTTCACGCGAGATGAAACGATGGATGCGCGAGAACAGATCCTCCAAGCGCAACAGAGTGCGGACACGTTCATTCAACGGAAATTCGTAGCTGATCACTGTTTGATATTGAAAATGCGAGATTCTTTTGGTGAAAGATTATAGGCCGTGTAGGATATCGTCAAATTCTTTTCAATGGATTGATAAGCGTTTATGTAACTCGGTGACTTGTTCTTGAAGCTGCTCAAGACTGCCATCGTTCAGTATGATCTCATCCGCAAGTCGGCGTCGTTTCTCACGATCCATCTGCTGAGTCATGATGCTGAACACAGTAGCTTCATTGATGCCACTGCGTTGAATAGCGCGGGAGATCTGTAGATATTCAGGGCAGTCAATCACAACCACGCCTTGCAACCAGTCACGATAATGTCCACTTTCCAGTAATAATGGAACGACGACCAGAGTATAAGGTGCCTCGGTCGGCGATAGGGATTCGGCCTTGGCTTGTTCCAATATCAGCGGGTGCAGGATGGATTGCAGCCTTTGCTTCGCATCTGCATCGGAGAAAACAAGCGCTCTCATTTTATTGCGGTCCATTGCGCCATGGATGTCCAGAAATGGATCTCCAAAATCGCGTCGTATAGCCGACATAGCCAAGCCGTCACTTGCAGTCAGGTTGTGGGATATCTCATCTGTGTCGATGATGCGCACGCCCAAGTCTGCAAATATTTTGGCGACAGTGCTTTTGCCACTGCCTATGCCACCGGTTAAGCCGTAGCAGAGACTCACGGTGTCGACAGCAGTTGAAGATAACTTTGGGTGAGAGGCTGTCCCCAGAATAAAGCGATCAAACCACCTCCTGCAAGATAGGGGCCGAACGGGATGGGGATGTTGCGCCCTTGCTTGGTGATGACTATAAGGGCGATGCCTACCACTGCACCAACCAATGAAGAAAGAAGAATGGTCAATGGGAGCATCGTCCATCCCAGCCAGGCTCCTATGGCAGCCAGCAGTTTGAAGTCTCCATAACCCATACCTTCTTTGCCTGTAGCTAGCTTGAACAGCCAGTACACGCTCCATAACACGAGATAACCAGCTGTCGCGCCGACGACCGCGTTGCCGAGTGAGGTAAAAGTGGTGTTGAGGTTGAGTAACAAACCCAGCCAAAGTAATGGCATGGTGATTGCATCAGGCAGCAATTGGGTATCGAAGTCGATAAAGGTGAGCGCGATGAGCGCCCAGATCATGACTAGCGCCGCACCAGCGGCGATGCCAAAGCCGAAATGCCAAGCGGCATAAGCAGAAAGCAATCCGCTTAAAGTTTCAACGATGGGGTAGCGTGCTGAAATTCGGGTTCCACATCCTTTGCATTTCCCACGTAAAACCAGATAACTGATAACTGGGATGTTTTCCAGTGCTCCGATAGCGTGATGGCAATGCGGGCAGGCGGAGCGTGGGATAAGCAAATTGTAGGGAGCGTTTTCGGGTTGGGGTTTTCCGTTTAGTTCGGCACATTGCGAATGCCATTCGCGCTCCATCATTTTGGGCAAGCGGTGTATGACGACATTCAGGAAGCTACCGACCATCAAGCCCAGTAGGCCGCAAAGCGTGATGAACAAGACAGGATTATTTTGCAGCAATAGGATCATCGGAGCATCTTCTGAGAGACGGCGCGACATTAAGTCGCGCCGAGTTGTGCGTTAAACCACTTGGCCCATCTTGAAGATGGGTAGGTACATCGCGATCACCATGCCACCGATGAGTACGCCCAGCACCACCATGATGACAGGTTCCATCAGGCTGGACAGCGCTTCCACTGCTTCATCTACCTCGCCTTCAAAGAAGTCTGCGACTTTTGAAAGCATGGAATCGATTGAGCCTGACTCTTCACCGATAGCCACCATTTGTAGCACCATGGCGGGAAAAGCGTTGGTATTGATCATGGCGGCATTCAAGCTACTGCCTGAGGTGACCTCACGCTGAATTTGCTTGGTGGCATCGTAATACACGGCATTGCCTGCAGCGCCCGCCACGGAGTCGAAGGCTTCAACTAGTGGCACCCCCGCAGCGAACATGGTGGAAAGCGTTCGAGACCAGCGAGCAATGGTGGCTTTGCGCAACAGCGGACCGAATACGGGAATCTTGAGCATGATCTGATCCATCACGCGTTGCATCTTTTTATTGCGCTTCCAAGCATAGAAGAAGCCGTAGATGCCACCCCCGACGATACTGAAGATGGCCCACCACCACTCAACGAAGAAGTCAGAGATTGACATGACTACCAACGTAGGTGCAGGCAAATCTGCGCCAAAGCTGCTGAACAGCTCCTTGAAGGCTGGAATCACGAAGATCATGATGATGGCAGTGATAATGAAGGCGACCGCGATGATCGAAACAGGATAGAACAATGCTGACTTGATTTTGCCTTTGATGGCCTGGATCTTTTCCTTGTAGGACGCCAGACGATCCAGCAAGGTATCCAGAATACCGGCCGCCTCACCCGCACCGATCAGGTTGCAGAATAGATCATCGAAATAAAGCGGGTATTTGCGGAAGGCTTGCTCCAGACTACTACCTGTCTCAATGTCGGTCTTGATGGCCATCAGCAAGTGAGCCACTGCCGGATTGTCATGCCCCTTGCCCACAATATCGAAAGCCTGCAACAGAGGCACGCCGGATTTCAGCATGGTGGCGAGCTGGCGGGTGAACAGAGTGATGTCCTTGTCGCTGACTGAGCCGCCCCTCTGTGAATTTTTCTTGACCTTGGAGACTTGGATGCCTTGGCGGCGCAGGTGAGCCGAGACAGTCGCCTCACCGGGTGCTCGCATGTCCCCCTTCACGGTTTTGCCGGACTTATCCTTGCCTTCCCAGTGATACAGTTGCTCTTTGATCTTCACATTTTTTTCGATAGCCATCTTTTCCTCGATTGGAATGCTGTGCCGGCAGAGTTTCGGTTGATTATGAGCGCTACTCTAAACGTGTCGGATTATAAAGGCTTTTTGTATCATGCATGGCATTGCTTTCTTTGTAAAGAAATCAAGTCTTTGCTTTGGCTTTGCTCTGCTGTATAGGAAAAATGCGAGCAACCTTGATTGCTCTATCTTGAGTCTGAATGATTTCGATAGGATAGCCACCGATTTTGAGGCTGGTGCCCGCTTCAGGGATGTCTTCGAGATGATCCAAAATCAGACCATTGAGAGTCTTGGCGGTCCCCAAGGGTAAGTGGAAGCCAAGCTTTCGATTCAGATCTCGCAGATTACTGCCGCCTTCAAGCAGGTAGCTCCCATCCTCCTGCGGCATATATTTTCCACCTTGAGCTGGTGATTGTGTGGTGAAGTCACCAACGATCTCTTCGAGGATGTTTTCCAGCGTGACAAGGCCGAGCAGCTCGCCGTATTCATCCACGACCAAGCCAAGCCTGGCTTGTCGTTCCTGGAATTGCTGTAATTGTTTGAGCAATGGAGTGTCGGAGGGGATGAAATAAGGCGTATGTAATATTTCGTGCAGTTGAGCGGGTTCAAGGAATTCTTCCTGCAGCAAAGGGAGAACGCGTTTGATGTGCAAGATACCGATGATATTGCTCGGGGAGTCTTCATACACCGGCAATAGCGTATGGTGGCTGGTGATGATCTGGCGCTTGAGATTTTCTGCTTCGGTAGATAAATTCAGGGATTCGATCTGATTGCGCGGGATCATCACATCGTTCACGGTGACGCGCTCAAGATCGACTAGGTTGAGCAACATCTTTTGATGTTTGTGGGGCAAATAATGGTCGGCTTCAAGCACCATGGAACGCAATTCTTCCAGGGTGGCTCGCGACTGCCGACGATCGGTATGGAGGTTAATGCTAAATATGCGCAGTAGGTTTTTTACCAGCATGCCGGCAACCCAGACAACTGGATGGAACAGGGTGGTCAACGGGGAAAGCAGATGGCTCGCAGGCAGAGCTAATTTTTCAGGATAACTGGCCGCCAAAACCTTGGGCGTAATCTCGC
This sequence comes from Sideroxydans sp., assembly GCA_024636935.1. Lineage (GTDB taxonomy): Bacteria > Pseudomonadota > Gammaproteobacteria > Burkholderiales > Gallionellaceae > Sideroxyarcus. The sequence continues at coordinate 29,223 of JAGXGC010000027.1, read as the reverse complement.
TGAACACAAGCAATACAAAGGTAAGCGCGAGGGTGCCGAGCAGGATGGCGATGTCGTCTTGGCCATACAAGCGCAGGACGATGATATTTGTCACTGCGGCGGCAGCGACATTGACCAGCGTATTGCCAAGCAGGATTGAGCCAAGCAGCTTGTCCACTTTTCCGAGCAGGTTGTTGACCAGCTTTGCGCTGCGGTTGCCCTTCCGCATCAGAGTGTTCAGGCGATAGCGGTTAATCGCCATCATGCTGGTTTCAGAACCGGAAAAGAATGCGCTACAGATCAGCAGGGCGATGAGGATGCCGAATAATGCACCCAGTGAGATGTCATCCAAAACGTAACACCTTGTTGAAGAATGGAGTGTGAGTATCGGGGAGGCAGTCCGGCAGTGTCAACTTTACCAGTCCTTAAAGGTCAGGCCGAAAGAGAAACTCGTCTGCTTGTGATTGTAATCAATGAGGCTTTGTCCGTAGCCCGTGGCGAGCTGTAAGCTCAGGTGCGATAAGTGCCAGATTTGCGCCGGTGTAGACCAGTCAAGTTGCAAATAGCCGCGCGGTTGTCCTAAGGAAAGATTGGAGCGAAGCAGCAATGTTACTTCATCATCGGAGTCGGGCGCCCAATGTGCTTCAAGTTCTGCGCGGCCGAGATATTGCTGGATATCTGGATTGTCGTCGTTGGCGAAGGATTCCGGGAATCGCCACCAACTGCGTGCGAGCAGGTAATAGTCGCTTATTTCCCAGCCGCCTTGGAGGTAGACGCGATTCCAACTGCGGGATAGAGGGTTCTCACGACCATTCGATTGGTGTGAAAAACCGATGTTTAGCAACTTCCAGCCTTCGTTATTACCAGTGCCGAAAGTACCAATGATCTCCGGTTCATAGTTCGTTTCGCGGAACGGGGAAGATTGTGAGCCATTGAATAGCTGCCAGTAAGACTGTTGTGTAAAGCCAGCCCACAAGCGAAAGTCGCGAAAGCCAAAAAATTCCAATTCTCGGAAATTACCAATCTCGGACTTTGCGCTGAACTGGAACTTGAGTTCGTTGGATTCGTAAGCATATGGAAGAGCTAGCGAGTGGGTAGGAGAGGCAGGCTGAGTATTGATATGAGAGGTGTGGTGCACCATCACACGGTTGGCGCGGTAGGGTTCCAGTCGGCGCACACCTGCGGCATCCGGATTGCCGCGCCCATCCAAATCCCAAGCACGTGTCAGTGCCGAGCGTTTGTCATAGTGCTGTCCTGTGAGCTTGTCATAACAATCCAGTCGTTCCTGATCATTGGGCTTAGACGCACAAGATTTCCAGTTCGGGCTTGATGCTTGTGCGGAAAGGTTTACACACAAGCAAATCAGAAGCAGGAGACGTTTCATCGCACGGGTGAGGAATAGCTTCGCCACATTAGCCAGATGCCGATCAGGATCATCGGCAGACTCAGCCATTGCCCCATACTGACACCGAAAGTCATCAGCCCGAAAATACCATCGTCAGGATTGCGCGAGAACTCTCCAATAAAGCGGAAACTGCCATAACCTATCAAGAACAGACCGGACACAGCCCCGACCGGGCGCGGTTTGCTGGAGAACCACCACAACAGCGCGAACAGGGCGACGCCTTCTAGTGCGAATTCATATAACTGCGAAGGGTGGCGAGGCAGACTGTCGACTTGCGGGAATACCATACCCCAAGGTGCCTCGGTCGGTCGCCCCCACAACTCACCATTGATGAAATTCCCCAGGCGTCCGAATGCCAAGCCGGGCGGTACAAGTGGGGCGATAAAATCCATCAGTGCCAGCCACTGGATTTTTCTACCACGTGCGAATAGTGCCATCGCAATAAGTACGCCCAAAAATCCGCCATGGAAGGACATGCCGCCTTCCCAAACTGCGAGTATTTTTAATGGGTGGGAGAGGTAATAGCCGGGGTTGTAGAACAACACCTCGCCCAAGCGCCCCCCCAGCACGACACCCAGCACGCCGAAGAACAGCAGGTCATCCAGAAACTTGGCATCCCAGTCGGGCCGGTTCATTGCTTGCAAGCGTTTACGTCCCAGCCAGATGAAAGTTGCGAATCCAAGCAGATACATCAGCCCGTACCAGTGGATGCCGAATGAGCCGAGGTGGATGGCGACGGGGTCGAATTGCGGATGAACGAGCATATGCCTATGAGTTAGAATCAACACCCTGATTATACGTTGCTTGAAAGACAGATCATGCCTCAATACCGTTCCCGCACTTCTACCCACGGCCGCAACATGGCTGGCGCACGATCTTTGTGGCGCGCCACAGGCATGAGCGACGGTGACTTTGGTAAGCCCATCATCGCCATCGCCAACTCGTTCACCCAGTTCGTACCTGGTCACGTCCACCTGAAAGACATGGGGCAACTGGTCGCGCGCGAGATTGAAAAGGCCGGCGGTATCGCCAAAGAATTCAACACCATCGCGGTGGATGACGGCATCGCAATGGGCCACGACGGCATGTTGTATTCCTTGCCTTCGCGCGACCTGATCGCCGATAGCGTGGAATATATGTGTAATGCGCACTGTGCCGACGCGCTGGTGTGCATCTCCAACTGCGACAAGATCACGCCCGGAATGCTAATGGCCGCAATGCGTCTGAACATTCCTGTGATCTTCGTTTCCGGCGGGCCGATGGAAGCTGGCAAGGTCAACTGGCAGGGCAAAGTGAAAGGCCTGGATCTGGTGGATGCGATGGTCGCTGCTGCCGATAGTCGTGTGAGTGACGAAGAAGTGGATGCTATCGAGCGTTCCGCTTGTCCGACTTGCGGCTCCTGCTCCGGAATGTTCACAGCCAACTCGATGAATTGTCTTACTGAGGCGCTGGGTTTGAGTTTGCCCGGTAACGGTTCGCTGGTAGCAACGCACGCCGAGCGCAAGCAGCTTTTTCTGCGTGCCGGGCGGCTGATCGTCGAACTCGCGAAACGCTATTACGAACAGGATGATGCATCGGCGCTGCCGCGCAGCATCGCCACTTTCGAGGCGTTCGAGAATGCAATGACGCTGGACATTGCCATGGGCGGTTCAACCAACACCGTGTTGCACCTGCTAGCGATCGCGCGCGAAGCGGGCGTGGATTTCACTATGAAGGATATGGATCGTTTATCGCTCCATGTGCCGACTTTGTGCAAGGTCGCTCCTTCGTCCGAATATCACATGGAAGATGTGCATCGCGCAGGTGGCATCGCGGCAATTCTGGGAGAGCTTGATCGCGCTGGATTGTTGCACGGCGAAGTGGGCTCGGTGCACAGCAAAACGTTGCGTGACGGGCTCAAAGAATGGGATATCACTCTGACGCAGAGCGAGGATGTGAAGAAATTCTTCCGTGCCGCCCCCGGTGGTATTCCCACCACGATCGCGTTTTCGCAGTCCATGTTGTATCCGGAGCTAGATGCGGATCGCGCCAAAGGTTGCATACGCGACAAGGCGCATGCCTTTTCGCAGGATGGTGGTTTAGCGGTACTCCACGGCAACATCGCAGTGGATGGCTGCATCGTCAAAACGGCAGGCGTAGATGAAAGTATTCTTAAGTTCAGCGGACGTGCGCGCGTGTTCGAGAGTCAAGATGCTGCGACCGCAGGCATCCTTGCCGACCAGATTGTCGCTGGTGATGTGGTCATCATCCGCTATGAAGGTCCCAAGGGAGGGCCAGGCATGCAGGAGATGCTGTACCCGACCTCGTACCTCAAATCGAAAGGTCTGGGCAAAGCCTGTGCATTGCTCACAGACGGACGTTTCTCCGGAGGCACGTCCGGTTTGAGCATAGGTCATGCTTCACCGGAAGCAGCCAGCGGCGGCGCGATCGGTCTGGTGGAAGAAGGAGACCGTATTGAGATCGATATTCCGAATCGCACTATTGAGCTGGCTATCTCTGTCGAAGAGTTGGCGCGTCGGCGTGCCGGGATGGAAGCGAAGGGCAGTCTGGCATGGAAACCCGTTGCGGAGCGCCCACGCAAGATTTCAGCTGCATTGCGTGCTTACGCGGCAATGGTAACTAGCGCGGATAAGGGCGCCGTGCGTGACGTTTCTCAAGTGGAGAAATGAGGGAGGGCACCATGAAAGCGATTCTGATTGCGAATCCTAAAGGTGGTAGCGGCAAGACCACGCTTTCCACCAATATCGCTGCCTATCTGGCATCGCAGGGGAAGCGTGTCGCCATCCTTGACCTGGATCGTCAAAAATCCGCGACACAGTGGTTGTCAATGCGTCAGATGGATCTGCCGGGGATCGAATTGATGCAATCGGGCGGTAGTCACGATGCGCCGCTGGACTGGCTGGTGATTGATTCGCCTGCGGGGCTGCATGGCAAGAATCTGGAGCATGCCTTGAAGCTGGTACACAGGGTGGTCGTGCCCATTGCGCCCTCCGCATTCGACATTCAAGCCAGTCGAGACTTTCTTGAGGCGTTGCGCCATGAGAAGGCGATTCGCAAAGGCAATATTTTCGTTGGGGTGGTCGGTATGCGCATGGATCCGCGTACAAGAGCAGCCTTGACTCTGGAGCAATTCCTGCAAGGACTTGACCTGCCGGTACTGGCTTATTTGCGAGAAACGCAAGCCTACGTGAATGCAGCCTTCGAAGGTAAGGCCTTATTTGATCTGCCTCCTTCATTGGCACAACGCGAATTGGAGCAGTGGTCATATCTGTTGAACTGGTTGGAAAAAGGAGAGTAGGCCGTAGTTCACAATCCACAAAGTAGGAGATTTGTATGAAGAAGATATTGATGCTGGCGCTATTTGTGTTCGCAGGTTGTCAGCCAGATGTGCAGGAAAGCACACTTCCACCAGTCGCGGTAGACGGGCCCGCCAAGATAGAGGCGGCAATCAAGGTGGAAGCGTCCCAAGTTGCAAGTCCTGCCACTCAAGCGCAGTTTTCGGAAGCTGATGCCATGGCGTTGGCAAAGAAAAAGAATTGTTTCGCCTGTCACGCGCTGGATAAGAAATTGGTCGGCCCTGCATGGAAGGCAGTGGCGGACAAATACCGTGCTGACGCCGATGCTCAAGCTTTTCTGGAAGCTAAAGTGCGCAAAGGAGGTAAAGGAATCTGGGGCAGTGTTGCGATGCCACCTCAGCCTGCGCTGACTGGTGATGAGCTGACCGTGCTTGTACAGTTCATTCTGCGGATTAAGTGATGCGTCAACCGATTCATAAAATGAGGCGTTAATCGCCCACCGCTTTGTGGTTTGCAATTCGTGCGGGGTTGTTTAGAATGCGGACGGGGTAATAGCTCCGCTCGTAGTGAAATGTAGTCAAACCTAAAAAAATTGGAGAGAACATGAAATCTATCGTCGTTAGCATGATTGCAGCAGCAGGTCTGATGGTTGCGGGTTCCGCCATGGCAACCGATATGCCAGCAGTCGCAAAGAAGAACAACTGCACAGCTTGCCACAAAGTGGACAAGAAGGTGGTTGGCCCCGCTTGGAAGGATGTTGCTGCCAAATACAAGGGTGATGCAGCAGCTTGGGACAAGGTTGCCACCAAGATCAAGAAGGGTGGTAGCGGTGCTTGGGGTTCTATGCCGATGCCTGCAAACCCGAAGGTCAGCGATGCTGACATGGCAGAGATCATTGCCTTCATCAAGGGCCTGTGATTCAACTGAAAAGAGATTTTCGGTGAATAAAAAGCCGGCGCAAGCCGGCTTTTTATCGCCCGTAAGAAACGGAATGCATATCAACGCTTGAGTCTGGGGTCGCTTCGGGTTTTAATCCTGCGACGATACACAGGGAGGTGCAGCATGAATATGTGCAGGGTAGTGATGTGGCTGGTGTTGAGCTCCGCACCGCAGATGGTTTGGGCAAGCGAGTCCAGCTTGGATGCGATGTTTGGTTCGATCAATGGCGTCTTGGCGCAAGTCATCTTCTTTGACATCTTCCCCGGCGAGCCTTCCATGCCGCTAATCGTTGCATGGCTGATCGTGGCTGCTGTATTTCTGACATTGCGCTTTGGCTTCGTCAATTTGCGCATGATGCGACATGCATTCCATGTGATACGTGGTAAGTACCGGACGGCTGACGACCAAGGTGAAGTCACTTCGTTTCAGGCGCTTTCCACAGCGCTCTCTGCCACGGTTGGTTTGGGCAACATCGCGGGTGTTGCGATTGCTATCTCCATCGGTGGCCCGGGTGCGACATTCTGGATGATCGTGGCAGGTTTCCTCGGCATGAGTACAAAATTTACCGAGGCCAGTTTGGCGCAGATGTATCGCGAGGTGCGCCCGGATGGGCGATTGATGGGCGGCGCGATGGAATATCTGTCGAAAGGCCTAGCCGAGAACGGCGTGCCTCGTACAGGTAAAGCTTTGGCGATCCTGTTTGCGATCTTTACCATTCTCGGTTCCTTCGGTGCTGGGAGTGCATTCCAAGTAAGCCAATCCATGGGCGCAGTTCAGACGCAGATCGAATTCTTTCGCGACTTCCCCATTGCTTACGGACTATTGATGGCTGTCGCCATCGGACTGGTAATCATAGGCGGTCTGCGCCGCATCGCGCATGTTGCGGAAGCGGTGGTGCCGACCATGGTGATCATCTATGTGGGGACTTGTCTGTGGATCATCGGTAGCAACGCAGACTTGGTGCCGGCAGCATTGGGCAAGATTGTCATGGAAGCATTTTCTCCGATAGCGGTAGCGGGGGGCATGGTGGGTGCCATCGTGCAGGGATTCAAACGGGCTGCTTTCTCTTCCGAGGCGGGGCTTGGCTCGGCTGCGATTGCGCACTCTGCGGCATCGGTGAAGTATCCGGTACGACAAGGTCTGGTTGCGTTGTATGAGCCTTTCATCGACACCGTGGTGATCTGCACTATGACGGCCTTGGTGATCATCATCACTGGTGTGTACAACGCACCGGAATATGAGTCGATTCGCGCAGCAAGTCAGGGGGCCACGTTGACTTCCATGGCATTCGCAACCGCATCTGATTGGTTTCCGTCGATATTGGCCTTGTCCGTTGTGCTGTTCGCCTACAGTACGGCGATCTCATGGTCGTATTACGGTGAACGGTGCTGGGTGTATGTGTTCGGCGAACGTTACTCCATCTTGTATAAGGAGGTGTTCATCGGCTTCGTGGTTGTCGCTTCAGTGGCGAGCGCTTCCAATCTGGTGGACTTCACCGATCTGCTGGTACTGTCCATGGCGTTTCCCAATCTGATCGGGCTGTATGTACTGAGTGGAAAGGTGAAACTTGCCTTGGCCGATTACGAATCCAAGCTATCTAGTGGTGAGCTGGATAGGGAGGCGCAGCGCTGAATCAGGCTAGGAATTTGAATAGCAGTTTGGTCGCCAGAACGATAAGCAGTCCGGCGAACAACTTACGCAACAAGCTAACATTCAAGCTATGCGCGGCTCTCGCGCCCAGTGGCGCTGTGAGCATGGTGGCGAGTGCGATCCAGAACAGCGCGGGCAGATAGACGTAGCCGAAATGCATATCAGGTAAGTCCTCAATCGGTGAGCCGACTGAGATGTAGCCCAAAGTGCCGCCGACAGCGATAGGAAAACCGATAGCCGAGGCGGTGCCAATGGCGTTGCGTATCGACAGGTTGCACCAGAGCAGGAAGGGCACGACCAGAGTGCCCCCGCCTATGGAAACCAAACTACTAATCCAGCCCGTAAGCGTGCCGAAGCCTGTCATTCCGGAAATTCCGGGAAGTTGGCGCGAGGCGTGCGGGCGTTTGTCGATGAGTATCTGTGCCGCAGCGAAATAGACGAACATCGCAAAGAAGATGCCCAAGCCTTGGGCTGGGATGTTCGATGCAGTCAATGCACCGACGGCTGTGCCAAGCAGGATGCCGGGTGTGATCTTGCGCACGACTTGCCAGTTCACCGCGCCCAGCTGGTGATGCTTGCGCATGCTGGAGAGCGAGGTGAATATGATGGTCGCCATCGAAGTGCCTAGCGCAAGATGCATGAGGTGTTCCGGCGCGAAATGCTGCGCATCGAACATCAGCAATAACACTGGCACCAGCACCAGCCCGCCGCCAACGCCGAACAACCCTGCAAGAAACCCTGCAACTACACCTAGCAATAGATAGGCGACATACCACTCCATCAGTTATTCACTAACTGTGTAGTGATGAACTTCCACTCCGCCGGATCTAGTGGGGTGATGGAAAGGCGATTGCCGCGTTGCAAGGTGCGCATATGTTCCAGCTCTGGATGTCGTCGGAGTTCATTCAGAGAGATAAGCGTGATCTTCTTCACCAGCTTCACATCCACATTCATCCAGCGTGGCTGTTCGGGTGTCGCTTTAGCATCAAAATACTTATTCTTTTTATCGAACTGTGTGGCATCAGGATACGCAGGACTGCACACCTCGGCGATACCCGCGATGCCGGGTTCCTTGCAGTTGGAGTGATAGAACAGCACGCCATCGCCTACGTTCATCTGGTCGCGCATGAAGTTGCGCGCTTGATAGTTGCGCACGCCGTACCAGGCAACACTTTGGTCGGGGAATGCAGCCAGATCGTCGATGCTGACATCGGAAGGCTCTGATTTCATCAGCCAGTAACGCATTGCAAAGTTCCTTAAATGAAAAGTGCGACCCCGAAGGATCGCACTGGAATAAAGTCCCCCGCCTGTGCCGTTGACTCAATGTCTTGAACCTGGGTTCAAGTGGGTCGGTTCCCGGTTACATCAGGTGCTTCCGCAAGGGAAGCTCACAACAGTAACTTGAATGGGGCGCAACCTAAGCATTAGCTCATTGGTTCAAAGAATTATGAATCTCACGAACACCGCAGGGGACAAACTGTTGATCAGTTAAAACAACTGATCTTGATCGACCAAGGCTTCATCAATCGTTGCCTGCATGCCTTGCATTCTACGCTTGAATTCTGAGAGGTCAACGCCTCCGCCGACACGTGTGGTGAGCAATTCGTGCGCGATGTTGAGCGCGGCCATGATGGCGATACGTTCGACCGATGCGATCTTCCCTGCATCACGTATCTCACGCATCTTAACGTCGAGAAATTTGACTGCATCCAGCAGTTCGCCACGTTCATCGTCAGGGCAGGCGACACGGAACTCACGGTCAAGGATGTTCACATCCAGAAAACTGGTCTTGGTTTCACTCATGATGCATCGGCGGGAAGTTTGTCGAGGAGTTTTTCAAGGCGCGAAGCGGCTTGGTCGATTTTGTCCTGATGTTTGCGTTGCTCGTTCTTAGCCGAGGCAACATGCTGGCGCAATTGCTGGTTCTCGTCACGCAGGCGCTGATTGAGCTGCACCAGTTGGTGCAGTTTCTGTTCGAGTGTATCCAGTTCACTAAGCATGGGCGCACTATAGTTTTTATTTCCCTGTTAAGTCAATCGCTAACGGAATGTTTTGCAAGTATTTTGGAATCGCTGTTTCTGGGCCTGCTACAATTCGAGCCGCTTCAAGGTGCTGAGGGATGAGAGTCCTTCGGTTAAACGGGAAGCAGGTGAGATGCCTGCGCTGCCCCCGCAACGGTAAGCAAGTGAGGGTTCGTCGATATGCCACTGTGCGCAAGCATGGGAAGGTGACGGATCAAGACTTGTGAGCCCGGATACCGGCCTTGGACGAGGTTCAGGAAATGCTGCGGGCGGCGCATGGACGATGTCATCTCTATCATCGCCTGCAGTTTTCCTGGTTTTGTCTTGTTCCAACGGGGACGCTTGGAACACACTCAGGGAAATCAAATGAAACAACAGAAACTCATCGCCGCACTGCTGTGTGCGGTATCCACTTTTGCAGTTGCGCAGGACAGCCTCGATGAAGTGGTGGTGACCGCGGCGCGTAGCGAGCAACGCATCACACAAACCCTGCTGCATACCAGCGTCATTTCGCAGCGCGATATTCAAGCATCCGGGGCGGCGGATGTGCCGACCTTGCTGCGGAATCTGGCGGGTACGGAAGTGACGCAGAACGGCGGAGTCGGTTCCCAAAGCAGTTTGTTCCTGCGTGGAACTAATTCGAACCATACATTGGTGCTGCTGGACGGCGTGCGTATCGGGTCGGCTACATCAGGTGCGACTGCTATCGATCAATTGATGCTGGATCAGATCGAACGCATCGAAGTCGTGCGTGGCAACGTCAGCAGTCTGTACGGGGCAGAGGCCATTGGTGGCGTGGTGCAAATATTCACCAAGCACGGCAAAGGAGCGCCAGCGGTGAGTGCCAGCGCCGGATATGGTACATATGCCACTCGGCGTGCGAGTGCGTCCTTCGGTGGCGAGGTGGGTGATGCGAACTTTTATCTGGGCGCGTCAAAATTCGCTACGGACGGCGTGTCTTCCGTCAATACGGCAGTGTCCCCTTCGGCCAACCCAGATGCAGACGGATACAACAACACCAGTTTGTCGGCACGTACGGGCTATGCTTTCAATCAGGCGCACCGGATCGATGCATCGTTGTTTGGCAGCAAGGGGAAGGTGAAGTACGACAATGCATATGGCCTTGTGACAGATACGCACGATAGCGATGCAACCTTGTCGAAATGGTCGCTGAGCTTGACCGAGCAGCTGTTGCCCGCTTGGAAAAGCCGGTTGATGCTGGCTCAGGGCACGGATGATGTCGCCAGCTACAAGAATGGGGCTCGTGCTTCACAGTTCAAAACCGTGAATGATCAGTTCTCTTGGCAGAACACGCTCGCTACAAGCGAGCAAGGTGTTTTGTTGATGGGCGTGGAAAGACTGAAGCAGCGTGTGAGCGGCACCACTGCCTTCACTATGGATGCTCGCAGCAGTAACAGTTATTTCGCCGGATACACGGGTGACTATGGTGCGCATCAGGTGCAAGCGAATCTGCGTCAGGATCGTTATTCGGATTTCGGCACCGCAAATAGCGGCTTGTTGGGATATGGTTTGCAGGTGACAGAGGGTTGGCGCATCACTGCCAATGTTTCCACCGCATTCAAGGCGCCAACCTTCAATGACATGTATTACCCGCTCTCATATGGCTATCAGGGCAATCCGAATCTCAAGCCGGAGCGTGCACGTAATCTTGAATTGGGTGCGCATTACCTGCATGACGGGTTGCATCTAGATGGCGTGCTGTTCCGCAACCGTATTCGCGATCTGCTCGTGAGCAACAGCACCACGACAAACAACCTCGACGAAGCAGTGATCGAGGGGATGGAGTTGGTGTATGGCATCCAGCAGGATGGGCTGGAGATCGAAAATTCGCTGACGCTGCAAAGCCCTCGCAATGCAAAAACCGGCGCGCAACTATCAAAGCGCGCGCAAACACTCAATACGCTCACTATCGCACGGACTTTCGAGGCGGGGCGCTTAGGATTCGAGTGGCACTCTAGCAGCGCGCGCCTCGATGGCTCCAACACGCTGAACGCCTATAGTGTGATCAACTTATCTGCGCTATGGAAAATCGCGCCGCACCTAGGCTTGAATGCGCGCGTGGATAACTTGTTCAATGAGGATTACATGCTGGCGCACAGTTACAACACGCTAGGACGAGTCGTTTATGTCGGTTTGAATTACCAGCCGTAACAGGCGGGGCGGCGGAATATCGCCATTTCTGGTAAAGTCCCTGCCAGTGGTCACTGGCAGGAATCTCGGGAGAATTTCAATGAATCTTTTACAAAACAAAACATTTTGGATTGCATCGGCATTGGTGTTGTTGATGGCATTGACGCGATACAACCACTTCGGCTCGGCAATGGCTTTGCCTGATGCTTCTTATGCCGTGTTCTTTCTGGGCGGCTTGTTCCTTGGGCGCGTGCGTAGCGCGTTGATGATCTTGGCATTGCTGCTGGTCGAGGCTGCACTGATTGACTATTACGCAATCAACTTCCGAGAGGTGAGCGGCTTTTGTGTGACCTCGGCCTATTCCTTCTTGGTGCTCGCCTATGGCGCACTGTGGTTCGTCGGACGCTGGTATGCGCCTCGCTATGCTCTAACCCTCAAGGGTATGTCCGGCCTGTTACTGGCCGGAGCCGCGGCGGGCAGTGCGGCATTCATCATCGCCAACGTCAGTTTTTATCTGTTGGCGGGCTATTTCGATAGCATGAGCGTGGCCCAGTATGTCTCCAGTGTGGCGCAATATTACGGCCCCTATGTGGCAGTGGCAGTTTTCTATGTTGGTTCGGCCGCAGGCGTGCAGATGTTATTCGCCTTGCTTGGCGGCAAGACACGACAGGCCGATGCACGCTGATCCATCGCTTCAGAGCAATAACCCCTGATGACTAGCACGCAACTCTATTTGCGTTTGATGCGTTACGTACGCCCGCACTGGCGGGCGTTTGCGATTTCCATTCTCGGCATGGCTATCGCCGCTGCTACCGAGCCCTTGTTGCCCGCACTGCTCAAACCTTTTCTTGACGGCACCTTTGTGCACAAGGATGACGCGGTGATGCATTGGGCGCCTGTGTTCATTCTGGTGATCTTTTTTGTGCGGGGTGTAGCTACTTTCTTTGGCTCGTATGCTATCCACTGGGTGGGAAACAAGGTGGTGATGGATCTGCGTGCCGAGATGTTCGCCAAGCTGATGACCTTGCCCACACGCTACTACGACGACCACGCAACGGGATCACTAATATCCAAACTCACCTATGATGTGACCAACGTCACGGCGGCCGCTACCAGCGTTGTCACCATCGCGATCCGCGATAGCATAATCATGATCGGTCTGTTGGGCTGGTTGTTCTATCTGGACTGGAAGCTGACATTGATCACGCTGACTATTGCACCTGTGGTGGCGTGGGTGATCCAGACGATCAACCGTCGCCTGCGCAGCTCCAGCCGAGATACGCAACAAGCGATGGGCAGCATCACTCAAGTGATTGAGGAAAGCGTGACCGCACATAAGGTGGTGAAGCTATTCGGGGGGCAGCATTACGAACAACGGCGCTTCGATGAGGAGATCAATTGGGTACGGCGCCATTTGATGAAGCAGGCCACCGCTGCAGTAGCAAACGTCCCCATCGTGCAGATGGTGGCGGCGATCGCCTTGGCTTTCGTCATCTACTTGGCTATCGGGCAGGCGCAGAGTGACGCGACGACTGTCGGAAGTTTTCTTTCCTTTGTCGCGGCGATGCTGATGCTTACTGCACCACTCAAACGCATCACCAGTATTAATGAATACATCCAGCGAGGTTTGGCAGCGGCGGAAAGTGTCTTTGCCTTGCTAGATACGGAGAGTGAAACCGATCTGGGCCAAAAGCAGTTGGGGAGAGTGCGGGGGGCGGTGCGATTCCAGCACATCGACTTTGCTTATCAACCTGGCGCGCGATCGACCTTGAACGATATCGACTTGGATATTCCGGCGGGGCAGGTGGTTGCTCTGGTCGGCGCTTCGGGTAGCGGGAAAAGCACATTGGCGAATCTGGTGCCGCGCTTTTACGAGCTGGGCAAGGGAAAGATTCTGATTGACGGTCAGGACATTCATGACGTGACACTAGCCAGCTTGCGCGCCAACATCGCCTTGGTGAGCCAAGAGGTGGTGCTGTTTAACGACACTGTCGCCGCAAATGTCGCCTATGGCCAGATGCGCGAAGTGCCGGAGAGCGAGATCGTCGCGGCGGCCACCGCTGCGCATGCGATGGAGTTCATCAATGACATGCCGCAGGGGCTGCAGACTTTGGTGGGCGAGAAGGGGGTGCGGTTGTCCGGCGGGCAGCGACAGCGCATCGCCATTGCGCGCGCCATTCTCAAGGATGCACCTATTTTGATTCTGGACGAAGCGACCTCAGCACTCGATAGCGAATCCGAACGTCATGTGCAGGCCGCGCTGGAAGTTCTGATGCGCGGACGTACCACGCTGGTGATTGCGCACCGCCTGTCCACCATCGAAAAGGCCGACCGTATCGTGGTATTGAGCAAGGGCCAGATCGTGGAGGCAGGCACGCACGCCGAGTTGCTGAAAAAGGATGGCGCGTATGCGCAACTGCATCGCACACAGTTCGGCGGGGGCGTTGCGCAAGAAATTTCTGCATAAGCCGGTTGACAGCAGGGATACTTCTGGTAAATTCCAAACCCTAGCATTTCACTCAACATTAACCCATCGATGGAGGTCACCATGGCAGTACTTGTAGGCAAGCAGGCTCCCGATTTCAACGCAGTTACCGTAATGGGTAACAATGAAATCAACGAAAATTTCAATTTTAGTAAGTACATCAGTGGCAAATACGCAGTGGTGTTCTTCTACCCGCTGGACTTTACCTTTGTGTGCCCGTCCGAGCTGATCGCTTTCGATCATCGCTTGGCAGAGTTCAAGAAGCGCAACGTGGAAGTGATCGGCGTGTCCATTGACTCCCAATTCACCCACTTGGCATGGAAGAACACGCCGGTTGAAAAGGGCGGTATCGGCCAAGTGCAATACCCACTGGTTGCAGACATCAAGCACGAGATTTGCAAGGCCTATGACGTGGAAGCCGACGGTGGTGTGGCATATCGCGGTTCTTTCCTGATCGACCGCGCAGGCGTGGTGCGTCACCAAGTGGTGAACGACCTGCCACTGGGTCGCAACATCGACGAAATGCTGCGCATGATTGACGCACTGCAATTCACCGAAGAGCACGGCGAAGTTTGCCCAGCTGGCTGGAGCAAAGGTAAGGCAGGTATGGGCGCATCGACTGAAGGTGTTGCAAAATACTTGGCAGCACACGCTAAAGAACTGTAAGCAACTTGGTTCTGAAATAAAAAAGGCTCCTTCGGGAGCCTTTTTTTATTCCTGCCAAGACTGCTAGAATTCGCGTCATTCTGAATTCGAGCGAGTTCTTATCATGCTGGTTGGTTTTGTATTCCTGTATCTAATCTTGTCCATCGGTGTCGGCATGTATGCCGCGACCAAGGTTCACAATGCACGCGACTACATCACAGCAGGTCGCTCTTTGCCGATGTACATCGTGCTGGCCATGGTGTTCGCCACCTGGTTCGGTGCCGAGACCGTGCTGGGCATCCCGGCCACCTTCATGGAAGAGGATCTGGGGGGGCTGATCTCAGATCCATTCGGTGCGGCACTGTGTCTGGTGCTGTTTGGTCTGTTCTTCGCGCGCAAGCTGTACCGGATGAACTTGCTCACCCTCGGTGATTTTTATCGCGAGCGTTTCGGGCATAAGGTCGAAGTCATCGCTGGTATTGCTATTGCTTTGTCTTATCTGGGTTGGGTATCGGCGCAAGTCACTGCGCTGGGGCTCGTGTTCAACGTGCTATCGGATGGCAGCATCACGCAGGCGCAAGGCATTCTCATCGGTGCAGCCATTGTGCTGCTGTACACCTTGTACGGTGGCATGTGGTCGGTGGCGCTCACCACCTTCGTGCAAATGATCGTCATCGTCATCGGCCTCATCTACATCTCGACCTTGCTGGCTGATATGACCGGTGGTGTTGAGCCGGTGGTGCAACATGCGGTGGACAACAATAAATTCAACTTCTGGCCCGACATGAATGCGGTGGCTATGGTCGCTTTCATCTCCGGGCTGCTGACCATGGGTTTCGGTTCCATCCCGCAGCAGGATGTGTTCCAGCGTGCCAATGCTTCAAAGAACGAGAACATCGCAGTGTGGGGCACGGTGCTAGGTGGTGTGGCGTATTTTGTGTTCGCGGCGGTGCCGCTGTTCATGGCTTACTCTTCTAATTTGATCGATCCGGTGCTGACCGCACAGTGGATGGCCGAGGATAGCCAGAAACTATTGCCGGAACTGGTCAAAGCCCATCTGCCGCTCATCGCGCAGGTGATCTTCTACGGTGCGCTGCTGTCGGTGATCATGAGCACGGCTTCGGGCACGCTGCTTGCACCGTCGGTCATCCTTTCAGAGAACGTGCTTAAAGGTTGGGTCACACGCAAGAACTTGTCTGAGCGAAAAATGCTGGTGATGACGCGTTGGGTGGTCGGCATCTTCTCGGTGTGCGTCACGCTCTATTCATTGTGGGCACTGGATCAGGAAACCGGCATCCACCAGATGGTGGAGAACGCCTACAAGGTGACGCTGGTGTTAGCCTTCACGCCCTTGGTTGCAGGGCTGTACTGGAAACGCGCAACGACACTGGGCGCTTACTGGGCGATGGGGCTGGGGCTGGCAGTTTGGTTGCCTATGGAGTTCATTGCACCTGAAGCTGCGCTCCCGCCGCAATTCGCCGGATTCCTGATGAGTATCGTCGGCATGGTGGCCGGTTCGCTGATGTCCAAAGCAGATGCTCCTTCTCTCCAAAAAGATCAACTTGCTTCAGAATAGCGACTGTCATGTTACTGTCACAATAGTTTCATACCATCGTCGGCGAACCGTAACGAGAGATGGAGCACATAATGACGACAGCCGATATTCTGTTGGTAGAAGACGAACCCGCAATTCAGGAGTTGCTAGCGTTCAACATCGCGCAGTGCGGCTTTCGCGCAATCAAGGCGCAAGATGCAACTTCTGCGTTTGCGCATATCAATAGGGCTTTGCCGGATCTGATTCTGCTCGACTGGATGTTGCCCGGCACTTCTGGTGTCGAGATTGCGCGCAAATTGCGTGCAGATTCCCGCACACGCGACATTCCAATCATCATGCTGACCGCGCGCACCGACGAACGCGACAAGATACTTGGCCTCGAATCCGGTGCGGACGATTACATTACCAAGCCGTTTTCCCCACGTGAGCTGATGGCCAGAATTCGTGCCGTGCTGCGTCGTCGCACGCCGCAGATGAGTGACGAAACCGTGAGCGTCGAAGGTCTGGAACTTTCGCCGACTACGCATCGTGTCAGTGCCAATGGAGTGAACATCGAGCTTGGTCCGACAGAGTTTCGTCTGCTGCATTTCTTTATGACCCATATCGAGCGCGTCTATAGCCGTGCACAGTTGCTTGACCAAGTGTGGGGTGATCATGTGTTTGTGGAAGAGCGCACTGTCGATGTACATATTCGCCGCCTGCGTCAGGCTCTGGAACCTTCGTGCGCTGACAAGATGGTGCAGACAGTGCGAGGCAGCGGTTACCGCTTCTCAAAAACATAATTACAGTGTTCGGTCGGAGCGGATTACCCCCGTATAATGCCGCTGTCCCATATTGAGATGATGCCGTGAGCGATTTTTGGCAGCGCGCTTTTTTCTATCCTTTCTTCCTGCTTCTGTTCTCGTTGCTGGTGTGGGCCATCGCAGGCGCATTGCCCGCGCTATTCGCTTTCGCCATCGGTGTGTCTTGGCGTCTGCTGCATCATCTTCGCAACCTGTCAGACTTGTTGCGTTGGCTGAAAGACCCCGAGAATATGGCCTTGCCTGATGGCTCGGGTTTGTGGGAAGAAGTGTTCTCGCAATTGAACAAGATGGTGCGCACCAACCGTTTGCAGCGCGAAAGACATATCGCATCTCTCGAGCAGATGGAGCAGGCCACTGCGGCACTACCTGAAGGAGTGGTCATCCTAGATGACGCTGATCGCATCGAATGGTGCAACCCACTGGCGGCGAAGCATTTCGGATTGGACAGCGATTACGATATCGGCCAACAGATTACCTATTTGGCGCGTCAGCCTGCTTTCGTGCAATACCTGTCATCACGTGTATTCGACAAACCCTTGGTACTGCATGGTGCGCGTCAGGATGACCTGATACTGTCGATAAAGCTGATCTCCTATGGTGAGAATCAGCGTCTGCTGATCAGCCGAGATATCACCCAGCTGGAGCGTATCGAGACTATGCGCCGCGATTTTGTGGCCAATGTCTCGCACGAATTGCGCACACCCCTCACGGTCGTCAACGGATTCGTCGAGACGCTGCAGGACATGCCATCGCGAGATAACGAGATGGCGGAACGTGCCTTACATCTGATGGGCGAGCAGACCAACCGCATGGAGCATCTGGTGGACGATCTGCTCACCTTGTCCCGTCTAGAGGATGACCAAAACCGTTTACGCGAAGAGAAGGTGGATGTAAGTACGCTGCTGGCTGAAGTTTTGCGCGATGGCAAGCTATTGAGCAACGGCAGACACCGTATCGAATTACACGAAAATTGTGATGTGAGCCTGAACGGAAGCCGTGAAGAATTACGCAGTGCTTTTTCGAATCTGGTCAGCAATGCCATCCGCTATACCCCCGATGGCGGCAACATAGAAGTGCGTTGGTCACAGCACGATGGGCATGCAGTATTCGCGGTGCAAGACAGCGGCATTGGCATCGCCCCGCAGCATATTGCCCGTTTGGCTGAACGTTTCTATAGAGTGGATCGCAGCCGTTCACGCGAAACAGGCGGCACCGGCCTAGGCTTGGCTATCGTGAAGCATATCTCATTGCGTCATCAGGCCCGGCTGCATATCACCAGCGAAGAAGGGCAGGGCAGTACCTTTTCTATCATCTTCCCAGCGGCACGCCTGCAGCAGTAGTTGCAGTTAATAGCTAGGTTTTGAAGAGAATCAGGCCGGCTTGAAGCTGACCCGTTCGTAGTCTACGCCGCGCTCAACACTGATCCCGAGTTTGACTTTCATCTTGCTCCGGTCAGCCAGAGTCAACTCGATTTCGCGCCCCGCCTGGAACCAGTCGCGCGGCATCACCAGACTGGCCGGGATACGCAGTTTCTCCATGGCGGGCAACATCACACAGGGTACAGATCCTGACTTCAACATGGCTTGCGTAGATTCTGCCGCGTTGGCGATGACAGCTTGCGGCTGGCCAGGTAAGTAATGCACCGTCACATAGAGCTGTCCGCTATGCGCCACTTCGATGCGGTCGATCACACCCGCTTTGTGCACGGTAGACTCTGCAGTGAAAATACTGATGATGTGATGCGCGGCCATTCGGTCCCCAGTTGGGGTGTGCCGCAGTAGGCGACCACGCAGCAGAGAGTTCTCTTCCACCAGCCACTCTTCAGGCAGGAAACCTAATTCTTTCAGACTGTGCTGTCCGGTCTCATCCAGCACACGGCCGAAGGTGGCGATCTGTGTCTGCGCATCTTGCATGGATTGACCGACGTTCTTCGCTGGTTTGAAAGGCCTGCCAGCGATGTGCGAGTAGATCTTCTCCAGGCCGACACACATGTGCACCGAACTCGTTTCTCGCGGCATCTCCACCAGTGTGTCTGCACGTGCTTCGCACCAGCACTGGTGCAGTTTTCCGAGCAAGCCGATGCATTCCTTGCTGGGTAGGTCGGTCGCCAAATCAATTTTTTTCGGCGACTGGCCTTGTTGCAGCAAGATGGTTTTGATGCGAATCTGTTTTGAGAGCGGCACCATAGGCAGGCAGCGCATGCTGGACGAAGCACGTGCATGCGCTGCAGATTGCAGTCCACGATAGCCCTCCATGTCAACCACCAACGGCGGTGCATCTTCTTTGGTGGCCGTACAACGCGGCATCAACGCCAGCGTGTCTGCCCACAACAACAACCAATGTTCTGCTGTATGCCGCTGGTCGCGAGTCAGGCCGAGCAAGCGCGTGCGATGCATCAGCAGAGTGCTCAGATAGAGCGTCTGGCAATTGCAGGGATACTTATCATGGAAGCGTTCATCCTTGACGGTCTCGTTCTGCAATCCGGCAGACTCGATGTTCAGATACAACGCATGGAATTGTTGCCAAGTCGCGCGGTCTGGTTCGTATCCGGTACGGGTGAATTCGAGGATCTGTTGCATGCCGTAATACAGGCTGCGTTGCCACAGCATGGCACTTCGCTTCACCATCGTTGCATCGCCCGCTGCGGCACTTTGCAGGCAACGCAAGTAACCGTTCTGCATGGCTTGCCATAGACTGCTGAGCGCTGTCAGCAGCAAGTGTTCATCATCTGTGAGCGGGAGTGGTTTGCCGATGAGGCGTTTGGCAAAATCACTTTGCAGTTGCGAGACTGGCTCGCGCAATAGTTCGAGGATGCTGAGGCGTACCTCGCCCTTCATCGCGTAGCGATTCAACTCATCTATTTGCTTGCGCAGATTTCCCTGCGCGATACCGATGTTGGTCAGTTGCAGCTGGCTCAACCACTTCTTGCAACCTTCGACATCGTGGAATGCCGGTTTTGCCCGATCGTCAGTAGGTTCCAGAGACAGCATGCTTACCCTTTCTATAGCAACACGCGCTCGATGCCGCCTTCGTTGGCCAACATCACATATTCCGCCTGCCAGTTCTCGCCCAGCAGGTGCTTAGCCATCTCAACCACGATGTAGTCGGCATCTGCGTTCACGTCATCAGTATAGCGCGAGAGCCCTTGCTGGCAGGCAGGGCAGGAGGTCAGTATCTTCACTTCGCCCTCGTAACCATCGGCACGCAAAGCGTCGCTGCCTTTGCGCAATTCTTCTTCTTTACGGAAGCGCACCTGCGTTGCGATGTGTGGTTGCGATACACCGAATGAACCGGCCTCGCCACAGCAACGGTCATTCAATGGCACGTCGGTCGCCATCAGCGTCTTTACCACGTCCAGAGATTTGTGCGTCTTCATCGGCGTGTGGCAAGGCTCGTGATACATGTAACGCACGCCGGTCGCCTGGTCCAGCTTCACACCTTTTTCAAGCAGGTACTCGTGGATGTCAAGCAAGCGGCAGCCGGGGAATATCTTGTCGAACTGATATTGCAGCAACTGATCCATGCACGTGCCGCAGGACACGATCACCGTTTTGATATCCAGATAGTTCAGCGTGTTCGCCACGCGATGGAACAGCACGCGATTATCGGTGGTGATCTGGTTGCCCTTGTCGGCATTGCCCGAAGCTGTCTGCGGATAACCGCAGCACAGATAACCCGGCGGCAGTACTGTGACCGTGCCCAGATTGTAGAGCATGGCTTGCGTCGCCAGTCCCACCTGCGAGAACAGACGCTCGGAGCCGCAGCCGGGGAAATAGAACACTGCTTCCGAGTCTTCTGTTGTGCGGCGTGCATCGCGGATCACCGGCACGATGGTGTCGTCTTCGATGTCCAGCAGCGCGCGCGCCGTCTTTTTCGGCAGGCCACCCGGCATGGGTTTGTTGATGAAGTGGATCACCTGCGCCTTGAGTGGTGGCTTGCCCACGGTTGCCGGCGGATGCAGGGTCTGTCCGTGGAGCAGGCCGAACTGTTTCGCCAGGCGGTGTGCCAAACGTTGTCCCTTATACGCCCACTCAATCATCACCTTGCGCACCATCTTGATGGTGGCTGGATCGGTGGCATTGAGGAACAGCATCGAAGTCGAAGTGACCAGATTGAATTTCTTCTGCCCCTGCTTGCGCAGGAAATTGCGCATCGAAACCGATACGTCGCCGAAATCGATATCCACCGGGCAAGGCTTCTCGCAGCGATGACACACAGTGCAGTGGTCGGCAACATCGTTGAACTCATCGAAGTGGCGGATCGAGACACCGCGCCGCGTCTGCTCTTCGTACAAGAAGGCTTCGATCAGCAACGAGGTGGCGAGGATCTTGTTGCGAGGTGAATAGAGCAGGTTGGCGCGCGGCACGTGCGTGGAGCACACCGGCTTGCACTTGCCGCAACGCAGACAGTCCTTGATCGAATCGGAGATGTCGCCCAGCTCGCTCTTTTCGAGGATCAGGCTCTCCAGTTCCATCAAGTTAAAGCTGGGCGTGTAGGCGCGTTCCAGATTGCTGCCCGGCATCAACTTGCCGCGGTTGAAACGTCCATCTGGATCGACTTTGTGCTTGTAGGCGATGAACGGTGCGATCTCCTTGTCTTCAAGGAAGTCGAACTTGGTGATGCCGATGCCATGCTCGCCAGAGATCACGCCGCCCAGGTCTTTCGCCAATCGCATGATGCGATCCACCGCGCCGTTCGCCTGTTGCAGCATGGCGTAGTCGTCGGAGTTGACCGGGATGTTGGTGTGTACGTTGCCATCGCCCGCATGCATGTGCAGCGCCACGAACACGCGGCTCTTCAATACTTGCTGATGGATGGCTTGGCACTGCTCCAAGATGAGCTGGTAGGTTCCGCCACTGAAGATGTGGCGTAGCGGCTCACGCAGCTCTCGCTTCCACGAGGCGCGCAGCAGGTGGCGTTGTATCGCGTCAAACACAGTGACGGCGTCCTGCTTATCTTCCGGTGCGAACGGGCAGTCGCTCAGCGGCGCATCCAGATTTTTCAGCAGCCAGTTCCAGCGATTGCGGATATCCGTCAATAATTTATGCGCCGCCTGCGGACGTTCCCCCAGCAACTCGGCGTCGCCCAGTTGCGCGTCGTCCTGATAATGCAGCGGCAGTTCGCCTGTAAAGAACTCATCCAGCGCATCCAGCAGCTTGAGCTTGTTCTTCAACGACAATTCGATGTTGATGCGCTCCACGCCGTCGCAATAGTCACCCATGCGTGGCAGCGGGATCACCACATCCTCGTTGATCTTGAACGCGTTGGTGTGTTTGGCGATGGCTGCGGTACGTGCGCGGTCTAGCCAGAACTTCTTGCGCGCTTCGCTCGATACCGCGATGAAACCCTCACCGTGGCGCAGATTGGCGATGCGCACGATCTCCGAAGCCATCGCGCCGACGGCCGCTTCGTTGTCGCTCACCACGTCGGCGATCAACACCATCTTCGGTCGTGCACCGCGTTTGGATTTGGTGGCGTAGCCAACGGCCTTCAGATAGCGTTCGTCCAGATGCTCCAATCCTGCCAGCAATACTTCCTTGCCGGCACGATTGTCGAGTAGGGTGGTGATCTCGACGATGGCAGGCACGGCCTCGCGCACCTGACCGAAGAATTCCAGGCACACGGTACGTGTGTGTTCTGGCGCACGGTGCAATACGAAGCGCGCCGAGGTGATGATGCCGTCGCAGCCTTCCTTCTGGATGCCGGGCAGACCGGACAGGAACTTGTCGGTCACGTCCTTGCCCAGCCCAGTCTTACGGAAGGCGCTACCCGGGATGCTCAGGGTCACCGGCTGGCCAGACATCGGCTTGTCGTGGCGGTCATAGCGGCTGATGCGGAAGGTCGCGTGTTCGGCGTCATGGATCTTGCCGAAGTTGTGATCCATGCGCTCGACCAGCATCCAGCGTCCATCCGGTGCGACCATCTTCCACGACACCAGATTGTCCAGTGCAGTACCCCACAGCACAGCTTTCTTGCCGCCCGCGTTCATGGCCACGTTGCCGCCGATGCAGGAAGCATCGGCCGAGGTCGGGTCGACCGCGAACACCAGATCAGAGGCTTCGGCCGCTTCCATCACGCGACGTGTCACCACGCCCGCGCCGCAATGGATGGTGGCGTAGGGTTCGTCATGGCTGGGCAGCACCATAGGTTCCACCGCCGAGATCGCATCCAGCTTTTCGGTGTTGATCACTACGGAATATTTATCCAGTGGCACAGCGCCGCCGGTGTAGCCGGTGCCACCTCCACGCGGGATGATGGTCAGGCCGAGTTCGATACAAGCACGCACCAGCGGCGCGACCTCGTCTTCATTGTCAGGTGTCAGCACCACGAACGGATATTCCACGCGCCAGTCGGTGGCATCGGTCACATGTGAAACGCGGCTCAGACCATCGAACTGGATGTTGTCGCGACGGGTGATGCGCGCAAGCGCACGCAGGCTACGCTTGCGTAGTTTCAGTGTGGTTTCGAAATCGTCGGCGAAGCTTTGCACCGCAGCAGAGGTGAGTTCCAGCAGGCGCTTGACTACCTCGTTGTCTTGGCGACGTGCTTCGATGGCATTCAGGCGGTGATGCAGTGCGCCGATCAAAGCCTTGCGGCGCTTGCGGTTGGAGAGCAGGTCGTCTTCGAGATAGGGATTGCGTGTCAGTACCCAGATGTCGCCCAGCACTTCGTACAGCATCTGTGCAGAGCGTCCGGTGCGGCGTTCCGCACGCAGGGTGTTGATGATCTCCCAGGCTTCGCTGCCGAGCAGGCGCAGCACTATCTCACGGTCGGAGAAGGAGGTGTAGTTGTAGGGTATTTCACGTAAACGCGCGTTCATGCAGGTCGCCCCAGTTACAAGCCGCGCATTCTACCCGAATGTACGGCCGTACTCGACCCCGACGCGCATATGGCGTTAGCATCTGTCGCATGGAACCTGCACCTGAAAAAACCTGCCGTGTGTTCTTTGCCCTGTGGCCCGATGACGCGGAGCGTGCCGCGCTGGTCAGTTGGCAAGCTCCGCTGTCCAAACTATGTGGTGGCAAGGCGATGCGCACTGATACCTTGCATTGCACGCTGGCCTTCCTCGGGGAGGTCGCTGAACACCGTCTGGAAGCATTGCAACTGGTCGCACAGGAGGCAATATTCCAGCCCTTCTCACTTGCCCTGAATGCTGCCCATTATTGGGGGCACGATCACATCGTCTATGCAGCACCGGACGAAACGCCGCCGGAACTTGCCGAACTGGTGACGTCGTTGCAAGGCATTCTGCGAGCGCACCGCTTCCATTTCGAAGAACGTCCCTACAAGGCGCATGTCACGCTACTGCGTCATGCGCAATGGACGGATGCGCCGCTGCCGTCCATGTCTGCCGTGCGCTGGCAGACACGTGACTTCGTGCTGGTGCAATCACTAAGCGATGCGCAGGGCGCGCGTTACGAAGTGCTGTGCCGTTTTGGGGGCAGGGATAGAATGCGGTAACACTAAGTGGGAGGAACATGCTCTACGCATTCACGCTTAAGAACGGTCGTCTGGATCGGCTGTCCATCGAGGCAGGTACTGATCTGGCTGCGCTTTCGCCAGTCTGGATAGACATGCATGGCGCGAGCGATGAAGAGGTCGCGCATGTTGAGCAGTCATTCCAATTAAAGCTGCCCAGTCCCGAACACCTTCGCGACATCGAAGCCAGTGCCCGTTTCTACGAAGAAGATGGCAGGCTGCACCTTCGTTCCGATTTTCTGTTGGGTACTGAAAGCCATGCGCACAGCGTGGCCGTTGCTTTCGTGCTGGCGGAAGCAACGCTAATCAGCATTCATGTAGAAGACCTACCTATCTTCCGTTTGCTGCGGCTGCGAATGCAATCCGAGTCCGGGCCGATAAAGAACAGTCGTGATGTGCTCATCGATCTGTTTGGAATGGATATTGAATTCTCAGCCGATGCTTTGGAAGGCGTGTATGCCGATCTGGGTCAGGTGAGCCAGAGAGTGTTGAGCGATACCGTGAGTGATGCCCAAGCGCGCGAGGCGCTGGCCGAGATCGCCCATGCCGAGCACGTCAACGGGCGCATCCGTCGCAACGTGATGGATATTCGCCGAGCACTGTCTTTCCTGTTGCGCACCAAATCACTGGATTCCGAGCAGATCGAAGAAGTGCGCCAGATCCAGCAGGACATCGACTCGCTGGACGGTCACACTGCCTTTCTATTCGACAAGATCAACTTCCTGATGGACGCCGTCATCGGCTTCATCAACATCAACCAGAACAAGATCGTGCGTCTGTTCTCGGTGGTGTCCGTGGCCTTGCTGCCGCCCACGCTGATCGCATCCATCTACGGTATGAACTTCCAGTTCATGCCGGAGTTGCACTGGGAGTTGGGTTACCCCTTCGCGCTGTTGTTGATGGCGCTCACGGTCGGTGTGCCGCTGATCATTTTCTGGCGCAAGGGCTGGTTGAGATAAGGGCACTTCTAATAATCCAAACTTCGTTGCAATACTGCGTTGCTCACAAAAAATCACTCCTTACATATCAAACATATGCCGCGTCGCGATTTTTTGCTCGCGCCTTGTCTTGCTTAGAATTTTGAATTATTAGAAGCCCCCATAAATTATGAGAATCTGGTCACTCCATCCGCAACACTTAGATGCCAAAGGGCTGGTCGCCTTATGGCGCGAGACCTTGCTGGCGCAGAAAGTGTTGCGCGGCGAGACCAAGGGTTATCGCCATCACCCGCAGCTGCAACGCTTTCGCGCACACCCTGATCCGCTGGCTGCCATCGCTGAATATTTGCGTGAAGTTCAGCGCGAAGCCGAGCGGCGCAGTTATAAGTTCGATGCCAGCAAGATCGGTTCACAGGCCACTCGCAAGAAGATAGACGTCACCCAAGGGCAGGTGGCATACGAACTTGCCCATCTGCGTAACAAGTTGGCTGTGCGTGATGCGGATGCTTTGGCGCGCTTGCAGTTGTTCGGGCAGCCCGCATTGCATCCCTTGTTCAAAGCGGTAGCGGGAGATGTGGAAGCGTGGGAGGTAGTTTAGTCTTTGCGGGCTAGCAACTTGTCGATGCACCAACTCGCTGCAGCAAAACCCATGCTGGCCGTCACCGTCACCGCCGAGCCATAGCCCGAGCAACTCAGGTCGGCAGTCGAACAGGCCGCGCCGCGCTGTGAAGGTTCTTCCAGATAGATACAGGTCACACCGAACTTTCCGTTGCTGCGCGGATGGATGTTGAAATCCTTCTTTAGCATGGTGCGGATGCGCGCCAGCAGGGCATCGTGCGTGGTGCGCGCCAGATCGTCGCGCCGCATCTTCAGTGCATCACGCTTGCCGCCCGCCGCACCGCAAACGATGAGTTTGAGCTTATTGAAACGCGCATGTACGATCAGCGCCGCCTTCACCTTGGCCTCGTCGCAGGCATCGATCACCGCATCGAATGCACCGGGCGCGATCAGTTGCTGCATGTTCTCTTCAGTCAAAAAGTCATCGATGACCGTCACCCGGCAATCGGGATTGATATCCGCGATGCGTACCTTTAGCGCCTCGGTCTTGGCCATACCCAGTGTGCTGTCCAGCGCCTGTATCTGCCGGTTCACATTCGATACCGCCACATGATCGAAATCGATCAGCGTGATATTGCCGATACCACTGCGCGCCAGCGCCTCCACCGCCCAAGAACCTACACCGCCCACACCGATGACGGCGACGCGCGCCATATGCAAAGCCAGACGCGCGCCGTCGCCGTAAAGGCGGTCAAGGCCGCCGAAGCGGCGTTCGTGCTGGTCGTCGAGTGGATGGCGGTGCGGCATGTCAGTGGCTCACAGGGAGGTCGGGGAGCGCGGAAGATACATTCTCTGTCGTGATGTGCGCAATCTCTTCGATGCTCATGCCGCGCAGCTCGGCCAGCGTCTGTGCGATGCGCGCGATGTATTCTGGCTTGTTGGGGTGGCCGCGTTCGAGGAAACCGGGCGGGATGTCCGGCGCGTCAGTCTCCAACACGATACTGTCCAATGGCAAGGTGGCTGCGAGGTCGCGCAGCTTGGTGGCGCGGCTGTAAGTCATCGCACCGCCGAAGCCGAGCTTGAATCCTAGTTTGATGAATTCATCCGCCTGCTGGCGGCTGCCGTTGAAGGCGTGGGCGATACCGCCGCGTACTTTTTGCTGGCGCAGGTGCTTGAGGATGATGTCCTGCGCGCGGCGGATGTGCAGCAGCACTGGCAGGTCGAACTCTTTCGCCAACTTGAGTTGTTCGACGAAGAAGTGTTCCTGCCGTGCGCGGTCGAAATGGTCGATGAAGAAATCCAGCCCGATCTCGCCGATGGCGACGGGGCGATGTTGTTGCAGCAGATCGCGCAGCGCCAGCAAGTCGTCCGGCATCGCATCGTCGGTATACATCGGGTGGATGCCGTAGGCGGGGGAGCACGACGGAAAACGTTCGCATAGTTCGCCCACGATGGCGAAGTTGCCGCGTGCGACCGACGGCACCACGATGCGCTTCACACCGACATCCTGCGCGGCACGCACGATGTCAGCCTGTGTGTCGCCGAACTCTTCGGCGTCTAGGTGGCAGTGGGTATCGATGAACGTCATCGTGTGGCTTCCTTCTGGCATAGGGTGGTGCGTGTCGATGTTGCGGGTGCACATCCCCGTTCAGGCAGGAATGACGCGTTATTCGCAGTCTGCGGCCATGTTAAACTCCGCGCACTATTTTTGCGAGATAACACCATGTCTGGAAACACATTCGGCACCCTGTTCACAGTCACTTCCTTCGGCGAATCGCACGGTGCGGCCATCGGCTGCATCGTAGATGGTTGCCCTCCCGGCATGGAGCTGAGCGAGGCTGACATCCAGATCGACCTCGATCGTCGCAAGCCCGGTACTTCGCGCCACGTCACCCAGCGCCGTGAATCGGACACCGTGGAGATCCTGTCCGGTGTGTTCGAAGGCAAGACCACCGGTACGCCCATCGCATTGCTCATCCGCAACGAAGACCAACGCAGCAAGGACTACGGCGACATCGCCGAGACTTTCCGCCCCGGTCATGCCGACTATACCTACTGGCAGAAATATGGCATCCGCGACTATCGCGGTGGTGGTCGTGCTTCCGCACGCGAGACGGCTTCGCGTGTCGCAGCCGGTGCCATCGCTAAAAAATGGCTGGCAGAGAGATACGGCGTGGAAGTGCGCGGCTATCTCGATCAGTTGGGAGAGATCAAAGTGCCGTTCAAGACTTGGGGCGACGTGCGTGCCGAAGGCAATAGCTTCTTCGTTGCTGATGCGAGCTATGTCGGCCAGTTGGAAGACTATATGGATAACCTGCGCAAGTCGGGCGATTCCATCGGTGCCAAGCTCGCCGTCGTTGCGCATAACGTGCCGGTAGGTTGGGGCGAACCCATCTTCGATCGTATCGACGCCGATATCGCGCATGCCTTGATGGGCATCAATGCGGTGAAGGGCGTGGAGATCGGTGCAGGTTTCGCCTGCGTTACGCAGAAGGGTAGCGAGCACGGTGATGAACTCACGCCTAACGGTTTCGCTTCCAATCATGCGGGCGGCATCCTCGGTGGTATCACTACCGGGCAGGACATCGTCGCGCATTACGCGATCAAGCCGACTTCGAGTATCCGTATCGAACGTAACTCGATCAATAAGGCGGGGGAGGCGGTGAAGGTTTCGACCGAGGGGCGGCATGATCCTTGTGTGGGGATTCGCGCTACGCCGATCGCGGAGGCGATGGTGGCGTTGGTGTTGATGGATCATGCTCTACGTAATAGAGGGCAGAATTCTGATGTGGTTTGTGAGACGGTGAAGATCCGTTAGGATATTAGGACTGCATATGGCCCAAATACTTTCAGCGCTAATTCTTACTTTTTTGGTTGGCTGCACGGCAACATCTGCACCACACAAAGAAATCAAGAAGGGCAGCGCCGTAAAGCCCTCCACCAATGAGATGGTTAAGTCTTGCGAGTATCTTGATGATCTCATAGGTACATCAGGTTGGTATGGGGTGTTTGCTACTCAAGGTGTTGAAAGTGCCCGAGCAGAGGTGCTCGTTAAAGCCCAAAAAATTGGTGCTACTAACGTTGTGTGGCAATCCAGTAATGTAAGTTATGGCTCGACATCTGTTACAGGTAAAGTCTATCGCTGTAATGATTACTAGTGCTGGTCGGATTGAGCCAGCGTAGGGCAATGGAATGGACACCTCCCACCTAAACGGCATCGTGATGTGCCAGACTGAAGATTCCAAACCATCAGTCAATAGAGGGAGGTGTGAAATGGATATTACGCGTATCGGCATAGACCTGGCAAAGAGCGTATTTC
>JAGXGC010000026.1 GCA_024636935.1 Sideroxydans sp. | reverse complement strand
TAAAGTTTTGGTTGGTGAGTGAGCGTTGTGGCGATAGCGGTATGCACAACGATGCAAAATTCTATGAATTTAAACATCAAATAGTGGGGAGATAATCGTGAGCACGATTGAAAATTTGTTTCAACAAGCACAACTTGCAGAAAATAATCGGGGACAGACCACGGTTTTCCGGCTCTCCAGCCGCTGTTAGGTTGCAATAAGTTAATTGTTCGTTGGGAGGTTATATGCCCCGCCGTGCACGTATTGCGTTACCCAATGTACCAATCCATATCATTCAGCGAGGGAATAATCGGCAGGCTTGTTTCTTCGCCGATGAGGATTACCGTCGTTATTTGGATTGGCTGGCTGAGTATGCGACTAAAACGGGATGCAGAGTCCATGCGTATGTGTTGATGACCAATCATGTTCATTTGCTGCTCTCTGCCGATCAGGCGGATGCGGGCGGTGCATTGATGAAGTTGTTGGGGCAGCGTTATGTGCAGTATGTGAATCGTGTCTATAAGCGTAGCGGCACTTTATGGGAGGGGCGCTTTCGTTCCTGCCCAGTGCAGGAGGAGAGTTATCTATTGGGATGTCAGCGATATATCGAGTTGAACCCGGTACGGGCGAATATGGTGTCGCATCCTGCCGAGTATCGATGGTCTAGCTATCGTGTAAATGCGCAGGGCGAGCGTGATCTGCTGGTGTGCCCCCATCCGCTATATGATGCGTTGGCTAGCGATATAGGTGATCGTCTGGTGGCTTATCGTGAATTATTTCGCTACGAGCTGGAGTCGGGACTGGTGGATGAGATTCGCCGTGCAACGAATGGTAACTTCGCATTGGGAAGTGAACGTTTTGCGACGGAGGTAGCTGCGATGATCGGCAGGCGGGCTGTGCCGGGTGCGTCAGGGCGACCGCGCAAATTAATTGAATGCGAATCGGAGAGATTGAATCTTGAGTAACCGTGGTCTTTCTCAGATTTTTGCACCCGTGCCAAGCGTTGATGTGTTGCAGGCGGATTTTGGGTTTTAATCGTCCGCTTTTAAAATGACGAACGTCGCTTATGGGTTAGCAAGAGACGGTCGATCACCATCAAACACGTAGTTTTGAACGACCGCTGTTGAGCGAGAAGCGGACATCCTCTTAGGCTTCACAGACAATTATTTCAGCAAAACACCGATGTCTCCTTTGGCCGAATAGCAGAACTCCCATCCACCACAATCCACTCACCAACTCACTGTAAAGGCATGCCATCACGATGCCCACCTACCTGATCCCCCACTGATCAATGCAACAGCAAAAAGGTACCGGAGTTGAATTGATTTCGAAAAATTACGGTAAAGAGAAACAATTTGACTCCGGTACCTTTGGCGTTGGCGATTCCCATTGATCAAGTTGAACGAATGGTTTCGATGAATCGGTTGTTGCCGAGTAGAATGTCCAAAGAGGGGAGTAGGTTACAGTTATCAGTAGCCTATGGCTCGCAAGAGTTACATTTCGGATTATGGGGGGCATTACCGAATGTCGAACATTCAAAATGATGAACTTAGCGCTGCGCTAGGCAGGTTAGCTATAGCCAATAAGAAACTTCTCTTTCAGAACCAAGAGAAGGAAAAACGTGCCGCAGAGTTGGTCTTAGCCAACAAGGAACTTGCCTTTCAGAATAATGAGAAGGAAAAGCGTGCCGCAGAGTTGGTGATAATCAACGAAGAACTGCATGACGCCTTAATGAATACAGTACGCGTTGCGATGGTCTTAAGTGAAATGCGCGACCCCTACACTGCCGGCCACGAGCGACGCGTCGCTGAAATAGCAGTAGCCATCTGTATAGATCTTGGATTTGATAAGAACCGGCAAGAAGGCATGCGTGTGGCGGGTTATCTTCATGACGTGGGGAAAATAAAGGTTCCTGCCGAAATTCTATCCAAGCCAGGAAAGCTAACTGAAAACGAATACAACCTGATCAAGGAGCATGCCCAATCGGGTTATGAAGTTCTCAATCGCGTGAGCTTTCCATGGCCTATTGCCGAAGTCGCATTGCAACATCATGAGCGCATGGATGGCTCTGGCTATCCGCAACAGCTTAAGGGTGACAGCATCTTGATCGAAGCGAGGATCATGGCTGTAGCTGACACCGTCGAGGCGATGTCATCGCACCGACCTTATCGTGCGGGGCTTGGTATTGAAAAAGCTCTGGCTGAGATCGAACAAGGTCGCGGCACGGCCTATGACATGAATGTGGTCGATGTTTGCCTGAAATTATTCAGGGAAAAGGGGTTTGAAATTCCAGATTAATTGCATTTATAAGTCCGATGCAACCTAGTCTAATTTTTCAATAGAAGTTGACTCCGTTAATTAGAGTCAAGATTGCTCGCCTATTCATAGCCAGGCCGGCTATTTTTTCTCGCTCATCGAGCTTAGAGAGCGGCCGCTACCGCGGCAACGAATTTGCATTATTCAGTGACGGCTTCGGGTTAGATTCAACAGTCACTTTAGTCCGCTTTCGGGAAATACTTTAGGTATTACAAGTTTGTATCAACCCCGCCCCATAACCTCGCACCACCCGCATCCCGATAAGTCAGATACACCCTGAGATCGAACTCAAGTTGCCCATAGGTTGGCTCCAAGTGCATGCATAGCTTGTAGAACGCTTTGTCGTGCTCGCGTTGTTTCATATGTGCCAGTTCGTGCACTACGATCATGCGCAGGAACTCGGGCGGGGTGTCTTTGAATAGCGTCGCCACGCGTATCTCTTTTTTTGCTTTGAGGTTCAGACCTTGTACGCGCGAGATGGTGGTGTGGGTGCCGAGTGCATTACGCAGCACGTGCAGCTTGCTATCGAACATCACTTTGCTCAGTTGGCCGGCGTTGCGCAGGTATTCGTTCTTGAGTTGCAGTACGTAGTCGTACAACGCTTTGTCGGTCCGTACGTCGTGCGAGTCGGGATATTTATTGCGCAGCAGGTCGGCGACTTTGTCTTGTGCGATCAGTTGCCGCACCTGCTCAATCAGCGGCGCGGGATAGCCGGTGAGGTAGGGCAGGGAGGTGCCGTGTTTCACTTCGCTTGGTGTGTGAGGAACAGTTTTGGGTTCACCATCGCACCGTTGAGGATGACGCTCCAGTGCAGATGCGGGCCGGTGGCGCGTCCCGTCTTGCCGGACAGGGCAATCTGCTGACCTTTGCTAACCGTCTCGTTTTCGTTGACGTCGATGCGATCCAAATGACAGTACATGGTGATGAGGCCATTACCGTGATCGAGAAACACTGTCTTGCCGTTGAAGAAATAGTCGCCGACTGCGAGCACCTTGGCATGGGAGCTGGCGACGACCTGTGTGCCAGTGCCTACCGCGACATCGATGCCAGCATGCGGTGCACGTGGTTGTCCGTTGAAGACACGGCGCGATCCAAATTTCCCTGACAGCCGGCCTTTCGCGGGCAGGATGAAAGCGGGGTCAGTGTCAGCACTGGGCTGCCAGTGCTGCTTGAGTTTTTTGATAAGTGCGATCTCACCTACAGCCCGTTTCAGGTCTTCATCTGAGAGTTGCACCTTGCCCTTGTCTTTCAGGGTGATGTGTTGCTCGGGATATTTTTTTGATGTGACCTTGAATGCGATCGACATCGATTCTTCATTCAACTTGGCGCGCAGTGTATGCAAGCCGGGCTTCATGTCCAACGGAAGGCCGACCACTGCGAACCACTTGCCTTTATCGGCTGTCACGAGGATGGGTTGCTCGCCCATCCATGCTTTCGGTTGCGCATTATCGATGACTGTACCCAATGGAATGAGTGCGACTCCACCGGGCACATTAGACGCCTGCGGCAGGCTGGCATGAGCAACTAAAGGGGTGGCAAGTAGCAGCAGGCAAAGTTTGAGGATGAGAGACATCATATGGGCAAGGTAAGTGTGCGTGAGGTGGGTCAGAGGGGCGGCTCGACCGTTAAGTTCCCTGTACGCGCCTGCACCAGTGCTTTGATCTCTTCTGCCTTGGTCGGATCGATACCTAGTGTCAGCCAGGTTTCACTATCGATCTCTGGCACGACTGGTTCCATGATGCCGAAGGTGGGCAGCAGTTTCTCTGCCAGACCGGCCATGCTGACCAGTGGTTGTCCATCGGCGGCAGATGGATCGTTGGGGGTGTGGTGATAGCGAAGCACGGTGGCGATGCTTTTTGGTAGGTTCCAGTGGTGCGCCAGTTCAGCACCCAACTCGCCGTGGCTGATCTCCAGCATCCCGGTTTCGAGTGCCTCCATGGTGCAGCCCGGTTCGGAGGAGAGGCGTGCGTGGAAGCGATCGCTGAGGTCGGGATCAAGATAGTCCAGCACCATGAACCCGATGTCGTGCAACAGGCCGGCTAGGTAGATCTCATCCTCAGTCGGACGGCGGTCACTCGGCATCATCCGGGCCAGTGTGTCCATGGTGAGTGCGACCGACAGGCTGTGTTGCCATAACTTGTTGATATCCAGATGGCCGGCAGATTTGCGCGACATGGACGACATCATGGCGAAGCTTAGGGCGATCATCTTGATGCGCTTGCTGCCGAGTATCGCTGTCGCATCATGCAGGGTGAGGATTTTGCGGTTGGTGCCATACAGCGGCGAGTTGGCAAGTCCAATCACTCTGGCCAAGATGGGAGGGTCCTGCTCGATCAATTGCAGCAGTGCCCGATCGCTCTGGTCGGAGTTGATCTTTAGCGACAAGATGCGCTGCGCAACCAGCGGGACGGGCGGCAGCGAACCGATACGTTCCAGCGCCTGATGTAGTTCGGTAGCTGCGTTCAAGCGATCTCTCCTAAGGTGGCGAACAGTTGGCACTGTGCGCGGCATGCGGTATGAAATGTGTACATGGCGGTATGCATCAGTCGAAATGCCAATTGCGCAATTCATCGGCCGGCATTGGCCGTGCGATCAGATAGCCCTGACCGTGGCTGCAGCCCATGTCGAGCAGAGCCTGATAGTGCGCAGCAGTCTCTATGCCCTCGGCGACTATCTGTTGGCCGAAAGCATGAGCCAAGCCGATGATACCTTGCACGATCGCCATGTCACCCTTGTCATCCAGCATATCTCGCACGAAGGATTGGTCGATCTTCAGTACATCCACCGGCAGTCCGCTCAGGTAGGACAAAGACGAATAACCCGTACCGAAATCGTCCAGCGCGAAACGCACACCGAACATGCGGCAGGCTTCGATCACATCTCGCACGATGGCTATATCGTTCAACGCCGTTGTCTCCAGCACCTCGAGTTGCAGCCTGCCCTGCGGCAGGTCGGGGTGGCGCGCCAGTTGCTGCCTGAGTTTGTCTGCGAAACCGCGTGATTCCAGATGGTGGGCCGAGATGTTGATGCTGACCTCGATATCTAGGCCGTCCTGTCGCCAGTGCTCGAGCTGTGTCAGCGCGCTGGCAATCACCCAGTCACCGATCTTGATATCGAGCTCGCTATTTTCGATGGGGCGCAGGAACTCACCCGGGAGTAGCAGGCCGCGTTGCGGATGGTGCCAGCGTATCAGCGCCTCGACACCGGACATTTGCCGCGTGTGCAGGTCAATCTTTGGCTGGTAGTGAAGCTCGAACTGCTGTGCATCCAGCGCATCGCGGATGGTGCTGAGGAACGCTTGCTTGCTACGGGTGCGCAAATCCAGAGCGGGGTCGTAGATGTGAAAGCGGTTCTTACCAGATTGTTTGGCCACGTACATAGCTTGGTCGGCATGGCGAAGGAGTGTGTCCGGATCTTCGTCGTCCAGCGGATAGATGCTGACGCCGATGCTGGTGCTCAGTGTCAGCGCTTGATCCTTGATATGCATAGGTTCTGCTATGGCTAGCAGCAGGCGTTCCAGCGTCGTCACGCATTCTTCACCCCTCTCCAGTCCAAGCAGCACCACCACGAATTCGTCGCCGCCCAGACGGGACACGGTATCGCCACCGCGCAGGGTGCGGTTGATACGCGCAGCGATCTCCACCAGCACTTGGTCGCCCGCTTCGTGCCCCAGTGAGTCGTTGATGGCTTTGAAACCGTCGAGGTCTAGATAGCACACCGCAACCATGTTCTGCTCGCGTGCGGTCTGCGCGATAGCTTGTTTCATGCGGTCGGCCAGCAACACACGGTTGGGGATGCCGGTCAGTGCGTCGTAGTGCGCGATGCGGCTCAGTTCTGCTTCGTGTTCCTTCAGATGGCTGATGTCGGAGAATACGCCGACGTAGCGTTGCACCCTGTCTTCTTCGTCGCAGATAGCGGAGATGGAAAGCAGCTCAGCATAGATATCGCCCGACTTGCGCCGATTCCATATCTCGCCGCGCCAGCCTTTTTCGGTCTTGATGGACTGCCACATCGCGGCGTAGAAATCCGGAGGGTGGCGCCCTGAACTGAGCAATCTCGGATTCTTGCCCAGTACCTCTTCACGGCTGTAACCGGTGATCTGCAGGAAGGCAGGGTTGACGTCAATGATGTCGTTGCGCGCATCGCTGATCAGGATGGCCTCTTGGCTCTTGTCGAACACGCTGGCATTGATGCGCAGCTCGTCCTCGAATCGCTTGCGGTCGGTGATGTCTTCCGTCAGACCCATGAGTTTGCACACATTGCCGTCGCTATCGCGGATGGGGATGAAGCAGGACTTGAAAGTGCGCGCGCTCTCGCCGGCAGCGGTGAATTCGAAATGGGCGGCTTGGCCATCGAAGGCCTGCTGCATGAGCATCTGGATGCGATCGAATTCTTTTGCGCTGACGGCATCCAGATAAGGCTTGCCGCTTATCTCACTTTCCTTGTCCAGCCCCATCATGGATAGACCTGCCAAGTTCATGGATAGCAGGCGACCCGCCATATCCAGCTCGTGGATGCACAGTGGCGAATGTTCCACCAGTGTGCGGTAGCGGTGTTCGCTCTCCGTCAGTTCGTTGCTGCGTTGTTGCAGGTCGGCGGTGCGCTGCCTGACCAAGTGTTCCAAGTTCTCGCGATGCGAGCGGAGTTCTTCGCTCACACTTTGCAGCTTCCTGATGATGGTGCGCACGTGTCGTACGAAGGGATGGAATATCAGTGCGGCTTCCAGTGCCAGCAGCAGCAAAGTTATCAACCAGAAGGCACTTTCTGCCTTCTGCAGGCTGGCGACCGAAGCCTCTCCCTCCAGCTGATATTGGAGCACCATGCGATCGAGTGAGGTGACCAGCGGTCCAGGTGCCGTAGCGGTGATGTACTGCAACAAGGGGTGGTCGTGCCGCAATGCACTGTCGTCCAGTTGCAACAGGTCGCGCACGGTTCGTATATAGGTTTTTACCTGAGTGTCGAGCGCATCAGGGCCATCGTAGTACATGGCGCGCATGGCTGGAGACATGCTGCCGGGCAGCCCCATGGCCTCGTTGCCCAAGGTAAGCCCTTGATGTGAGACGTCCATCAGATCTACCGCTTCCTGCAACTTGGTACGGAAGGCCGCTCGCTCGTTCCTGCGCGCATCTGCCAGCAGGTTGGAGAACAACGCGGTGCGCTGGCTCAGCATGCGCTGGCGTCCGCTGACGTTGACCACGGCTGCCGTGCTCTGCTGTTCCGTGATAACCAGATCAAGGCTTATCCAAGCCGCTGTAGACAGCGTCGCCACCAGCGTCAGGGCAATCGAGTAGCGCCAAGTCAGCGCACGAGCGATGCCTGAATAATTTGTGGACTCAGAGGGGATGGAATGGCTCATGGCACCCCGCGTGTCTCGGCATTGGTGCGGCTACGCCCATTAACCGCAAAAAATTGCAAAACATAAAACTGCCTCTCTCCCCCGACTCGGTGCGGTTCGATCGGTGATCGCCCGCACATCTTTTCTTGTGTAGTTGCCCCGAGTTTATACCATCAACCGCAGGCACCGATCGCGCCGCAACTGGTGCAGAACTCGCAACCGTCCTTTTTGATCAACGTGGCATTACCGCATTCCTTGCAGTGCTTGCCGGTCATCGGTTTGACGGTGGTGGGTTTGATCTGGCCTTCGGGAATCTCCAACACGCCCATCTGCTGCACCGGATAGCCATGTTCGTCGAGGATACCGAGCATGGCGAAGCGGTGGATGATGAGTTGCGCCACATAGGACACGGTGGAGGGATAGCTCTCCATCTTCGCGCCGCCCGGCACGCGCGCCATGAAGTCGCCCAGCGGTTCGCCGAAGTTGAGCAGCTTGCGCAACTTCATGCCGATCCAAGCCGGATCGATCACGCGCATGTCCAGACTCAATACTTTGCACAGCCCATCCAGTGCGCGCGGATAAACGCCTGACAACCACATGGAGTAGGGGCGACGCTGGCCGTCCGGCAGCACCAGTTCTTTCAGACCCAGCACGAAGTCGTCGCCGCTGCCCGCGTTGGAGATGTCCACCGTCCAGCTCATGGTGCCGTCCACGCCAGTCTTGGGTTCCTTTTTGGCAAACAGCGCATCCATCATCGGTGTGGTGATGTCTTCGCAGATCTCCAACGCGCCAAGTTGTTCGATACGGTATTTCAGCAGGTAGGCGAATGCGGCTACCAAGCTCGGCATACGTTTCACTTCGCCGTCCGGCGGCATCGGCATGTCGAAGCCATCGTCACCTGCCGACTTCATCAGCATCTCCAGCTTCATGCGTATCCACACCGGATCGCGTGTGCGCATGTCCATCGACAAGGACTTCGCCAGTGCGCCCAGACCGCGCGGCTGTTCGGAACCGTTCACCCAGACTTCGAAGGGATGGTTGCAACCATTGGTGGTGTGCGACACGAATGCCACGAAACTGCCCAGCGGATGTTTCACCACTTGCGATACCCAACCTTCGCTACCCGCTGGCAGATCGGGTCGGCCCGGCCAGCGCAATGAGGCTAGCGCGGGCTTGGGTGTGGTCTCCAGCACGATGCGTCGGTCCTGATCGAACACGAAATCTTGTGGTTGTTCTTCTTCCTTCTTCTCTGGCGTGACCGAAAGCACCGAGCCCAGCACGCTGTTTGGGCGGTAGGTCGCCAGACCTTTCAGGCCTGCTTTCCATGCTTCCGTGTACAGGTGCTTGAAATCCTCATACGGATAGTCGGCGGGCACGTTCACCGTCTTGCTGATCGATGTGTCGATGTAGGGCGCAACGGCAGCGACCATCTTCATATGGTCGATGGCAGATATCTCCAGCGCGGTGACGAACGATTCCGGTAGCTTGTTTATGTCGCCGCCCAGTTTTTTGTACAAGCGCCAAGCGTGGTCTTCCACCTGATAGTCCTTGGTCGTGCCGTCCGGCATGCGCTTCTTGCGCGTGTAGAACCAGGAGAAGGGGGGCTCGATACCGTTCGAGGCATTGTCGGCGAAGGCCAGCGAGATGGTGCCTGTCGGTGCGATGGAAAGCAGGTGGCTGTTGCGTAGGCCGTGCTTGCGAATCTTGTCCTTGAGTTCGTCCGGCAGGCGCGAAGCGAAGCGCGGAGCGGACAGATATTTGTCGGCTTCCAGCAGCGGGAACGCCCCGCGTTCTTGGGCTAACTCTACCGATGCGGCATAGGCTTCGTCGCGCATGATGCGTGTGATGTCGGCAGCGAAATTGCGCGCCTCATCGGTGTCATAACGCAGGCCCAGCATCATCAGCGCATCGCCCAGTCCGGTGTAGCCGAGACCGACGCGGCGCTTGCTGCGCGCTTCTTCCTGTTGTTCCGGTAGTGGCCACGCGGTCACGTCCAGCACGTTGTCCAACATGCGGATCGAGGTGCGCACCAGTTGTTTGAACGGCTCGTGGTCGAAGCCTGCATGGTTGGAGAACGGGTTCTTCACCATGCGCGTCAGGTCGATGGAGCCGAGGCAGCAGCAGCCGTAAGGGGGCAGGGGTTGCTCAGCGCAGTTGTGAACATACAGGCCATTGGCATCGAAGGCATGCACCTCGGCCACGGTCACGTCGTACACATCTTCCACGCCATCCTCTTCCAGAGCGGCAACAGTGGCGATGAAGCGTTCTGCATTCGGCTTGCGCCGATAACACGCCAGAGATGCATTGAGCTTATTCATCTTGTCGCTGTCTGAAAAGCCGATGCGTTCGGCGTAGCGAGCAAGGTTGTCGCCGCTGATGATGAGTTCGTGCAATGCCTGACATGCATATTCTTTGCTGCTGCCTTTGCCGTCAGGCAATATCTTCATGCCCGCCGGGCGGCGATTCTGATAGATGGTGGCAATGATCCCGAGACGTTGCAACATGCGCTGTGTAGCTTGCAGATTACGGAGATCGACCTGTGTCAGGCGCACGCTGATACCTTTTTCCTGCGAACCTTGCACTGAACCATCCGCATCGAACATGCCGCGCAGTACGCCGCGATAGAAATCGGACGATGCATTTTCCATTGCAGGAGTGAAGCGTTTGTTGCCGGGTGTCAGTCCCAGCTCCAGCGCCAATGAACGCAATGAACCGGTCGCCAGTCTGAACTCGCCGCGACCATCGACCGGCTTTTGCCAGCCTTTGAAGTCTGCACGGTGCGGCAGCGCGCGCGCTGCCTGTTCTGCCGCCAGCATCACGCTGGCGATACCGTCTGAGGGCTGTATGTCTGTGCCGTTGGCAGTTTTGAGTGCACGTGCATCCCAGACGCTCAATACGGCCTTGTCGTTCTTGAGTGTGCCGTCGCCGATGAGCAGGCCGATCAAGTAGCCCTCGTTTTCAGTGTGCGAGCCTTCCCATGAATTCAGGGCGCGATGATCGTTCAATACGATCTGGTCATCAGGTTTTAGCTCGCCCGCTTTAACCCATTCTGTTTCGCGTACGTAGCGCGTCAATCTGGAGACGCGTAGCACTTGATGGTCGGCGGTGAGGCGCAAGGTATGACCTTCTGAGGTACTCAGACGCAGCACTGGTTTTTTGCCGGTGAAGAAGAATCCTTGCGATTCGGTGGCGTAGGGTTTGCCATCCACGATCGCGGTGAACGACAGGCCGATCAGTTCATGAACCTGTCGAGCACCGTCACCTGTCATCACCCAGGTGTCAGCAGTGACGCAAGGGTTCGTAGCCTCGATCACTTCGCAATACGACAGATTGTTGTCGCGGTTCATCAGGTCGATGAACAGCACGCCCGGTTCGGCATGGTCGTAGGTGCTCTCGATGATCTGTTTCCACAGGTCGGTAGCACGTACCTTTCGGTATATCCACTTGCCATCGGCGCGCTGCGTTGCGCCGGCTTCCATAAGAGCATCTGAGGGTTTGGCGATATGTACCAGTTCGAACTCTTCGTCGTTCTCTACCGCTTGCATCAGCGCATCGGTCACGCCGACTGAGATGTTGAAGTTGCGCAGATCGCCCTTGTCCTTGGCGCTGATGAATTTTTCGATGTCGGGGTGGTCGCAGCGCAGCACGCCCATCTGCGCACCGCGTCGTGCACCGGCGGATTCCACTGTCTCGCAGGAGCGGTCGAACACACGCATATAGGAGATGGGGCCGCTGGCGCGCGAGTTGGTGCCTTTCACGTGCGCACCTTCGGGACGGATGGTGGAGAAGTCATAACCCACACCGCCACCGCGGCGCATGGTCTCGGCAGCTTGTTGCAGTGCGTCGTAGATGCCGGGGCGCCCGTCGCTGAAACCGGAGATGGCATCGCCCACCGGCTGCACGAAGCAGTTGATGAGCGTGGCTTGGATCTTCAATCCGGCGGCTGAGTTGATGCGGCCGGCAGGAACGAAGCCGTTCTCTTGCGCTTGGAAGAAGGTCTCTTCCCATTGCGCGCGTTGTTCGGGGTTTTCTGCTTGCGCCAAGCCGCGAGCCACGCGTCGGCGCACGTCTTGCACCGTGTTCTCGTCGGCTTCCGCGTATTTCTCAAGAAGGACTTCGGTGCTGATCTCTTGCGTCATTTCTGGACTTTCTGATTGCTTCCCTTCCATGGAGGAGGGGAAGGGGTGAACTGGATGGTAATTATACGGACAGATGCCGTGCAAACACAGGGCGCAATTTTGTTGCGGATACGGTAATGTACATAGTGTTTGTGTTAGGGAGATTTAGACAGCAACGTTGTTTATGAGTGATAACACATTGAAATCTATCCGTTTGGGTCTGATGCCGCCGTTGACAGGCTTGGTCGGGCTGTATGGTACCGAGATATGCAATGCCGCCAGGATCGCTTGCAGCGAGATCAATGGGGCCGGTGGCTTGCTGGGGCGACCGCTGGAGCTGATCATCGAGGATGATGGTAGCCTGCCAGATACCGCTGTGCCTGCCGCCTTGCGCTTGGTCGAGCGGCATCATTGCGATGCCATCATCGGCAATCTGTTGTCCAACTCGCGTATTGCTGTCGCCGCACAGGTGGCCGAGCCGAAGCGCATTCCCTACCTGAATTTCTCGTTCTACGAAGGCAGCATCTCCGGACGCTACTTCTTCCACTTCGCCGCGCTGCCCAACCAGCAGATCGACAAGATGATCCCCTACATGGCCAAACACCACGGTCTCAAGATGTTCTTTGCAGGCAATAACTACGAATGGCCGCGCGGTTCTATCGATGCGGCTAAGCGTTCGTTGTTGTCGCTAGGTGGAGACATCCTAGGCGAGGAGTACCTCCCCATAGGCGCGAGCCTGCAAGAGATCGATGCTTTACTCGAGCAGGTCGCCCGCTCCGGTGCAGATGTCTTCGTTCCCTATTTTGCGGGTGATGACCAAGTGCATCTGCTCACGCAATTCACCGCGATGGGGTTGAAGAAGCGCATGGCAGTGGTGATGGGGCATTACGACGAGATGATGGTCAGCCACTTGCCGGCGCAGGTGCGCGAGGGTTTTT
Source organism: Sideroxydans sp. (assembly GCA_024636935.1). Lineage (GTDB taxonomy): Bacteria > Pseudomonadota > Gammaproteobacteria > Burkholderiales > Gallionellaceae > Sideroxyarcus. The sequence goes on along the minus strand of JAGXGC010000026.1, from coordinate 52,902 downwards.
ATTCCAGTAACAGCTACTTCATGTCGGTGGCGACGCCGGAGAACCGCGCCTACCTTGAACGTTTGGCGCAACTGCCCGACATCACCGGTATCTGGCCGAACGGCAACGGCATTCTCACCAATTTCGGCGAGGGGACCTATCTGTGTGTGAAGGCTTTTGCCAAGGCCGTTGAGGTTGCGGGCACGAGCGAGCCGGAGGCAGTGGTGGATGCGCTGGAAAACATCCGCGTGACTTCGCCCCAGGGTGAAGTGGTGATGGATGCTGATACCCACCATGCCAGCGTGAATACTTATCTTTCGCGCTGCAACGCAGACGGTACGTTCAGTATCGTTGAATCGTTCGGGCGCATCGCACCGCAGATTCCTGAGCGCTATCGCGAGCAGGCCAAGGTGGCTAAGTTGCACGAATCGCCGCCTTCGCCGCAGGTGCTGGAGCGGATAGCGGCGGAAGCAAGTGTCGCCATGCAAAGACTCAACACGGCACAGCGGATATTGTCCATCGCCGACATGGCTGTCATCGCCACCAACCATCAGGGCATCATCGCCGAAGCCAATCCCAGTGCCTGTGGGCTGTTCGGTTATACCTTGACTGAGATGGTCGGCATGTCGATACACCTGCTGCTGCCGCCGCATATACGCCAAAGGCACGTCGACATGGTGCGGGGATTTGTCGAGGGCGAGGAGATGGAGCGGCGCATGTCGTCGCGCGGCGAGATATCCGGTTATCGCAAAGACGGTTCGTTCTTCCCTCTGGAAGCAGCTATCGCCAAATTCAAGAATGACGACGAATGGATGTTGGTCGTCACCATGCGCGACATCTCCGAACGCAAGCGCGCCGAGGATGAGATGCTGTGGCGCGCGACGCATGATGTGTTGACGCAATTGCCCAATCGGGCATTGATCCGCGAACGGCTGGTGAATGCTCTGCAGCGTTCGCAACGGCAGGGATTGAGTATCGCTTTGTTGTTCATGGATCTGGATGGATTCAAGCTGGTGAACGATACCCACGGGCATCAGGCGGGTGATGCCTTGCTCAAAGTGGTGTCCGCGCGATTGATCGAGCAGGTGCGTCCGGGCGATACGGTGGCGCGTCTGGCGGGCGACGAGTTCGTGGTGTTGTGCGAACAACTGGAACAACCCACTTCCATCTCTGCGCTGGCCGAGCGCATCAACGAGGCCATGCGCCAACCTGTCGACTTCGACGGTACGCCGCTGTTCGTCACTGCCAGTATCGGTATCGCAGTGGGACATGGCAGCACGCATTCCGCCGATGATCTGCTGCGTTCTGCCGATACCGCCATGTATGAGGCAAAGCAGAAGGGGCGCGACGGCTGGCATTTTTTCAGCGACAGTCTGGAAGAGAAAGTGCGCCAGCGTTTGTCGGTGACCGAGGGGCTGCGACAAGCATTGTCGCGTAACGAATTCTCCTGCCGTTTCCAGCCCATAGTCTCAGCGGAAAATCGTCGCATCGTTGGTGCCGAATTGCTGCTGCGCTGGCATCCGTCGGGCGGCGAGATATCGCCCGCTGTGTTCATTCCCATCGCCGAGATGACAGGCCCAATTGTGGATATCGGTCTGTGGGTGTTCCGCCAAGGCTGTTTGGCCGAGGTCAAGTGGCGCCAGCGCTGGGGTGCGCAGGCGCCGTCTTATGTGTCGGTGAATGTTTCCACGCGCCAGTTGAATGAAGCAACACTGGCGCAGGATTTTGCCGAGATATTGCGCGAGACCGGTGCTGATCCGACCCGCCTGCTGATCGAAATCACCGAGACATCGCTAATGGCAGATGTGGAGAGCAATCTGCATGTGCTGCGCGAATTGGCTGAACTGGGCTTGCGTGTGGCGGTGGATGACTTCGGTACTGGCTATTCATCGCTGGCGCAATTGACGCGCATGCCGGTCAGCGTGCTGAAGATCGACAAGGCTTTTGTTGACGGCGTGGACAAGCAGGCAGATAGCCGCACCATCATCCGCGGCATCATCGGGCTGGGACGTTCGTTGGGCCTGAAGCTGGTGGCCGAGGGCGTGGAGAACGAGGCGCAGTTACTGGAGTTGCGTTCGAACGGTTGCGATTTCATCCAAGGTTACCTTTGCTATCGACCGCTTGATGAGCAGTCTTTCATCGATGCCGTGGACAAGGAACTGAGTAGTGAAAGCAAGGGCGCCGATTCGTCATTATATTTCCTGTTGTATGTCAGTCAGGCGGGCGATGAGATGGACGAAGACGGTTTGGCACAGGTGATGAAGGTGTCGCAACAGAACAATCAAGCTGCGGGCATCACCGGTTGCATGCTGTATCAGGATGGTTGCTTCATGCAGATGCTGGAGGGGAGCCGCGAGAATGTGCTGAAACTGATGGAGCACATCCAAGCGGATAGACGGCACAAGAATTTGCACATCGTCATTGAAGGCCACGAGCAGCAGCGCATCTTCCTGGACTGGAATATGCAGTTTCACGATATGTCCAGTATTGCAGGGGTGCCCGACTTCAGCCAGTGGAACCGCAGAACAATCAGCTTCCTCGAACTCGCCGAGGATGCGCGCATCTGCTACAGCTTTATCACTGCGTTCAGGGGAGACTTCTAGCTAACACTGATTGGTCAGTGCTTCCCTAAATTATTCCCGAGTAAAAGTAGGGGTGTTTATCTCTGTTTGATATGGATAGAGTTCGCAAAAGAGTTCCATATTCATTCGGAGGTCAGTTTGAATCAATATATCCCGATACGTTATTTCTTCCTGTTGTTGAGTCTCATCGCATTAGCCGAACTGCTGCTGATGCTGACCATTGATCCCATGATGGAGGCGCATGGTTATCCGGTGTGGATACGCGCCATGGCGGATGCAGGCCTGCTGACGCTCATCTGTGTACCTTTCATGCTGAATCTTCAGTTGCGGCCGATGCAGATGGCTTATCACGATCCGCTGACCGGCATGCCCAACCGCCAGTTGTTCAACGACAGGCTGGATCATGCGTTGGTTGTAGCCCGGCGAGAAAAGCGCAGCTTCGCCGTGGTCTTTCTCGATCTGGATAACTTCAAACCGATCAACGATAAGTTTGGCCATCGTATCGGTGACGTGGTGCTGAAGTTGGCGGCGGTACGAATCGAAAGCGAGTTGCGAGAGAGCGATACCGTGGCGCGCATCGGCGGGGATGAGTTCGCTCTTCTGCTTGCTGATGCGGAAAGTACTGCCGATGCAGAGTGTGTGATAAACAAGATAACTGCTACCTTATCCCGCCCCTTCGAGGTGCGCGGTCATAAACTGGAACTGGGTGTCAGCGCTGGAATAGCCTTTTACCCGGCGGACGGTTCGAGCGGAATCGAGCTGATCGACTTTGCGGATGATGCGATGTATCGCAACAAGAATATTAGGAAATCTCTTGAAGCAGCACAGAAGCCGGAAGTCGGTCTGCGCCCAAGTGGCAGTGAGTCAATATAGCTTGAGCTTGAGCTGGAGTGAAATCCCACCGTACACTTTATCCCGTATGCTCGGGATGACGATAAGGTTGGCGCCGAGTCTTCCATATTCAGCACTGATCGCCGGGACGGCTGCGAAGAAAGTGCCGCCGCTCTCCATTCTGGGATAGCCATCCAACAACCCTGCGAACATACCGAAGCGAAAAGGTCCGACGGCTAGTGGATGCCAGCTAATGCCCAGATAGTTAGAATCTTGCCAGACACTATTAAAGAATTTCCCACCGGTAATAGAAGTGGTGGTCGAGAATCGGTAATCTATACCCCAGCCAGGGTTGTGGCTGTTTAAGCCTTGGTCGTTTTTGAAATGCCAAGTCTCAATTCCAGTACTCAGCCAGAGTTCTGAGCGCGGTAAATCTTCCACTCTGTCGAAAGGGCCGAACATATCGGCGGCTGAACAGTTTGCTGCGAACGACAGTCCGATCAGGAAGCAGACTGTTCGCAAATCGAACATCATGTCTGTTCGAACAATGTAACCAGCCCATCCAGTCCGACGAAATTCAGTGCGTGGCTCGCCTGCGTTCTTACCACCGGCTTGGCGTGGTAGGCCACGCTCACGCCTGCCTGCGCCATCATCTTCAGGTCGTTTGCGCCGTCGCCCATGGCGAACACCTGTTCGCAGCTGAGGCCCAGCTCTTCGCGCACGCGGTTGAGCCAGTCGGCCTTGGCCTGAGCATCCACGATGTCGCCCAGCACTTTGCCGGTGAGCTTGCCGTCCACGATCTCCAGTGTGTTGGCATGTGCATAGTCGAGGCCGAGCCGTTCTTTCAAACGATCGGTGAAAAATACGAATCCACCGGACACCAGCATCGTTTTTATGCCGTGCTGTTTCATGGCGGCCAGCATCTTTTCGGCGCCGGGGTTGAGTTGCAATCTCTCGTCGTACACGCGCAGCAAGGCGGATTCATCCAGTCCTGCCAACAAGGCCACACGACGGCGCAGGCTCTCGGCGAAATCGATCTCGCCACGCATCGCGGCCTCGGTTATCTCCGCCACCTGCGGCTTGATACCTTGCATATCAGCGATCTCATCGATGCATTCGATGGAGATCAGTGTCGAATCCATGTCCATCACTAGCAAGCCGAAATCGCCTAGGTGCTTGCCTTCTGGCACGTAACCGCAATCGATCTGGTGTTCGTAGCAATAAGCCCCGATGATGTCGTGCGGTTCTGCGTCGCGCAGGCGGTAAGCATGCGGGGCGATCTGTTCGATGCGCTGTGCAGCTGCAAGGCTGGCGATGTGCTCGACTTGAACAGTAGGGATGTCGTGCAGTGCTTGGATAATGAGGTTCATGTGCAAGTAACGTCCAATGAGGACGGGTGGTCGTTCGTAATTCAAAGGGGGCTTATTTTAGTTCATCGGCAAGCGGAGAGATAAGAGAAGTTAACTTCAGGTATGAAATAGCCTGAGTGATCTCCACAGTTGTATAGAATGGCCCGACGTCAATTTTTTACATATTCGCCATTTCTGTCATGACCCAAGTCCCGACCAAAACCAATCTGCACCCGCGCAACCAGCATCGGGAACGTTACGACTTCGCGCAACTCATCGTGAGTAGTCCTGAGTTGGCCGCCTTTGTGTCCGTGAATAAATACGGCAACGACTCCATCGATTTCGTCGACCCCGCAGCCGTGAAAGCGCTCAACCGCGCACTGCTGAAGCAGTATTACCAGATCAACGAATGGGATGTCCCCGAGCAATACCTGTGTCCACCCATTCCCGGTCGTGCCGACTACATCCACTATCTCGCCGACCTGTTGGCCGAGAGCAATGGCGGAGACATTCCACGTGGTGATACGGTGCACGTGCTCGACATCGGTGTAGGTGCGAACTGCATCTATCCGCTCATCGGCAACGCCAGCTACGGCTGGCATTTCGTCGGTACGGATATTGACGAGGTCGCGCTGGCAAACGCCCAGCATATTGTCGATGCAAATAAATTGAGTGACGACATCGAACTGCGCCTGCAATCCTCGACCGCCGACGTCTTCTCTGGTGTCACCTACGCCGACGAATATTTTGCACTCACCCTGAGCAACCCGCCGTTCCACGCCTCACTCGCTGAAGCCAGAAGAGGCTCGCAACGTAAATGGCAGAACCTGGGAAAAGAAAGCAACAAACATAAGAAACCGGTGCTGAACTTCGGCGGACAAAGTATGGAGCTGTGTTGCGAGGGGGGTGAAGAAGCCTTCGTCACCCGCATGATTGAAGAAAGCGCAGATGGTGGCGACCACTGTCTGTGGTTCACCACCCTTATCTCAAAATCCGCCAGCCTGCCGCGGGCCTACGATGCGTTGCAACATTATTGCGCGGTGGATAGCCGCACTATCGAGATGTCACAGGGCCAGAAGAAGAGTCGGTTGTTGGCTTGGACGTTTATGGATAAGAAGCAGCGGCAGGCGTGGTGGGAGAAGCACGGGAAGAAGTAAGGGGCACAAGTCAAAGTAAAAACCGTCGGGTAATCCCCGACGGTTTTTTTACGCCAATTCCTTAAAGAAATTCATGATCGCCAACACCCGCTGCTTCAACTCCCCATACTTCAACTCGATGCGCAGCTTGTCCTGCCCGGACATCTTGATGTGACGCTTACTCTGGATCATGGTGATGACCTTCATCGGGTCGATGGGCGGTTCGGGGACGAACTGGATCTGGATCGCTTCGCTTGAAGCATCCACCTTGCTGATGCCCAGCGGCTTGGCGAGGATGCGCAGGCGGTGGCAGTCGAACAGGGTCTGTGCGGGTTCGGGTAGCAAGCCGAAGCGGTCGATGAGTTCTTGCTGCATGTCATCCATGTCTTGTTGCGATTCGCAGTTGGCGAGTCGTTTGTAGATGACTAGGCGTTGATGGATGTCGCCGCAGTATTCATCAGGCAGCAACGCGGGCGTGTGCAGATTGATCTCGGTGGTGACGCCCAGCGGGTGCGCCATGTCCGGCTCTTTGCCGGACTTCAGCGATTTGATGGCGGCGTTCAGCATGTCGTTGTACATGCTGAAACCGATCTCTTGCATCTCGCCGCTCTGCGATTCGCCCAGCACTTCACCGGCACCACGAATCTCCAAGTCGTGCATGGCGAGGTAGAAACCGCTGCCTAGTTGTTCCATGGCCTGAATGGCTTCCAGACGTTTCTTAGCTTGCGCGGTGAGGCCGTCTTTGTTATCCACCAGCAGGTAGGCATAGGCTTGGTGGTGCGAGCGTCCGACGCGGCCGCGCAACTGGTGCAACTGCGCGAGGCCGAAGCGGTCGGCGCGGTTCATGATGATGGTGTTGGCGGTCGGCACGTCGATGCCGGTCTCGATGATGGTGGAGCAGAGCAGTACGTTGAAACGCTGGTGGGTGAAGTCGCGCATCACTGCTTCCAGATCGCGTTCGCCCATCTGGCCGTGCGCCATGCGGATGCGCGCTTCGGGCAGCAGCTCGATCAGCTTCTCCAGCATATTGGGCATGGTGTCCACTTCATTGTGCAGGAAGTACACCTGTCCGCCACGCTTCAGTTCGCGCAGCACGGCTTCGCGGATCACTCCCGCGCTGTAGTTGCTGACGAAGGTCTTGATGGAAAGACGGCGCTGCGGCGCGGTGGCGATCACCGAGAAATCGCGCAGACCTTCCAGCGACATTGCCAAGGTTCTTGGGATCGGTGTGGCAGTGAGCGTGAGCACGTCCACCTCGGCACGCAACGCCTTGAGGCGTTCTTTCTGCTGCACACCGAAACGGTGTTCTTCGTCGAGGATGACTAGGCCGAGATTGTGGAACTTCACATCCTTTTGGATCAGCTTGTGTGTGCCGATGACGATATCCAGCCTGCCATCCGCCAGATCCTTTAGCGCCTGCGTGGTCTCCTTGGTGGAACGGAAGCGCGACAGTTCGGCGAGCTTGATCGGGAAGTCGGCGAAGCGATTGGAGAAGTTCTGGAAGTGTTGCTCGACCAGCAACGTGGTCGGTGCCAGCACGGCCACTTGCTTGCCTTCCATGGCGGCGATGAAAGCGGCGCGCAACGCGACCTCGGTCTTGCCGAATCCGACGTCGCCGCAGATCAGACGGTCCATGGGCTGGCCCGATTGCAGGTCGAGGATGACGGCTTCGATGGCGGCGGCTTGGTCGGCGGTCTCTTCGAAACCGAAACCGGCGGCGAAGGCTTCGTAGTCGTGATAGTTGAACTTGAATGCATGACCTTTGCGCAGCGCACGCTGGGCATAGATGTTCAGCAGCTCGGCGGCGGTGTCGCGCACCTGCTGCATGGCGCGGCGCTTGGCCTTGTCCCACGCACCACTGCCCAGCTTGTGCAGCGGGGCTGTCTCGGGTGCGCCGCCGCTGTAACGGCTGATAACGTGTAGTTGCGAGACGGGCACATAGAGCTTTGCTTCGTCGGCGTATTCCAGCAGCAGGAACTCGTTCTCGCCTTCGCCCATGTCCAGATTGACCAGCCCGTGATAGCGCGCGATGCCGTGCTGCTCGTGCACCACCGGATCGCCCGGCTTGAGCTCGGACAGGTCGCGCAACATGCCTTCCACGTTGCTCTTCTTGGCGGTGCGAGTGATGCGCGCGCGGGAAGGTGTGGCGTACAACTCGCTCTCGGTGACGATGGCGAATTCGTCTTTTTCTAGGATGAAGCCGCCGCCGACCGTGGCTACACCGAGCATGAACTTCTCTTTGCTGGCGAGGAAACTTGCATAGTCTTCGCATACCACCGGCTCCAGCCCGTATTCCAACAGGTCGCCGGACATGATCTCGCGACGACCCAGACTGTCAGCCAGCAACAGCACGCGACCTTTGTAGTCGCGCAGGAAGTCGGCGAACTTTTGTGTGGGTACTTCGGCGCGGCGATCTACTGCGATGAGAGGGATGGCTGCAGTGGGGCAGGCGGAGGCGTTCGCGCCGCTGTCATTGCGGGCGATATCCATGCGCGCAAAGTCTTTCACCTTCACAAAGAACTGCTCTGCATTCAGGAAAAGCTCTTTGGTCTCCAGCAAGGGATGCTGCGGGTCGCCGCGCAGCAAGTTGTAGCGCGAAGCGGAATCTTGTGCGAACTGATGGATGGCTTCATCGACATCGTGATGCAGGCAAAGCGTGGCATTCGGTGGCAAGTAGTCGAACAGGGTGGCAGTCTGCTCGAAGAACAGCGGCAGGTAATATTCGATACCGGCCGGGGCGATGCCTTTGCTCACATCTTTATAGATACGCGATTTGGACGGGTCGCCTTCGAAGCGCTCGCGGAAGCGCTGACGGAAAGTGGCTTGGCCTTTCTCGTCCATCGGGAATTCGCGCGCAGGCAGCAGACGTATCTCCGGCACCGGATACAAGGTGCGCTGGGTATCCACGTCGAAGGTGGAGATGGTCTCGATCTCGTCGTCGAACAGGTCGATACGGTAGGGCAGCAAGCTGCCCATGGGGAACAGGTCGATCAATCCACCGCGCACGCAGTATTCGCCAGGCGTCAGCACCTGCTGCACGTGGGTGTAACCGGCCAGCGTCATCTGCTCGCGGAATGCATCGAGGGCCAGCGCTTCGCCTTTCTTCAGGAAAAAGGTGTAAGCCGCCATGTAGCCCACCGGCGGCAGCGGATACAGCGCCGTGGTGATGGGCACGATGACAACATTGCAGGCATTGGTGCGGATGTGGTGCAGCGTCGCCAGACGTTCGGAGATCAAGTCCTGATGCGGCGAGAAGTGGTCATAAGGCAGCGTCTCCCAGTCCGGCAGCAGGTGTACTTTCAGGCTGGGATCGAAGAACGGTATCTCATCCACCAATCGCTGCGCTTCCAGTGCGTTGGCGGCAATGACCACCAGCGGGGATTTCTGCAGGGCGAGTTGGGCTAGCGCGAGCGCATCGGCAGAGCCGGTGAGGCGGGTGTAACGGGGAGAGGGGTGCTTCGAATCGAACAACATGGGAACAGTCTGCGATAAAGGGCGGGCATTATACCCTTGCAGCTTGGTCAGATTGACGTTGGGCGAGGATGCCAAAGCTGTATCATCAGAGCCTCTCTTAATTAGCTGTAGATTCATTGCTCACGATGCCTGCCAAGATATTGCTGATGACAAAAAATACGCGCATTCTGATGCTGTTATGGAGTGTGGTCGTTGCGCTGTCACTGGGATTGACTTTGTACTCCCACCAAGCCAGTTATGTGAAAAGTCTTCATGGCGAGGCAGCGGCTATCCATGCCATGGATATGGAGTATCGAAATTGGGTGATTCGCAGTGGCGGTGTCTATGTGCCGATCACCGACAAGGTGCAATCCAGTCCCTGGTTGAGCAATGTGCCGGAACGGGACGTGACCACCTCTGGCGGTCAGAAGTTGACCTTGTTGAATTCATCCTATGTTGTCCGTCTGGTGCATGAAGGGCTGGCAGAAGGCGGCAGTATCGTGCGCGGCCACATCGCCAGTCTGAATCCGATCAATCACAGCAATAAGGCAGATGCATGGGAGCGCAAAGCGCTTGAAGCTTTCTCTCGAGGTGTCCCCGAATGGGCATCGAACGACGTGCAAGCAGACGGTAAGACCTACTACCGCTACATGAAGCCGATGGTGACGGAAGAGGCATGCCTGAAGTGCCATGCCCAGTATGGCGACAAGCTGGGCGATATCCGTGGTGGCGTCAGCATCTCCATCCCTGTCGATGTCCGACAGGCTGAAAACACGCGTGAGATGCTTGCCGAGGTAGGGACGCATGGCTTGATATGGGTGCTGGGCTTGCTGGGATTGATGCGTAACGCTCGCGCCCAGCAGCGTTCGTTTGAAGAGGTCGAACGGGCCGAAGCACAGGTGACCCTGCTTACCAATTCGATCGCACATGCGATCTACGGCATAGATGCTGAAGGGCTATGTACCTTCGCCAACGAAGGCTGTGTAAAGCTGCTGGGCTATTCAGACAAGTCCGAGCTGTTGGGCAAGAACATGCATACCCTCATCCATCATTCCTATGCGGATGGTTCAAGGTATGTGCAAGCTGACTGTCCGATCTTTCATGCGTTCCGCGACAGAAAATCTTTCCATGTGGAGGATGAAGTGTTCTGGTGTAAGGACGGTAGCGCCATGCCTGTCGAATACTGGTCTTATCCAGTCTTGCTGGATGGGCAGGCACAGGGGGCAGTGGTCACCTTCCTTGATATGCGCGAGTCTTTGAAGATCAAGGAAGAACTAAGGCGATCACAATCACTACTGAGCTCTATCGTCGAGAACATGCCGGCGATGGTGTTCCTGAAAGAAGCGAAAGAATTGCGCTTTGAACTGTTCAATCATGCCGGCGAGCAAATGCTCGGTTACAAGCGGGCAGATCTGATCGGTAAGAATGATCATGACTTCTTCCCGCAGGAGCAGGCGGATTTCTTCACGCAGAAAGACCGGGCGGTGCTGGAAAGTCGTCAGTTGCTGGAGGTTCCCGCCGAGCCCATCAAGATCGCCGATGGCAGCGAACGCTGGTTGCATACTTTTAAGATCGGTCTGTACGACGATGTGGGACAGGCGACTCACCTGCTCGGTATCTCGGTCGATATTTCCGACCGTGTCGCGATGGAAGAGGCGTTGCGCGCCAGCCAGCAACGGCTGTCCGAAGCGCAACGCATGGCCCACCTTGGACATTGGGAGCTCGATCTGGTGACGAACGAGCTCAAATGGTCTGACGAGATATTCCGCATCTTCGAGATTGACCCGAAAGGCTTTGCTGCGACCTATGAAGCTTTTCTCGATGCCATTCACCCTGAAGATCGTGACGAGGTGAATCGAGCCTACTCGAATTCACTGAAGGACCATGCTTCCTACCAGATCTATCATCGTCTATTGATGAAGGATGGTCGTGTCAAATATGTTCTGGAGAAATGCGAGAGCACCTTCGATACCGACGGCAAGCCACTGCGCTCGCTGGGCACTTTGCAGGACGTGACCACGACCATGTTCGCGGAGAAAGCACTGAGCGAACAACAGAAGGTGCTGGAACAGGCGCTGGAAGGCACCATCCATACCGTGTCGATGGCGGTGGAACTGCGTGATCCCTACACAGCCGGACACCAGCGCCGGGTGGCCGAGCTGTCCTGCGCCATCGCACACAAGATGGGATTGGACGATGAGCGCATTCTCGGTATTCGCCTCGGCGCGACCATACATGACATCGGCAAGATCGGTATCCCCGCCGAGGTGCTGAGCAAGCCCTCGCGCTTGACAGACATTGAACTGAGCATGGTTCGGGAACATGCGCGCATGGGCTACGACATCCTCAAGGACGTGCGTTTCCCGTGGCCGGTGGCTGGCATCGCCCATCAGCATCACGAGCGCATGGACGGTTCCGGCTATCCGCAGGGGCTGAAGGGTGAGGATATCTCGCTGGAGGCGCGCATCGTGGCCGTCGCCGACGTGGTGGAATCGATGGCGACGCATCGTCCGTATCGTCCCGCGCTCGGTATACCAGCGGCGCGCGAAGAGATCGTCGCAGGGCGCGGCAGCAAGTTTGACGCGCAAGTGGTCGATGCCTGCCTGCAGGCCCTAGACGACGGATTCACGCTCAGTTGATTCATGCTGCATGAGAGTTTGGTAGACTCGCGCCCATGTCAGAATTTCACGCCCTAGTCCCCGCCGCCGGCTTCGGTGCCCGTATGGGACACGAGTTGCCCAAGCAATATCTCGACCTCGCCGGTCGTCCGATGATTTGGCATGCGCTGACCATTTTGTGTGCCAGTCCGCAGATCAAAACGGTGTTCGTTGTGCTGTCGCCGGAGGATGAATATTTCGCCCGTTATGATTGGTCGCACTGCGGCGCGAAGTTGGAGCCGCTGTATTGCGGTGGCGCGACACGCGCCGAGAGCGTTGCCAACGGCCTGCTTGCTTCGGAGTTGGAGCCGGACGATTGGGTGCTGGTGCATGATGCAGCACGTCCTTGCCTGACTCAGCATCTGCTGGCGCGCATGATCTCCGAATTACGCGACGACCCGGTTGGCGGCATCCTTGCGGCGCCGGTTGCGGATACGCTCAAGCGTGCCGATGCCCAGCAACGCATCGCCCACACCGAACCGCGCGAAGGTCTATGGCAAGCACAGACACCGCAGATGTTCCGTGCTGGATTGCTGGCGGAATCTTTGGCACATTGCGTGAATGTCACCGATGAAGCCTCGGCCATCGAGGCGATGGGCTTGCAACCGAAACTGGTGGCCAGCGATAGCAGTAACTTCAAAGTGACCTATCCACAAGACATCGAACTGGCAGAACTTCTGCTACAGAAAAGGAAATAAGCATGCGTATCGGACAAGGTTTCGACGTCCATCAACTGGTTGCAGATCGCAAGCTCATCATCGGCGGCGTGGACATTCCTTATGAAAAGGGACTGCTCGGTCATTCCGACGCAGACGTGTTGTTGCATGCCATTTGTGATGCCCTGCTGGGCGCGGCCGCATTGGGGGATATCGGCAGACATTTTGCCGACACCGATGCCAAGTTCAAGAACATCGACAGCCGCATCCTGCTGCGCGAGACATTGCATCTGGTGCGTGAAGCGGGCTATCGCGTAGCCAATGTCGACGCCACCATCATCGCGCAGGCGCCCAAGATGGCGCTGCATATCCCTTCGATGGTCGAGAATATCGCTGCTGATCTGCGTTTGGAAAAGAGCGCCGTCAACGTGAAGGCCACCACGACTGAAAAGCTCGGCTACACCGGGCGTGGTGAAGGCATCGCGGCACAGGCCATTGTGTTGTTGCTGGCCGACTGATGCGCATCCTCGCTATAGAAACCTCCACCGAATATTGCTCCGTTGCCCTGTGGCAGGACGGCGTTGTCAGCGAACGCAGTGAGAAAGTGGGGCAGAAACATTCAGAAGTGTTGATGGCGATGGTGGATGCCGTGCTGAAGGACGCTGGATGCAAAATCAAGGAAATGGACGGTATCGCTTTCGGTAAAGGGCCGGGTTCGTTCACCGGTGTGCGTATCGCCTGCGGGGTGGCTCAAGGTTTGGCGTTCGGTGTCGATGTGAATGTCGTGGGCGTGTGTACTTTGCAGGCGCTGGCCGAGGCCGCCGGTAAGGACAAAGTCATCGCCGCGCTGGATGCGCGCATGGGGGAGCTTTATCTGGCTGCGTATCAGAAGCAAGACGATGTCTGGCAGACAGTCGTGGAGCCTTGTCTGTGCAAGGCCGAAGATTCACCTGTCATCGCCGGTGAAGGCTGGTTCGGTTGCGGGAGCGGCTTCGCGGTGAGCGAGTTGTTGCAGCAACGCTATGCCGCGCAAATGACGGGCGTGGATGCGCAGGCTGTGCCGCTGGCCGCTGCGGTTGTGAGACTTGCGGCAATCGAGTTCGAACAAGGGAATGCAGTGGATGCCGCTCTGGCCTTGCCGCTCTATCTGCGCGACAAGGTCGCCCTGACCACACGCGAACGCGCGGCATGATCCTGCGCGACATGACTGAGGCTGATCTGGGTGGCGTGCTGGCTATTGAGCGCACTGTGCATGAGCATCCCTGGACACTGGGCAACTTCAGCGATGCATTGCGCAGCAAATATCAGTGCAAAGTGTATGAGTCGGCAGCACAGGAACTGATCGGCTATGCCGTGATGATGCTGGCTGTGGATGAAGCAGAGTTGCTGGATATCGCCATCGCCTCTTCGCAACAGCGAAAAGGGCTGGGCAGGAAGTTATTGAACGAGATGCTGGCGCTGGCCAGACACCACGAGATGCGGCGCTTGGTGTTGGAAGTGCGCGCGTCGAATATCTCCGCCATAGCCCTGTATCGCAGTGCGGGCTTTGGTGACATCGGGCTGCGCCGCGATTACTATCCGGCACATGGTGGTCGTGAAGATGCGATATTGATGGGGAGAGGGTTGTGAACGTTCGGGATGAACAGGTGCTGCGTGAACTGAACCTGTATCCGCTCTGGGTACGGCGCGGTATGCCCGTGCAGGAAGATGTCGTTCCCGCTCCCATTGTGATCGAAACGCCTGAAGTGCTCCCGGAAGTGAAGGCCGAAGCGCCTGTCGCCAAAGCGCCGTCAGTTGCAGATATCCATGATGTCGCATCAACCCCAGAAGTCGCCTCGCTGGACTGGACGGCACTGAAAGAAAAAGTACGTGCGTGTGATGCTTGCAAGCTACGCGTAAGTTGTACGCAGACGGTGTTCGGTGTCGGCGACGAGAATGCAGATTGGTTGTTCGTCGGCGAAGGGCCAGGCGCGGAAGAGGATGCGCAGGGCGAGCCCTTCGTGGGACAGGCGGGCAAGCTGCTCGACAATATGCTTTTTTCCATCGGGCTCAAGCGCGGTGAAAATGTGTATATCGCCAATGTTGTCAAATGCCAGCCCCCCGCAGACCGCAAGCCGGAAGCAGCTGAGATCAAAACCTGCCTGCCATATCTGAAGCAACAGATATCGCTCATCAAACCGAAACTCATCGTTGCACTCGGCAAGACTGCGGCCACTGCATTGTTGGGTCGCGATGCACCATTGGGTTCCCTGCGCGGTACACCGCATGACTTTCACGGCATACCGCTCCTTGTTACCTATCATCCCGCCTACCTGCTGCGCAGCCCCGGAGAAAAGGCCAAGGCTTGGCAGGATCTGAAATCCGCCGTTTCTCTGATGGAGTAAGCGCCGAATGAAACTCGCCAATATCAGCCTCTCGACTAGGATCACTTTGCTGGGCGTGCTATTGGTGGTGGCGGGTGGTGCGGTGTGGACCTGGTTGGAGAACCAGCGCATCAAGGAAGAATTCTTGGCTGAACGCGAGTCCACGCTGGACGGTGCATTGCATGTCGAGCGAGAGCGCCTGCTGTTGCAGATGGAGACCTTGCGACGCGACGTACTGTTCTTGTCGAATACCCCGCCGATCAGCGGCATCTCTCGGGCGATCCATAATGGCGGCTTAGACCCGCGTGAGCGCAATACGCGGCAAGTATGGGAACGTCGTCTGCAGGAGATATTCAGTGCTTACCTTGCTGCGCATCCTGAATACTTCCAGGCCCGCTACATCGGGCTGGCCGATGGCGGGCGTGAACTGGTGCGAGTCGATCGAATCCGAGACAGGTTGGTCGTCGTGCCGAAGAACGCTTTACAGCGCAAGGGCGATATGGACTATTTCAAGGCAGGTCAGTCGCTGTCTGCCGGGGATGTCCAGCTGTCCGATTTCACGCTCAACGAAGTGCATGGTCGCATCGAGGTGCCGTATCGTCTGGTTTTGCGTGCCGTCGTGCCAGTGTTCGATGAACGCGGGCAACGATTTGGCATGTTGGTGCTGAATATGGACGCGAACCATCTGCTGGCACCACTCGCCGTAGGTGCGCCGAAAGGTGTTAGCGGTTACATTGCAGACAACCAAGGACACAATCTGCTGTCTCCCGATGGGTTGCGCAGCTTTTCGACCGAGACGGGTCATCAGCAGAACGATATTCGCAATACCTTCCCTGCGCTGAAGACGAAGTTCGAGCCACATGCGGGTAATTGCGCACCTTTGAGACAGATGCCGGATGGTGCCGGAGGCTATCTGGCAGCAGAGCGTGTGCATTTCGATTCGGTGCATCCTGAGCGTTTTCTGCTGCTGGCCTATCACGTTCCACAGCAGGTGCTGGGTTTGGATGCTGCGGGCATTCGCAAGCCCAGTCTGGTCAAGGCCTTGCTGCTGACGTTGTTCGCCGCGCTGGCATTCCTGCTGGCCGTGCGAGTCATCCTGCGTCCGCTCAATCGCATCACTCTGGCGGCAAGCGAGATCGCGGAACGTAAACGCATCCCGCATCTGCGCGAAATGTACGGCGGTGAAGTCGGGCAGCTGGTGCTCGCACTGAATAGCATGATGGATACCTTGTCGGGTCATGACGTGATCGAGCATGAGAATGCCTTTCGCAAGGAGTTAATCGAATCGCTGCCAGGCGTGTTCTACATGATCGGGTTGGATGGTCGGTTCATGATGGTGAACCGCAACTTTGAGATCTCGGTGGGCGTGTCAGAGGGAGCATTGGTGGGTACCGACCCGCTTGATCTGTTCGAAGGTGATGACAAGGCTTTGATAGCTAAAAGTATCGGTGCAGTTTTCGAGCACGGTGATGTGACAGTTGACGCCTCTTTGTGCACAGTAGATGGCAAGCGAATTCCCTATCAATTCACAGGTCGGCGCGTGTTGCGCGACGATGAACCGGTACTGATCGGGCTGGGTCTAGATGTCGGCAGTCGGCGTGAGCAACTGCAATTGATCGAAGCCCAGTTGCACCGCAATCAGGCGCTGAAAATGAATTCGATGGAAGGCATCCATGTGATGGACATCGAAGGCAATGTGCTGGAAGTGAACGATGCGTTCTGTCGCATGCTTGGATATACGCAAGAAGAGGCGATGCGCCTCAATGTGCGTGATTGGGACGATCAATTTACCTCGGATCAGCTCACACAGCGCTTTCAAGAGATGGTTGGAAAAAGCGCCACCTTCGAAACTCTGCACCGGCACAAGGATGGGCAGTTGATCCAAGTTGAAGTGTGTGCAACGGGGGTAGAGATAGACGGAGAGGTTTATCTGTATGCATCCAGCCGCGACATCACCGAGCGTAAGCGCACGCAGGAAGTGCTGTTGCGCCACCATCAGGTGATTGAGACGGCACTGGACGGTTACTGGATGACGAATGCCGAAGGTTTTCTGCAGGAAGCGAATGAATCTTATGCGCAAATGTCCGGCTATTCCGTGCAGGAACTGGTTGCGATGCATATCAGTCAATTGGAAGCCAGTGAGCAGCCTGAGGATGTTGGGGCACATCTCGAAAAGATCATTGCGAACGGATATGACCAGTTCGAGACGAAACACAGGCGCAAGGATGGAATCGTGATCGATATCGAGATATCGACGACTTTCAGCGATGGACACTTCTTCGTGTTTTGTCGCGACATCTCTGAGCGTAAGCAGAATGCTCTGCGCCTCGTTCAGCAGCAGCAGACGCTGAACGAGGCGCAGCGGCTAGGCAAGCTGGGGAGCTGGGAGTTCGATTTGCTGAGCGGAGAGCTGATCTGGTCGGACGAGGCCTACCATATCTTCGAGCTGGACAAGGAGGAGGTGACAGCTAGTTATGAGATGTTCCTGAATGCTATTCATCCGCAGGACAGAGAAAAGTTGGATGAAGCCTATCAACGTTCTCTGCAGGAAGGCTCCCCATACGATATCGAGCACCGACTCGTGTTCCCTGACGGTCGAATCAAGTGGTTGCGGGAGCATTGCACCACGAGCTATGACGAGACTGGTAAACCGGTCCGCTCCGTCGGAATTATGCATGACATCACGGCGCGCAAGTTATACGAGGAACAATTGCGCGTGGCTGCGGTGGCCTTTGAAACACAGGATGCGATCATGATCACCGATGAAAAATCCAACATCGTTCGTGTCAACAATGCCTTTACCGAGATCACCGGCTTTAAATCATGGGAAGTGCAGGGGCTAAATCCTCGCATCATGAGTTCAGGGCGTCATGACCAAGAGTTCTATAAAGAGATGTGGCAGCAACTGCTTGAGAAAGGCTCTTGGGCGGGCGAGATATGGGACCGGCGCAAGAGCGGCGAGATTTATCCCAAGTGGATGACCATCACTGCCGTTAAGGATGAGGCAGGGCGTACGGTCAACTATGTCGCTCTCTTCAGCGACATCACCGAGCGCAAGCGCAACGAGGAAGAGATACGCGGCTTGGCGTTCTACGATGCGCTGACGCAGTTACCCAATCGTCGTCTGTTCATGGATCGTATACAGAATGCGATGGCCGCCTCAGTGCGGAATGGTGATTTTGGTGCATTGCTGTTCATCGATCTAGATCGTTTCAAAGTGTTGAACGATACGCTTGGCCATGATTATGGTGATCTGTTGTTGATCGAGGTGGCAGAACGTATCAGACAATGCGTGCGTGAAGTCGATACGGTAGCTAGGCTGGGAGGCGATGAGTTTGTGGTGGTGTTGGAGGGGATAGGCGCTCATCGGGAAGAGGCATCGCACAAGGCTGGGCTGGTGGCTGAAAAGATCAGGGAGTCTCTGGCGCACCCTTATCAGCTAAAAGAGCATGAGCATTACACCTCACCCAGTATCGGCGTGGAGCTGTTCCACGACGGAGTTGAGTCACAGGATGACCTGATCAAGCATGCGGATGTGGCGATGTATCAGGCGAAGAACGCCGGTCGAAACACTGTTCGATTCTACGACCCGAGCTTGCAGCATGATCTGGATACGCGTGCCATGCTGGAGAACGATCTGCGTCGTGCCATCGAGAACGACGAACTACAGTTGCACTATCAGGTGCAGGTGGACAACGAGCGCAAGCTGGTGGGTGTCGAGGCGCTTTTGCGTTGGCAGCATCCGACGCGCGGCATGATTCCGCCTGCAAAGTTCATCCCTGTGGCCGAGGAGAGTATGCTGATCGTGGAGTTGGGAGATTGGGTGCTACATCATGCTTGTGCCCAGTTGGCACTGTGGTCAGTAGATCCGCTCAAGTCTGGTTTGACGATGGCGGTCAACGTCAGCGCGCATCAGTTCGCTGCGCATGATTTCGTGGCCCATCTGGCTTCCATTCTGCAACGTCATGGCGTGGCGCCAAATCGCTTGAAGCTGGAATTGACCGAAGGCGTGGTTCTGAATGACATCACGGACGTGGTGAAAAAGATGCAGGCGCTGAAGGATCTCGGCGTGCAGCTGTCGCTGGACGATTTTGGAACCGGTTATTCTTCGCTTTCCTATCTGAAGAAACTGCCACTGGATCAGCTCAAGATCGATCGGAGTTTCGTGCGTGATATCACCGTGGATCAGAGTGATGCGGGCATGGTGCAGAGCATCATCGACATGGCGAAGAACTTCAGGCACGACGTCATCGCCGAGGGTGTGGAGACTGAGGCCCAACTGAGCTTTCTGAAGCACAATGCTTGCATGGCTTATCAGGGCTATTTCTTCAGCAAGCCTATCCCCTTGGATGAATTGGAGCGACTGATCAAGGATTGGAAATCAGACTGAAAGAATTGTCCGTATAATTGACTATGGTTGAAGTGTTTATTTGAATGCTATGTCACAGTGAGAGGCCAGCAGAGTCTCGGTGAGTTATAGGGGGGGGGATGGAGTCTCGTATCAAAGCCTCATGGTTAAAACTATTTCTAATGTCTTTGCTTCTGCCGCTGCTATCTGCCTGTGATAGCCAGCCTGAGCAGCCATTAAGGATCGCCAGTAGTCCTTGGCCGGGCTATGAGCCGCTCTATCTGGCGAAAGAGATCGGTTACCTGCCGCCTGAAAAAGCCAAACTGTTCGAACTCCCCTCGTCTGATATCACGTTGGAAGCCTTCCGCAACAATTCAGCCGATATCGCTACGCTGACGCTTGATGAGGCCTTGGACCTGATGGAAAGCGGGGTCAAGCTACGTATCCTGATGGCTCTGGATGTCTCACACGGCGCGGATGCCGTTATGGCCAGTCCCAAGATAAAAAAACTGTCTGACCTCAAAGGTAAACGCATCGCTATCCTCAATATCCCGCTGGGCGTTTATATGTTGAGTCGCACGTTGGATGCGGCAGGACTCACCCGCAAGGATGTTACGGTCATCCCCAGTGCGGAGAGCAAACATGAAGAGATGTATCGTCTTGGAAAGGCAGATGCCTTCATCACCTTTGACCCTTTCAAGACTGCGCTGGCAAAACGGGGGGCGCATGTGCTGTTCGACAGCAGTATGATCCCGAATGAGATATTTGATCTGATGCTGGTGCGTGAGGAGGTCTTTCAGGCGCGCCGAGAAGATGTCTGTAACGTCGCCCATCAATGGATGCGCACTTTGCACTACATGCGCCAATCTCCTGATGCCGCAGCGGCTTCCATCGCCAAGCGATTGGGGGTCACACCACAGGAATATCTAAACATGGTGCAGGGGATCAAGACACCGACCTTACAAGAGAACCTGTCGCTTCTAGGCGGGAAGACACCGGGGATCCTGAATGCAGCCAAACGCCTTAATGTTTTGATGAAGAGCGAAGGCCAACTCAATCGCGACATCGATATCAATGCGGCGCTGGTCTCCGATTTGCAGACCTGTGTGACTGAATAGACCGCAAGCCGATGAAAAGTCGTCTCTCCTTTCTCATTCCTTTGCTCTTGATGACGATCTCCGTCATCAGTTCATTGCTCATCTATTTTCTGGAGAACAGGGAGAACCGGAGAGTGATCGAAGTGCACATGATGCGCGAGATCGGATTGGAGATGGGGCAGCTCCAGAACATCCTCTACAACCGCTTGACGGAAGGTGATGAGGCTGAAGCCTTATTGAGTATTTCACTGGTGGCCATGCGCCCGGGTATCTCCGCGCTGGTGCTGGCAGATAGTCAGCACCGTGTGATTTTGTCGAGTTCCTTTAGGTGGAAAGGCGAGTCGGTTGCCAGCCACACCCTCTATTCTGAAGCTGATGCGCGACTGGTCAGACAGGGCGAAAAGAGTCGGCTGTCATTCAATACGCAACAGCCCACAATACTGCAAGGGTACTTCCCTTTGATCGTGGCTTATCGCCATGGTGGACTGGAGAAGCAGATGGGCGTGCTGTATGTCGAGGCGGATATCAGCGAACAAGTGCAGGTCGCGCGTCGGGATTCTCTGGAGCAGGCGCTGGTGTTCGGTCTGATCACCTTGCTGGCTTCGATCGTCATCGCTTATATCCTGCATCGATTGGTCAGTCGTCGCGTCGGTGTGCTGGTGGCGGCAGCAGATCGTTTCGCAGCGGGTGACTTCGATACACAGACGGGATTGCGCGGTGAGGATGAACTGTCCGAGCTGGGCAAACGTTTCGATCATATGGCACGGCGCGTGAGCGAGAACGTTAGCCTACGCAATCGGGCGGTCAGCGATCTGCAACATGTGTTGGACACCAATATTGACGGCTACTGGTTATTGGATGGGCAGGGCTGCTTGCTCGATGTGAACCAGTCTTACTGCAATATGTCCGGCTATTCCCGCGAGGAATTGCTGGAGATGTGCATCCCGCAGCTGGAAGCAAAGGAACAGTCGCCGGAAGATGTGAAGGCGCACATGAAAGTGATAGTTGAGCGGGGGTGGGATGTGTTCGATTCCCGCCATCGTTGCAAAGACGGTAGTGAGATCGAGGTGGAAGTGTCGACCACTTACTGGAAAGAAGAGGATCGTTTCTTTGTCTTTGTACGCGACATCACGGATCGGGTCATTGCAACCGCCGCGCTGGAACGCGAGCGCAAGTTGCTGGAGGAAGCGCAGAAAGTCGGCCACTTTGGGAGCTGGGAACTGGATCTGTTATCCGGCAAGCTGGTGTGGTCTGACCAGATATTTGAGATATTCGAGGTCGACAAAACCCAGTTTCGCGCATCCTACGAAGCCTTTCTGGCGGGTATCCATCCGGAAGATCGCGATAAGGTGAATCAGGCATACACCGATTCTCTAGCGGACAAGAAACCCTATCAGATCGTGCATCGTCTACAGATGCCGGATGGCCGTATCAAGTGGGTGGAAGAACGTTGCTCTTCTACCTTCGATGAATCCGGTAAGCCGATACGCTCTATCGGTACCGTACAGAATGTGACCGAGCGCGAGATCCTGTCAGAGCAGGGACGTATCGCTTCCGTGGCGTTCGAGACGCAGGAGGCGATTCTTGTAACAGATCGTGATGCGAATATCATCAAGGTGAACCATGCCTTCGAGGTAACGACCGGCTATTCACAGGAAGAGGTGTTAGGCAAGAATCCGCGCATGCTGGCTTCGGGGCGCCATGGCAAGGATTTCTATGAGGAGATGTGGGCGTCCGTCATCGAAGAGGGGCGTTGGTCGGGTGAGGTTTGGGACCGACGCAAGAGCGGTGAGATCTATCCCAAGTGGCTGACCATCACTGCCGTGAAGCACATGGATGAGGTGACCCATTTCGTCGCGGTATTCGTGGATATTACTGAACGAAAAAAAGCCGAAGAAGAAATCAGGAATCTCGCCTTCTACGATCCGCTCACGTCCTTGCCTAATCGTCGTTTGTTGCAAGACCATTTGCAACGCGCTTTGAGTCAGAGTGCGCGTAACGATCAATATGGTGCGCTGATGTTCCTCGATCTGGATCACTTCAAAGTGCTGAACGATACCAAAGGACATGAATATGGCGACAGGTTGCTGGTGGAAGTTGCCCGCCGTCTTGGTACCTGCGTGCGGGATACCGATACCCTTTCTCGTTTTGGAGGCGATGAGTTCGTGGTGTTGCTAGAGGGCATGAACGTGTTCAAGGAAGAGGCGGTCGCCCAAGCGGGACGTATCGCCGAGAAGATACGTGAGGCGCTGTCGCAGCCCTATCAGTTGGAGAGCGTATTGCATCGCAGCACGCCCAGCATCGGTGTCGTATTGTTCCGGGGCGGCGAAGTGAATAGCGAGGAATTGCTGAAGCGTGCCGACTTGGCCATGTATCAGTCCAAAGAAAGCGGACGCAACAAGGTGACCTTCTTCGAGGCGTCTATGCAAGCGGTGTTGGAATCGCGCACCTTGCTGGAGAACGCATTGCGGCAGGCCTTGCCCAAGGGGGAACTGGAGTTGTTCTTTCAATTGCAGACCGACGAAGCCAAATCGCTGCTGGGTGCCGAGGTTTTGTTGCGCTGGCGTAGTGCGGAACTGGGTATGGTGTCGCCAGCCCAGTTCATCCCCATGGCCGAGCAGACAAAATTGATCCTGCCCATCGGACATTGGGTGCTGGAAAGTGCCTGCAGCCAACTCAAGATATGGGAAGACCATCCCGTCTTGGGGCGTATGCATCTGGCGGTGAATATCAGCCCGGTGCAGTTCCATCAGCCCGATTTCGTGCGCGATGTGAAAGCTATTTTGGAACAGACTGGTGCCGATCCCCGCAATCTGGAATTGGAATTGACAGAGAATCTGGTACTGGAAGATGTGGATGAAGCAACGCGTAAGATGACCGCACTGAAAGAGATCGGTGTGCGCTTCTCGATGGATGATTTCGGCACGGGCTATTCTTCGCTGCAATATATCAAGCGCCTGCCTATCGATCTGCTTAAGATCGATCAATCATTCGTGCGTGACATCCTTACCGATCCGGGCGATGCCATGATGGTGCAAACCATCTCGGGAATGGCGCAGAACTTCGGCTTCGACGTCATCGCGGAAGGCGTGGAGGAGAGTGCGCAGATAGCGCCGCTGGTGGCGCGCGGTTGTGGCAAGTTCCAAGGGTATCTGTTCAGCCGCCCAGTGCCGCTGGTGGAGTTCGAAAAACTGGTGGTGGAATGGAAGCCGGATTGAGCGTGCAGCGCAACTGACAACAAGAATGGTCGTCTATGAATATGCAAGTGGAAGCACTCAAGATTTTGGTGGTGGAAGACAGTAAGGTCACAGTCAAAGTGTTGAACAACTATCTGGCTGCCATGCAGGTCAATGCTCCCTTGGTTGCCGAGAACGGTACGCAGGCGCTGGAGATATATGAGCGCGAACGACCTGATGTGGTGTTGCTAGATATCAAGCTGCCCGATATTGACGGCTTTGAAGTGGCACGCAAGATACGCATGATGGAAGGCGAGCATGAGTGGGCGGCCATCATCTTCCTGACTGCGATGAATAGCGATGAGGACCTCGCGCACGGCATCGCCGCCGGTGGAGACGACTATCTGGTCAAACCGGTCAGCGAGATCGTGTTCCATGCCAAGGTGCGCGCCATGCAGCGGCTGATCGAGATGCAGCGCAAGTTGGTAGATGTCACGCAGAAATTGGACGGTGCCAATGCCGAATTGCTGCGCCTGTCCACCACCGACGCCTTGACCGGCATCGCCAACCGCAGATCGCTGGATCACTTTCTGGAGCGTGAATGGCGTCGTTGTCTGCGCATGAAGAAGCCACTTTCACTGGTGATGCTCGACATCGATTATTTCAAACTGTTCAACGACAAATACGGCCATCAGGCGGGTGATGACTGCCTGAAGAAAGTGGCTGATCAGATCGCACGTGCTGCCCCACGCGCCACCGATCTGGCTGCGCGTTATGGTGGCGAGGAATTCACACTGGTGTTGGGGGAGACCGATCAGGATGGTGCGATGTGGATCGCCGAACGTGTGCGCCAGATGGTGGCCGAACTGAAAGTGCCGCACTACGCGACTGGCAGCAAGTTCGTGTCTATCAGTTGCGGTGTGGTGTCGGTGTTGCCGGAAGAGAATGTATCGCTGGAGATGCTGACCAAGTCGGCTGATGCTGCCCTATACCAAGCCAAGCGCAGTGGCAGGGACAGAGTCGTGGCGGGGACATACGGCAAGTTCTAACGCAGTGGATCAGCGTGAGTGGTCGGCCCAGTTATTGGGTGTCTCGAACAGGCGCACCCGCTCCAGTTGCAGATGGTTGCCGTAGGTGTCTTGATAAGCCCCCTGTAGCAGATCGAACGCGACGCGCGCCAGATTCTCCGCCGTCGGCACCACGTCCAGCACTACGGTCTTGTGGTTCGGGATCGTATTTAGGAAGTCCAATACTGTCTTGTCGTTGCGATACACGATGAACGCGTGATCCCATACATCGACCACTTTCTCTTTGGCGATGCGCTTCACATCCGAGAAGTCCATCACCATGCCCTGTTCCGATACGCCTTCATCCGTAATGACATCACCCGATAAGGTGATCTCGATGGCATAACGATGTCCGTGCAGATGTTTGCACTGACTGTTGTGATTAGGGATGCGGTGACCGGCGTCGAATTCCAGTCTGCGGGTGATCTGCATGATGCGTGCCTCGTGAAAAGTGGCGCGGATTATAGCTTGAATGCCGAGACCGCATGCTTGAAGGCAGACAGTGCCGTGTCGTCATGGCTGGCCTGATAGCGTAAAGCGACATAACGGGTGGCGAGGTCGTTCATGTCTGCCGCGATCTCCGGATGTGTTGCGATGACCCGTGCCGCGTAATCCTGCGGCCCTTCGTGCACTTTGCGCGGCAGTCCGGCCTTTTCCAGTTTGCGGCACAGCTTGAGCCAGACGGTCTGCACTGGGTCTGTCTGGCGTACGACGAGGCGGCGCAACAACAGCAAGGTGAACACCCCGACCAGAGTGAAGATGCCGGCCAGCATGTTGAGCGCCATCTTCTGCCAGCTGATGTCTTCCATGCCGAGGCGGGTGAGGAAGGCGAACTGAGTTTCGTTGTCGTAACCCAGTACCCATTGGTTCCATTGGTTGGCCATGGCGTCCCAGTTGAAGCGCAACTCGCGCAGCCAAGCGGGCGGGTTGCGTGCCATGAAGGGCAGAGAAGCCGGGTTGCTGACGGCGGCCGAAAGGCCGCTTTCGATGCGGGCCGGGGCGATCGCGGCAGTCGGGTCGTAGCGTACCCAGCCGCGTTCGCCCAACCATACTTCCGCCCAGGCATGCGCATCCGCTTGGCGCAGAATGTAGTAATCACCCAAGGCGTTATATTCGCCGCCCTGATATCCGGTGACCACGCGCGCGGGCACACCTGCTGCACGCAACAGGTAAACGAAGCTGCCGGCATAGTGTTCGCAGAAACCTTGCTTAGTTTGGAACAGGAACTCGTCGATGCCGTTTGCGCCGAGCAGAGGCGGCTCCAGCGTATAGACATAGCCACCTTGGTTGAAATGACGCAACACCTCACGCACGATGGCAGCATCATCGTTCGGATGCGATGTGCGCCAGCTTTCGGCAAGTTCTTGCGTCTGCGGATTCAAGCCGCGCGGTAGCGCGAGTGCGCGTTGTAACTGCCGTGGCAGTTCATCTGGATTGGCTCGATAGCTGAGGAAGGAATCGGCCTGATAGCGTATTCGCGCATTCACCGGCTTGTCGCTGAGCAATTGGAAGTCAGGCGTAAGTCGATGTTTGATGGACAGCTTGTTGGGCATATCGAGCGCGAACAGCCAGCGTTTGTTGTGCGGTTCCAATGTGACGGCGTAACTGAGAGGCATACCGGTATCTTCCACTACACCTTCGAGCGTGGTGGGGTTGCGGCCGCGTTTCCAAGTCGTACCGTCGAAATCCCACAGTACAGGGCCTCGCCAATACATGCGGTCTCGGGAGGGCGCGGCAGTATCGAACGTGACGCGGAACGCCACCGCATCGTTCAGCGAGAGTTTACTCATGGTGCCCGGCGACATGGTGTCGGACAGGCCGCTACTGGCATAGGCATCCTGCGGCAGCCCCCACAGCGGGCCTTGCACGCGCGGGAACAGCACGAACAGGATGAGCGACAGGGGAATCGCTTGCAACAAAAGTATGCCGCCGATGCGCAGTCGGGGTTTGAAAGCGAGAGTGCCGGTTTGCAGATGCACCCATGTTGCCAGGATGACCAGCAAAGTCGCCAGCATGAACAGTGCAGTCGGGATGCTCTGCGAGTAGAAGAAGTTGGTGATGATGATGAAGCACGACAGATAGACCACGATGGTCGCATCGCGCACTGCTTTAAGTTCCAGCAGCTTCAGCGTGGAGAGCAGGATGAGCAGGGTGACGCCGACCTCGCGTCCGAACAGAGAGCGGAAGGTCGCCGCGATCGCCATTACGCTGAGCACGGTGATACCCAACAGCAGCCAGCGTGGCGGCAGCGCTTTGCCACTACGTGCCAGATAAGCGCGCCACAGCAGCAGTGCGCCGCATTCGGCGCTGACCCAGATGGGAAGATGGTCGGCATGCGGTGCGCTCACCAGCAATATGCAGGCGATCAGGCCGTAGGTGAGTTGGGCTGTGAGCTTCATGATGGCTGCACACCGAACAAGGCCAGTCTGCGTAGACATTCCGCGCGATGCGACGCTCCGTGCTGCGGGATCACTTCCCCATCAGGCATTCGCAATCCGTATTGAAATCCTTGTGCGTCCGCATCCAGTACCCAGCGCGTGAGCAGTTCCAGTTTGCGCTCCAGTGCGATGTCCGGCAGTTGCGACCAATCCAGCCACAACTGTTGACCCTGCTGTGCCGAGAACTCTTTCACCTGCAGGCCTTGCTCGCGAGCCAACGCTTTCCAAGCGATGCGCGGCATGGCGTCGCCCGGCACATAGTTGCGCAGACCGGCGAAGTCTTCATCGCCGCGTATCGTCGTCTTGCCATTGCCATCCGGTGCGGCGGCGATGGGCAATGGCTGAGGTGAAGCCGGTTTGGGATAGACCAGTGCGCGCACGTCGAAATGGATGTAGCTCCAAGCATTGAATAGGCCGAGCGGGAAGCGGGTATAGAGCGTCAGGCGGCCACTGTCCAGCCAGCTGCGCTGGGTCGCAGGCAGTGCCAATTCGATCGGCGTGGAAGTCTGCGCTGGAAGGTCGAACACGGTCTTGTGTCCATCATCATCGTGCAGATGTATCTGGTGGCGGGGCAGTGTGCCGGGATTGTTGAAGTGGAATACGAAGCGCGCCTGCTCCCCTGCGAACACCGGCTCCACATAACCGGCATGTATCTCCAGCTGCGCCATGTTGCGGAAGGCGTACAGCATAGAAAGACCGCCGGTGGTGGCCAGCAGAAAGGTGAGCACGTAGCCCAAGCTAAGGTTGTAGTTGATGTCGCCCAGCAGCATCAGTATCAGCACGAAACCAAAGCCGAAGAACTGTCGTGTGGGCAGGATGTAGATGCGACGCTGATTGAGCTGCACCGTGCCGGTCTCGACCGTGCGGCGGAAGGCCCAGTTACGGAACTTCAGCTTTAGCGAGCTGCGAATATTTGGAAACTTCATCGCGTTCCCTTAAGGGATGGCGACCGCCTCAATCAGTTCGCGCGCCAGTTTTTCGCCATCGGAGGCTTGCGTGTCGTGCACGCTCTGCAAACGGTGGCTGGCGACGCCGGGCAATACGGCTTGCACGTCTTCGGGGATGACGGCATCGCGTCCGGCGAGCAGTGCCCAAGCACGGGCGGCGGCTAACAGCGAGAGTCCGGCACGCGGCGACAGACCGTGCACGAAGCGTGCTGATTCGCGGGTATGGCGCAAGATGGCTTGCACGTAGTCGAGCAGGGCAGGGGAAACGAACACCTTGCGTACTTGCGCCTGCAACTCGAATAGTTCGCTGGTCTGCATCTGCGGCTTGAGTTCGGCGATCAGGTCGCGCCTATCCACGCCGGACAGCAAGCCGCGCTCGGCGATGGCATCCGGATAGCCGAGCTGGATGCGCATCATGAAACGGTCGAGCTGGGATTCCGGCAGCGGGAAGGTGCCGATCTGGTTGGTCGGGTTCTGCGTGGCGATGACGAAAAACGGTGAAGGCAATGGGCGTGTCTCGCCTTCACTGGTGACTTGGTGCTCTTCCATGGCTTCAAGTAAAGCACTCTGCGTCTTGGGTGTGGCGCGGTTCACTTCATCGGCAAGGATCATCTGCGAAAAGATCGGTCCCGCATGGAACTTGAAGTCACCACTCTCACGCTGATAGATGGAAACCCCGAGGATATCGGCGGGTAGCATGTCGCTGGTGAATTGGATGCGCTGGAACTGCAGGCCCAGCGTGGCCGATAGTACGTGCGCCAAAGTGGTCTTGCCCACACCGGGCATGTCTTCGATCAATAGATGGCCACGCGCCAACAGGCAGGTCAGCGCGAGGCGGATCTGCTGCGGTTTACCGAGGATGACCTGTTCGGTCTGGTTGATGACATTCTTTAAAGCTTCAGTCATGAGGTTTCCTTATGGCAGTACTGCCGCCACTACCTTGCGGTCTTCAGCGACGAGGATGTTGTAGGTGCGGCAGGCGGCGGCGGTGTCCATGAATTCGATGCCGATACCAGCTTTCATCAGCTGCTGGAGCAGCTTGGGATGGGCGAATTGTTGTAGTTTTCCGGTGCCCAGCAGCAGCACTTCAGGCTGCATTTCGAGGAAATAGTCGAAATGTTCGGCTGTCAGACTGGCGAAGTCAGTGGCTGGCCAGTCGGTCTGTACGGTACGGGCAGAGACGACAACGGCCTGTTCATAGCGCTTGTCGTTGACGACAACGTAGCCATCGCCGTGTCCGGTGAAGGTCTTCAGGTGTGAGACTTTCTCTAGGTGCAGGGCCAAATCTTCTCTCCAATCGTTTGCCGCATCAGGGCTGGCGCAGGTAAAATCCCGTCCCTTGCGGAAATTGCGGGGTTGCGTCGGATTCTACCATCGGCTGTGGCTCGCGTTTCCGGGTCCATTTGAGTGAATGATAGTGAAACCCTTACTGAAGTCGTCCAAACTTTCCAACGTCTGCTATGACATTCGCGGGCCGGTGATGGAGCGCGCCAAGCTGATGGAAGAAGAAGGCCAGCGCATCATCAAGCTGAACATCGGCAACCTAGCGCCGTTCGGTTTCGAAGCGCCGGAAGAGATCCAGCAGGACGTGATCCTGAATCTGCCGAATTCATCGGGCTATTCCGATTCCAAAGGCATGTTCGCCGCGCGTAAGGCGATCATGCATTACTGCCAGTCCAAGAAGATCAAAGGCGTAGGCCTGGATGACATCTACATCGGCAACGGTGCCTCCGAACTGATCGTGATGGCGATGCAGGGGCTGCTCAATACCGGCGATGAAGTATTGGTGCCGGCACCGGACTATCCCTTGTGGACTGCAGCGGTGACGCTGGCCGGCGGTACGCCGCACCACTATCTGTGTGATGAAGCCAAGGAGTGGAATCCCGATCTCAAGGACATGCGCAGCAAGATCAACGAGAACACGCGCGCCATCGTCATCATCAACCCGAACAATCCGACCGGTGCGCTGTATTCGGACGACATCCTGAAAGAGATCATCCAGATCGCACGCGAACACCAGTTGGTGATCTTCGCCGATGAGATCTACGACAAGATGCTGTACGACGGCGCCAAGCACACATCCATTGCCTCGCTGGCCGATGACGTGTTGTTCGTCACGCTGAACGGCCTGTCCAAGAACTACCGTGCCTGCGGCTATCGCTCAGGTTGGATGGTGCTGTCGGGTGAGAAGAAGCATGCGCAGGACTACATCAACGGCCTGACCATTCTCGCCTCGATGCGCCTGTGTTCCAACGTGCCGGGACAGTTCGCGATCCAGACAGCATTGGGCGGCTACCAGAGCATCGACGATCTGGTGGCGCCGGGTGGGCGTTTAGCCAAGCAGCGTGATATCGCGTACAGGATGTTGACCGCCATTCCTGGGGTTACTTGTATCAAACCTAAGGCGGCGCTATATCTGTTTCCGCGATTCGATCCTAAGATATATCCGATCGAGAACGATCAGCAATTCATCCTTGAGCTACTAGAAGAGGAGAAGGTGCTGGTGGTGCAGGGTTCCGGTTTCAATTGGATCCATCCGGACCATATTCGTGTGGTGTTCCTGCCCATTGAAGATGATCTGGTCGAATCCATCAATCGTATCGCCCGTTTCCTTGAGAATTACCGCAAACGTCACGGCACCAACTAAGAGAAAGAGAACCATGAGCATCAAGCCAATCAATGTAGGTCTTCTGGGTATCGGTACTGTCGGCGGCGGCACCTTCACTGTGCTGCAACGCAACGCGGAAGAGATCACCCGCCGCGCAGGTCGCCCTATCCGAATCACCATGGTTGCTGACCGCAATCTGGATTTGGCACGAAAGATCACCGAAGGCACTTGCCGCGTGACGGACGATGCTTTTGCGGTGGTGAGCGATCCGGAAGTGGATATCGTCATCGAACTGATCGGTGGTTATGGCGTGGCCAAAGAGCTGGTGATGAAAGCGATTTCGAATGGCAAGCATGTGGTCACCGCCAACAAGGCGTTGCTCGCAACACATGGCAACGAGATCTTCGAGGCAGCTCAGGAGCAGGGCGTGATGGTTGCCTTTGAAGCGGCGATTGCAGGCGGCATTCCCATCGTCAAAGCGGTACGCGAAGGTTTGACTGCGAACCGTATCGAGTGGGTCGCTGGCATCATCAACGGCACCACCAACTTCATCCTGTCCGAGATGCGCGACAAGGGATTGGACTTCGATGTCGTGCTGAAAGAAGCGCAGCGTCTGGGCTATGCCGAAGCCGATCCGACCTTCGACATCGAAGGTGTGGACGCAGCACACAAGATCACTTTGCTGGCATCGCTGGCATTCGGCATTCCGGTGCAATTCGACAAAGCGCACATCGAAGGTATCTCCAAACTGGACGCCATCGATATCCAGTACGCCGAACAACTCGGCTATCGCATCAAGCTGCTGGGCATCAGCAAGCGCACAGAAGAAGGCGTCGAATTGCGCGTGCACCCGACCCTGATCCCGAGCAAGCGACTGATCGCTAATGTAGAAGGTGCGATGAATGCAGTGCTGGTACATGGCGATGCAGTCGGCCCTACGCTTTACTACGGCAAAGGTGCGGGGGCAGAGCCGACCGCAAGCGCTGTGATCGCCGATCTGGTGGATGTGACACGTATGCATACCGCCGATCCCGAGAATCGCGTGCCGCATCTGGCCTTCCAGCCGAACGCGATGTCCGATCTAAAGATATTGCCGATGGACGAAGTGCAGACCAGCTACTACCTGAGACTGCGCGTGCAGGATAAGACCGGCGCATTGGCCGACATCACGCGTCTCCTCGCCGACGAGCAGATATCCATCGGAGCAGTGATCCAGAAAGAGCCGGGCGAAGGCGAAGCACAGGCCGACCTCATCTTGTTGACGCACCAGACACGTGAGAAACGTATCAACGCGGCGATTGTGAAGATCGAGGCGCTGGGTGTTGTGGCTGGGAAGGTGACCAAACTGCGTATGGAAGAATTGGGTAAGTAACGCTATGAAATACATCTCCACTCGAGGCAACGCACCCGCCAAAACATTCACCGAGATCCTGCTGGGCGGTCTCGCGCCGGACGGCGGTCTGTATCTGCCGGAACAATATCCGCAAGTGACACGCGAAGAGCTGGATGCTTGGCGCAATCTTTCTTATGCCGATCTGGCGTTCGCGGTGCTGTCCAAGTTCGCCACCGACATCCCGGCAGCCGACCTGAAAGCCATCGTCAGCAAGACTTACACCGCCGAGGTGTATGGCAACGGTCGCCCCGACAGCAACGCTGCCGACATCACACCGCTGCGCAAGCTGAGCGAGGGCGTGTTCATTCAAGAACTGTCCAACGGCCCGACACTGGCGTTCAAAGACATGGCGATGCAGCTGTTGGGCAATCTGTTCGAATACGCATTGGCGAAGCAGAACGAAGAGTTGAACATCCTTGGCGCGACCTCGGGCGACACCGGCTCCGCTGCCGAATACGCGATGCGTGGCAAGCGCGGTATTCGCGTGTTCATGTTGTCACCGAACGGCAAGATGAGTGCCTTCCAGCGTGCGCAGATGTATTCGCTGCAAGACCCGAACATCCATAACATCGCCATCAATGGTTTCTTCGATGATGCACAGGATATGGTGAAGGCAGTCTCCAATGACCACGCTTACAAAGCCGCGCACAAGATCGGTACGGTCAACTCCATCAACTGGGGGCGTGTGTCGGCGCAGATCGTGTACTACTTCAAAGGCTACTTCGCCGCGACCAAAAGCAACGACGAGCAAGTTGCGTTTTCGGTGCCGTCCGGCAACTTCGGTAATATCTGCGCAGGACACATCGCGCGCATGATGGGCCTGCCTATCGGTCAGTTGATCCTCGCTACCAACGAAAACGATGTGTTGGACGAATTCTTCCGCACCGGCATCTATCGTCCGCGCGGCACGGCACACACTTACGAGACCAGCAGCCCGTCGATGGATATCTCCAAAGCCTCCAACTTCGAGCGTTTCGTGTTCGACTTGGTTGGACGTGATGGTGCAAAGGTGCGCGAGTTCTGGAGCAAGGTGGATGCGGGCGCGACACCTGACGCTCCAGCCTTTGACATCAAGCACACGCCATATTGGGATGCGCTGCCGAAATTCCATTTTTCTTCCGGCAAGAGCTCGCATCAGGATCGTTTGAAGACCATCCGCGAGATATGGGAAGAATATGGCGTGATGATCGACACACATACCGCCGATGGGCTGAAAGTAGGATTGGAGCAACGTCGCCCAAGCCTGCCGTTGATCTGTCTGGAGACGGCTTTACCCGCAAAGTTCGCCGAGACCATCCGCGAGGCATTGGGCCGAGAGCCGGAGCGTCCGGAATCTATGGTCGGCATCGAAGATCTGCCGCAGCGCGTTGAGGTGATGGATGCAGATGTGGTGAAGCTGAAATCCTATATCAGCGCCAATCTTGGGTAACAGTTTTTGATGCTGAAGTTGTCAGAGAGCTGCGATCTCAAAATTCTTGAGTCGGTGGTCTAGAAAATCCTTTTCGGATTCGACTTGGAACTTGTCGAAGTGGATGCCAGTTCGGAACATCTGTTCGTCGCTATCGTGTATCGCATAGATCACTTGGCAGTCGATAGCCAAGATATGTGGCGCTGTGTGTGGCTGTAGCGCAGGAACCTGGATCTCGAGAATGATCTTCTTCACTTTTATGAGGTCGTGGTCTAGATAGAGCGTCGCCCCTTGGATGGATATCTCTTTGATGAAGCCGAGGCAGATGCCATGTTTATCCAACTCGGTCGCGACATGCCAGTGGACATGGAACCTTGGTTCGCGGCGTTGTTCATTGCCGGGATTGAATGGCGATGAATGGACGTCGGTTGTTATCACTTCAGATGATATTGCTTCGGCTGATACGGTTTCAGTTGCGACTTCTTCCGTTGATGAGGTGTTCTCTTGATCGGCCATGGGGCGTGTGCAGTACTAAATATATTTAGGCAGAAGTATATGCTACTCAAATGTCGAATTTAATACTGCTTATCCTTTGTTTTGTTGCGGGTATGCTGCTGCGCAGATCACGCCGCATGCCAGACAACGCGCCGGCTACGCTCAATAGTTTCATCATCCATGTTTCGCTGCCGGCGCTGACGCTACTCTATATCCACGATATCCATCTGTCCGGAGATGTTGTGCTGACAGCGCTGATGGCGTGGATCGTTTTTGGGCTATCCGCAGCTTTCTTCTGGACGCTAGGACGCTGGCTGGATCTGCCGCGCAAGACGACGGGTGCGTTGATCGTGGTCGGGGGCTTGGGCAACACCTCTTTCTTCGGCCTGCCTATGGTCGATGCCTTTTACGGTAAGGATGGTCTGGCAACGGCTATCGTGGCCGATCAGCTCGGCTCTTTCTTTGTACTGTCGGTATTGGGTATCACCGTAGCCGGTATCTATTCTTCCGGAAGGCCAACGGCCAAACAGATCGTGAAGCGCATCGCGACATTCCCGCCGTTCATCTCTATGGTCATTGCCTTCCTGCTGATTCCGGTGGAATACGCGGACTGGTTCACGGTGTTGTTGAAACGGTTAGGCGACACATTGGCGCCATTGGCACTGTTGTCAGTAGGTCTACAGTTGCGCTTGGGGCATATTGCTGAGCATAAGCGCAATCTCGCGCTGGGATTGGGCTTCAAGTTGATCCTTGCGCCATTGGCGATCTATCTGCTCTATGTGCAAATGCTTGGAGCACACGGGCAGGCGATACAAGTCACACTGTTCGAAGCGGCCATGCCGTCCATGATCACAGCGGCTATCGTTGCCAGCGAACATGATCTTGACCCGCCGCTGGCGAATCTGATGGTGGCAGTGGGGCTGATCCTGTCGTTCTTCACGCTCAGTGCCTGGTGGTATCTGTGGAGCGGGGTATGATTCACCGGCCAAGATGCTCTGGTGGCAGCAGGGGAAGGACATCGTATTCCGTTGCCGCAAATCGGACTGGAGAAAAAAAGGAGGAGCTTCCCCAGGCCTCTGGCTATCCAGAGCGGAAGCGTGTACGATTTTTCCACTAAAGCGTCTCATAAAGCACAGGCTCGGCGTATGAACAGTGGTTCACGCCTTCGAAGCTGCGGGGTAGTTAAATGAATTCATCGTTAAATCATATTTTCCGCACCATCTGGTCGGACGTGCTTGGCACATGGATCGTAGTGTCCGAGTTGGCGCGCGGTAAAGGTAAGCGTGGTGGCTCCAGTATGCATCGAGAATTGGGCGCGGTTGCAAAGGCAGGTGTGTTTGGCAGTAAGCAGTTGCCTGTCATCAAGCCATTGCTTCTGGTGTTGGCTGTTTGTTTTGCATCGGGAGCCCAGGCCAATCCAGCAGACGGAAACGTCGTCAGCGGTCAGGCCAGTTTCAATACCAGCGGCAACACTCTCACTGTTACCAATACGCCCGGCACGATCATTCACTGGCAGGATTTCTCCATTCAGCAGAACGAGATCACCCGTTTCGCGCAACAGTCCGCCTCGTCCGCCGTGCTCAATCGCGTGGTCGGCGGTAACACCAGCCAGATACTCGGCAGCCTGCAATCCAACGGCCGCGTATTTCTAGTCAATCCTAACGGCATCATATTCGGTGCTGGTTCGACAGTCGATGTCGCTGGTCTGGTTGCTACATCCTTGAATCTTTCCGATGCGGACTTTCTGTCCGGACGCCATCGCTTCACCAGCGATCCGAACGCGCAAGCCGTCAGCAATGCCGGCAACATCAACGCACAACAAGGTGGTGAGATATGGCTGATCGCGCCGAACGTTGAGAACACGGGTGTCATCACTGCTCCAGACGGCGAGATTCTCCTTGCTGCTGGCAGCAGCGTAGAACTGGTCAATAGCCTCGATCCCAACCTGCGTGTGAACATCACCGCACCGGCGGGTGACGCCACCAACGTCGGCCAACTCGTCGCCAGTGCGGGCCGACTTGGTTTGTTCGGCACCATCGTCAGGAACAGCGGTCTAGTCAGCGCAGACAGCGCCA
Source organism: Sideroxydans sp. (assembly GCA_024636935.1). GTDB lineage: Bacteria > Pseudomonadota > Gammaproteobacteria > Burkholderiales > Gallionellaceae > Sideroxyarcus. The sequence continues at coordinate 16,844 of JAGXGC010000026.1, read as the reverse complement.
CCATGCAAGGCGGCAAGATCGTGTTCAAGTCGAGTCAGCGTACCGAGATCACCGGAACAGCCAGTGCAAGTGGAGCAGGTGGTGGCGAGATCAAAGTGCTGTCCGACATGCAGACCGGCACAGTACAAGTCAGCGGCACATTGGATGCTTCAGCACCGGTGAGTGGGAACGGCGGATTTATAGATACTTCAGCTGCACATGTGAAGGTGTTGGACGGAGTGAGTATCAGCACCTTGGCGGCAGGCGGGGAAAACGGTAACTGGCTGATCGACCCAACTGACTACACCATATCTGCGACTGATCCCGCAAACGGCAGTAGCTGGATGTCGAACGCCACATTAGCTACTAGTCTGAGCGCGAGCAATGTCACCATCCAAACGCTTGCTACCGGTGCGGCGAATGGAGACATATTCGTCACTGACGCAGTGAGTTGGACCAATTCTGGTACTGGTACGACATTGACGCTTCAGGCGGACAATGACATCGTGATTAATGCCGCGATCACGGGCACATGTTTCAGCATTTGCGGAAGCAACGTCACGATGAATGCGACTGGCTCGATCATCAATAACGGATCGATCTCTGCGAATGGAACGGTGACGCTGAATGCAGGCAATGCGATCGTCGCGAACACTGCGGGAGCCGCTGTCGATGTGACTGCGCCGACGCTTGTGATGAGCGCGGTGAACGGTATCGCCTCGACTGGCACCATTTTCAAAGCGGATGTGACTGGTGCGATCAGCTTCACCAACACCACCAGCAATGCTGTGAATATCTACAACTTATCTAATGTGGGGGCGGGACGAACCATCTCGGGGAGTAATGCGAATGGTTCGGTTCGTATTGATTCTTTCGACACTACGAATGCGACCACGATCACCAGCTTGTTGGCGGGTGGGAACATCCTGCTAAGGATGAACAATCTGGCGATCGGCGGTGCGATCAATGCAGGCGCCAATACCGTCTACCTTTCTCCCTACACCATCAGCCCGACTGTTAATCCGATCAGTATCGGAGGGGCTGATGCTTTCAATCTGACAGGGGCGGGTATCTCACTTATCACTGCCGGTACGATTGTGGTCGGTAAGGACAGTACTTTTGGCAACTACGCCTCTGCCGCTAACATCGCAACTGCGGCTGCCGTCAGCATCACTAACTCGGCGAATCTCGAGGTATGGACCAGCGGCATCATCACTACAGGCACACCGGGTTTTTTAAATCCCGGAGGCAGTGTGAGGTTAGTTAGTGATTCCATGGCAATCGGCGGGACGATAAACGTTGGTTCGGGCCAGGTGAACCTTGAGCCCTATAGTGCTGCGCAAAACGTCGATGTGGGCGGTGTCGACGTTACGGGTGTTCTCGGTCTGTCGGCATCCGAGTTGAGTTTTATCACTGCTGGCACCTTGCTTGTCGGTGATCCGTCGAAAACCGGCAGCCTGAATGTCAGCACTTCCATTGCACCAGCAGGCGTCTCGATTTTGGGGCTGGGAGCGGGTGGTGCGATCACCCAGAGTGCGGGGGCTGGCATCACAGCCACCGAGCTGGTGATTGATTCGGGCACCTCTGTCAATTTGAGTGATTCAACCAATGCGGTTGGCAGTCTGGCGGCGTTCAGCAGTGGCGATTTCATTTTCAACAGTTCGACCGCCCTGAATCTGGTGGCTAACAATGTCGAATTCATCAATGGTGTGTCCGCAACCGGCATGATCGCACTGACCAGCGCCGGTGCCTTGACCCAGTCTGCGGGGGCAACACTGAACAGCACATCCGCCTATGTAAAGGGCAGCAAGGTGATTCTGAATGAAGCCAACACAGTCGGAGTGATTGCCGGCAGTGCTACCGGTGCGACTACCGGAGATATCTTCAGCTATAAAAGCAGTAACGCGATTTTTGTGACAACTGTTAACGGGTTTTCCGGCATTCAAACCGGTTTTTCGCAACCGGATGCCGTGACCGTCATTTTGAATGCGGGTAGCGCCGGTATTACGCAGAATGCCCCCATCGATGCCGGAGCCAAAGGAGTGAGCCTGACTACAACTGGTTCAGTGAATCTGGTCGATCTGAGCAATTCTATGGGTGCAGTGACGGCGACTGGGATCAGCTCTCTGGCGCTCTACGGGGCATCCACTGTTGATGTGGTCACCAGTGTGCCCACCTTCACCATAGTTGACCAGCTGATGGCCTGGGGGGCCATCAATATCACAAACAATGGAGGCGGCATCGCCGTCAACAACGCGCAGGTGACGTCCTACGGTATCGCAACTTTTACTGCGGCAGGTAGTTTGAAGATCGATGCGACCAGCGCTGATTCGTACATTATGGGGGCGCCCGATGTTGATCTCTTCCTGGGCGGGGATATTAGCTTTGTGACATCCGGTGGCTTTAATGCTTATGTATCTTCACAGCTACCGGTAACGACACATTTGACCTTTAGTAATACCACCGCCAAAGCATTTTTCAACGGCACACAGGCCGCCGCCACGACCTCCGGGAACACTGGGTTCTTCTATGGTGGTGATCCCCTGCAGGGGGGGCTTCCTGCCGAATTGGCAGTGAATCTGATCCTAGTAGGAGGCGACGCGTACAATTTTATTCCCATGCCGATACCGGTCACAACGACCACAACGGTTGTTCCAACGCTCACAGGATGTCTGACTAACTCTTCTGCGGCAGGGTGTGGGGACGTATTGTTAATTGCGACGCAAGACATCACACAGACCTTGCCTGTGGCAAATACTCCGGCAGACGATACGAAAGAAGAAAAGAAAAAAGAACAACAAATATTGGCTGAGGCCGAAATCGGCGGTGGACAGGGTAGTGGTCTGCCTGAGAATCTGCCGGTTTGCCGCTAACGGAGTGACGATGAGACTCAGTACCAAATTTTCTAGAGCAGGACGTATTTTGCTGGCTGGGCTGATGCTGGCTCTGCCGCAAGTCGCTGTATCAGCAGATGATGAAACACCTCCCGTATTGAAATTCCCAATTGAGCGTTATGTGGTGGAAGGGGCCAAGTTGCTCACGAAAGAAGATTTCGACATCGTGGTAGCACCCTATGTAGGCAAAGAAAAAGATTTCTCCGATGTGCAATATGCGCTTGAGGCTGTAGAAGAACTGTATGCGCAACGAGGCTATTCTGCGGTGCACGTCTTGTTGCCTGAGCAGGAGCTGGAGGCTGGCACGGTTCGCTTCGATGTCATAGAGAGCCGCTTCGGGAAAGTCGAAGTAAAGAACAATAAGTTCTTCTGGAAGGCGCATGTACTGAATGCTTTGCCGGCGGTTCGCGTAGGTGGCGTGCCGCGATCGAAAGACATTGCGCGTCAGTTACGTCTGGCTAATGAAAATCCCGCGCGCCAGCTCAATGTCGTCTTGAAGGCAGGTGAGAATGATGACGAAGTCGATGCCAGCGTATTGGTCAGCGACATAAATCCAAAGCAGTGGGTGTTGACACTGGATAACACTGGATCGAAGGAGACCGGTGTCTCGCGACTGGGTATTTCATTCCGTGATGCCGGCATGTTCAATCGTGATCATGTTGGGCAAGTGCAGATGCAGGTATCGCCGCAATATGTGAGCCGTGTAAAAGTGTTCGGTGGTAGCTACAAGATCCCGCTATATAGTCTAGGACACAGCTTTGAGTTTTTCGGGGGCTATTCCAACATCAATTCACTGGTGGGTGGGTTGTCGAACTTTCAGGGGGGCGGCCTCATGCTCAGTTCGCGCTATAACATCCCCCTTGATCGAATAGGCAGCTTCGACCCCAAGCTGACTTTGGGATTCGATTGGCGAAAGTTCAGCAAGATACAGATGACCAGCCCGAGCACGACCGTGTTGTACGACGACATAGTGGTCACACCTTTGAGTGTGGCTTATGCCGTACAGGGGAAATTGGCAAAGAGCGATGTAAACGCGAACATCTCCTTTGCGGCGAATGTGCCTATGGCGAGTAAAGGAAAGTCTGCGAATTTCGCATCCTATGATCTGATCAATTTTTCAGATCCGACGCCGGCCTACAAAGTGCTGCATTTTGGTGGTGGCTTCTTCACCCAATTCGGTGGTGACTGGCAATTCCGCACTGCGTTCAATGGGCAGTGGAGTGGCGACAAGTTGATTCAAGGCGAACAGATGCGTCTTGGTGGTGCAGATGGCGTTCGTGGATTCTCTGAAGGTAGTGAAACAGGAGAGAAGGGGGCTAAGTTCAATTTTGAGACCTACTCTCCTGCTTGGGAACGAGGGCGGATGAACATGCGCGGCTTGGTGTTCTTGGATGGTGGCAATGTGCGTTCCTCTAGTGCTAATAACTCGACCAGTATCGCCGGTGCTGGGTTTGGTTTGCGAGCCGGATATGATGAACACTATAGTCTGCGTATGGATGCTGGACGCATCATGAAAGAAGGTAACGACCCCGTTCAACTCAAAGGTGACTGGCGTATTCACGCCACACTGGCGGGAACGTTCTGAAGGTGAGGTGTGAAGTGAAAAAAATACTGTTAGCGCTGTTGCTGGGATGCAGCCTGATTGCAAGCCTTGGTGCTTTTGCGGCGGATACCGCGGGAACGATCCGTTACATGAGTGGCACGCTGGTGGCGCAACGTACGGATGGCACGGTTCGCGTGTTGACACCAAAGTCTACAGTGCAGCCCGGCGATCTGTTGGTGACCGGAAAGAAGAGCTATGCGCAGGTGGTGATGAACGATGGTACCAAGATGACCATGCGTCCAGATTCCAACCTCAAGATCGAAGCCTATCAGTTCAAACAGAGCGCACCACAGGCTGACAATGCCGTATTCCGCTTACTCAAGGGTGGTTTCCGTACCGTGACCGGCTTGATCGGCAAGCGTGGCAACAAAGACGCCTACAAATTGCGAGCATCAGGTGCCACCATCGGTATCCGCGGAACAGACTTCTCTTCACGTCTGTGTGCCACCAAAGATTGCGAGGATGATGCAGAAGCTGCAGCACCGGTGGCAAAGCCGAAGCCGGCTGGGCGCGTGATGCGTATCGTCGGACAGACGGTTGCCAAGCAGGCGGATGGAAAGATCAGAAAGCTCACCCTCGGTTCGGCTGTGTATGAAGGGGATTCACTTCAGAGTGATCGCGGGTCGCATGCGGTCGTGGCATTCCGTGACGGTGGCCGTATCACGCTGCAGGAGAGCAGTATCTTCAAAGTCGAAGCGTTCAAATATGAAAAGAAAGGCGGCGTGCAGGAGAACATCGCACTGCGTCTTATCAAGGGGGGCGTACGCGTGGTGACGGGACTCATCGGGCGTGCCAACAAAAACAATTACAAATTCCAGATGTCCGGCGCGACCATTGGTATTCGCGGTACAGGATTCGATGCATGGTGTAACGGCTCTTGTGCGGAAGGTGATGGCAACCCGGTTTCTGCATTGGGTGGCCCATTGCTAGCCGCGAACAGTCACGACATACTTTGGTCGCAATATGCCGAAGCGAGCGTGGATGGTCGCCTGAACGATGCAGGGATGCAGACTTCCGTGAGTGGCCAATATACACAATTGGCGGAAGGTCCCGATGATCCGATGAATGGCGCAGGCGTCTATGTCTGGTCGGGCGAAGTGGTGATGGTCGGCCCAGGTGGTTCATTCACCGTGGCGGTCAACCAAGCGGCCATGATCGCTCAGCAGACCGGCAAGCCGGTAAGGATCATGACCATCCCTGCGGGCGTGTTGCAGAACAATGCACCGCGCCCTGACAGCATGCCGCTCGATCTCGACAAGTTGTTCGACGAGGCTGATGCAGGTGCAGAGTCGGGTGCAGGCCTGTATGTCACCGTGCACGATGGACAAGTCATCCTTGAGAAGGGTGATCAGAAAGTCGATCTAGGCAAGGGGCAGAGTGGCTTCAGCAACGATCAGATAATGACTCGATTGGCAGCGACCCCCGGCTTTATGGACAGCGATGCCAATATGGAAAGTATCGAGAACGGCGGTGGAGGCGGTGGCGACAACGGTTGTGTCGTGCGTTGATCCTGAAGTCGTATGGATAGAAACGGGAAGCCTGATGGCTTCCCGTTTTACTTTGCAGCTTCGCTATCTATCGATCTTTGATAAGTGTCGTAACTCGGGGCAGGCTGCGTCGCACGTTCCATGGGCGTGCGCTGTGCATCATTGTTTTGCTTGATACCTTCATAAAGATTGCGCGCAGGATCGGCACACCCGGCAAGTACCAGCAAAGCTAATAACGCGATTTCTTTCATGCTTTAGAGCGTGCCCATGCCACGATATTGTTCGCATCCATCGCGCCCGCCTGACGTGCCACTTCACGGCCGCCTTTGAATAGCGCCAGTGTCGGGATGCTACGGATGTTGAACTGCGCGGCGAGGTTCTGCGCCTGTTCGGTATCCAGCTTCACCACACGCATCTGCGGCTCCAGCTGCTGCGCTGCTTGCGCATAGGCAGGGGCCATCATCTTGCACGGGCCGCACCAAGGCGCCCAAAAGTCCACCAGCACGGGCACATCGCTGTTCGAGATATGACGCATGAAGTTGCCTTCATTGAGTTCCACAGGATGGGCATCGAACAGCACCTGTTTGCATTTTCCACAGGTGGGTTGAGCTGCCAGCTTGTCGGCGGGTACACGGTTCACCGCATCGCAATGCGGGCAGACGATATGTTTGGAGTCGCTCATGATGATCTCTATTAATCAGGGAACTCTAATATATGGTTCGTTCTGCCAATTTCAAGAGAGGGACAGACGCATCGACAGATCGATGGCCACGACATCCTTGGTCAGCGCACCGATAGAGATGCGATCCACACCGGTGGCGGCTATCAGCGGAATATTTTCCAGCGTAATGCCGCCCGAGGCTTCCAGCTCGGCACGCCCAGCGGAGTGTTTCACAGCCAGCTTCATATCTGCCACTGTGAAGTTGTCCAGCAGGACGAGCTTAGCACCGGCCAGCAAGGCCTCGTCCAGCTCAGCCATACTCTCTACTTCAATCTGTATAGGGAGGTGCGGCGGAGTGAGGCGGAAGGCCAACTCCATGACCTTGCCGATGCCGCCTGCAGCCGCGATGTGGTTCTCCTTGATCAGCACACCGTCGAATAGCCCCACGCGCTGGTTGTGTCCACCGCCGGTGGTCACTGCATATTTCTGTGCATGGCGCAGGCCCGGCAGCGTCTTTCGCGTATCCATGATCTTCGCTTTGTGACCTTGTGCGGCATCGACATAGCGCCGCGTCAGGGTGGCGACAGCGGACAGTGTCTGCAAAAAATTCAGTGCCGGACGTTCCGCTGACAGCATCGCGCGTGCATCACCATGTATCTCGCACAGTGTTTGGCCTGCTTCAGCACGTTCACCTTCCTTTAGCTTCCATTCGATACGGCAGGCTGGGTCAAGCGTCAGGAAACATTCCTCGAACCAAAGCGTGCCGCACAGCACCGCATCCTCTCGGGTGATGACGGTGGCCTTGGCTTTGTTCCCTTCGGGGATCAGTTGCGCGGTCAGATCGCCGCTGCCTATATCTTCTTCCAGCGCTGCTTTCACATTGGCGCGGATATGTGGGGTAAGACTCATGTTCACTCCTTGTGTGTCGGACGTGACCGTCACTAGGCGGCCAGTAGGATGCCGATACAGCTATTGCTTGGATAAGGGCGCGAAGGCTATCACAGCAGGCAACATCTAGCTTATGACGGTGCGTGTTCCTCGGCCAGACGCTTCAGATAGGCCCCGAAATCCGGATCCTCGCCGCCCATCTGTGTAGTGAGCGCAGTGCGGAAGTCTTCGCGCTGGCACCACTCGCGCATATAGTCCTCCCATGAGCGCCAGCGCCGCCATTGCTTGGGCGTCATATCGTCTTCATACAACAGAAGGTAAGCACGTTCAAACAGCGAGATCAGCATGCTGAACACGATATACATGCGCTCGATCTGGATCTCATCCAGATCGCTAGTCTTCTCCGTCGAGAACAGGCGCAGGTCGGAATTTTCAAGAGCTACTTTGAGAAAATCCTGATAGTTGTCCGATAACAGCTGATAGACCTCCTCATCCTCGTTGTCACGCTCCTTGCGTTGCTCGAAGATGAACACCGAGATGGCCAACGGCAGACCAATCACGGTGACGACATAACTCAGCAATTCCCAGGTTTCGAGGTTCATAATGGGAACGTACCCCGCGGCCTGTGCCCGGTCAATAGGTACGTTAGGGCGCTTTTGTAAATTCAAGGTTCTGAGCAACGCAGTATTGCGACGAAGTTTGGATTTATAGAAGTGGCCTTGAATTTATAGCTGGTCGCCCCATATATCGTTCAATTCGAACTTTCCTGCGGAGAGAACACCATGCGTTTCGACAAATTCACCACCAAGCTGCAACAAGCCCTGTCTGATGCCCAAAGTCTGGCTGTCGGCAGCGACAACCAATTCATCGAGCCGCAGCATCTGCTGCTGGCTTTACTTAATGATGCTGATAGTGGGGCAGGCTCACTGCTGGCCCGCGCCGGATGCAACACCAACGCGCTCAAGACCGCGCTCAATGAGGCAGTGACCCGCCTGCCTAAGATCGAAGGCCACGGCGGCGAGGTACAGGTCGGCCGTGATCTGGGCAATCTATTCAACCTCACCGACAAAGAAGCACAGAAGCGTGGCGACCAATTCATCGCCAGCGAGATGTTCCTGCTCGCGCTCACCAACGATAAAGGTGAGGCAGGACGCCTGCTCAAACAACATGGCGTCACCCGTGCGCCATTGGAAACCGCTATCGCCGCAGTGCGAGGTGGTGAATCAGTCGGTTCGCAGGAAGCGGAAGGCCAGCGCGAATCGTTGAAGAAGTTCTGTGTAGACCTGACCGAACGCGCGCGGCAAGGCAAGCTCGATCCCGTCATCGGTCGTGACGACGAGATCCGCCGTGCCATTCAAGTGCTGCAACGCCGCACCAAGAACAACCCCGTGCTGATCGGCGAACCCGGTGTGGGCAAGACCGCCATCGTTGAAGGTTTGGCGCAGCGCATCATCAACGGTGAAGTGCCGGATTCACTCAAAGGAAAAAAAGTCTTGAGTCTGGATATGGCCGCACTGGTAGCGGGTGCCAAGTATCGCGGTGAATTCGAAGAGCGTTTGAAAGCGGTGCTCAAAGAGTTGGCACAAGATGAAGGCAACAACATCGTGTTCATCGATGAGCTGCACACCATGGTCGGCGCAGGTAAGGCAGATGGTGCGATGGATGCAGGCAACATGCTCAAGCCCGCCCTGGCGCGCGGCGAGCTGCATTGTGTCGGCGCGACCACGCTGGACGAATACCGCAAGTACATCGAGAAAGACGCCGCACTGGAACGTCGCTTCCAGAAGGTGTTGGTGGATGAACCCAGCGTGGAATCCACCATCGCCATCCTGCGCGGTCTGAAAGAAAAATATGAGGTGCACCACGGCGTGGAGATCACCGACCCGGCCATCGTAGCGGCGGCTGAACTCTCACATCGTTACATCACCGACCGCTTCCTGCCGGACAAGGCCATCGATCTGATCGACGAGGCCGCCTCGCGTATGAAGATGGAGATCGACTCCAAGCCGGAAGTTATGGACAAACTCGAGCGCCGATTGATCCAGCTCAAGATCGAGCGTGAAGCGGTGAAGAAAGAGAAGGATGAAGCCTCGCGCAAACGCATGGGCCTGATCGAGGACGAGATCAAGAAGCTGGAGCGTGAATACGCCGATCTGGAAGAGATCTGGAAATCGGAAAAGGGCGCGGCACAAGATTCGGCCAGCTCGAAAGAAGAGATCGATCATGTGCGCGCCGAGATCGTGCGTCTGCAGCGCGAAGGCAAGCTGGAGAAAGTGGCCGAGCTGCAATACGGCAAGCTGCCGCAACTGGAAGCCAAGCTGAAAGAAGCCGCGCAACGCGAAGCCGAAGGTACGGGCACCAAGAATATCCTGCTGCGCACGCAGGTCGGCGCGGAAGAGATCGCCGAAGTAGTGAGCCGCGCCACGGGCATTCCCGTGAACAAGATGATGACAGGCGAGCGCGACAAGCTGCTCAAGATGGAAGAGAAACTGCACGAACGTGTAGTGGGGCAGGACGAAGCCGTGCGCCTCGTGTCTGACGCCATCCGCCGTTCACGTTCCGGCCTGTCCGATCCGAATCGCCCCTATGGTTCCTTCCTATTCCTCGGCCCCACGGGCGTGGGCAAAACCGAACTGTGCAAAGCGCTGGCCGGTTTCATGTTCGACTCGGAAGACCATCTCATCCGCATCGACATGAGCGAATACATGGAGAAGCATTCCGTCGCGCGTCTGATCGGTGCGCCACCGGGCTATGTCGGCTATGAAGAAGGCGGCGGCCTCACCGAAGCCGTGCGTCGCAAACCGTACAGCGTGATCCTGCTCGACGAAGTAGAGAAGGCACACCCGGACGTGTTCAACGTGTTGCTGCAAGCGTTGGATGATGGACGCATGACCGACGGTCAAGGCCGCACCGTGGACTTCAAGAACACCGTCATCGTGATGACTTCCAACCTTGGTAGCCAGATGATCCAACAGATGCAAGGCGACGATTATCAGGTGGTGAAGCTGGCCGTGATGGCGGAGGTGAAGACCTATTTCCGTCCCGAGTTCATCAACCGTATCGACGAAGTCGTGGTGTTCCATTCGCTGGACGAGAAGAACATCAAGTCCATCGCACGCTTCCAGTTGCAGTATCTGGAAAATCGTCTTGCCGCGATGGAGATGAAACTGGAGGTCAGCGAAGCCGCACTGTCCGAGATCGCTAACGCAGGTTTCGATCCGGTGTATGGTGCACGTCCATTGAAGCGTGCGATCCAGGCGCAGTTGGAGAACCCGTTGGCCAAGGCGATACTCGAAGGAAAGTTCGCCGCGAAGGACACCATCAAGGTGGATTGCCAGAGCGGCATCATGCAATTCAGCAAGTAAGCTGAATTCATCCACACAACATAGGAACGCCCATGCAAGTGAGATTCGAAATACCGCCTCCCAAAACCCCACCCAGCATATTGGGCAGGGTTGTTGGGGTGATCGTCACCATCGCGGTCGCCATCGTTGCATTGATGTTCTCTGCCGTGTTCTTCGCTGTCATCATCGTGGTCGGCCTGATCGCATGGGGCTATCTATGGTGGAAGACGCGTGAGGTACGCAAGCAGATGCGTGAATTCGCGGCACAGAACCAGCCTGTGATGCGCGAGCAAAGCGCCAGCAACGACGAAGTGTACGAAGGTGAAGTGATTCGAGTCGTCGATCCTAAAGACGAGAAGTGAAGCTGTGGTTGATGGCATGAAGATGCCGTTAGCAATTATCCCTGTCTAGCCTTATCCGTTTCCTTCATCGCCGCGTCTATCGTGGGCCAGGTGCTCCGTAGCTGTTCGAAATCTTTGCGACTCAATTGATACAAGGTGCAAGGCGTGACGGCGCGGCAGGTGGCGTTGCGCGGCTCATCGTGCAACAGTGCCTGTTCGCCAAAGAAGTCGCCCGCGATCAACGTGCTGATCGCATGCTCTTCTTTGTCCTCCCCGTCCTCTTCTTTGCGTAGCACACGCACCACGCCGCGTGCGATCAAGTAGAGGGAATCTCCCTGATCACCCTGAGTGACGATATTGTCGTTGCTTTCAACGCTGCGCTGTTTGAGCGAAGGCGTGATCTCGGCAAAATCTGCGTGCGTCAGTTCGCGGAAGAATGGGACCTTGCGCAGCAGTTCATCCGGGCTGACATTCAGATACACATGCTGCGGGGTGCGCAATGCATCCAATTGGCGCGACAACTCCTCGATCTGAGTTTCTCCTATGCCGGCGGGAAGCAGGCCGTGCTCGATCTGCGTGGCGGTGGCTTCGCGCTCGGCCAGCAGGGCAATGCGCTGGCTCAATCGCTGCTGCATCACGGTGACGAATTCTGGGAATTGCGCGCTGATCAAATCAAGCTGTTCGCGTGCCAGTCGATGCCAGTTGCTGTAGCGGCCACGCACCTCTTCAACGACATCGGCCGGGATGTTCTCTGCCGCTGCCAATCGATTCAAACTGCCGAGTATCCAACCGTTAGCCTGATAGTGTGCCAGCACCTCTTCATAGTTGCGCACGATGCGCCGCGTGCGCATGCGTTCCCCGAACTTTGCCAGCCAATCCCAGCCTAGTATGTCCAGCAGCTTGTAGAAGCGGTTCTCCAGCAGGCGGTGAAAGTGATGGGTGCGCACATGTACCAGTTCACCCGCATAGCGAATTGAATCGATCTGCAATGCCAGCACAGCGACCAGCTCGCGGTATGCACCTTCACTGATATGACCATTGTGATACATGCGTTGGTAATCGGCCTGTTCTTCAGAGAACGCGCGCAGGTAGAGCAACATCAACTCTTCCTGATGTCCCATCTCTTTTTTACGCAAACCCGCGATCTCCTCGCGAATGCGCTCGGCATTGCGTTTGCATCTGCGCTCCAGATGCGCAGCGATGGGGTGAGCAAACAACCCACCGCGCAGCAGATCGGGAATTCGCTCCAGCGTTTTGCTTTGCGCAGCCAGATCGCGTTCCAATAGTGCCAGCCGGTCTGACAGCGGCGGCCGGTCGAGTCGTAAATAACGCATCAGCTTCTCGATGGTCAGCCCCTGCACCAACAAGGTGAATAACGCCGCCCCCGTGGTCAGTGGCATGAACAGTTCGGAATGCTCGAACTCGGGCAGACTCAACACGATGGCCAGCGCGATGGCACCGCGCAAACCGCCCCAGAACATCACCGTCTGGTAAGGACGTCCCAAAGGCTGCGAACCGGGCAGGCGACCTACCAACGGTGTCATGCCATATACCAGTACCGCGCGCGACACCAACATCGCCAACACCACCCAAGGCAACCAAGGCAGCGAATGCCACAACGCAGGCAAGTCGACCGAAAGACCGACCAGTAAGAAGATCAGCACATTGGCGACGAAGGCCATGTACTCCCAGAAATCGTTCATGTAATTCGCCACCGTCGGCGAAATCTTGGTGCGTCCCCAGCCGCCCATCACGCTGCCCGCGCTGACCACCGCCATCACCCCGCTGACATGCAGCATGTGTTCTGCGATAAAGAAGGAGAGGTAAGCCAGAATCGTGGTGAGTGATATCTCGACATGCGGTTCGGTGTAGATGCGGCCCAGCATCCAGCCGGTGGCCAGTGCCAGCAACCAGCCGACGATGATGCCGCCAAAGAACACCTTGAAGAATTCTCCTACCCCGGACATCGCCGCATCCCAAGTGAAGAAACCGGCCAACACCACGCCGATCAAAATCTTGGCTGCCACCAGTGCAGTGGCATCGTTGAACAGACTCTCACCTTCAACCAATATCGCCAGCCGCTTGGGTGCGCCCATCTGTTTGAACAAAGAGATCACTGCCACCGGGTCGGTCGCACTGAGGATCGCGCCCAGCAACAAAGAAGCAGCCAGATCGAACGGTGTGGCTGCCCAAACGATCAGCCCGATGATGCCGGTGGATACGATCAGGCCCGGCCCGGCCAGCGTCAATACCGGGGCCAGATTGCGCCACAACAAACGGGAGTCCATGTTGTAGGCTGACTCGAATATCAAAGTCGGCAACAACACGAACAGGATCACTTCAGGTTCGACGCTGACGTTAGCGAATAGATGAAAGATGGCAGGGCCGACTTCGCCCAGTTCCTTCAGAGCGATACCCACTAGCACCAATGTCACAGTGAAGGGCAGGCGGAACCTGTCAGCCATACCTTTGGTTAGCGCGGCGAACAACAGCAGTCCGACAACGACTGCAACAAGTTCAGGGGTGGGCAAAGCAGCGTGATCCATGTCGCGGCGCTCCTCAAAAGAGACACGGCTATCCGAGTGTGTGACCTAGGCCAACCTTATGCAGCGAGTGCCCCGGTTCCGATAAGACTATTCTACGCGCGCTTTCTTGTTCATTGCATCCGGCGTTGCCTAGAAAGGGCATGGCTAAAGCAGAGGGAGGCGAATACAATCTAGTCTCACAGGTCTGTTGAGGCACGTGTGAATCTGGCACTTTTTATCAGCATCAAATCACCAATCAGAATGGTCAACAGTGAAGAATATTTCTTTAATTATTAATCTAGTCATCGTCATCGGTATCGGCATTGAGCTGGTGCTGATTCTGTTTGGCAAACTCAATGCCGATCAATTGCTGATATCCAGCGCGCTATCGGGTCTGGTGATACTTATCTCGGTCAAGCTATTGAAAGATGCGCTGATAAAACTCTTCGGTCTGACAGAAGACCAGAAAGAAGTGATCAAGAACGAGATCAACGTCATGGACGAGATCGAGGCGCACGTCGCTTGGAAAGTCGGCCTGCAGAATTATCTGGATGGTAAATCGACAGGCGAGTTCAAGCTAGACAAGATCATGCGTGACGACCAATGCGGATTAGGAAAATGGCTCAACGGCCCGGCACAAGCCTATTTCGGGGCAAACAATAAAGGTATCGAAAAGTTAAGCGAACAGCACTCCCGCCTCCATACGGCGGCAGGTTTCGTTGTGAAGAAGATTCAGGATAACGATCTTGTTGCCGCGAAAAAGGTCATGGACGGGGAATTCAGGATGGCCTTCCATGATGTCATAAGGACTTTGAACGTATTGAACACCGTGCTCACTACAAAATGATCCGAACCGGATCGGGTCACCGATCACGGATCTTGTAACAGCCACTATCCCCGCTTTTCCAATCGCACGACGCTTTGCTTTGCATCGGCATTCCGTGCACGCAGCTGTCCGCAAGCACCTTCCACTTCCTGACCTGCCGAATCACGCAACTGGGTGATGATGCCGCGCTGTTTGAGTGTGCCGACGATGCGCGCCATGTGTTCGGAGCTTGGGCGGCGATAGGGCAGACCATCCACAGCGTTGAAAGGGATGAAATTCATGATCGCGTACTTACCGGTGAGTAGTTCAGCGATGCGCTCCATTTCGGCATCGCTGTCGTTCACACCCTCGATCAAGGTCCACTGGTATTGCGTCGGATAAGCAGTGGCGCGCGCATAGGTCTCGCAGCGTTCCACCAGTTCGGCCACGGGTATCTGCGGTGCCTGTGGCAGCAGTTCGGCACGCAGAACGTCATCGGTGGAATGCAGCGAGAGTGCCAGTGCGGGCTTCACGCTTTCCAGCGGCAGTCGTTCAAACACCCGCACATCCCCCACCGTAGAAAGCACCAGATTCTTGTGCGCGATGTTGCCCTGCATGCCCAGCACATCGATCGCCTCCAGCACGTTGTCCAGATTGTGTGCCGGTTCACCCATACCCATGAACACCACCTTGCTCACCGCACGGCGTCTACGCGCCAGCACCACCTGCGCCACGATCTCTGCACTCTCCAACTGACGTATCAGTCCGGCTCGTCCGCTCATGCAGAACACACACCCCACCGCACAACCCACCTGCGTCGAGATGCACAAACCGCCACGCGGCAGCAACACACTCTCCACCATCTGTCCATCGGCCAGTTCAACCAGCAAGCGAGCCACTTCCTCATCAGCGGGATACTCGCCATGCAGGCGCGCCAGCCCGTTCAACTCAGCTTCGATGGCAGACAAGTTATCGCGCAAGGCTTGCGGGAAGAAGGTCGCGGCAGGACTGCCTTTGCGGTCATACGAACTCAACTGGCTCCAACCGCGCAACAGGCGGTCTTCGTGACAGGGCTTGCAGCCCAGGTCACGCAGGCGTTGACGGAGAGTGGAGATGCGCATCTGGGGAATAGGCTATGAGTTGTTGGGGGGGCAGGGCGGTGCGGATTTTAACTCAAGCCATGTTGCTCCATGGCTGCAAACGAAGGTGGGAGGCCCCCCCTCTATCGGGCAATATTGGTCAAAATACTTTGGCGCTATCATCCAGCCTCATCAACCAGAAAGCCCAACCATGCAAACCGGCAAGCCTATCAACATCCCCGTCGTCTCCGCCGATGCTCCGGAAGACGAGCAGGGCGGCAGCAACTGTGACGACAAAGCCATCGTCGCACTCATGGTGCTTGGCGTCAGCATGGAACCGGAATTCAACGACGGTGAGATCATCGTCATCGAGATGGGTATGCAGCCGATGGAAGGCGCATACGTGATCGCCGAAGTAGCACCCGAAGACTTCATCTTCCGCCAGCTCAAGCGCGATGCAAAAGACGGCTGGCAACTGCACGCGCTCAATCCCGCATATCCCGACACCGCCATCTCAGGACTAGAGATCATCAAGGGTGTGATCACGCAGAAGCGCAAAGCAGGATCGCGCAAGTCGGCCAAGTTCTATGGGCCGCAAGGGCAGTCATGAGGCGGGTAGGTGAGCGCATAGCTTGCACCGCGATATTCGAAACCGATGCATCCCCCTGATGCTTTGTATGCATCATCTTGTTTAATTAGGCATATACAATGACATATTTATGTTAAGGTTAATGGGCGACTGATCGTAGAAGCAGCTAGAGGGCTGAAAAATATTAAATATGATCGCCGCATTAGTTAAAGAATTTAACTGGGGGGTGCATGCATAAATTCTATTTTTCAATAAAGACTCGCGATGGCCTGCCGATCGCCCGACTGATGATTTCCGCCAGAGATCAAGAAGAAGCAGAGCGCAAACTGAAACAGATGTACCGTCACTGCGAAATACTCAGCTGCGAATGCAACCATCATCCGGCAGACAACAAAGGACAGAATGCCTTCGTCGAGGGCATCCACACATTTCTTGCCAAGCAAGAAAGTCCTAGCGGGAAATACCCGACCCTCTAGTGGTTCAGCAGATTCCCAACAAAAAGCCCGGCGATTGAACTGCACCCCAGAAGTTGGACAAGAGTCCAACAACTGGGGTGTATTTTTTTATGGCCAAGTATTCAACGGAGTTCAAGTTAGAAGTTGTTAAGCACCATCTTTCAAAGGGGCATGGAAGTCGCAAGACTGGTCAT
>JAGXGC010000025.1 GCA_024636935.1 Sideroxydans sp. | reverse complement strand
TGGTCAGTTGTATTAAGCATTTTTTCCTAGCCAGATCCAACACAACGCTCAAGTGGGACTGTTCAAATAAGCTCTCTCGCAGCCACTTAACACTACGTTGAGTGTCCGTTATCGGGAAAGTCGAATGTCTCATATGGGTTAGCAAGAGACTGTCGATCACCAGCGAACTCTTAGTTTTGAACGGCCGCTGTTGAGCGAGTAGCGGTCATCCCCCTAGAACTAAAAGACTGCCTTTTCAGCGATCCATCAGCGTCTGCTATGGCCGAGAATGAGTCATTGACATATGCATTCCTGAAGCGCTTACAAACTAGGTCGGAGAAACGGATAAGCCTAGATCAGTGAATTCCACTCACACAAAAATCCAAGACATTCTCTTCAAAAAAATTACAGTATCCCTAGAACTTGCTCAGGCGGTCTTCCAATGGCGGCTTTGTCACCATTGATCACTATCGGTCGCTCCAGCAGTTTGGGGTTGTCTGAAATGATCTTCAGCCATTCTGAATCAGGTCGCTCGTCTGCTGGGGAGATAGCGAGTTCTGTTGCGACTTCTTCGTTGAAGCGAATGATGTCCTTTGGGCCTTTACCCAGCTGTCTCAGCACTTCCGCCAGTGCTGCGGGTGAAGGCGCAGCTTCTAGATAGTGGATGAGTTCCGGCTCGATGCCTTTTCCCTGCAGCAGGGCTAGGGTCGCCCGGCATTTGCTGCATTGGGGGTTGTAATACATCGAAACACTCATGTGCTGCCTTTATATTAGGAACTTTGTAGCCGACTGTTGACTACGCCACCCGTCAATACGAACTTTAATTTTCCCAGGGGAATCTGGGCAATCCCATCAGCGCCTGCACCAAGCCTTGATTCCATGCTTCCGATAGCTCCTTGCCGAAAGGGTCGTTCTCGGTAAGTGTCATGCGCTGACCAAAATCGAGAGCATCCTTCCTGAGTATGAGCAGATCGACGGGAGGGCCGACGGTAAGGTTACTGCGCACGGTGGAATTCATCGACACCAGCGCACAGCGTGCAGCGCGCTCGATCGATGTGTCACGTTTGATGATGCGATCCAGGATGGGCTTGCCGTATTTCACTTCGCCGATCTGCAGGAAAGGATGGTCGTCCGATTCGTGGATGTAGTTGCCCTGCGGGTAGATGAGCAGTGTCTCTGGTTTATCGCGGCCGACTTGCCCACCGAATATGAAGGTGGCCTCGAAATTAGTATTGGCCGTATCACGCGCGGAATGTTGTTTCTGCACCGAGGCGCTGATGCTGGCGATGTAGTCGGAAGCGGCGAGCATGTTCGGCACACTGCGCAGGTTGACCGGTGCAACCTCTTCGATGTCGCTCCATAGACGTTTCACCACCGCTTGGGTGGTGGCCAGATTACCCGCCGACAACAACACGAATGATCGCTCTCCCGGCCAGACGAAAGAATGCATCTTGGTGTAGGTGGAGATGTTGTCAAATCCTGCGTTGGTACGCGAATCGGAACAGAACACCACGCCCTCGTCGGTGTTTATGGCCATGCAATATGTCATATGGGTACGATCAATTCAGGTAGTTAAAGTCGCCGGATCGCGGCAACGCGTCAATCAGGCGCGCAACACTACCACGCGCCTTCATTGCTGGGCAAACTCGATCTCTCCCTGTGCTTGGCCAGACGGCAGAACACCGTCTTGCCATGCATGGAAGTAGTTCTGCAACAGCGCATCGTGAATCTCTCCCAGCTGCATCTGCAGCACGTCGATATATTCGTGTAAGGCCACCGAATCCAACTTAGAAGTGTCGTGCTGGGCGATCTTGAGGCGCAATAGCGCGGTGAGTTGCTGCAACTGCTGCGACTTTGGCATCAGCCTGAAGCAAGCTTCCATCTCACTCAGACAATGCGACACGCTACGCGGGAAACGCATGTCCTGCAGTAAGAAGCGAACGCCATCTTTGCTACGCACATGCATGGAGACCAAGCGCCGATAGGTCTGGTAAGCCGACAGCGATTCGAGTGTACTCATCCAGATGCGCTCCACCAGCGCTTCGCGCACCACACTATCGTCCGGGAAACTGATGGCCGAATGCAGATCAAGGATGCGCGTGGTCATATCGGCACGTTCGATGTTGCGGCCAAGCTTGATCAGCTGGTAGCCATCGTCATGTGGCATGGTGCCGGAGAATAGCCCGACGATGGCATGCCGTTGCTGGATGATCTCGTTCAATATGATGTAGCGCTCGCGCCGGCTCTTGCAGGCAGCCTGCGCGTTCTGACGCACATAGAGATAAAGACTGTTGATGCGCTCCCACATCTCGGCAGGCAACACTTCACGCAAAGTGCGCGTGTTCTCGCGTGCGTATTTCACACAAGCGAAGATGGAGCTGGGGTTCGCCTCATCTTCGATCAGAAAACGCATAATGGATTCTTCATTCGCCTCGGGATAGGTCTTAGCAAACAGATCATCCAGACCGGCGATCTCGGCCAGATTCTTCCAGCCGAAGGTGGCGCCGTGCGGCAGGTCGAGCAGCACATAAGTCGTGCTGTTGATCAGACGGGCAGTGTTCTCGGCGCGCTCTAGGTTGCGCGCCATCCAGTACAAATTCTCAGCAACGCGGGCGAGCATCATGCTGCGTCCTCCACGATCCACGTGTCTTTGCTGCCGCCCCCCTGCGATGAGTTGACCACTAACGAACCTTTGCGCATGGCGACGCGCGTGAGGCCGCCGGTGGTGGCATATAGCTGATCGGACTGCAACACAAAGGGGCGCAAGTCGAGATGACGCGGCGCAAGCTTGCCGTCCACCAGTGTTGGTGCGGTGGATATCTCCAGCGTGGGTTGCGCCATGTAGTTGCGCGGATTGGCGCGTATGAGTTCGGCGAACTGGTCACGCTCTTCCTGCGTCGCACGCGGGCCGATCAGCATGCCGTAGCCACCGGATTCGTTGGCGGGTTTCACCACCAGCTTGTCCAGATTCGCCAACACATACTCGCGCTGGTCTTCATACATACACAGATAGCTGGGCACGTTGGCAAGGATGGGTTCTTCGTTCAAATAATATTTGATGATCTGCGGCACAAAGGCGTACACCACCTTGTCGTCTGCCACCCCCGCACCCGGTGCATTAGCGATGCCAACATTCCCTTTGCGCCATGCACGCATCAGTCCCGGCACACCCAAAGCCGAATCCGGATTGAACACCTCGGGATCAAGGAAGGCGTCATCGATGCGGCGGTAGATGACATCCACGCGCTGCAAGCCGGTGATGGTCTTCATGTAGACAATGTCGTCCGCGCTCACCATCATGTCGCTGCCTTCCACCAAGAAGGCGCCCATTTGCTGTGCTAGATAACTGTGTTCAAAATAGGCCGAGTTGTAGATGCCGGGTGTGAGCACGGCAATCACCGGCTGCTCGCCCTCGCGCGGCGAGAGTGAGGCCAGCATCTGATAGAGCTGGGTCGGATAGTCATCCACCGGCAAGATGCTGGTGGTGCGGAACACCTCAGGGAAGATGCGTTTCATGATCTGGCGGTTCTCCAGCATGTAGGAAACGCCGGACGGCACACGCAGATTGTCTTCCAGCACATAAACGGTGCCGTCTTTGTCGCGCACCAAGTCGGTGCCACAAATGTGTGCCCACACGCCAAATCGGGGCGTGATGCCCACACATTGCGGGCGGAAGTTGCCCGAGCCTTCCAACACATCGGCTGGAAATACCCCGTCCTTGATGATGCGCTGCTCGTTATACAAGTCGTTGATGAATAGATTCAGCGCTTTCAGGCGCTGCTTGAGGCCCGCTTGGATGGATTCCCATTCCTTGCGCCCCATCACGCGCGGGATGGGATCGAACGGCCAAACGCGGTCGATGTTGCCCGCCTCGCTGTACACCGTGAAGGTGATGCCCATGGCCATGATGGTGGCGTCCACCGCCTGCCGCCGCTTATCCAACTCATCTTGATTCAATGAGTTGAGATAGTCGAACAAAGGCTGCGCCGCCGGGCGCGGCTTCAGCGCACGATCCAGTAACTCATCGTAGGCAGTGTGTGATGCATATTCGTCTTTTGCGAGTTCCATAGCTTTGTTCTGTCGGTTTTCTTACAAAGCATTAAGCGAATAGCGTGCCAGTATTGGATCAACTCTGCTTGTACGCCTCGCTCAATTTCTCCGAGACGAACTCGGCACGCGCCTGAGAATCATTATGTTGCTGATGTTTTATACACCAGTCAACGAACAGTTTCGGCTCAATCTGGTATTCCACCGCTTGCACTCCTGAGCGCTGGAACTCTCGCCGCGCAGAGACGGCGACGTCCTTCCATTTCTCGAAAGTATCTTCAAAACATTGCGGATCGGTAGCCGTGGCTTTCACCTGCGCCCATGTCTCGGCGGTGTAACCGACCACGCCGACAATCATGGCCTGCTTGCGATGCTTTGCCCGCAAGCTGCGCAACATTACAGAACGCCGCGAACTCATAATGGGAGTCCGAATGCAGGGGCGATCAACTTCAACCAAGCCTCCACCCGTGCATCAGTCATTAATTTCTGGTTCTCATGATCCAGTGCAAGGCCGACGAAATCATCGTCCAGCAATGCTTTGGATTCGATGAACTCATATTCATCGGCCGGCCATGCGCCGACAAAGCTTGCACCACGGGCCTTGAAAAACTCATACAGAATGCCCATCGCATCGACGAACTCTTCCGCGTACTTGTTCTGATCACCCAGTCCGTATAAAGCAATAGTCTTGCCGCTGAAATCCAGATGCTCGATCTGCGGCAAGAACTCTTCCCAGCCACCGCCCATGCAGTCGGTGGACAGCCCCGGCAACGCGCCCGCCCCCAAAGTCGAAGTGCCGAGAATGAGTAGTTCATAACTACTGAACAACTCCGGCGTCGCCTTGTTGACGTTCAGCGCATCAGCCATCATTTCATCGTCGAAACGTTTCTTGATGGCCTTGGCGATGCGCCGAGTGTTGCCGGTGCTGCTTGCGAAGAAGAGTCCTATCCTCGGCATGAGACTTAGACCGGACCGCGACCTGCGCGCACCAAATCAACTGTGCGTGTCAGTGCTTCTTCGAACGACACCACATCACCCTTTGGCTTGTAGTCGGACAGAGCCTTGTACACGGTTGCGATCTTTGCAGTCGGTGTCTGGCCCTTGAAGTCGCCCTTTTCCAGCGCGGCAAGGTCGATCAGTTCATTCCAGATCAAGCCTTCCTGCATGGAGATGGTGGCGATGCTCAAACCTGCTGTCTCAATGACCAAAGGCTTGGCGATATTCACCACGAACAGGATGATCTTCACATCAGCTGCGAAGTCGGCCTTGTAGTAGTCGAGCACCTTCGGCAGCAGCGCGAGGTCGTCCAAGCTGCCAACATACAGTTTGATCTTGTCGCCCTCAGCCAACACCACAGTGTTCTTGATGGTGGATACGGGTGGCTTGCGGTGACCCGATGCGTCGCCGGCTTCGCCCAGTTCCAGAACGAGGTCGCCGCGATAGCCGGCGTAGCTGCCGTCGGTCTCCTTGAAGTTCATGTTGAACAGCAGGCCTTTGGTTTCGTAGGTATCGAATAGCATGGTTATGTTTCCTGATGGTTGGTTAAAGAAAAAAAGTTATTACTCGTCGTCATCTTCGCTGGCGAACACACGACGGGGTACGGTCGCCGGATCAGCAGTGATGGGACGATAAATCTCGATTCGGTCGCCCGGCTTGAGCTTGTCATCCAGCTCGGCCATCTTTCCGTATATGCCGACCTTGTATTCCGACAGGTCGATATACGGGAATTTGCTGAGGATGCCGGACTGCTCGATGGCAATCTGCACCGTGGCCTCCTCAGGCACTTCTATGCGTAACCAGAGCTGGCTGACAGTTTCTGAATATGCGATTCCGACTTGCATTTCGTGCTCCTAGTTCGCGACTGCAGCGGCAGCCGCCACAGCTTCAGCACGTTCGGCGCGGCGGCGATCGAACACCCGCTTCGCAGCCAACAGGAACCCCAACGCCATGAATCCGCCCGGCGGCAAGATCATCAGCAGAAAACCTTTGTAGTCGGGCACGATGGTGATCTCAAGAAAAGCGAATGCAGGCCCCAGCAAAAGATGCGCGTTGGCGAACAATGTGCCGCTGCCCAATATCTCGCGCACTCCGCCCAGCGCTACCAGCGCCAACGTAAAACCCATGCCCATCATCAATCCGTCCAGCGCGGCATCCGGCACTGTGTTCTTGGAAGCGAACGATTCGGCGCGACCGAGGATGGCGCAGTTCACCACGATCAACGCGATGAACAGACCGAGCACTTTGTACAGTTCATGCGCCCAAGCGTTGAGACTCATATCGACCAGCGTCACCAATGTGGCGATCAACACGATGTAGACCGGGATGCGCACTTCGGGGCTGATCAGATGGCGCACGCTGGACACGATGATGTTGGACATCAGCAGCACAGCGGTACTCGCCAGCCCCATGCCCAATCCGTTGGTGGCGGTGCTGGTCACGGCGAGCAGCGGGCAGAGCGCCAACATCTGCGCGAACACGACGTTGTTGTCCCACAGACCTTCACGAGTGATGCGACCGTATTTTTCGTTCACTTTTCACCTCCTGCTTCGTCCAACAGTTGCACCTTGTTCGCCTCGAAGAACTGCAAACCTTCCTTCACCGCCTTCACCACGGCACGCGGTGTGATGGTCGCACCGGCGAACTGATCGAACACGCCGCCGTCTTTCTTCACTGCCCATTTATCGATAGGCGGCTCACCCAGCCACTTGCCGGTGAAGTTCAATATCCAGTCGCTCTTGGCCGGTTCGATCTTGTCGCCCAAGCCGGGTGTCTCCGCATGTTTGATGACGCGCACACCGAGCAACTTACCTTCTCGCGAGATGCCCATCACACACACCACCGCACCGGAATAGCCATAGCCGGTGACGCGATACACCACCGCTTCCACCTTGCCTTTGTTGCGTGCACGCCAAGCCAGCACATCGCCATCCGTACCCGGCAAAGTCACCGTGTCTTTCAACAGTTCGTTGTCGTAGCTGCCCGGCAATACCTGTGTCAGTGATTGCTTAAGGTCGGCCTCTTCCGCCGCCTTGATATCCGGCCCAGTGGCCAGCGAAGCGAAGGCCAGTGCCGCACTGGTGAGCAAAGCCACACTGCCCAGCAGCGATGCTTGATATCCCAGCTTGGTGCGTAATTCTTCGAGCTTCATCACGCCCCCTTCTTCGCCGGTAGTGCTACACCATTGCGGTCGCGTCCGTAAATGCGTGGCTTCACGTATTGATCGATCAGCGGTGTGGCGGCGTTCATCAGCAACACCGCAAACGCGACACCTTCTGGATAGCCGCCCCAAGTACGGATGACCCAAGTGAGCAGGCCGCAACCCAGACCGAAGATGAATTGACCCAATGCCGTATTGGGCGAAGTAACTGGATCGGTGATGATGAAGAACGCGCCCAGCATCACACCACCGGACAACAGATGAACCATCGGGCCCGCGTAGTGGTTACCATCGATGGCGCTAAAGATCAGTGCAGGCACCGCCACGCCGAGCAGCATGGCGACCGGTGCATGCCAGGTGATGATGCGACGCGCGATGAGGAACAGTCCGCCGAGCAGGATCAATAAGGCAGCGGTCTCACCCAGACTGCCGGTGCGCAGACCCGACAATGCATCCATCGGTGCGAAATATCCGACCAGCGCCTGATCCAGTCCGATACCGCGTGTGAATTCCGTCTTCACATGACCGAGCAATGAGGCGCTCGCCATACCGTCCACTGGCTGACTGAGGAAGGTGACCTTCAGGCCTTCGATCAAGTTCAAACCGTTGGCGGAAGTCAGCGTCGAAGGCAGTCCCCATGTTGTCATCTCCAGCGGGAAAGAAATGAGCAACATCACACGAGCTGCCATCGCCGGGTTGAACACGTTCTGCCCCAGTCCGCCAAATATCTGCTTGCCGACGATGACGGCGAACAGACTGCCCAGCACCGCGATCCACCAGGGCGCATAAGGCGGCAGGGACAACGCCAACAACCAAGCAGCGAGGATGCCGGAGCCATCCATCAGCACCGGTTTCACTGCACGCTTCTGAATGCGAATGACGAATGCCTCACCGAGGATGGCGGCGATCAACGACACCGCCCACAGATTGATGGCGGGCCAGCCGTATAACCAAAATCCGAACACCGTCGCCGGTGCGAGTGCCAGCATCACGGTGAGCATCACCTTGCCGATGGAGCTCGGCGCGTGGGCGTGGGGGGAATGGGCGATGGGGTTCATGTTCGATTCCCCACCTCAAGCAATAGCCGCGTCATTCCGGCGCAGGCCGGAATCCAGCAGAAAAAACCAGCCCGCGCAGCGGACAAATACTGAAGTTGTCCTGCTCCGCAGGAAATGGTTTGACCGGCTGGATTCCGGCCTGCGCCGGAATGACGGCTCTGAAGATTGATTGAGTTCATACCGCCTCCTCGGCCGCTTTCGCCGCCGCTTCTTTTGCTGCGCGCTCTTTCGCTTCGCGTGCGGCTTTGCGTTTCGCCATCATCTCGGCGCGTTCACGTTCGATGCGCGCGATGCGGTCGCTGCGCGCTTCGGCTAGTTTCTTGGTGGCTTCCTGCTTCAACTTGCTGCGCTCTTGCGCGGCGAGATCACCCTTCGCGTAGTTGAAGTAATGCACCAAGGGGATATGTGCAGGACAGACATAAGAGCAGGAACCGCAAGCGATGCAATCCTTGAGGCCGAGATCGACCGCACCGGAAAGATCGGAACCTCGAATGTGCGCCGCCATCTCCAGCGGCAACAGACCAACCGGACACGCACGCACGCAAGTAGAACAACGGATACACGGTGAAGCTTCGTCATGACCGATCTCATCTGCAGTGAGTGCGAGGATGCCGCTGCTGCCCTTTACCACTGGGATGTCGGCATTGGTGATGTGTTGCCCCATCATCGGGCCACCCAACACCATGCGAGACGCAGCTTGTGAAAAGCCGCCCGCGAAATCGATCAGCTCTTGCACCGGCGTACCCACCAATGCTTCGACATTACTTGGCGATTTGATCGCCCCGCCACTGACGGTGACGATGCGCGAGATGAGTGGTCTGCCGAAACGGATCGCCTGATGCACGGCGAAGGCGGTGGCGACGTTATGCACCAGCACGCCAATGTCGGCCGGACGTCCACCGGCTGGGATCTCTTGTCCGGTCAGCACTTGGATGATCTGCTTCTCGGAACCCATGGGATACATGCTGGGCATGGCGACCACCTTCATCGAAGAGGCGCGTGCCGCGCTGCGCATCGCATCGATGGCTTCCGGCTTGTTGTCTTCGATACCCACGATCACTTCTTTGGCTGCGACCGCCAGCGCGATCAGGCTGATACCTTCGACGATGGCGGTGGCGCGTTCGCGCATGATGCGGTCATCGCAAGTGAGATAGGGCTCGCATTCGCCGCCGTTGATGATCAGCGTCTGCACTCCGCGACTGAGGTTGAGTTTCAGCGCGGAAGGGAAAGTCGCCCCACCGAGGCCAACGATGCCTGCAGCAGACACGCGTGCGGAGATGTCTTCAGATTCCAAAGCGAAAGGATCGTCGCATGCTTGCAGTTCGACCCACTCATCCTGCCCGTCGCATTCGATGGTAAAGGTCGGTACCGGCAAGCCGGACGGATGCGGCGCGACATGATCGCCCAGCGCGACGATGGTGCCGGAGCTCGGTGCATGTACCGGTGCGGATACATTGCCCTGTGCAGCAGCGATGAGCTGACCTTTCAATACGCGGTCACCCACGTTGACCACCGGTATGGCCGGCGCACCGATGTGTTGCTGCAAAGGCACAAACAGTTTTTGTGGCAACGGCACTGCACGGATACCGCGCGCCGCCGACAGGTCTTTACGACCTTCGGGGTGCACACCGCCACGCATGCCGGAGAAGAATCTGTCGAACAGCTTCATGCCGTCGCCTCTTTAGGCCTGTTCCAGTACCAGGACTGCAAGGTGACGGGGACAGCTTGCAGTGAAAGCGCCTCGGTCGGACAGACATCCACACATTTACTGCACGCAGTGCACGCTTCGCGGAACACCACATGGATCTGTTGTGCCGCGCCCATGATCGCGTCGGTAGGACATACTTTGAAACAGCGCGTACAGCCGATGCATATCTCTTCTTTCACTTCGGCGACCTGCGGGCCTTTGTCTTCCACACCAGACAGATCGGCATCGACGCCCAGCTTGGCGGCCAGCGCCTGCACCAGCGCCACACCACCGGGCGGACATAAGTTGACCGGCGCACTGCCATCGGCCAGCGCCTGCGCGGCACCAGTGCAACCGGGATAGCCGCATTGGCCGCATTGCGAACCGGGCAGCATCTGCTCGATCTCTTCGACAATCGGATTACCTTCCACGCGCAGATAGCGCGCGGCCAACCCGAGCAACAGACCGAGCACGGTGCCTAAGACAGTCAGACTAACGATGGCGGCAACTAACATCTCTATATTCCCTAATGAGAAGCCAAACCGGCAAAACCCATGAACGCCAGCGACAACAAACCGGCGACGACGAAACCTATCGGGGCGCCTGCGAACGCGGCAGGGACTTGCGCCAGCGAGAGTCGCACGCGCAGACCCGTGAACAACAGCATCACCAGCGTGAAGCCGAGTGCTGAACCGAAGCCATATAAAAGACTGTGCATGAAACCGTTCTTCTCCTGCACATTAAGAAGTGCCACGCCGAGCACTGCGCAGTTGGTGGTGATCAGCGGCAGATAGATGCCGAGCACCTGATACAAAGCCGGGCTGAGTTTGCGGATCGCCATCTCGGTGAACTGCACCGTGGCAGCGATCACCAAGATGAACGCGAGGATGCGCAGATAGCCGATCCCTAGCGGCTGCAACAGCCAGTGCTCCAGCATCCAACTGGCGGCGGTGGCGAAGGTCAGCACAAAGGTCGTCGCCATACCCATGCCGAGTGCACCGTCCATTTTTTTGGACACACCCATGAACGGGCACAGACCCAGGAACTTCACCAGCACCACGTTGTTTACCAGCGCCGTGCCTAATAACAGTAGAAATATTTCAGACATCGCGTTCATTCTCCTGAGCCCTACTCTGCAAGGCCCGTGCCAACTACAGCGCACCGAAAGGGTGTGCACGGAATCAGGCATTTGAGAGATATCCGCACCAGCGCGGTGCAAAAAACCCTTGTCGTTGTCAGGTTCGTTCATGCACCGATGTAGCAAACACAACAATTCACCCAATGCCTGCGGCGTTGAGTGCAATGCAAAAATTTACGGGCATGTTTATTGCTGAATGAGGGGTGTCATTAAATTGGAGTCCTCATGTCAGACCCTACACAGCCTCCAGAAAGCCTGCCGACACATCTGTTCCGGCAGGCGGTCGCACAAGCCGCACTGGCGATCTCGATCACCGATGCGCATGCCAACATCCTTTACGCCAACGGTGCGTTCTCGCGCATCACCGGCTACGGGCAGGACGAGATCGTCGGTCACAACGAATCCATCCTGTCTTACCGCGTGACACCCAAGCTGGTGTACGAAACCCTGTGGGCGCAGATACAGCGCCAGCGTCCGTGGAACGGATTGCTGGTGAACAAACGCAAGGACGGCAGCCGCTATCTGGCCGATGTCACCATCACCCCGGTGGTCAACGAACAGGGCGAGACCACGCACTTCCTCGGCATGCAGCGCGATGTGACCGAGGTGCATCGGCTCGAACGTCAGGTGCAGAACCAGAAGACGTTGATCGAGTCCGTGGTGGATGCGGCACAGGTCGCCATCGTGCTGCTGGATGAGCAGGAACAAGTGCTGCTCGACAATCAGGAATACAAGAAGCTGATCGGCGACTTTGGCAAGGAACCCGCCGCACGTTTTATCGCTGCGCTGCGCGTGCAGATGGGTGACGCCTTTAGCCGCGCCTATGAGAAGCACAACAACATCCCCGCCCATGAAGTGCAACTCGAGACACCCAAGAAAACAACACGCTGGTTCTCCTGCGCGGTGTCTTGGTTCGAAGAGCAGGATGTCGGTGCCGACGCCTTCTACGAACCCACCCGTCGCCACTATCTGTTGCTCACCATTCAGGACATCAGCGAACTGAAGCGCCAGCAGGAAGATTTGCGCATCAATAGCTTGCGCGCGCTGCTGGCAGAACAGGAACGTATACAAGGGCTGCGCGAGACGCTGGCCGGTGCGGTATTCCAACTGGAAGGTCCGCTCAATATGTTGAGTGCTGCCACCTCCATGCTGGAACGTCGCTTGTCCAGCCAGAGCGCACCCAGCAGTTCGGGTGACATCTCTGCCAGTGCACTGGATGAAGCGATCAACAAGAGCCGCGAAGCGCTGGAGACATTGCGCGCCTGCATCCCCGAACATGACGACGAGACGATGCAACTGATTGACATCAACGATGTGCTGGTGGATGTATTGAAACTCGCCACCGCCAATCTGCTCAGCGCAGGCATCGTGGTGGAATGGTCGCCTGCCGCACAGTCCGCCACGCTGGCGGCACATCCGGCGCAACTGACCAATCTGTTCAAACATCTGGTCGCCAATGCCATCGAGGCGATGAACGAACGTCGTGGCGGATCGCGTGAATTGCGCGTCCGCTGCCAAGTGAACAACGATCACTTGGAAGTGACGGTAGAAGACACCGGCCCCGGCGTCGCAGACGATCTGCGCTACACCGTTTTCCAACCTTTCTTTACAACCAAGGGTGCTGGCAAACAGCACCTCGGACTCGGACTTGCCATGGCACAAGAAGTAGTCAGTCGTCACGGCGGCACATTGGACATCGATCCCGAATATCACACCGGCTGCCGCATGCGCGTGCAACTACCACTGACCAAGGGGGGTAGCCATGATTGATCCACGCTCGGAACTCGATCTGCTGCGCGCCAAACTGGAGACGCTGTATCAGGTGAGCAAAGTGTTGTCGCACTCGCTCAATTTCAAACAGACACTGGACGGCGTGCTGAACGCACTGCATGAAGGTGTGGCGCTGGATCGCGGCATGGTCAGCCTGATCGACGCCGCCACCGGAGAACTGCAAGTGTCGCTGGTGTACGGCGTGTCCGACACGGTCACCGAGGAGATCAGCTATCTGCCCGGCGAAGGCGTGGTGGGCACCATCCTCAAGACCGGAAACAGCATCATGGTCGATTGCATCATGGACGAGCCGCGCTTCCTGTCGCGCATGGGCATCTACAACCCGCAAGGCGCATTCGTGGGTGTACCTATCAGGGTCGGCAAGAAAGTCGTCGGCGTACTGGCTGCGCAGCCGGCCATGGGTATGGCTTACCAGCTGGACGAGTATCGCCACTTCCTAGAGATGGTCGCCAACCTGATCGGCCAGAGCGTGCGCCTGTCACAGGAAGTCGCACAAGAGAAACAAGAACTGGCTGAAGAGCGTGATGGCCTGCGTCGCACCGTGCGCGCGCAATACGGCTTCGACAACATCATCGGTCACACACAGGCGATGCGTCGCATCTTCGAACAGGTGCGATTGGTGGCGAAGTGGAACACTACCGTGCTGATCCGCGGCGAGACGGGTACCGGTAAAGAACTGATCGCCAACGCCATCCATTACAACTCGCCACGCGCACGCGGCAGTTTCGTGAAATTGAACTGCGCCGCACTGCCCGAGACATTGCTAGAGAGCGAATTGTTCGGCCATGAGAAAGGTTCGTTCACCGGCGCGGTCGCGCAACGCAAAGGTCGCTTCGAACAAGCCGAGGGCGGCACCGTGTTCCTCGATGAGATCGGCGAGATCTCTGCCTCGTTCCAAGCCAAGTTGCTGCGCGTATTGCAGGAAGGCGAACTGGAACGTGTGGGTGGCACCAAGACCATCAAGGTCGACGTACGTGTGGTGGCGGCAACGCACCGCGATCTGGAAAGCGAAGTAGAGCGAGGCCGCTTCCGTGAAGACTTGTATTACCGTCTGAACGTGATGCCGCTGACACTGCCGCCGCTACGCGAACGCATGGAAGACATCCCCGACATCGCCCGCTTCCTGGTGGAGAAGGTCAGCAACCAGCAAGGCCGTACGCTGGGACTGACCGAGGCCGCGATGCGCGTGCTGATGCATCACGACTGGCCGGGCAACGTGCGCGAACTGGAGAACTGTCTGGAACGCGCCTCGGTGATGACCGAGGGCGACACCATAGACCGCGACGCGATCCTGCTCACCGGCATCGACGAGAAGATCTCCGCCAGCCGCGGCCCGGTGCAGAACGTCGATCTGGATGATCCTCATCTTGACGAACGCGAACGCGTGATCGCCGCACTGGAACAAGCCGGCTGGGTACAGGCCAAGGCCGCACGCCTGCTGGACATGACGCCGCGTCAGATCGCCTATCGCATCCAGACATTGAACATCAAGGTGAAGCAGATCTGATCATGCACTCCAGTTCATCACTGTTGCAGGAGATCGGCATCGATGATGCGGATATCTTGCAGCGAAAAACATTTCTTTCTTTTGATGAGGGAGATGTTGCGCTGCTAAAAGAATTGCACGGCGTGCTGGCAGGAAAACGCGGTGAATTGATCGATGTGTTCTATGCGCATTTGTTGCAGTTCCCCGAGATACGCCCGCTGCTGGGTGATGAAGATCGACTGGAAAGATTGAAACAGGCGCAGATGGCCTATTTCGACCAGTTGACACAAGGCAGCTACGACCCCGCTTATGTGGCCAATCGTCTTCATGTGGGCGTGGTGCATCAACGCGTCGGATTAACACCCAAGTGGTACATGAGTGCCTACTGCAAATACATGAGTGAGGTGATGCCGCATGTGCTGGCGCATTACCGGGATGACGAAGAACGCGGCCAACGTGCCTGGCGTGCATTACTAAAAGTGGTGTTCTTCGATATGGGCTTGGCGCTGGACACTTACTTCCATGCCGAACACAAAGCGTTGACACTGGCGCGCAGCTATACCGAACAGATCGTGAGCAACATGCCGATCGGCTTCATCGTGCTGGATGCCACCGGACAGATCCATCTAGTGAACAAGGCAGTGCTGGGGATGTTCGAACTCCAAGACAATAGCTCTTGGCGGAATCACACGCTCAGCACTTTTCTCGGCGTACCAGAGCTAGATATTTCCATCACTCAGGTGATCGAGACGCGCAAGCATCATCACGAATACCGTTTTGAACTCAACGTGGCAAGCAAACCACGTTCTTTCATGGCAGACATCTCGCTGGCACGGATGGGCGAAGAGAGTGTGGTGCTGTTCATGGTGCAGGACATCACCCTGCGCAAACAATCCGAAGACGAGATCCATCGTCTTGCCTTCTACGATGTACTGACACATTTGCCGAACCGTCGCCTGCTGCAAGAACGACTATTGCAAAGCATGTCGATCAGCGCCCGCAGCGGCAAACATGGCGCAGTGATGTTCATCGACCTCGACAACTTCAAGACGCTGAACGACACACAAGGGCATGACGTTGGTGATGAGCTACTACAAGAAGTAGCCACCCGCCTCTCGCGCAATGTGCGAGAAGGTGACACCGTGGCACGACTGGGCGGTGACGAATTCGTGGTGGCGCTGGAATCTCTGAGCGAAATCGAGAAGGAAGCGGCCAATCAGGCGGAGACCATCGCCGAAAAGATCCGCGCCGAACTGAGCCTGCCCTACCAGTTAAAAAGCATCGAGCACAACAGCTCACCCAGTATGGGTGTGAGCTTGTTCCGAGGACATCAGAACAGTATCGACGAAATTTTGAAGCAAGCTGATCTCGCCATGTACCAAGCCAAGTCAACAGGCAGAAATCGTGTGTGCTTCTTCGACCCCGAGATGCAGGTGGAGATGGAACATCGTGCCGAACTTGAAAAAGATCTGCGCGCATCGGTGCGACTGGGGCAACTGGAGTTGTACTACCAGATGCAGGTGGACGACAACGGACGCATCATCGGCGCCGAAGCCCTGATCCGCTGGAATCATCCAATGCGCGGTATGGTTTCACCGGCAGAGTTCATCCCACTGGCGGAAGAGATGGGCATGATCCTGAACATCGGCGACTGGGTGATCGAGCAGGCTTGTGTGATGTTGAAGCGCTGGGAGATGAATGTGGAGATGCGACACATCGTACTGTCTATCAACGTCAGTCCTCGCCAGTTGAGCCAAGCTTGGTTCGTCGAAAACGTCAAAGACACGCTGGAAGAGTATGGCATCCGTCCATCACGCCTCAAGCTGGAACTCACCGAGAGTTTCATCCTGGACGATGTGGAAGACGCCATCGGCAAGATGCAGGAACTGCGCGACATCGGCATTCGTTTCGCGCTGGACGATTTCGGCACCGGCTATTCGTCGCTGTCCTATCTGAAGCGACTTCCCTTGGAACAGTTAAAAATCGACCAATCCTTCGTGCGCGACATCGCGAAAGACAAGAGCAACAGCATCATGGTGCGCACCATCATCAACATCGCCAACAACTTCGGGCTGGACGTCATCGCAGAGGGTGTTGAGACGGATGATCAACTCGCCTTCCTGCGCCAGTTCGGTTGCAACCGTTACCAGGGTTATCTATTCGGCAAACCAGTGCGTTTGGCTGAATTCGAACGTCTCTGCCATCGCACAGATTAAAGGCACGTTTATTGCTGCTTCAGAGATAAGGTCAAGATTTAGTGGTTTTGGCTGACAAAACAGGATGCCGCGCAGCCCGTTGTTACGTTTACTCCAAAAAAGAGACCATCATGGCAATCAAAAACATCAAGGATTTCTCCGACAAGGCTCGCAGCGATGCGGCACTTAAAGATCAACTGGCAGCATGTATGAAGGTGCGCGAAGTGCTGGCACTGGCACAAGCAAACGGTTTCGACTTCATCGAAGACGAACTGTACCCGCCCAATGAGCCTCAATTCACTGCCGATCAATTGTCAGAGCGCATGGCTAAGGCGTTGCTGCGAGCCTAAGCATGTGTGACAACGACAAGCTGGGCACGCCCCGCTACTTCGTTACCTACACAGGTATCAAGATGCCGTTCAAGCTGGTCAACGAGTTGGAGCCGCATGAAGTGCAGAACCGCAACACCTACTTCTGCGGCTACTACGATGACGACCGGCTGCTCGGCTTCGACAAGTACGCTTACAGTGAGATAGAGATGTCTCACCGCTACAGCTATCACGACAACGGCAAACTGAGCGGCGCCGAGATCACCGACATCGACGGTGAGACCACGCTACTGGTGTTCGATGCGGAAGGCAAACCGGCGTGAGCCGTTTCAACGCATGTAAAGGTAAGACCGCTTGCCGCGACGACGGTGAATGCTGCATCACCTGTGATCGTAGCTTCGCCGAGATCGAACAGACGCGCGCACTAATCGATGGGCTGGCGGATTTTGCAATGACGCAAGGCTACGCCAATGTAGAAGAGTTCGTGGCTTACGTGGCGGACAAAGTGATGAAGAAAGTCCAACATCGTCGGACCTCCGCATAATGGAGACACTCTCCTCCCTCGTTGTTCAAAGTCTCAAGCGCACCCTACAACTACTGATAGTTCAATTCATCCGCATATATGGCCACCTGCAATAAGTGGGTTATCCATCTGGGGTAAATATAGCCATGCAACCATCAGAGATGGGTTGGAGTTTTTTCACGCTACAATGAGCATAGGCTCCCCTTTAATTCAAAAAAACAATATGAATACGACCGCGTCTCCAATTCTAGAAAAACTATTTTCAGCAATTGAGAATAATGAGATTGCATTGCCGGCAATGCCCGACTTGGCGATCAAGATCCAAAGAATGCTGGATGATATGAATGTCTCCACACAGCAGATCGTGGCAGCCGTTTCGACAGATCCAGTTCTCGCCTCTCAAATACTCAAAGTGGCCAATAGTGCGCAATATGCCGACAAGCCAAAAGTAGAGAACCTAATGTCTGCGGTTTCAAGGATCGGATACAAGATGCTGCGAAATATCATCGTTACTTTCTCGATGAATAAAATTTCAAGTTCAACTCACCCGACGGTGAAAAAACATATCTCCGAATTTTGGAAACATAGTCACGAAGTCGCCGCAATAAGCTATGTACTCGCCAAGACTCAAAAACACTTGAATCCAGATCAAGCAATGATGGCCGGCTTGATACACGACATTGGGTCCTTACCTTTGTCGCTATATGCCGAAAAGATGGTTTCAAACCTGGATGAATCCATCCTTGATTCGATTTCTAAAAAATTCAGAGCGACCGTAGGGAACAAGTTGCTGCTGGACTGGGAATTCCCCTCGGAGTTAACTGAAGTCGTATTGGCCCATGAGAACCTACAACATGATTCTGGCAGCTCATTAGCTACTTACGCCGATGTCGTGACGGTTGCCAATATGCTCAATCCCTCGACCACAAAAATGGTGAATTGGGACGGTATTACTGCGGTGAAAAAACTCTATTTCAGCACTCAATCATGCCATTCTTTCTTTGAGACCTTTGATGGCGAGCTTCAATCTGCACGTGGCATGTTTCAGTAAAGAGAGTTATTAAAATATACGCAAGCCACTGTATTCAATATCCTTATCAAGCACGAAAAAATACCAAGGAACTTTTCTCAAGTATTACCCTCTGACGCACGTCTGCATCGTGCAGGCACATTGCGTTAACTAGAGAGGTATCAAATGAAAAAAGCATATCAAGGTGTTGCAAGGTTCGTTCGTTGGGTCATCGCCAGCGTGGTTTCTTTCATCGTCGCGCTACCGACATTCACTTCCATCAGCGCATCCCTCTGACGCCACAAACGACAACGCCCCGGCACATGTGTGTCGGGGCGTTTTTACGTCTGCTGGAACTGACACGAACTGCCGGATTCTCTCTGCCGCTTTAGCTAGCCATCACTCATGAAATCTTCATTTGAATCGCCCAAAAGCGGACGATGGTGACCGGCAAAAACTAACCCATAGCAGTCGTTGTTGAAAACAATTGCGATGCTGACCCCTTTAGCTTCCCTCTCCCTGTTGCCCCAGAAGACAACCCCGTAAAATCCAGATAAGACGCTTGAGACATCCATGAGTAATCCAGCAATTGATTTGTGGTAAGTGCCATGATGCTATCTCCTTAATGTTTTAGAGTGCTGTTAACCAAATTTTTTATGCTGATATGAGCAGGGGAATTGTTAGGGCACCACGCCACATTCCCACCCCCAGCATCGCTGAACTTCGCTAAAAATCGCTCCGCCCAACCACCGTGGAAAGTTACTTGGGTGTCTGTAGCCAAAATTTCGCCTGAAGGAATATCTTCGATTAGATATTGGCTGTGACCGTAAGCCTCTTTCTCACCAAAATCATTTTGACGTAGTCTGTATTGGCTCTTTGGCAACACATCCTTTTCAACCTTAATTTCTCCGGAACTCTCCAGGGTATATCTGCTTGTCTTTGTTCCATATAGTGGCTTGTCTTCTGCAAATTGATAGCCGTGCTCTTTCACCCAATAGTCGCTGAATGCCGTGCCAGCCATAAACCCATCCACATGCTCCACCACGCGATAGACCTTCAACCCCGCCTCCGCTTCACACATGTGCTGGAGCTTGATACGACCGTAGATGGCATCGGCAGTTGGAATGAGCAACGCCGCGACAATCAGCATCGCCTTAAGCCACTTGCGCTCTACTGCCTCCACAATCTTGTAGGCAATAAAAACATAAAGTGCGACAACAAATATCAAACCAATCCCGCCCATTACGCCACCCTCCTTCCAACTTTGTGTATCGCATCATCCGCTAGAATCAAACGGACTTAACTACCACCAGTTAAAGCTGGTGGGTTAGCGCAGCCGTCGCGACGACTAATGCTAAATAATGCTAAAGGGGTCAGCATCGAATTGATCTTAAAAGGACACATACCCGCAAGCTATCCCGCCATTGCAGCGGGGTCAATATGCCAAAGTATCTATGCCTAGCCTATATATCCAAGCGGCCGCTTCTGGCCGACAGCCGAAGTCTATCCATGATTTCTCATCGCCGCAAAGCGGACATTCGATCAGTGCTTACTTAGCACTCGCTACCAAGTAAGCCAGCGCTGCACGAATCGGTTGTCACGCCGTATCAGCCAGCGCCTTAATTCATCACCCAACAAGATCGCTGCTGCGAAAGGTAACGCCAGCGAGACCTCGAGCCAACCTATCGGCGCAGTGCCGAAGAAGGGCTGCAGGAACTCGATCTGCGAGATTGCCACGACGATGCCCAGCTCCACCGCGATACCGACCCAGATCAATTTGTTACGGAAGATGCCGGCGGACAATATGCTTTGGCGACGCGTGCGACAGATCAACACGTCCGCCACTTGGCAGATCACCACCGCTGCAAAGAAGGCTGTGACGGCGGTGCGATACAGCAAGTCAGATGTCGGCAATTCCATGCCCCATGTCCAACCACCTTGATAGAGCACGACGAAGAAGGCGAAGAATCCGGCAGCGGCTTGGATCATGCCGATGATGCCGTAGCTCATGCCGAGCAAAGTCCAAGTGAGTAATCGCTCGTCGCGGCGACGCGGCGGTTGTTGCATCACGTCCTGCTCCGGCGGCTCTCGCCCCAAGCCTAGCGCGGGCAACAGATCAGTGCCCAGGTCGATGGTGAGGATCAGTACCACGGTCAGCGCCAGTGGCGCGTCGATCACCACGAAGGCGATGAAGGGCAATATCTCGGGTACGTTGCTGGTGAGGATGTAAGCGATGAACTTCTTGATGTTGGAGAAGATGGTGCGACCTTCTTCGATGGCATGCACGATGGTGGCGAAGTTGTCGTCCATCAACACCATATCAGCCGCTTCCTTTGCTACCTCGGTGCCAGACAGGCCCATCGCCACACCCATGTCGGCGTTCTTCAGCGCGGGTGCGTCGTTCACGCCATCGCCGGTGACGGTGACGATCTCGCCCTTCTTCTGCAGGGCTTTGACGATCTGCAACTTCTGCAACGGCGTGGAGCGCGCAAACACTAACTCACGCGCATCCAACAACACTGAGAGTTCCTGTTCACTCATCTGCAATAACTTCTCACCCACGATCACCTGCCCATCGCCGGTGAACAAGCCGACCTAGCGCGCGATGGATTCGGCCGTGGTGTGGTAATCGCCGGTGATCATGAATACACGAATGCCCGCGCTGCGACATTTATCGACCGCATCGGCGATCTCGGGGCGCGGCGGATCGAGCATGCCGACCAATCCCAGATAGATGAAGTCATCCTCACTGGCTTCATCGGCATCGGTCGTTTTGTAAGCCAGCGCCAACACACGTTCGCCGCGCGCGGCCAGCACCTCATACAACTCGAATGCCTTGCTGCGCGCATCCTCGTCGAACGCGACTTGCTCGCCCTGATGCAAACGATGCGAACATTTCTTGAACACGATCTCGGGTGCGCCCTTCATGTAAGCGATGTGCGGATGACCCTCTGCGACCTTGTGCGTGGTGATCATGCGCTTGGTGGCGGAGTCGAAGGGGCTTTCGTGGATACGCGGAAAGCGCTCCGCCAAGTCGGCTATGGGTTGCAGGCGTTGTGCCAACACGAGCAACGCGCCCTCGGTGGGATCACCAAGATAATGATGATCGGTGAGGCGCGCGTTGTTGCACAGCACCATGGCGGCCCACGCTTCGGCGAAACCTGCTGTCTGTACCAAGCCGCTCTGATAGGCCGAGCGTTCATGTTCGCCCAGCACCAGCGTGGCGACCTTCATCTGATTCTGCGTGATGGTGCCGGTTTTGTCGGTGCAGATCACCGTGGTCGAACCCAGTGTCTCCACCGCTTCCAGATTCTTGATCAGCGCATTCTTCTTCGCCATGCGTTTGGAAGCCATGGTCAATGCCAGCGTTACTGTGGGCAGCAGACCTTCCGGCACGTTGGCCACGATGATACCGATGGCGAAGATGAGACTACCGATGAGTGGATTGCCGAGCACTACGCTGAGGGCGAAGAACAACAGACCCAGCCCGATGGCGATGATTGAGATGACGCGAATGAAATGGCGCAGCTCTTTGCGGATCGGCGTCTCCACCGTGCCTGCGTCCTTGGTGAGTTGCACGATCTGGCCGATCTGCGTGTTCATGCCGGTGCCGTACACCAATGCACGGCCGTTGCCGCTTTGCACCAGCGTGCCGGAGAACACCATGTTCCGACTCTCCACCAGATTGTCGTGCGTGCAATTCACATTGCGCAGTTGCGGCTCGCTCTCGCCGGTCAGCGAGGCGTGGTCGACCTTGAGTTGGTTCACTTCGAGTAAGCGCCCATCCGCAGGCACACGGTCGCCCTCTTCCAGCAAAATCACATCACCCGGCACCACCAGGCGCGCCTCGATGCGATCTATTTTGCCATCACGCTGCACCGTGATCATCTGTGCCAGCATGTTGCGAAAGCTCTCCATGATGCGTTCGCTCTCGTGCTCTTGGATGTAGGTGAACAGCGCATTGAGCAACACCACCGCCAGCAGCGCGACGCCGATGTAGAAGTTTCCCTCACCCGGTTTCAGGAAGTCGGCTAAGAAGGCCAGCGCTGAACCTACGACGAGTAGCAATGCGAAGAAGTTGGTGAACTGACGCAGGAACTTGATGATCTCAGGCGTCTCTTTGCGCACGTGCAGTTCATTGCTGCCGAACTCGATCAAACGTTTCGCGGCGTCGTCTGTACTCAAGCCCGCATCGGTGCAGTGCAGGCGCTGTTGCAACGCCGCCATTGGAATGCGGTGCTGATCACTAGGCAATGCTGTTTCATGGTCGTTCATAGAGTACCTCTAGTCTAATTCTGATCGACATTACGCAGAAGCGCCGCAGGGGACAGATAATTTTGCCAAATGGGTGTATAGGATGAACCTCAATCGAGCGTAGTGGGAGAATGATTCATGGATACTGTTCTGATGATCTACCGGAAGCTAGAAGAAGTGGCGTTAATGCCTTGGTTCTCTATCGCCGATACACCGATCAATCTGTTCCGCGTATTGGGATTGTTCCTGATCTTGTTCGTTGTTTGGCGCATCGGCAATGCATTTGAACGCACCCTCGCCAGGATAGGACGCAATCAGGGCCGCGAGTTCACGCCGGGCTGGTACGCGCTAAGCCGCATCAGCCGCTATATCATCTGGATCATCGGCATGGTATTGGGCTTGAATTATCTGGGCTTCAGCATGTCCAGCTTCGCGCTCATCGGCGGCGCTATCGGCGTAGGTCTTGGTTTCGGTCTGCAGAACATCATCAGCAATTTCGTATCTGGCATCGTCATCCTCATCGAGAAGATCATCAAAGTCGGTGACTTCGTCGACCTGCAGTCAGGCGTGATGGGCAAAGTGACCGAGATCAATCTGCGCTATACCCGCGTCACCACCACTGACCTGATTGACGTCATCGTACCCAACTCGGAATTCATCAGTGGCCGCGTGATCAACTGGACCTTGGGCGAACGCCTGCGCAGATTGCATGTGCCGTTCAGTGTCGCCTACGGCAGCGACAAAGAACTGGTGAGAGAAGCCGCCATCGCGGCCGCTTCCAGCGTCCCCGGCACAGAACACACAGCCGGACGCGAACCTGAGGCATGGCTGGTGAAGTTCGGCGACAGCAGTCTGGATTTCGAATTGGTGGTATGGGCAGGACCGGAACTTCTCGTCACACCGGGCAAGACACAGGCGCAGTACCTGTGGGCCATCGACGATGAACTGAAAAAACGCGGCATCGAGATCCCTTTCCCGCAACGCGACCTGCATATCCGCTCCGGCACACTGGATGTCTCGCTGAACCAAACACCGCCGACCAAGCAGGACACTGCTGCTATATAGCCTCTGCTGTCGCAACCCGCATGTTCAAATCGCTAAAACTTCGCTACATTCCAACCCCATGGCCCGCCGCAAACATTACAACGTCTACGTGATCGAACTCTCCAAAGACGTACTCTACGAAGCCAAATTCAAGAAGTGCAATCCGGATTACGTCCTCGGCAAGCCCTGCGTCTACGTCGGGATGACCGGGCTCGATCCCGACGTCCGTTTCGACAAACACAAGGCAGGCATCCAATCCAACCGCTACGCCAAAGAATACGGACTGCACTTGCTGCCCGACCTGTATGAAGGATTCAACCCGATGAATTACGACGATGCCTGCGAACAAGAGGTGGAGATCGGTATCGATCTGCGCAGTGCTGGGTTTGGCGTGTGGCAAGCATGATGTGACAATACGGCTCATTACTTAGAAACCTGCAATGCACTGAGCACATAGGATGCATGGATTAGGAAAATATTTATCCGTCTAAATCGTTGACGCAATGAAGCTGAGCGGATACGGTTCGTGGTGAGTGAAATAACACGCCTCCTTTATCGATTACTTGTGCCATGTTCAACACGTCATGGCTTACCAAAAATTACTCAGCATCATTTGCTTGGAGCTGAAGTTCGCAACACTTAAGGCGCTTACGAGTTGCAGCCGAACGCCCCCATCTAGTGACTGTTTGTGCATCTCAAGAGTTTTTAGCATTCAGATAAAATCAGGTAGAAATTTATGACCGATCTCATTCAATCCGCAGTGCTGCTGCTGGTTCTGCTCAACCCGTTTCTTGTCATCGTTTATCTCGTTGATATGGTGGAGAAGCTGGATCATAAAAGTTTCTCAAAAGTGCTGATTCATGGCGGAATGATTGCTGCGGCAGTGTTCTGCAGTTTTGCAGTTGTCGGTGATTTTATTTTCTCCGGGATCGTGCAGGCAGAGTTCGCTTCGTTCCAGATTTTCGGCGGCTTGGTGTTTGTACTGATTGGATTGCAGTTCGTGTTCCGCGGCCCGACCGCGATCGAGATCCTGCGAGGCGACTCGAAGCATCTGGCCGGCGCGATTGCCATGCCAGTGCTGATCGGCCCCGGCACGATCAGCGCCAGTGTGGTCATCGGCAAGCGCCATGAGGTTTGGCAGGCATGCGGTGCCATCATCGTCGCGGTTGCTATCTCGATTGCGATCATGCTCGCACTCAAGTCTTTGCATGACCATGTGCGTCCGCACAGCGAACCCCTTATCAAAAGATATATTGAAATTGCCGGCCGAATTACCGCGCTGTATGTGGGCACCATAGCGGTCGACATGATCATGCAGGGAGTACGAACTTGGGTTGGAAAATTCTAAAATCCCGAGCCGATTCCGAGCATGCCATCGTAGCGCCATGCAAGGCGATTCATAAAATATGACCGGCGTATCAGGCTAGAAACTAAAACCGCACCCGCTCAGCGACGCAAAAAATACATATGATCATCAATTGCCCAAACATAAGGATGCCCACGGTGGTTTGGTTTGCAGCGGCGCTTGCAGCGATGAGCTTGTTTACACCTCGGCACTGCCATGCTGCGGACTGGGCATTACAGAGTGCTGGATTCCGATTGCAGATCGGTGAAAAAAGTCACGTGATCGGCGCGTTGCAGCCGGAATCGTTCCATGAATACGATGTTGTGGCGAACTTTAAGTTGCCATGGGAGCGCCAGTTCCAGTCAGGCTGGGGGGCAAGTACAAGACTGGTGACACACGTTGGCGTACTCAGAGGCCAGAACAAAACCGCGCTGGTCGCTGTCGCAATCCCTACGATTGCCCTCGGCAAGCAGAATGGGAGCTTTCTGATCGACACAGGGCTGGGGCTGGCATGGCTCAGCAGACATCGCTTCGAGCTACAAGATTTTGGCGGCCCCATCCAGTTCGCTTTGACTTTGGGTATCGAAGTCCCTCTGTACCAACATTTCGCAGCCGCTTACAGATTCATGCACTACTCGGATGCCGGCTTCTATGCCCCCGGCACCATCGGTGCAGACATGCACATGGTCGAGCTTCTCTATCGTTTCTGACGCCAAAATCTACACAACAGGGGATAGGCTGGCAGCCCCGGCCTGGAGATGTTCGTGGTTCTTTATATCCTCTACTACTTACAACCCATTCAACACCAACGCTTGGCTCCCGAACACCACCATGAACCACGCGCCCCAGCGTGAACCTTCGGTGATCGCGTCACCTACGCTTTGCTCGGGGTCGCGGTCGATGATGATGCCGACCATCAAGATCAGTATGCCAACTGCGATGCCTGCCATTAATGTCCAAAATTCAACCATGTCATTCTCC
Source organism: Sideroxydans sp. (assembly GCA_024636935.1). Taxonomy (GTDB): domain Bacteria; phylum Pseudomonadota; class Gammaproteobacteria; order Burkholderiales; family Gallionellaceae; genus Sideroxyarcus. The sequence continues at coordinate 20,930 of JAGXGC010000025.1, read as the reverse complement.
TTTAGATTCGTATCTATTCCACAGTAGCGGCAATGTGTTGCGCGCCCGTGAATCATTTCCTACATCTTCACTACAGCGACGCATGACTACATGCGCTCACCCTGTGCAATGCAATTTCGATGCCAGATATGAAAAGTATGAGAAGTGCGCAATCCCTTAGGAGATAGCGCACTGCAACGGTGCATATGTGGAGGGGGTGTCACCCACGGCGGCGCATAGGGCACACGTTCTGGGTTTACCTACGTTCCAGCGGGAGTGGTGGTTAGATAGGCAGAATAGGAAAGGAGAACGCCGACCGTCACTCGTGATAACGGTTACGTCCGCTTTCCTTTGCCTTGTACAGCGCTTGGTCTGCGGCCTCGATCAGTTCGATCGCATCGTCGCCCCGCTGCGGAACAGCTTGTGCCAAGCCCAAGCTGATGCTGACTTCGTTTCCTGCCAGCGAGGCTTGGTGCGGAATGGCCAGTTCGCGCACGCTGTTGACCAGTCGCGCTGCGACCGTTCGCGCTTCATCAAGGCTTGTATGCGGCAATAGCACGATGAATTCTTCTCCGCCGAAACGTGCCACCAGATCGCCACTCCGGCATATCGTATTGCTCAGTGCTCCGGCGACTTCCTGCAGACAGCGGTCGCCTTCGATGTGTCCGTAGTTGTCGTTGTAGAGTTTGAAGCAGTCGATATCAATCAGCATGATGGTCAGGGCGTTACCTGTTCGCTCGGCACGGCTCCATTCTTCTGCCAGCACTTTCTGAAAGTGTCGTTTGTTAGCCACTTGGGTCAGGGCGTCTGTATAGGAGAGTTTCTCCAGTTCTTGATTGGCGTGCTGCAGTTCTTCTGTGGTTTGCGAAAGCGCAAGCGTGCGTTCCTGCACACGTTGTTCCAGATCGGCATAGAGCTGGGAGTTTTCGATAGAGATGGCGGCTTGCGCGGAGAGCATCTGCAACAGTTCGATCCGCGCCGCTGTGAAAGCACCGCCGGTCAGATTGTTCTCCAGCAGTACCACGCCGATCACTTGACCCTGATGCATGATCGGCGTGCACAACAGTGATTTTGGTCTGACTTGGGCGATGTAAGGATCATCCCAGAAACGCGCGTCCGATCCGGCATCGTTGAGCAGCACGCTTTCGCCAAGGCGGGCGACATATTGCACGATGGAGACGGGTAGTTTCGCGCTGTCTAGCGGTACGCCGCCGAGGATATCCACTTGCTCCTGATGTACGGAGCCTTCCGCTTCGACACACAATCGCCCCTGAGATACTCGAATGAAACTGCCTTTCTCCGCACCGGCGTTCTCGATCATGATCTTCATCAATTTCTGCAACAGCGTCACCAGCTTTATCTCGCCTGAGATCGCTTGCGTAGATTTGATGACGGTCTCCATATCCAAACCTGAGCGCTTGCGGGAACTTGAGGTCGTGTCGCGCAATTCGGAACGTTCGCTCGATGCGGACGGTTTGGATGATCTGTGATCGGAGCGCCCAGCCATCGCGCTGCCTGACAAAGTCTCATGTGTGTGCCGCGTGGCGACGAACGGGAACTCCTGCGCCAATCGCTCGGCGATGCCTGTCGCGCCCCATAGCTGATAGCCGTAATACGCCTCACTCAGATGGCTGCGTGCGGATGCTTCGATGTTCTTTGCGTTGAAGAAGCGACCGGCAAGTTCGTTGGCCAGCGCTTTGTTCTGCATATAGCCATGCGCGTCGGCGGAACTGATGGCGCGCGTGTACATCTCGGCCACTTCCCATGAGCCGCCGCTCAGGCGCGCGATCTCGGCGCGGATGAGCAACATCTTGTGCTCGAAGTTGGCCGGATTGAGTCGCGCCCATCCCTCGAACTTCTTCAGTAGGCCGCGTGCACGGTTCAGGTACTTTCTTTCCCGCCGCAGTTCGTAGACCGCACACAAGATCAGCGCATACTGAAAGTGATGCTCCACCGTATGCAGCATGGAGATCGAATACTTGAGATATCTCTCGGATGCCTGCGCGACTTCCAATGCCGCTTCGGGCTTGCGCCACAAGTAGAGCGTCTGCATCTTGTTGACGAAATAGAAGTGCGCGAAGTGCAAAGAAGTGAAGCCTTGGATACGCGCCACGAATCCGGCCTCGTCGAACTCCGCATCGCCGAATGATTCAGCTCCTTCTGTCGCGCCCTGCAGGTTCATGGCGGCGCGCAATGTCGCGGTGATGGCACCGGCGGCCTCCTGACTATCGATGTTTTCCATGAACGCCAGATAGTCGCTACCGGACTTCATCACCTCCGGCAGCGCCACGCCGCGAATGAACTGGCTTTCGACCAGTGTGCAGGCGGCACAAGACAGGTGGAAGAAGTCACCGGTTTGCAGTCCGCTCTCATACGCTGCACGGTAATACTGCTCGGTGTGCTGCGCGGGGTTCAGCCAGTGGTCGGTGAAATAGCCGGAGACGAAATTTATTTCGCTACGCTGTTTCAGGTTGGCGAATCGCGCGTTCATGGCGAGTGCCAACTTGCCGAAATCGTAGCCATCCTGATGCCGCCCCAACACACCGCCGATGAAGATGCCGCCAAACACAACATAGGCCACGGCATTGTCTTCCGTGGTGCCGTATCGCAGGCTGAGATTAACCGCCTTTACCGCATTGGCGATGCATAGCTCCGGACGGATCTGGTATGCGGCCTTGAGCAAAGCACCGATCAACCTCATCGCGGTGCGCAATCTTTCGTCCTGACACAGGGGCAGATCGATCAGGTCGCCGATCTTTCTGCCGCGCATACGCCATTTTGCACGCAGCAGATCGACCACGAACAAAGGCGGAGTGAATCCAGCCGGCAAAGACACACCGAATAGTTTGAGTGCCTGCCGCCCCGTCTGGTAGGCCACCTTGAAATCGCCGGTATTGGTGTAGAAATGGATCATGGCTTCGAGCACTACCGCGCGCTCGGCATCGTTTGCTGCCGCATCCAGGGCTTGCGTATAGCTGGCTTCCGCAGCCGCGCTGTCGCCGTTCAGATATTCGCACTCGGCACGCTCCGCCAACAAGCGGAACTGCAAGGACTGGTTCTGCTGCGGCAGCGACTCGAAATAAGTCTGCGCATACTGGATGTATTTCAGCGCGGGTTCATACGCGATCGCATTCTTCGCTCGAATGGCCGCACGAAGATTCAGTTCGGCCAAGCGGGTGCGCAGCGCGGGATCGCTTGCATGCGCAACCGCCAGATTGAAGTGATTGACGATATCGAACATCTTTTCATCCAGCTCTTCATCGCTCGTGCTCTGCAATAGCAGCTCACCGATCTTGAAATGGATACCGATCTTCGCTTCGGCATCCGACAGATCGTAGGCAGCTTGTTGGATTCGGTCGTGCTGGAAACGATAGCGAACCTCGAACACCCGCGGATCGTCATCGCCCAATATGGCATTGTCACCGAAGAAGCGATATTCATTGCCGACAGGGACGATGAGCCTTTCCTGCAATGCGGTACGAAATCCCTGCGCAATCGCATCACGCGATTCGCCGCTGACCACGGACAACACCGCGAGTGTGAACTGGCTGCCGATGCAGGCGGCGAGGTTCAACAACTGCTGTGTGGCAACGGAGAGCTTGCGGATATTGGCTGTCATCAATTCAAGTACATTGTCCGCGATGCCGACACGCTCGATCTCGGCCATGTCCCAGGCCCATTTATGCTGGGCGCGGTCATAGACCACGCGGCCACTGTCATGCAGATCGCCCAGCAGACGATTGATGAAGAACGGATTGCCATCCGTGTCCCGATGGATCAATCCCGCCAATGCCTCCGCTTCGCTGGCGTCGCAATCGAAGGTATCGGCAACGATATGACATACGACCCCGGCTGACAGCGGCTGCAGCAAGATCTCTTCGATCTGCACATCCTTCTGTATGCGATCCATCGCCAGCCGCATCGGATGTGTAGCGTCGACTTCGTTCTGACGATATGCACCGATGATCAACAAATGTCCGCAGCCTCTGTGCACTGCCAACTTCTCGAGCAGATTGAGCGAGGGCTGATCTGCCCATTGCAGGTCGTCCAGGAACAAGGTCAGCGGATGCTCGGCTTGCGCAAAGACCTGAACGAAACTGACGAAGAAGTAGTTGAAACGGTTCTGTGCTTCCTGCGGCGCCAACGGCGGCACCGGCGGCTGTTCGCCCAATATATGACGCAACTCGGGAAGGACGTCTGCGACGACCTCGCTATTCTCACCCAGCGCAGCGCGCAGACGTTCGCGCCACATGGCGATACGCGCATCACTCTCGGTCAGCAATTGATGCAGCAGATTCTGGAATGCTTGGATCAGCGCCGAGTAGGGAATGTCGCGTCGGTATTGATCGAACTTGCCCGCGATGAAGAATCCCCTGCGCCGCGAGATCGGTTTGTGTATCTCTTGGATGAGTGAAGACTTGCCGATGCCTGAATATCCGGCCACCAGCACAGTGCCGGACTGACCTCTGCACACCCGTTCGAAAGCGGCCATCAGCTGCCCGATCTCCGCCTCGCGTCCATACAGTTTTGCGGGCGGACAGAATCTGTCCAGCACGTCGTGTTCACCTGCCACAAAATCGTCGGCACTGGTGCCCGCTGCCAAGGCATCCAGGCACAGCTCGATATCTTTGCAAATACCTGCCGCACTTTGATAGCGGTGCTCGGCATTCTTCTCGATCAGCTTATCCACGATACGCGAAGCGATGAGGGGGATGGAGATGTCTTCGGCATGCAGGCTGGGCGGTACGGAAGCGATATGCATATGCACCATCTCCATACTGTCCTGCGCCTCGAATGGGCGACGCCCAAGCAGCAGTTCGTACAAGGTGATACCCAACGAATAAAAGTCACTGCGGTGATCCACAGGGCGGTTCATGCGTCCCGTTTGTTCGGGTGCGATATACGCCAGCGTGCCCTCCAGCCGATCGGGATGAGCCAATTGCGGATCTTCATGGCCGATACGGGAAGCGTTTCCAAAATCGATGACTCTAATCTCGGAGGTATCCGGGTTGATCAGAATGTTGTTGGGATTGATGTCTTTATGCACGATCCCATTGCCGTGGATCTCGCCCAGGATCTCACTGATGCGGTGCGCGATACGCAGCTTTTCAGCAATTGAAAGCGCCCGTTCATTGATGTGCGTGCGCAAAGGTTTGCCGCCGAAGTCCTCCATCACGATGGCAAGCGAGTTCTTCAGCCTTTCGAGGGCATGCACGCGGATGATGCCGGGATGCGTCAGACCGCGGACGAACTCGAACTCATGCCGGATATGAGCCAGTTGAATCGGGGTCGGAAACTCCACATCCAATATCTTGATGATCACCGGCAGGCGGTCGGCAAGGCGCAGCCCACGGTAGATACCGGTAGGCGAACTTTGGGAAAGATGCTCCGAGATTGAGTAACCTTCCAAACCGATCATGCCACTCCCCTTTAATAAGAGATTCCCCGCCCATCCGATCCGGATGGGCGGGGAATCAATGATCATTGCGTTACAGATACTCTGACTGAGCAGAACCAAGCTGGTATTCACGCCGAATGAACGCGGTAGCGATCTTGCTTTCATTTGCAGCACGAAACTAAAGCTCTGCAGTACATATCCGCAATCATTTTACGGGCAAGCTGCCGCAACATAAACCTGATTTTTAAAGGTTATTCGCAACAACGGGGGACGCCTACCAAACCACTTTATCTACATAACCCCAGTCACCAGGCCAGCCTATGGGTGCATTGAGTTATCATCCGCTCCCAAACCGGCGCCGCTCTGACACCTCCTCTCGCTGCGCAACCACCACAGGAATCCCATGCATCCCCTCATCAATTGGAACGAATCGAACAAATCGCGCAAAGCCCATTGGCGTTCAGAGAGCGGCATGCCGCCGCCCAAGCGCGTGGTCATCGCGGACGACACGATGAAGGCGACTGACGCCTATCGTCTGGCTAGCGAGGGGACGGCGTTGTTGTGGCGTGGCGATTTCCAGAATGCGCGGCAGTTGTTGCTGGCGATGTCACGACGCAACATGCGCAAGACGGAACGTTCGCGCAAGACAGCCGAACTGCCAGGCGAAGCATTCCACCTGCATCGTCAGGCGCAGTCGCAACGTGCGCGCACATTAGCGATGATCTTGATCCCGCTGGATGCGGATTACAGCATCCCTTTGCGCCGCGCACCGGATATGCGTCTGGCATGCAACGAAGCCTACGGACGCAGCAGAACCGAGTCCGTCGCATCATTGCGCGAGTTGCTCGGCTTGGTCGGCGCGCACGAGTGGCGCAAGAAAGGTGTGGAGATCCCGTTATTGAATGAACGCATCCATCCGCATTACGGCGTGTTCTCGCCGGTGCGCGGTGAATACCTGGAGCTGGTGAATCAAGCTCCATTACCTTCGACCGAACTCGCTTTCGATATCGGCACCGGTACCGGCGTGCTGGCTGCATTGCTGGCACAACGCGGTGTGCAACGCATCGTCGCCACCGATCAAGATCCACGCGCATTGAGTTGCGCACGCGACAACTTGACGCGCCTCAAGCTGATCGAAAGAGTCGAAGTGATCGAGGCCGACCTTTTCCCCGAAGGCAAAGCCCCGCTCATCGTCTGCAACCCACCATGGATCCCCGCACGCCCCAGCTCACCGGTGGAACACGCGATCTACGATCCAGACAGCCGCATGCTGCGCGGCTTCATCAGTGGGCTGTCCGCTCACCTGACACCCGGCGGCGAAGGCTGGCTGATCATCTCCGACATCGCGGAACATCTTGGTCTGCGCACACGCGAAGAATTGTTGGCGATGTTCGACACAGCAGGATTGAAAGTGATCGAACGTCTGGACATCACGCCACACCATCCGAAATCCGCTGACAAGACTGATCCGCTGTATGCGGCACGTGCAGCAGAGATCACTTCTTTGTGGCGCTTAGCTGCGAACTAAATAGGACGAACAGAAATCTGTTTCCGAAACTGCTGCAGTTAATCAGTTAGACTGAGTGACGATGCATCTCATGCTGCATGTCACCGAAAGTCACTATGAATTCTGCAGCAAATCGTGGTCTGCCTTCTGATGCGCCACGCATCGATCAGGACAACCACCTGTGGCTTGAATTCTGGCGCGATCAACGCACCGATTTCCATCAGTCAGTCGTCAATCCATTGCTAAGTAAGTTCTGGCCCGAACTGGGACTGCCGCAGGGCAGTCGCGTGTTCGTGCCCTTGTGCGGCAAGAGTCTGGACATGTTGTGGCTTGCGCAGCAGGGGCACGAGGTCATCGGTGTGGAGTTGAGTCCGGTGGCGGTGGAGGATTTCTTTCGTGAGAGCGGACTGCTTCCAACACAACAGCAAGTGGGCGGCTCCACTTTGTGGCGCGCAGGCAAGATCAGCATCTTATGCGGAGATTATTTCGCGCTGACGCAGAGCGATATTGGCATCATCGATACGGTCTATGATCGTTCTGCGCTCACTGCTTTGCCGGAAGAGATACGCGGACTGTATGTCGCGCAGTTGAGTCGCATCGTGTCGGACACTGCCGAGGTGTTTTTGCTGACGGTCGAAGATGCCGCAGAGAATGCGACTATGAAGCAAGCCACCGGTGTGGATGACGAGATCACGAGTTTGTACACAACGGGGTTCAACATCGAACTGACTTATGTTGAAAGCGTATTCGAAGCCGATCCAAAATCAGTATCGCTCCCCGATATCCACGCCGAGTACAAGGTGTATCGACTCACCACCAGATAAGCAGCCACCCTCTTTATCGAGGATGGCCGATCATCACTTACGCGAGCTACTTAAAAGAACGACATCAGCGCTGCATGCCCGGTAAATGTCAGAAAGAATCCAGAGCCCCAGCTTGCGATCTCCGTGGGCGATCCATCCAAACTACGTGCTTCATTCCTGCTGAGCCGAATGCCGAACATCAAGATCGCAGTACCCGCCACTATCATCGCCATCATCATCAGAAATTGTTCCATTCACACCTCCATCAGTCACATTAAACAATCATTTCAAACAGGTGCTGGAAGTTAGCCATGTCTCATTTCAACAATGTGATGGCGCCATGAATAATTGAAGTCATCATCAACTTCTTCACATCACCATCGAAAACAACTGCGGTTGTGAGCGCTTGTAGTCGTACAGATATTGCAATGTCATCGGTGTCAGTTCTTTGATCGCCACCCATAACTGCAAAGGATGTTGATCCGGCTTGGCGAGGGCGTTCTTTACGGCATGCCATGCGGCCCAATCTATCTGCGGCAAGCGCTCGCAGACGCTAGGTGGCAAGTTGGAGCATGCCTTGGCCAGATTGCCCAACATCATCAGCGTCTGCGAACGTGTGATGCGACTGTCGAAGAATTCGCGTTCACTGCTTTCTTCGGTGAGCGTGATGATGTTTAGGGCAAGTTGTTCCATCAGCCCGAGTAGTGCGCCAGTCAACATGGTGTTTTCTCCTTGAGTGCATCGCGCAGTAGCAAAGCGACATGCTGCGCATTTCGTTCCACGCCTTCGCGTATCTGGTGACGACATGAGAATCCGTTGGCGAGGATGGCGGCGTCCGGTGCGGCGCGCAGTGCGGGCAACAGATCCAGCTCGGCCATCTGCATCGAGATATCCGCGTGCTCGGCTTCCAAGCCAAAACTACCGGCCATGCCACAGCAGCTCGCTTCGATAAATTCAAAATCGAACTCGGGGATCATGCGCAACACTTTTCGCAAAGACTTCATCGCGCCGACAGCTTTCTGGTGACAGTGGCCGTGCACCAGTGTCTTGCCCGGCGGCAGCGGTTTGAGGTCTAGCGTGAGACGCTTGCGGTCGTTTTCGCGTGCGATGAATTCTTCGAACAGGTAGACCTGCTTAGATAGCGCGACAGCTTCTTCGCCCAAGCCAAGTTTCAGATGATCGTCGCGCAGCGAAAGAATGCACGAAGGTTCGAGGCCAACGATGGGCGTGCCTGCGGCCAGCGCGGGACGCAACGCGAGTTGCATGCGGCGCGCTTCGCGCTTGGCTTGTTCCACTTGGCCGAGAGAAAGATAAGTACGACCGCAACACAGTGCGCGTTCGGGTTCGTTGTCGTCCACTGCGGGCTGCAAAGTAGTGACGCAATAACCGGCGGCGCTCAACACTTGATGGGCGGCTTGTGCGACCTCCGGTTCGAAATGGTTGGAGAAGGTATCGACGAACAGGATGACGGCACGATCGTCTTTTATAGCTTCCGTGCTGAACGCAGGTGCAACATAGGGTGCAGCAGAAGGCTCCGGCAGTTTGCGTTTGGCCGAGATGCCGAGGAACGTCTCGCCCAGCTTCGCCAACCACGGTGAACGGTTGCGCCAGCGGATGATGCTGCGCATGAATGCATGGTGATGCAATCGTTGTGGCAGGTCGGCGATCAATCGTTCGCGCAACGACACTCCTGACAGCGCGTTACGCTGTGCTTGATATTCGATCTTGATGGCGGCCATGTCGACTTGGTTGGCGCATTCGCGTTTACAGCCTTTGCAACCGACACACAATTCCAACGCGGCAGCGAGTTGCAATCCGGCGAACGCGTTCTCGCCCAGCTCGCCATTCAATGCAGCCTTGAGCACTTGCACTCTGCCGCCGGACGATTGTGCGACATCGTCTGTAGCGCGGAAGCTGGGGCACATCACGCCCTTGGGTTTGCGCTGACATTGTTTGTCGCTGATGCACACCGCGACCGCCTTGGCGAAGTCGCCGCCGGTCGCGGGAATGCCTGCGTAGGCATCGCCTTGTCCGGCGGTTTCGTAGGAAGACCAATCGAGATGAAGTTTCATACCTTATATATAGGCAAGTTGAATGCCAACTCCCGTGGCATACCGCAGTATTTCTCTAAACCATTGCGCAGGCAGCGTTATATATATTCCATCTGCTCCTACCCTCGCCCCCCGTATCGCCGCCGTGGTGATTTTTGTCGCCTTCGCCACAAGCTTTCGTGAATGTCATGTGCAATTTGCAACAGGCAAGCCCACAACGTCCAAGTAGCTACCCAACAAAACAAGGGGTTAAGCGTGCCAGCATTTCAGGCACGCGGCTTGCTGATAGTCATGCGGACCTAACCGGAGGACATATTGTGGAACTACCAGTCTTGAACAACACAGAAAGCGAAGCCGCCAAGGGCGGATGTTCCTCGGGCTCGTGCGGCTCGACCGACGACCAAATGAACCACCTGCCGGATAGTATCCGCGACAAGGTGAAGAACCATCCCTGCTATTCCGAAGAAGCACACCATTATTTTGCGCGTATGCACGTAGCTGTCGCACCGGCTTGCAACATCCAGTGCAACTACTGCAACCGCAAATACGATTGCTCCAACGAGTCACGCCCCGGCGTGGTTTCCGAGGTGCTCAATCCGAAGCAAGCAGTGAAGAAGGTGATGGCCGTCGCGGCCACCATCCCGCAGATGACAGTGTTGGGCATCGCCGGTCCCGGCGACGCACTGGCTAATCCACAGCGTACCTTCGACACCTTCCGCATGCTGAACGAGCAGGCGCCGGACATCAAACTGTGTGTCTCCACCAACGGCCTGAACTTGCCGGCGAACGTCGAAGAGATGTGCCAATACAACATCGACCACGTGACCATCACCATCAACTGTGTGGATCCGGACGTGGGCGCAAAGATCTATCCGTGGATCTTTTGGAACAACAAGCGCATCAAAGGTCGCGAAGGCGCAGCCATCCTCATCGAGCAACAACAGAAGGGGCTGGAGATGCTGGTGGCCAAAGGCGTGCTGGTCAAAGTGAACTCGGTGATGATCCCCGGCGTGAACGACAAGCATCTGGAAGAAGTTTCCAAGATCGTAAAGGCCAAAGGTGCATTCCTGCACAACGTGATGCCGCTGATCTCGGAAGAGGAACACGGCACGTTCTACGGCCTCACCGGCCAGCGCGGCCCAACCAACGAAGAACTACAGGAATTGCAGGACTCGTGTGCCGGCGACATGAACATGATGCGTCACTGCCGCCAGTGCCGCGCCGATGCGGTGGGTCTGCTGGGCGAAGACCGCGGTTCTGAATTCACGCTGGATAAGATCGAAGAGATGGAAATCGATTACCCCGCAGCGATGAAGATGCGTGCCGAAGTGCACGCAGCCATCAACGAAGAATTGGAAAGCAAACACGCTGCCAAGGAAACCAAGCTGGTCAGCATCGAAGGCCTGAAGAAAGAAGTGACCCGTCCGGTATTGATGGCGGTCGCCACCAAGAGCGGCGGCGTCATCAACGAACACTTCGGTCATGCCAGCGAGTTCCTGATCTATGAAGCATCCAGCAACGGCGTGCGCTTCATCGGCCACCGCAAGACCACACCGTATTGCGAAGGTGGCGACACCTGCGGCGACGGCGAGAGCGCACTGGATGTGACCATCCGCGAACTCTCGGGTTGCGAAGTGGTGTTGTGCAGCAAGGTCGGCTACGAACCTTGGGGCCCACTGGAAGCCGCAGGCATCCGGCCCAATGGCGAACACGCGATGGAAGCCATCGAAGATGCAGTGCTGGCTGTCTATGAAGAGATGCGTGCCGCAGGCAAGCTGGTAGAGAAAGTGGACGAGCAGCAGAAGGTGGCTTGAGCTTGACCGTCATTCCGGCGAAGGCCGGAATCCAGTCAAAGGAAGAACCTGCGCAGCAGACAACACCTGATGACTCGCTGCGCGAGGGTGTTGAGATTAGCTGGATTCCGGCCTTCGCCGGAATGACGGATTAATGAATATGGTTTTAGCAAAGGAAATACATCATGGCATTTGAGATCATCGAATCCTGTACCAACTGCTATGCCTGCGAACCGCTGTGCCCGAGCAAGGCGATCTATGAGGCGAAGCCACACTTCCTCATCGACGCTGAGAAGTGCACGGAATGCGCAGGCGATTTCGAAGAACCGCAATGCGCAAGCATCTGCCCGATCGAAGGCGCGATCCTCAACGAAGACGGCGTGGAGCTCAACCCACCCGGCTCTCTGACCGGCATCCCGCCAGAGAAGTTGGCCGCGTAAGCATCATGGCCACCATCGTCTTCTACGAGAAACCCGGCTGCGGCAACAACACCAAACAAAAGGTGTGGCTGGCCGCGTCGGGTCACACCGTGTTGCCGAAGAATCTGCTCATCGAAAAATGGACGACAGAAAAACTGCGTCCTTTTTTCGGCGAGATGGCAGTCGAGAAATGGTTCAACCCGTCCGCACCCAGCGTGAAGTCGGGCGAGATCGATCCGGCTGCTTACACTGAAGTTGAAGCACTGGCGATGATGGTGGAACAACCGCTGCTCATCCGCCGTCCCCTGATGGATATCGACGGTGAACTGCGCGCAGGTTTCGAAGCCAAGGCAGTGGATGCCTGGATCGGCCTCAACGACAGTCAGCTAAAAGATGAGCCCTGCCCCATCTGCCTTCGTTCCGAACCTTGCCCGGCGCCGGATACCGTGACATGAACGCCTCGCCGAATGCTGTTGAAGTCGCACCCGGCACGCACTGGATCGGCGCGCTCGATCCAAGTCTGCGCGAATTCGACATCATCCTAAAAACGGCGAACGGCACCACCTACAATTCCTACTGCGTACGCGGCGACAACGGCGTGGCCATCATCGACACGGTTAAGGCATCACATGCGGATGAATTCTTTTCCCGTCTGGAACAAGTCGCACGCTACGACGAGATCAGCACCATCGTGCTGAACCATCTGGAGCCGGACCACAGCGGCGCATTGCCGGAACTGATGCGGCGCGCACCACAAGCAAAACTCTACATCTCTGCCAAAGCACAGTTGATGTTGAAGGCTTTGGTGAAGACCGACGATCTGCAATTCAATGTGGTGGAAACGGGCGACCGCGTCGAACTCGGTGGACGCACGCTGCATTTCTTCAGCACGCCTTTCCTGCACTGGCCGGATACGCAATGCACGCTAGTGGAAGAGCAAGGCATCCTGTTCAGTGGCGATGTGTTCGGCTGCCATTTCTGCGACCCGCGTCTATTCAACGACAAGGTCGGCGATTTCCGTTTCTCGTTCGAGTATTACTACCAGCACATCATGCGACCGTTCCGCGAACATGTGCTGGAAGCACTCGAACTGCTGGAGCCGCTGGAACTGAAGACCATTGCGCCCGCGCACGGCCCCATCCTGCGCGATGCACCGCGCAGCTATCTGCAACGCTACAAACAACTGGCCGCCCCGCTGCTACACAACGAGGTCGGTGCTAACGACAAATCACTGTTGGTGTTCTACATCTCCTCCTACGGCAACACAGCGCTGATGGCACAGGCTGTGGCCGAAGGCGCAGAGACGGAAGAAGGCGTGCGCGTGTCGCTATATGACCTGCAAGCCAGCGGCGGTCTACCCTTCGTCGATCTGATCGAAGAAGCAGACGGCATCGCCATCGGCTCACCCACCATCAACGGCGACGCCGTGAAGCCGGTATGGGACTTGTTGTCTTCGCTGGCCGTGATCAAGGTACGCGACAAGTTGGGCGCATCGTTCGGCTCCTACGGTTGGAGCGGCGAAGCGATCAACATGGTCGAAGACCGCCTGCGCGGACTGAAGCTGCGCGTACCGATCAAAGGCGTGCGCGCCAAACTCATTCCGAACGAAGAAGAAATGCAACGCTGCCGCGATCTCGGTAAGCAACTCGCCAAACATCTGACCGGCAATCTGGAGCGCCGAGTCATCTCAATGTCCGAACTACTTTCTCAGGAGTCATAGCATGCCAAAGGCCAACGTCACTTTCGAAAAACTCGGGGTCACCATCAGCGTGCCAGCCGGCACACGTCTAATCGAGATCAGCGAAAAGGTCGGCGCCAGCATCACCTACGGTTGCCGTGAAAGCGAATGCGGCACCTGCATCATGAAGATCGTCTCCGGCATGGAGCACATGAGCGAACGCTCGGTTCTGGAAGACAAAGTGCTGCAAGAGAACATGGCGGGCAGCAGCCATCGCCTCGCCTGCCAGGCGCAGGTATTAGGCGGAGATATCACAGTTAAAGCGTAGTTTTTTCTAACCACCACAGTAGGAGTAACAGCAATGCCGAACATCACTTTTTCCAGCCCTTTGCACAAGGACAAGACCGTTTACGCAACAGCCGGCAGCCACACCATGACCGTGCTGAAACTGGCAAAGGACAACCACATCCCCATCGACTTCGGCTGCGAGAACGGCGAATGCGCGACTTGCTTGGTGAAGGTCACCAACCTGTCCAACAAAGGCCCGATGGCTGGCCCGCTGACAGACCGTGAGATCACCGTGCTGAAGCAAGAAGGCAAGATCACCGCCGCACAGATCGACGCGATGAAGGTGAATGACGTCGTCACCAGCGAATGGCGTCTGGCTTGCCAGATGGTGTTGCGTGACGAAGACGTGCTGATCGAATACCCAAGCAAGTAAGCGTCAAGTAATGATCATCATGCAGCCCACCGTCATACACACCACAAAGACTCCGCCGCAGCCGGAAGGCTTGTATGCGGAGTTGATGTCGCATGCGGCCGGGCTGCCCAATGATGAACTGTTCGCGCAACTGATCGCCAGCCAAACTGCCGGCATCGGGGCGCTACCGCCCGGACTGGGTTTGAACGAAGAAGTGTTCGCCGCGCTGCTGGCGCGCCACTTCCCCAATATGCAACTCGTGATCAGACGGACGACTTCCGATTCTGCTGACCGTGAGTTGGAACACGAAGACGTCCTCGCGCTGATCCTTGAACATCGCGCCGATCTCGACGTATCCGAGATATGGATGGCGGAGATCGTCACCACCGCCTGTATGGCGAGCGATCACCTGTGGCAGGATCTCGGCCTGTGGACACGAAAATACCTGACCGAGTTGATGACGCAGAACTTCCCCACCCTGGCTGCAAAAAATACCCAGGACATGAAATGGAAGAAGTTCCTCTACAAGCAACTATGCGAAAAGGAAGAGATACGCGTCTGCCGTGCACCGAGTTGCGAGGTGTGCGCGGATTACCAGAAATGTTTCGGGCCTGAAGAATGAGCCGTCATACCGGCGCAGGCCGGTATCCAGCCATACAAATACTCTGCGAAGCAGACAAAACCATGATGATGCACCGCATGCGCGTAATGTTTGATCATCTGGATACCGGCCTACGCCGGTATGACGCCGCGCTTACTCACCTACGTTGAAATGAACACTTCAGACCGCGCCATCGCTGCTTACCTTGGCCTCGCCATCGGCGATGCGCTGGGCGCGACGGTGGAGTTCATGACGCCGCGCGAGATCGTGGCGAAATACGGTGTGCATGACAAACTCATCGGCGGCGGCTGGCTGCATCTGAAGCCGGGCCAGGTCACCGACGACACCACCATGTCGCTCGCGCTCGGCACCTCCATCCTTAAAGCAGGCAAGGTCGATGCACATGCCGCCGCGCAAGCCTTCGACGACTGGATGCGCGGCAAGCCGGTGGATATCGGCAACACCGTGCGCCGCAACCTGCTGCAATTCCGCAAGACCGGCAACCCAGAAGCCCCCTACTCCGACCACGACGCAGGCAACGGTGCAGCGATGCGCGTGCTGCCGGTCGCACTCGCCACCTTCGGCCAAAGCGAAGACGACGTGCGCGCCGCCTGTCGTGCACAAGCGCACACTACCCATCATTGCGCACTATCGGATGCAGCCTGCGAATGTCTGGTGCTGATGGTGCAAGACGCACTACGCGGCGCAAGCAAGAACGACCTGCTGCACAAACACGCACACCCCCTCGCGCTGCAACATCCCTTGTTCAAGTTCCGCGCCATCAAACCCGCCGCCAACCCCAGCGGCTACATCGCCGACACCATGCCCGCCGTGTTCCAAAGTTTTTTCGACACTGATGATCTGCACGATTGCCTGATCGATGTAGTGAACCGAGGCGGCGATGCCGACACCACCGGCGCCATCGCAGGCATGATGGCCGGTGCGCTATATGGCACCGAGTCCATTCCGAATGACTGGCTGAAGGAGTTGGATGCCGACACCCGCACCTTGTGTGAGATGCAGGCGCAGGCTTTGCTAGGCTAGGCCTCTCACATCTTTACTCGTATTGCGGCTTTGCCATGCTAAAAAGCCATAGTTAGTCTTCACCAAGCACGCAATTGCAGTCTTATAAAATCTCCAATTTGGTACACTCTCTCGGGCGAACATGGGCTTTTATCCCTGCTTCCTAAATCCTCAGGATCGAGTCATACGCGTTTGATTCGATCCTTCACTCAATATCAAGTCCGGCTAGAGACTATGAAACCGCCCTTTGATTGCCTGAAAAAGAAGATTAGCGAGACACGCACAACAAGCCGCCGCCTCCTTTTATTTTCGGCACTAAGCCTGCTCCTGAGCACCCTGGCTTATGGCGAAGTTGGCAACAAGGATATATTGAGCGCTGATGAGCGCGACTGGCTTGCCAAAAACAAAACGCATCTGGTGCTAGCGGTCGAAACGGCTTACGCCCCATTTGTGTTCATCGATGCAAAAGGCCAGCCAACCGGATTAGCGCATGACTATATGCGCCTGATGGAATCCAAGATCGGCGTGCGTTTCGATCAGCGTCGCTTCCCCAATCTGAACGAGATATTTCAGGCCGTGCATAGCGGTGATGTGAAGATTGTCAATGCGATAACGAATACCCCGGAGCGCGCTAGATTCCTGTCCATGACGGAGCCCTATATTTCCGTACCGAACGTGATCATCGTCCGGAAGGAACGCTCTGGCCATCTTGATGAGGGTGATCTACAGGGATCAAAGGTCTCTCTGGTGAAGAGTTATGCCATCACGGAGCACATGACAAGCCGTGGATCGCACTTTATGCCCGACCTGGTTTCCGATGACCTTAGCGCATTGCTCAATGTCTCCTTCGGACGGTCCGATGCCGCTGTGATCGACTTGGCGACAGCAACCTACCTGATCTCTGAAAAGGGCATCTCCAATCTGCGCGTGGCAGGTGAAATCTCATACGATGTTCACCTTGCAATAGGCACGCCTCTGACTGAGCCGGTATTACACAGCATCCTGCAAAAAGGACTGAATTCCATCACTGATGCAGAACGTCTGGAGATCAGGAATCGATGGATCAGCGTCGCGAAACCGCAAAGCATTTTCATGGAACTGCAGTTCTGGCTCGTGCTGGGAGTCTTACTTGCCATTGCGTTCGTAGTGCTGGCAGTGATCCTTGCTTGGAACCGCACTTTGCGGCAGCAAGTGGCGCTGCGCAAGAAGGCCGAGCAAGCATTGCAGACCATCATCAATAACGAACCGGAATGCATCAAGATAGTCGATGCTCAGGGACGGTTGACGCAGATGAATCCGGCCGGATTAGCCATGATCGAGGCAGACTCACTGGAGCAAGTGTTAAACGACCCGATATTGAATGTCATCGCTCCCGAGTATTGCGCAGAGTTCGACCTGATGCACCAGCGTGTCATTGGAGGTGAATCTGCACAGATGGAATTCGAGGTGATCGGACTTAAAGGCGGGCGGCGCTGGCTTGAGACACATGCCGTCCCCATGAAGATCGATGATCGGACCGCACATCTGGCAGTCACGCGCGACATCACCGAACGCAAACAGTCGGAAAAGATCCTGCGCGAGCGGGACCGACGTTTTCAGACATTGTTCGATCGCGCCAATGACGGGATATCGATCATCTCGCCCAAAGGGGAGCTTGTCTCTTTCAACGACGCATTCGCCCGCATGCACGGTTACACGATTCAAGAAATGCAGGGCCTGAACCTGCGTGATCTGGATACCCCTGTCTCCGCGCCACAGATGCCTGAGCGAATGCGACGCATCATGGCCGGAGAATCCTTGACGTTCGAAGTGGAGAATTATCGCAAGGACGGTAGTGTTTTCCCGCTGGAAGTCAGCGCAAGTCTGGTTGAAATAAATGGAGAACCGTTCATTCAATCCTTCTCACGCGATATTTCTGAGCGCAAACAGGCTGAAACCAGATTGGCAGAAAGTGAACTTCGCTATCGTCTGTTGATCGAAATGGCCAATGAAGGCATTGTCGTAGCCCAAGATGGCATGTTGAAATTCATCAATCCCGCGCTGCTGGCTTTGTCCGGCTATAGCAAAGAGGAAGTCGCCAATCTCCCATTTTTAGATTTCATCCATGCCGACGATCAGGAGCTGGTGCAATCGAATTTCATGAAGCGTATCAAGGGGGAGCCTGCCGCTCAAAGATATCAGCTCCGCTTATTGATTAAAACTGGGGGCGTGCTTTGGGTCGAAATGAGCAGCGTCAAGATTGACTGGGAAGGCCGTCCTGCAACATTGAATGTCGTCAGCGACATCACAGAGCGCAAAAAGCATGAACAGCAACTTGAACACATCGCCCACTATGACGCGCTGACCAATCTGCCCAACCGCGTGTTGCTCGCCGACCGCCTGTATCAAGGCATGATGCAAGCACAACGGCGAGGACAAAAACTCTCCGTTGCATATCTTGATCTCGATGGCTTCAAGGCAGTCAACGACAGTCACGGACATGAGGTCGGCGATCAGTTGCTGATGGTCGTGGCAACGAACATGAAGCAAGCACTGCGAGAAGGTGACACGCTTGCGCGCATCGGCGGAGATGAGTTCGTCGCCGTTCTGATTGATCTGACCGACATCGAATCCAGCGTACCGATGCTGAACCGCTTACTCACCGCCGCGGCCCAGCCGGTACGAATCGGCGAGCTCAACCTCCAAGTTTCTGCCAGCCTCGGCGTCACATACTATCCGCAGGCTGAAGAGGTGGATGCCGATCAGTTGCTGCGGCAAGCCGACCAAGCCATGTATCAGGCCAAACTGGCAGGCAAGAACCGCTACCACCTGTTCGACACCGAGCATGACAACAGCATTCGCGGGCGCCATGAAAGTTTGGAGGCGATTCGCCGCGCTTTGATCGATCGCGAATTCGTGCTGTATTACCAGCCTAAAGTAAACATGCGCAGCGGTGCAGTGGTCGGTGCCGAAGCACTGATTCGCTGGCAACATCCGGAAAAAGGCCTGTTGCCACCCGGCAATTTCTTACCGGTGATCGAAGACCATCCGCTGGCGGTGGAGATCGGCGAGTGGGTCATCGACACCGCGCTCACTCAAATGGAACTTTGGCATCAGGCCGGCCTCGATATTCCGGTAAGTGTGAACGTAGGCGCGTTGCAATTGCAGCGTGCCGGATTCGTGACCCACTTGCGAGAGATGTTCGCGGCACATCCCAACGTCAAACCAAGCTGTCTTGAGATCGAGGTGCTGGAGACCAGTGCGCTGGAAGATATCGCACATGTTTCTCAAGTGATGGAAGCGTGCCGGGAGATCGGCGTGAGTTTCGCCCTGGACGACTTTGGCACGGGCTACTCATCACTCACTTATCTGAAACGATTACCCGTTTCCCTGCTCAAGATCGACCAGAGTTTTGTGCGAGACATGCTTGACGACCCAGATGACCTCGCCATTCTGGAAGGCGTACTTGGCCTTGCCATCGCCTTCCGCCGAGAAGTGATCGCCGAAGGTGTGGAAACCTTGGAATGCGGTGCCATGCTGTTGCAACTGGGCTGTGATCACGCCCAAGGCTACGGGATCGCCCATCCCATGCCGGCACACGAAATGCCCGCCTGGGCTGCATCATGGAAACCCGATGCCACATGGTTAGATAAAGCGCCCGTTAGTCGCGACGACCTACCCATTCTCTTTGCAGGGGTAGAACACCGCGCTTGGATAACAGCCCTTGAAACCTTTCTCAAAGGCGAACGCGAAATCCCGCCGTCGATGGACGCACACCATTGCCGCTTTGGACAATGGTTAGATACGGACGGCCTTTCTCGCCATAAAACACAACCCGCTTTCAAAACGATAACCTCCCTGCACCAGCAGATACATACACTCTCAGCGACCCTGCTTGCGCTTCATGCTCAAGGGAAATTCAACGAGATACCAACACTCATCGGCGAACTACATGCCTTGCGCGATGAACTCTTGGCGCAGTTGAAGTCGCTAGTAAGTGAAAATCCGTTGTCACCGGTGTAGTCCGTTGCTGGTAGGGGGATGCGATCAATTACTCGTTATTATCACTAAGGGTTGTGAAAACCTAGTCGAATAAAACACCCGGCTGCATTGCAAAAGATACGGCCCGATATTCCGTGCTATTCATTGTTTGAAACGGTAACAAATTTCCTACAATGCACTCCGTTGGCTTGAGTGTGCAATTTGCTTGTGTCCCCTCGCAGTTGCACTCATGCTGGCAATCGCCCCATCTGGCCAATCAGGCTGGCTGGGGCGGCCCATCCATTCTTGTAGGATTTTTTCCTACCGTAAAATCGGAAAACCTCCGATTTTTATATTTCCATTGCGCCCGCAAAATGCAACCGTCGAATCAAGACATAAATGTTTTTTGCGAGGGGACTGCAATGAATACAAATCAAGTACACGAAGAGATCCGGGAAATCAATCTTTCCTACATGATGTTGGCGCAGCAGATGATTCGTAGCGATAAGGCGAGCGCGATCTTCCGTCTGGGAGTGAGCGAAGAATTGGCCGAGCTGATCGACGGTCTGTCACCTGCCCAGATGCTGAAGATGACAGGTTCCAATATGCTGTTGTGCCGCTTCCGTTTCGATGAGCAGCTGTTGCTGAACATGATCACCGATTACAACAAGGATCGCATGATGTCCAACGCACATGCCACCATCTTGATGGCTGGGCAACAGGTCGAAGCACTGGCCGCATAGGAGAAATGATCATGCGTAACAAGAGTGTGGTGACCGAGGCGCGCGAGATTCAGATCGCGGTGGATTTGATCAATCTGGGTGCGCGCCTGCAATTGTTGCAGGAAGAGACGCACCTGAGCCGTGAGCGTCTGCTTAAGCTCTACAAGGAAGTCAAAGGGGAGTCCCCCTCCAAAGGCATGTTGCCTTATTCCACGGATTGGTTCATGAGCTGGCTGCCGAATATCCACTCTTCTTTGTTCATGGGAATCCACCAGTTCTTGGTGAAGAATGCGAAT
>JAGXGC010000024.1 GCA_024636935.1 Sideroxydans sp. | reverse complement strand
TGCGTTGCACCGGCCAAATGTAAGAAGCTTTGCTTTACTAGATGCGGATGTCGAAACGGACCCGTTCCGGAAAACGCAAGAGAAGACGAAGCAGCTTTCATTGTTCGACGAGTATAAGGACAAGATCACTTCTTATTTGCACGCGGTTCGAGACGCGGGTCAGTTCCACACCTACGAGCGGTTGTTTTCTTGGTGGCACATCTTCCACATCCCGCTGGTGTTCATGATGGTGTTTAGCGCCATTTATCACGTCTATGCAGTCCATGCTTACTGATTGATATAACTATGTTTATTCGCACACTCACGCTGATCTTCTTCCTGTTCGCGCTGCCCATGCAGGCGAACGCCAATAAACTTCTCATGCCCGGTGACGTCATCAAGGGGCATGCCAAGGAAGAGGAGAAGTGCGAGCTTTGCCATAAAAAATTCGATAAGAAAGCACAGAACAATCTGTGTATGGACTGTCACAAAGACGTAGGCAAGGACGTTGCCGAGAAGAAGGGCCATCATGGCCGTATCGATACAACGAAGGATTGCAAGGAATGTCACGCTGAACACAAAGGGCGTGATTTCAAGGCGGCTGAGTTTGATGAAAAGAAATTTGATCACAAACTGACAGATTTCGAGCTGAAGGGTGGCCACTTAGGCTCAAAGGTCAAGTGTGAGAGCTGTCACAAGGCGGGGAAAAAATTCCGCGAGGCACCGCAACTATGTTTTAGTTGCCACAAGAAGGACGATAAGCACAAAGGCGGCTTGGGTGAAGATTGCGCCAAGTGTCACGTGGACAAGGATTGGAAGACTACCGACTTCGACCACGGCAAGACCAAGTTCAAACTGGAAGGTAAGCACGTCGATGTGAAGTGCCTGAAGTGCCATATCGACCATAAGTACAAAGAAACGCCGATGGCTTGTGTGTCCTGCCATAAGAAAGACGACGACAAGGCCCACAACGGCAAGCTAGGTAAGAAGTGCGAGTCATGCCATACGGCCAAGGACTGGAAGCAGACAAAGTTCGACCACGACAAGACCAAGTTCAAATTGCTGGGCAAGCACAATGAAGTCAAGTGCGACAAGTGCCACATCAACAAGAAATACAAGGGCACGCCGACGAAGTGCAATGAATGTCACAAGAAGGACGACGACAAGGCCCATAAGGGCAAGTTCGGCCCCAAGTGCGAGACCTGTCACACTGAAAAAGAGTGGAAGGACATCAAATTCGACCACGACAAGCAGACCAAATTCGACCTGCTAGGCAAGCATAAGAAGACCAAGTGTACCGACTGCCACAAGGGTGATCTGTACAAGGACAAGCTGAAGATGACTTGCGTCTCCTGCCATAAGAAGGACGACGATAAAGCGCACAAGGGCAACTTCGGCATCAAGTGCGAGACCTGTCACGTTGCCGATGACTGGAAGACGATCAAGTTCGACCACGAGAAGGAAACCAAGTATCCGCTGCTAGGCAAGCACAAGAAGACCAAGTGCACGGATTGTCATAAGGGCGACCTGTACAAGGACAAGTTGCAGAAGGATTGCATCAGCTGTCACCAGAAGGACGATGACAAGTCGCACAAAGGCCAGGAAGGTAAGAAGTGTGAGACCTGCCACGTTGAGGACGACTGGAAGAAGACTGACAAGTTCAACCACAACCGCATGTCCACCTTCCCCTTGCTGGGACGCCATGGACTGGTCGCTTGCAAGAAATGCCACGAAAAGCCGACCTTCAAGGATGCGAAGTCCGACTGCTGGTCTTGCCATGAAAAGGACGATGAAGATGTCCACCGTCGCCGACTGGGGACCGAATGTCAGGTTTGCCACTCCACGCGCTCGTGGGCAGCATGGGACTTCGATCACAACAAGACCAACTTCAAGCTGGATGGGCCGCACAAGAAGACCGCCAACAAGTGCTATTCCTGCCACTCGAAGCCTATGGCCAAGAAAGTGGTGACTTCCACTGCATGTGGCAGCTGTCACGAACGTGACGATGTGCACAACGGAAACTTTGGCGATCGCTGCGAGCGCTGTCATGAAGGCAACGATTGGAAAACAGTGAAGATGGGCGTGGCCGTGCCCTAGAAGAAATAGCAGAAAAAAATCCAGTTTGCCTTAATCTCTAGTTGAGGCAGACTAAGCAAGAAGTTAGTGAACTATCGAGGAGGTTGTCATGGAGAGAAAATCAGGTTTTATCGGTGCGATGTTTGCCGTGTTGTTGGCGGTGACAACGCTGCAAGCGGGGGCTGCTCAGCAGATCGGGCGCGATTTCAATCACATGACGACCGGTTTTCCGCTTTCGGGTGGGCACGCAGCAGCGGCCTGTGAAAGTTGCCACACCGGTGGCGTGTTCAAAGGTACGCCCCGTACCTGTGACGGCTGTCATGCAGTGGGAAGGCGTATCGTGGCAACCCCCAAGAATGACAGGCACATCGTGACCGATGCACCTTGTGAGTCTTGTCACTTCAATACCGCTACTTGGCTAGGAGTGCGTTACAACCATGGCGCAGCACTGCCGGGCCAGTGTCAGACTTGTCACAACGGCAGACAGGCAACTGGACGTCCGGCTGGTCACAATACTGGTGGAGTCAAACAGACTGCGGCTTGCGATAGCTGCCACCGTACCAGCGCATGGGTCGTAATGGGTATGTGGAATCACAAAATACAGGTAACGGCCGGTAAGAATTGTCATGATGCAGCGTGCCATGCTTCAACGGGTGATGGAAAGTCTAAGGCTGTAACATCGAATGCAAAGCATTTGCCTTGGCCAAGTGTCGGAGGAGCTACATTTACCAGTTGCGAAAACTGTCACACGAGCATGTTCACGTTCACTAGTGTGAGATATAGCCACCCGACAGGGTTGGCTTGTGATGGTTGCCATAACAATATCTACAACCTAGGTAATGTTAGGGGTATTCCGACGAATCATATTCCAAGAGGGACCGGTACTTGCTTGGACTGTCATACCACCAATTATTCTTGGGCTGGCATGAATCATAATAAAGTGACCGGTCTGGCATGTACTACGTGCCACCTTAGAGGGAATGGGTATCTGGGGAAAATGGATACTAAGTCTATTGGGCATGAGGGGATGAGGAGTGGTGATGATTGCTCTAAGTCGGGCTGTCATAAACCATTGGGTAGCAAGGGTGTGCTTTATCAGGCATGGGATTGATGTAAATCGCTGGGTCTGCTGTTAGGCTGGCCCAGCGTTTTTACGTCCGCTACTGAATCAATCCAATAGCGAGAATAAAAATCATATTAAGGAGAGAGGCATGAATAGCCTTGCATTGATAAGAGCGACTAAATTCGTACTTGGTCTATCGCTTATAGCAATCTTACCAAGTGTGTCTACTGCGCAACCGCTTGACGATGTCACGCTGGAGTATCAAACAGATGGCATCGTTGCGACCATCCGCACCACGTCGCCCGTGCGCTATGTGCGTCATTCTCCCGTGAGTAGCGGTAAGACGCTGGAGATCTATTTCGAGCGCGTACCGGGAGTTGCGTTCGACGAGAAGTGGGTGGATGACGAGACACGTAACTCGCCCCCCTCTGGTCTGATCCCATCATTCACGGTAACGACGCGCGATACATCGACTAGGCCCAAGCTGGTCGTTGAGTTCTCACGTGATGCACGATTCAGTGTTGCAGCGGGCAAGGATCAACGCAGTATCCTGATCACTATCCGTCCGGATCGCACTAGCGCAGAAGTAGCTTTGCCATTTTTGCCGGCAGTGAACGCTGTGCGTGCAACGCCAAGGGATGCCAATCTGGCCGAGAACAATAAACAGGCGTTCGATCTGATGGGGCAGGCACGTGCCGCCTTGTCGGCAAAGAAGAACGAAGATGCTGTTGGTGTGCTGAACAAGCTACTGATGTTGCCCCCCAATGATTACTCGGAAGATGCTCAAGAATGGGTGGGGGTTGCGCGTGAGCGTGCCGGTCAGTATGACAAAGCCAAGACGGAATATGACCTGTATTTGAATTTGTACCCTCAGGGCGAAGGTGTGCCGCGTGTGATGCAGCGCTTGGCAGGTTTGTCTGGTACGGCTAGCGGCCCGGGAATCGTCGAGGCGACCGAGAAGAAGCAGGAGGCTCGTTGGTCTGCATATGGTGGCATCAGTGCGCGCTATTATTTTGGTAAGAGCAAAGAAGATACAACCACTGCATCATTCAATAATCAGGCTGTCACCGATTCAATCTCATTGACTGACCAATCGATGCTGATCACGACCGAGGATGTCTCTGGTCGATATATCAGTGACGACTTGGATGGTCGAATCGTATTTAGGGGAAATAACACAAAGAACTTCCTTTCTGGGCAGTCAAGCCAGAACAGAATTAGTTCGATGTACGGCGAAGTCAAAGGTCGCAAGCAGGATTATTTCTTGCGTGTCGGGCGTCAATCGTCTAATGGCGCGGGTGTACTTGGGCGTTTTGATGGACTTTCCGGCTCATATGGCGATGCGGCATATATGCGTTTTAACGGAGTGGTCGGAAAGTTGGCAGATTACAGCGACAGTACATCCCCCACTTTCTTTGGTGTGAGTGTCGACAGTGGCCCGTTCACTGCCTATGGCATCAATCAAACGGTGGATGGCGTGCTTGATCGCCGTGCAGTTGGTGGCGAATGGCGATATTACGAGGATAAGAAATCCCTTTTTGCACTGGTCGACTATGACATCAATTTGAAGGCATTGAATGCTTCCCAAGTGATGGGAACAATGGATGCATTGGATGCTTCATGGAATTTCATGCTGGACCATCGCAAGGCACCTTCACTGAGTATCCGCAATGCATTGTATGGTTCAAGCGCTACATCAATCACTCAGCTTGAGCAGGCAGGTTTGTCGGCCAGCGATGTGCGTGATCTGGCTCTGCAACGTACAGCTACCAGCAATATGGGGCAGATCGGAATGACCAAGCCTTTGAGTGAGAAATGGCGAGTTGGAGCAGATGTGCGACTTTCCAATACGACTGCTACCGCTGCAAGTGGTGTACTGGGCAGCACTCAAGGTTACTTGGCTGCAAATCCAAGCCGCGGTCTGGAAAAGAGCGTGACCGGTCAATTGATGGGTACGGGCTTGTACAAGGTGGGTGATATCTGGTCTTTCAGTGCCACGCTGAATACCAGCAGTACTGTCAAAGGCAATTCTTTCTACGTGTATAACCACACCGATGTGAAGTATGGAAAATACAGTTGGGGATTGGATAGCTCGATGTCGCTGTATAAGCAGACCGATCAGTTCAATGCTGTAACGACTCGCTTCTCGCCCATGGTGCGCGCTTCTTATCGTTTGAAGGAGCAACTCACATTTGATGCTGACTTGGGCTTTGAGAGTGGCAAGTATGATGGTGCTGAAAGTTCGAAATCAACCACGCGCATCTTCGGCTCGACTGGTGTGCGCTGGGACTTCTAAAAAGTCTGTTGAAATACTATAAAAAAGGCTGCCGGAGTGATCCGGCAGCCTTTTTTATAGTGATCATAACGACACGGACTATCCGGCTCTGGTAAATTGCAAGCTCGTCTCATCAGGGGGTTATATGAAAATCCACGAATATCAGGGTAAAGAGATCTTGCGCGAATTCGGTGTGCCTACGCCGCGCGGTGTAGCGTGCTTCAGCGCAGATGAGGCGCTTACTGCGGCTCAGCAACTGGGTGGCAAGGTCTGGGTGGTGAAGGCGCAGATACATGCGGGTGGTCGCGGCAAGGGCGGCGGGGTGAAGGTGGCGAAGTCACTTGATGAAGTGATTCAGTTCGCTCGACAGATATTGGGCATGCAGCTCGTTACGCATCAGACTGGGCCGGCAGGCCAGCAGGTGAGACGTTTGTTGATCGAGGAAGGCGCCGCTATCGCCAAAGAATTCTATGTCGGTATGGTGGTGGATCGCGTAGCGCAGCGTGTGGCACTACTGGCTTCGAGCGAGGGGGGGATGGAGATCGAGGAGGTCGCCAAAAACGCTCCTGAAAAGATCCATACTGTGCGGATCGACCCAGTAGCCGGTTTGAATGCTAATGAAGCATCTGAGGTAGTGAGAGCCATCGGCATACCGGATGTCGCTAATGCCGAGGCAGTGCAAGTATTACAGGGACTGTATCGTGCGTTTGTGGAGAAAGATGCGATGCTGGCTGAGATCAATCCATTGATCCTGACTGCTGATAATCGTGTCGTTGCTTTGGATGCCAAGTTCAACTTCGATTCCAATGCCCTATATCGTCATTCCGAGATCGTCGCGATGCGCGATCTTGATGAAGAGGATCCGGCTGAGATCGAAGCTTCGAAGTTCGATCTGTCCTATATCTCGCTCGATGGAGACATCGGCTGTCTGGTCAATGGCGCGGGCTTGGCAATGGCAACCATGGACATCATCAAGTTGTATGGCGGCAGCCCTGCGAACTTCCTGGATGTGGGCGGTGGCGCGACGACAGAGAAGGTCACAGAGGCATTCAAACTGATGCTGAAGAATCCTCATCTCAAGGCGATCCTTGTCAACATCTTCGGCGGCATCATGAAATGCGATGTGATCGCGGAAGGGGTTGTGGCCGCAGCGCGCCAAGTGCACTTGACTGTGCCGCTGGTGGTGCGGCTGGAAGGTACGAATGTCGATCTGGGTAAGAAGATATTGGCTGACTCCGGTTTGCCTATCATTTCTGGTAATGACATGGCAGATGCGGCGCAGAAGGTCGTTGCCGCAGCCAAGGAGGCAATATGAGCATCCTCATCAATAAAGATACGCTAGTCATCACACAAGGCATGACCGGCAAGGTCGGCCAGTTCCATACCCAGCAATGTAAAGCCTATGCAAATGGAGCGAACTGTTTTGTCGCGGGAGTGAATCCCAAGAAGGCGGGCGAGGAGTTCGAGGGTATTCCGGTCTATGCCTCGGTGCGTGATGCGAAGCAGGCAACTGGCGCAACCGTTTCGGTGATCTATGTGCCGCCTTCCGGTGCTGCAGCAGCTATCGATGAAGCAGTGGAGGCGGAACTGGATCTGGTGATCTGCATCACCGAGGGTATTCCGGTGCATGACATGATCAAGACGCGCTACAAGATGCAGGGCAAGAAGACCTTGCTGATCGGACCGAATTGTCCTGGCTTGATCACGCCGGATGAGATCAAGATCGGCATCATGCCGGGGCACATTCATAAGAAGGGGCGCATCGGTGTGGTGTCTCGTTCCGGTACGCTGACTTACGAGGCGGTTGGTCAACTCTCTGCATTGGGCTACGGCCAGTCGTCCTGCGTCGGCATTGGCGGCGACCCGATCAATGGCTTGAAGCACATCGACGTGTTGCGCATGTTCAACGATGATCCCGAGACGGATGCGGTGGTTATGGTCGGAGAGATCGGCGGCAATGACGAAGAGACTTGCGCGCGCTGGATCAAGGACAACATGCAGAAGCCGGTGGTCGGTTTCATTGCGGGCATCACGGCTCCGCCGGGTAAGCGCATGGGCCATGCCGGCGCGATCATCTCGGGTGGTCAGGGTGGAGCTGAAGACAAGTTGTCAGTGATGGAAGAAAGCGGGATTTTCATCACGCGTAATCCAGCCGAGATGGGCCGCACGATGCAAAAAGTGTTGAAGGGATGACATGCTGGAGATGATGCAGTCCGCCCAGTTCTGGGCAGATGTTTTTAAGATTATCCTGATTGATTTATTGTTGTCGGGTGATAACGCGATTGTGATCGCCTTGGCATGTCGCAACCTCCCGGAAGCACAGCGCAGAAAAGGAATTTTGCTCGGTGTTGGTGGAGCGATTGGCTTGCGTATCGTGCTGACCTTTTTCGCAGTCAGTCTGCTGGCACTTCCATACCTGAAATTGGTCGGCGCAATGTTGCTGCTTTGGATAGCTATCAAGTTGATCCTGCCTGAAGAGGAGGGGCATGGCGAGATAGGCATCAAGGCCGAGACTCACCTTTGGGGGGCGGTTAAGACCATCATTATCGCTGATTTTGTGATGAGTCTGGACAATGTGCTGGGCGTGGCAGCGGTCGCCAAAGGGAGTGTGTGGTTGCTGGTATTCGGCCTGTTGATCAGTATTCCGATGATCGCGTGGAGCAGTCAATTAGTGTTGAAACTTATCGATCGCTATCCCGCCATTATTTATGCTGGCGGTGCATTGTTGGGGTATGTGGCTGGAGAGATGCTGGTCAGCGAGCCGTTGCTCTATCCTTGGGTGGAGGCAAAACACTATCTGCATTGGCTGATTCCTACTGTCTGTGCGGCTTTGGTGTTGTTGGTCGGCAAAGGGCTCAGTATGCGACGCACTGGGTCGGCAGTGCGCGATCTGGCTGAAGGCAAGGTTGCAGTGGGATCGAGTGCGCAGGGAGAAAACGTATGAAGATATTGATTCCGGTAGATGGTTCTCCTCATTCCATAAATGCAGTGCGGCATGCCATTGATTTGGCTGGCGCGCTCAGTGTGCCGCCACAACTGCTGTTGCTCAATGTGCAGCGCAACGTGGCGACTGGCAACGTTAAGCTCTTCATCGATGCCGAAACCATAGAAGACTACGAGCGTGAGCAGGGGATGCAGGTATTGCAGGCTGCCCGGCAGGTTCTGGAGGAGGCAGGTTTGCCGTATCAGTACCATTTGAGCGTTGGGCAACCGGCTGCAGCGATCTTGCACTACGCAGCGCAACAGGGTGTTTCCATGATTGTGATTGGCGCACATGGCGCGGGTGGATTAGGCAAGCGTCTGCTCGGTTCGGCAGTCGCTAATGTATTGGAATCGGCAGAGGTGCCGGTGACCGTCGTGCGCTGAGGCAAAGCGCTGATAAATCAATCAAGTATGGATTGACATTGAAAATTGTTTTAGTATCTGCCCGGCAAGTTCTCAAAAGTTGAATAAAAGCTCAGGGCAAACATGAGAAAAACGTCGTTTTGGAAAGCGGACTGGTTCACTGCATTAGCGGTGGTGCTGGTCTTCCTGTTTAGTGCCAGCACCGATCTGATCCAGAGTCTGGAGCGCAAAGCTTACGACTGGGGGGTTGTGGCGTCCTCGCGTCAACCCAGCGACAAGGTCGCTATCATTGCTATTGATGATGAGAGTATTGCCAATCTGGGGCGGTGGCCGTGGCCGCGCGAGATTCAAGGAAAATTGCTGGACGTGTTGGCTGAAGGCAAGCCTAAAGTGGTCGGACAGACCGCCTTATTCTTTGAGCCGCAGGTTGATGCCGGCCTGGATTACATTCTGAATATTGCTGCTGTGCTCGAACAGACCACGCTGGCAGAGACACATCCCGAACAGTGGCTCGAATTACAAGGCTTGATGCAGGAGGCGTTGCTGCACCTAGATAATGACCAGAAGCTGGCAGAGAGTATGGGTCATATCCATAACGTGCTGCTGGGTATGTATTTCGAATTGGGTGAAGCACAGGGTAATCCTGATGCGCCATTACCTGATTACGTACTCAAGAACAATCTGATGAATGTTCAGGGCGGGGCTGAGGCTGCTTTCCCTATTCCGTCATTCAATGCATTGGTGCCAATCCCCATGCTGGGTCAACAGGCGCTCGCACTCGGTCACTTGAATGCTACGCCCGATGTGGATGGGGCGATCCGTACCGAGCCACTGGTGATCAGCCACTACGACCAGTTCTATCCTTCTTTGTCGCTGATGCTGGCAGCCAAGAGCCTCAATCTTGGGCCGCAGGATATTCAAGTCACACTGGGTGAAGGTGTGCGCGTGGGAAACCTTAAGATCGCTACCGACCCTGCGCTGCGCATGAATACTTATTTTTATGCGGATCAAGAGGGGCGTCCCGCTTTTCAGGTCGATTCTTTCTATGATGTGCTGACCGGCAAGATTCCAGCAGAAAAGTATCGCGACAAGATCGTACTTATCGGTGCGACGGCTGCAGGCGTCGGCTCTTCTCAAGTCACACCTGTGTCAGCGGCAACGCCTCCGGTTGTGACCTTGGCACATTCGGTTTCCAGTATTTTGAAGCAAGATTTTTTCGTCAAGCCTTCGTGGAGCTCATGGGCTGAGATCGGTGTGTTCTCACTCATCGCAATCTATTTGATCGTGTTGCTGCCTCGTCTTGGCGCAGGGCTGGGGGCAGGCATTACCGGAGTGCTCTTCGCCGTGTTGCTTGGGGTGCATTTCACTCTGATGACGACGCAAGCAATGTGGTTGCAACTGATGTTGCCTGCTGCTTTGCTATTGGTTGGGCATTTGCTGTTGACTACCAAGCGCTTCCTAGTGACCGAAAAAGGCAAAGAGAAGTCGGATGCTGACTCCGCAGAGAGTAATCGCATGCTGGGCCTTGCGTTCCAGGGGCAGGGTCAGCTCGATATTGCGTTCGATAAATTCCGCAAGGTGCCGTTGGACGATAGTCTGATGGATGTGTTGTACAACCTTGGGCTGGATTTTGAACGCAAGCGACAGTTCAATAAGGCTGAGGCAGTATTCAGGTACATGTCCGAATACAACCCCAAGTTCCGTGATCTCGAACAGCGTATGAATCAAGCCAAGACGATGTCCGAGACAATCATTCTTGGGGGCAGTTCGGGCCGCAGCAACGACAGCACGATGAAGCTTGATCAGGCGGGTATCACCAAGCCTATGCTGGGTCGTTACCAGATTGAGAAGGAATTGGGTAAAGGTGCGATGGGTGTGGTCTATCTTGGCAAAGACCCCAAAATCAGTCGTGTCGTGGCGATCAAGACCATGGCGTTAGCGCAGGAGTTTGAGCCGGATGAACTAGAGGATGTGAAAGCACGCTTCTTCCGCGAAGCCGAAACAGCCGGTCGTTTGAATCATCCCAATATCGTGACGATGTACGATGCGGGAGAAGAGCATGATCTGGCGTATATCGCGATGGAATTCCTCAAGGGCAAGGACTTGGTGTCCTACGCCAAGCCTGATGCATTGCTGCCACTGCCTCAAGTGCTATCAATTGTTGCTCGGGTGGCAGATGCATTGGGCTATGCTCATGCGTTGAATGTGGTGCATCGGGATATCAAGCCCGCCAATATTATGTACGACACCGAGAGTGATACGGTGAAGGTGACCGACTTCGGTATTGCGCGCATTACCGATTCTTCGAAGACCAAGACTGGGATGGTGTTGGGTACGCCATCATTTATGTCGCCTGAGCAACTTTCGGGGACCAAGATCGAAGGTCATTCCGACCTGTTCTCGTTGGGTGTGAGTCTGTATCAATTGGCCTGTGGTAAGCTCCCATTCGAAGGGGATTCCATGGCGCAATTGATGTTTAAGATTGCCAATGAGGCGCCCAAAGATATCTTGGCTATCAAGCCGGACATTCCACCATGTGTAGTCGCCATCATCAATAAGGCGCTGGCAAAGAAAGTGGAAGAACGCTATGAGAATGGTGCTGCGATGGCTGAAGCCATCCGTCAGTGTGCATCCTCACTGTAATGATTGACAGGGGAAACGTGTGAATCTCAACCAAGCGCTGGAAATCGTCGGGCAAACCAATCCCGGTATGGTGCGTTCTCACAATGAGGACAGCATTACTTTCGATGCTGAATATGGTCTGGCGGTACTGGCGGATGGTATGGGCGGTTATAACGCCGGCGAGGTTGCCAGCGGTATTGCAGTGTCTGTTTTGGCCAGCGAGATACGTCATCGGCTAGAATCTGATAGCCCAGAAATGAAAGAGGCTAGCAGCGAGGAAGATGTCGGTGTTGTGCTGTTACGGGACAATGTGAAGAAGGCGAACCTGTCCATCTTCAATGCCGCCCAAAGCCAGCCACAATATGCCGGCATGGGAACCACTATCGTTGCCGGATTGTTCTACGATAATCGTGTCGCAGTGGCGCATGTTGGCGATTCTCGTATGTACCGGCTGCGAGGAGAGGTGTTCGAGACGATCACGCGTGACCACTCCTTGCTGCAAGAGCAAATCGATAGCGGTGTCATCAGCAAGGAGCTGGCACGGCTATCACAGAATAAGAATCTGGTGACACGTGCAGTCGGTATTGATGCCGATGTTGTTCCGGAAGTCCATGTGCATGACGTCGAGGTGGGTGATATCTATCTATTCTGCTCCGATGGTCTGAACGACATGGTGGAGGATGATGATATCGGCGCGACAGTACAGATGCTGCAAGGCAATCTGACTTTGGCGGCCAGTCAATTGATCGAGCAGGCCAACGATAATGGCGGTCGTGACAATGTGTCGGTCATTCTGGTAAAGATCAAGGGGAGCTACGCCGCGCCGCGGGGCGTGTGGGCGAAGTTGGTATCGTGGTTCAGGAATTGAATAAAAGCTAATACGGGGAAATAAAATGCCGGCAAAATTGATACTCAGCATGGATGGTTCGGTGATCAAGGAATATCCGCTGACCA
Source organism: Sideroxydans sp. (assembly GCA_024636935.1). Lineage (GTDB taxonomy): Bacteria > Pseudomonadota > Gammaproteobacteria > Burkholderiales > Gallionellaceae > Sideroxyarcus. The sequence goes on along the minus strand of JAGXGC010000024.1, from coordinate 12,100 downwards.
AAGAGCGAACCACCATTGGGCGCAAGCCACATAACGATATCGCTATCGACAATCTTGCAGTTAGCAGCGAGCATGCTGCTGTCATCACCATCTTGAATGATTCGTTCTTCGAGGATCTGAACAGCACCAATGGTTCGATGGTGAATGGTGCGCCAGCACAGAAGCATTTCCTGCAAAACAGTGATGTGATCGAGATCGGCAAATACAAGCTGAAATATCTGAACGATCAACCGACTCAGACCTCATCGGCTGATTTCGAAAAGACCATGGTGTTGCGTGCTCCAGTCAAACCTTCTGCTGCTTCAGTAGTGCCTGTGGCTGATTCCGGCGCGAAATTCGAGTCGACCACGCAATACAATGCAACGGCTCCCAAGCCCGCATCTGCTGCCGCTCCGGCAGCGGCCCCGACTCCAGTGGCGGTGATTCAGATTCTGAATGGCCCGAATCTCGGCAAGGAGCTTGAGCTCAGCAAAAACCTGACCACACTGGGTAAGCCGGGCGTGCAGGTGGCTGTGCTTGCGCGTCGTCCACATGGCTATTTCATCACGCACGTCGAAGGTGGTAGTTTCCCGCTGGTGAATGGTTCTTCTATCGGGGAGCAGCCGCATCAACTGAACGATCATGATGTGATTGAGCTGGCCAGTATCAAGATGGAGTTTTACCTCAAGAACTGACAGGGGCTGAAATGATCTTTTCGCCCGTCTTCTATAGTTTCACCTGTGCAGTGAGCGAGCCATGAAGAAACATGCCCTGTTGATTATGATGGGCATGTTTGCCGTGCTGCTATTTCTTGGTGATGCGGCAGGGTTCTATCGCCTTGGTTTTGTCCAATACGGCGACGTCCAGCTTTACGATTATCGACTGCGCCTTTCCTTGCCGAACAAAGGCGACGATCGCATCGTGATTCTTGATATTGATGAGAAGAGTCTTAAGCAGGAAGGTCGCTGGCCCTGGGGGCGCGACAAGATGGCGAAGCTGATGGACTCTCTTTTTGATAAGTATGGTGTCGCGGTAGTCGGCTTCGACGTGGTATTCGCTGAGCCGGATAACAGTTCCGGTTTGAACGTCTTGCAAGCCTTGGGCGAAAAACAATTTCGCGACGTCGAGCAATATCACTCCGTTCTGAATCAGATCCGGCCGACTCTCCAATATGATGCTTTGTTCGCGGAGAGGCTGAAAGGGCGCAAGGTGGTTCTTGGCTACTATTTCAGCAACAGCGAGAGTGATAAGTCGGCGAGCAAATCTGGTGCGCTACCTGCTCCTGTGTTACCCGCAGATGTATTTCGCGGGCGCACTGTGGGATTTGCCTCGTGGGACGGTTATGGGGCCAATCTAAGCGAGTTGCAGGCCAGTGCGGCCTCGGCCGGACATTTCAATCCCTTGGTGGATTTTGATGGTGTGGTACGCCGGATTCCCATGCTGGTCGAGCACGCAGGCGCGATCTATGAATCGCTATCTCTCGCAGTCGTGCGTAGCGTGCTGGATATGCCCAAACTGTTGCCGGGGTTCGCGGGTGAGCAGAATCAGGGTTACGGTGGATTGGAATGGTTGACAGTTGATGCGGCCCAAGGCGGCCTGACCATACCGCTTGATGCGGAAGTCAGTGCCCTGATCCCATATCGCGGCAAGCGCAGCACGTTCAAGTACATCTCGGTGGCAGATGTATTGAGTGGGAAAGTCGAACTGGCTGCATTGCAAAACAAGATTGTGCTGGTAGGAACTTCTGCGCCCGGCTTGATGGATATGAGGAGCACCCCCGTCGGCGAAGTCTATCCGGGGGTCGAGGTACACGCGAACATGATCAGCGGCATCCTGAATCAGGATATCAAGCAGCATCCTTCTTACATGCTGGGTGCCAACGTGATTCTGTTGCTGATCATTGGCGTCAGTCTCAGCGTCTTATTGCCGCTGTTGACTCCCATCCGCGGCATGTTGCTATCGCTAGTATTCCTTGCCGGGGATGTTGGACTGAATCTTTCATTGTGGAATTATGCGGATATTGCCATGCCGATGGCGGGTGGCATTTTGATCATATTGACGCTGTTCGCACTCAATATGAGTTTCGGTTATTTCGTGGAATCTCGGGCCAAAAGACAGATCACTGGGTTGTTCGGACAATATGTGCCGGGCGAGTTGGTAGATGAGATGGCTAAACGTCCTGAGAGCGTTTCAATGGAAGGTGATAGTCGGGAAATGACCATCCTGTTCTCTGATGTGCGTAGTTTCACTACTATTTCAGAAGGACTTGATCCGAAGGAACTCTCGCTACTGATGAATGAGTTTCTCACCCCGCTGTCGCGTGTGATTTACAAGCAGCGCGGCACGATTGATAAATACATGGGCGACTGTATCATGGCCTTCTGGGGGGCACCGCTACCAGATACTGACCATGCACATCATGCGGTATTGGCTGGGATGGAGATGCAGCGCGCATTGGATGAAGCGCAACCGCAATTTCGGGCGCGCGGCTGGCCGGAGATCCATATCGGTGTTGGCGTCAATACTGGCCGAGTCAGCGTAGGCAACATGGGCTCCGAAGTGCGTGTGGCCTATACGGTGATGGGCGATGCGGTGAATCTGGCCTCACGTCTGGAAGGAATCACCAAGGAATACGGAGTCCTGATGCTCGTGGGCGAAACGACCAAGCAGGCAACGCCGCAAATCGTTTATCGCGAAGTGGATATGGTGCGGGTCAAGGGCAAGGAACAGCCTGTATCCATTTTCGAGCCGATCGGTGTGAGTGGCGAAGTGGGCAAAGAAAAAATAGAAGAGATCAAGTTCTTCCACCAGATGTTGCGCACCTACCGTAAGCAGGATTGGGACAAGGCGGACTTGGATCTGCTCAGCCTGCAAAACATGTCTCCGGACTGCAAGTTGTATAAGGTTTACGCTGAGCGCGTGACGCATTACCGCAATAGCCCACCCGGGGAGAACTGGGATGGTGTGTTCACCTTTAAAACGAAATGAGTTAACTAACGATGAAACTGCGAGTGCTTGGATGTAGTGGCGGGATCGGTGGGAATTTTCGCACCACCTCGTTGCTGCTCGATCATGATGTGCTGATCGATGCCGGTACCGGACTGGGCGACCTGAGTCTGGCAGAGATGAGTGTCATCGACCATGTGTTTGTTACCCACTCGCACTTGGATCATATCGCCTGCCTGCCCTTGCTTGTTGATAGCGTGGGCTTTATGCGTGACAAACCGTTGCTGATTCATGCGACGGCAGAGACCTTGGCTATTCTGCAACAGCATGTATTCAACTGGGAGATATGGCCTGACTTCGCCGAGATTCCCAATCTGCACCAGCCAGTGATGCGCTACGAAGAAATAAAGGTGGGAGAAACGATCGATGTAGGGGGGCGAAAACTCACTCCGCTCCCGGTCAATCATGTGGTGCCAGCTGTCGGGTTTAGGATCGATAGCGGCAAGGCCAGTCTGGCGTTCAGTGGTGATACCACCATCTGTGATGAGCTGTGGCATGCAGTGAACCAGATACCGAACTTGCGCTACCTGATTGTCGAGACGGCTTTCTCTGACGCGGAAAGGGAATTGGCTGTGCTTTCCAAACACCTGTGCCCAAGCATGCTTGCGGAAGAATTGAAGAAACTGAAGCTCGATCCTGAGATATTCATCACGCATCTGAAGCCGGGAGAAGTGGAGCTGACCATGCGTGAGATCAGCGAAAGGGTGCAGGGGCTAAAACCTAAGATCTTGCAAAACGGACAGACGTTCGAATTCTGAGATGGCAAAGATATGAACGATATATTGGATATAAGAGTACTTGCAGCTCTGGAGCCTATCTCCAGCTTCAGCCCTGCCCGGTTGCGCGAGCTGCTGGATTATTGCCATGTTGAAAATGTGGCGCTGGGCGAGAATCCTTTTGCGAATCGACCGCTGCACGGACAGTCCGTCTACCTGTTGCGCGGTGAGATTGAGCTGGATTATGCGGACGATAATAAAGTGACCATGCGCGCAGATTCAGAGTGGGCGCGCCATCCGATAGGCAAGCGCCAGCCCGAAATCCGCAACGCAAAAGCGTTGAGCAATGTGATGTTGTTGCGCGTGGAAGACGATCTACTGGATCGCATGGTGACTTGGGACCAGTTCGCAAGTCATGACGATATCAAGCCCAAGATTGACAAAGGCGGGACGGATGCTGCAGTGCGACGACTGCTGCACTCAGGCATGTTTAGTGCCGAGAATCTTAACCACGGGCCATTTGCTCACTTGCCTCCTGCCAATATTGGAAAACTGCTCAATCGAGTGGAAGCCATTGCGGTATGGGAAAAGGATGTGATCATCCGCGAGGGTGAGGAGGGTGATTATTATTACCTTGTGGAAAGTGGTCGCGCACAAGTGACGCGTCTGGTGGGCGGTGCCAATTTGGTTCTGGCGGAAATAACAGCCGGAGATGTTTTCGGTGAAGAGGCGCTGATCTCGGATACCAAACGTAATGCCACCGTGACCATGCGTAGCAACGGGGTGTTATTGCGTCTGAAGAAGCAGGACTTCCTAGAATTGATGCAAGAGCCGCTGTTGCATCGCATATCCTTTGAGGAAGCCAAGACAAAAGTAAAGCAGGGGGCAGTATGGCTGGATGTGCGACATCCGCCTGAATACCGTTATGACAAACTACCCGGCGCCATCAATGTGCCGCTTAACGACATCCGCAATGCGATTGGTGTGCTGAGCAAAGTTACACCGTATATCGCTTATTGTCAGAGTGGCCGCCGTAGTGCGGCCGCAGCATTTATCTTGGCGCAGGCAGGATACGACGTATACGTGCTGGAAAACGGCCTCTGGTCGGTGCCCAAGGCACTTCAGCAGTAAGAGGAGAGAAGATGAACAGTCCCGTGCAAGGCAACCCAAATGAAATGAGTGTGCGACTTGAGTTCACCAAGAACCTCAATCATGTCACTAACAAGATCCATGCAACCAGCAACATCGACGAGATCATGCTGGATGTCAGCAAGGATATCTGTTCGCTGTTCAATGCGGATCGTCTGACTATCTATGTCGTAGGCGACGATAAAGCTTCACTGGTTTCCAAAGTCAAAACAGGTCTTAATTCTTTCAAGGACTTGAAGCTGCCTATCGCTGAACAAAGTATCGCGGGATTCAGCGCTGTTAATAAGAAGCTGCTCAATATCAAGGATGTTTACGACCAGCAGGAACTGGTTGGCCATAGTCCGACCTTGAGGTTCTTGCAGGACGTGGATAAACGCACCGGCTATCGCACCAAACATATGCTGGTCGCTCCCATTGTGGATGAAGGCGGCGAGTTGGTCGGGGTGATGCAGGTCATCAATAACAAAGCTGGGGTGCCGTTCCCGGCCATGGTCGAAGAAGGTGTGAAGGAGCTGGCGCAGACGTTGGCGGTGGCCTTGCGCCAGCGGCAACAACAGAGCGGTGCCATCAAGACCAAATATGATTATCTGGTGGCGGACGCCATTATGTCTGCGGCTGAATTCGAACTGGCGACACGTACTGCTCGCCGCAAGGGTGTAGATGTCGAGAATGTGCTGATCGACGAATTCCAAATAAAGTTGGATGCGTTGGGCAATGCGCTGTCCAAATTCTTTGGCGTCCCTTACGAGCCATTCCTGCCAGACAGGGTCAAGCCCAGCGAGCTGTTGCGCAATCTGCGTCGTGAGTATGTGGAAAGCAGCCACTGGGTGCCTATCGACGACACACCAGAAGGATTGGTCATCCTTACAACCGATCCTGAGCGGATATTAGCCTCACGTGTCGTCAACAATATCTTTCCCAAGAATCGACTGATCTACAAAGTCTGTTCCCAGCGTGAATTCAAGATGACGCTGGATCATTTTTATGGCGGAGGCAGTACGGCCGGAGAGGGAACCGGTGTCTTCGGCACGATGGATGATTCTTCGGTGGACGATCTGCTCACTTCCTTGGGGGGAGAGGACGAAGAGGATGTAGGCGGCGTCAATCAGGATGACTTGAATGCTGCGGCGGATAATGAACTGGTGAAGCTGGTCAACAAGATCATCGTTGACGCTTACAAGATGGGCGCGTCTGACATTCACATCGAGCCAGGCCCCGGCAAGATGAAAACTCAGATCCGCGTGCGCAAGGATGGTTCTTTGCTGAACTACATCGAGATCCCGTCCACCTATCGTAACGCCTTGGTCACCCGACTCAAGATCATGTGTGATCTGGATATTTCCGAGAAGCGCCGTCCGCAGGATGGCAAGATCAAATTCAAGAAGTTCGGCCCATTGGATATCGAGCTGCGTGTGGCGACCATCCCTTCGCAGGGCGGCGTTGAAGACGTGGTGATGCGTATTTTGGCTTCAGGCGAGCCGATCCCGCTGGATAAGATGGGTTTCTCGGATCGCAATTTGGATCTGATCAAGAAGACCGTGTCCAAACCCTATGGTCTGTTCTTCGTGTGTGGCCCGACCGGTTCCGGTAAGACCACCACATTGCACTCCATCCTGAAACACATCAATACGCCCGACACCAAGATATGGACGGCGGAAGATCCAGTGGAAATCACGCAAAAGGGCCTGCGCCAAGTTCAGATCAATAAAAAAGCGGGACTGGATTTTGCAACCATCATGCGAGCATTCTTGCGCGCCGACCCGGATGTGATCATGGTCGGTGAAATGCGTGACAAGGAAACCGTTTCCACCGGCATCGAGGCGTCTCTTACGGGTCACTTGGTGTTCGCCACCCTGCACACCAACAGCGCACCTGAATCCATCATTCGTCTGCTGGATATGGGTATGGACCCGTTCAACTTTGCCGATGCATTGCTAGGAATTCTGGCGCAGCGTTTGGCAAAAAGACTTTGCAAGCATTGCAAGAAACCGCATGTCGCCACGCAGGAAGACATCAAGTCGCTGTTATCCGAGTATGCCGAGGAATTGAAAAGCACTGAAACCTGGAAGAAAGACCCAGGTGCAGCAAGCAAGGCGCAGTACGCGGAATGGCTGAAACTGTTTGGCGACGACAAGGGGCAGATCACGCTGTATGAAAAGGTCGGCTGCGAAAAATGCTCCAACACCGGTTATGCAGGTCGCGTTGGTTTGCACGAACTGTTGATCGGCACCGATCCAGTGAAGAAAGCCATTCAGGAACACGCTCGTGTCGCTGAGTTGTTCGCCATCGGATTGGAAGAGGGGATGCGAACATTGAAACAGGACGGTATCGAGAAGGTGTTGCTGGGCATAACCGATATCCATCAGGTGCGTGCAGTCTGTATCAAGTAATGAACGCCAGTTCATCGGTGAGAAGTGAATAAGGGAGTGACGTGGATACGACCAAGGTTAAGGCTTACATGGCGCAAGAGCAGGAGCAGCGCAGCATGCTGGAAAGCCTGCTCAATCGCCTGAACGACCTCAACGCAATCGGTGCGTCACTCTCCAGTGAGCGCAATATCGATAAGCTGCTGGAGAGCATCCTGAGCGCTTCGATGAAGATCACAAATTCTGATGCAGGTACGCTGTATCTGGTGGATGCGGAAAAACACGAGCTTACTTTCGAGATATTGCGTAACCGTTCACTCGGCATCAGCATGGGCGGCACTTCCGGTGAGGCGATACCGTTCTATCCCATCCATATGATCGGGAAGGATGGTGAGCCCAATCATTCCATGGTGGTCAGTCATGCTGCTTTGAGCGGGGAGACGGTGAATATTCCCGATGCCTATGTTGCAGAAGGCTTCGATTTCACCGGCACCAAACATTTCGATGCAAAAACTGGCTATCTCTCACGCTCTTTCCTAGCAGTACCGATGCGTGACCACGAGCACGAAGTCATTGGCGTGCTGCAACTGATCAATGCGCTGGACGAGCAGGGCGGGTTGCAACAGTTTTCTCTCGATGATCAGAAGCTGCTGGAATCCCTCGCTTCACAGGCTGCTATCGCCATCAGCAACCGTAGGCTGATTCTGCAGATGGAAGAGCTTTTCGAATCTTTCATCAAGCTCATCAATACCGCGATTGACGATAAGTCACCTTATACGGGCGGGCATTGTGCACGTGTTCCAGCACTTACCATGATGTTGGCAGAAGCCGCCAGCCATGCCGACAAAGGTGAACTTAAGGATTTCAAGCTCACCGATCAGGATCGTTACGAACTCAAGATAGCAGGTCTGCTGCACGACTGCGGCAAGATCACCACGCCCGTCCATGTGGTGGATAAGGCAACTAAGCTGCATACCCTGTTCGACCGAATAGAACTTATTGATACCCGTTTCGAAGTACTCAAGCGCGATGCCGAGATCGCGATGCTGCGAGGCGATTCGGACCAGACAGAATATGCGGCTCGTCTACAACAGCTCGACGATGACAGGGAGTTTCTGCGTCGCACCAATATCGGTGGCGAGAGGATGTCTGATACGGATATCGCAAGAGTACTTGCGATCGCTGCGTATGCATGGCGGGGTGTGGAAGGTGAAATGCGTAGTTTCCTGTCTGATGATGAAACGGAGAACCTAACCATTCGCGGCGGAACTCTAACTGCTGCCGAACGCGAGATCATCAATCATCACATCGTCGTAACGATCAAGATGCTGGAATCTTTGCCTTGGCCAAAACAACTCAAGCGCGTGCCGGAATATGCAGGCGGGCACCACGAACGCATGGACGGCAAGGGATATCCCAAAGGCCTTACTCGGGAGCAGATGCCTATTCAGGCTAGATTGATGGGTATCGCCGACATCTTTGAAGCACTTACCGCCAAAGATAGGCCTTACAAGCCGGGTAAGACATTGACCGAATCGCTCAATATTCTTGGCAATTTCAAATTGAACGGCCACATCGACCCAGAGTTGTTCGATACCTTCATCCGTGAAAAAGTCTACTTGGAGTATGCCCGCCAGTTCTTGGCACCCGAGCAGATAGACAATGTGAATGAAGGCCAGATACCCGGCTATCAGCCATGACTGACAAAAAACGTCACTTCACATGCGCTTTAAGTCAGTCTGATGGTGAAAGGGTTTGATCAATCCCATCCAATTCGGCATTTCACCATGGCACGCAACCTGCTAGTATTCACCCGCACACCTCGTGTGTGCCCGCAAGGGCAACGTTCTAACCCGCAAAGGAGATAAACAATGAAGCAAACCCAAAAAGGTTTTACCCTGATCGAGCTGATGATCGTAGTCGCGATTATCGGTATTCTGGCTGCTGTGGCGATTCCTGCATACAGCGACTACACTCGCAAGGCACGTTTTTCTGAAGTCGTTTCATTGACTGGTTCATTCAAGACCGCTGTTGAGTTGTGCGTAAGTGAGCAAGGTTTCCAAACTGGCGATGCAATTACCGCTTGCGGAAACGGTTCCAATGGCGTGCCGGGTACTCCTGCAGCGACAGCAAACTTGGCTTCGCTGTCTGTTAGTGATGCGGGTGCAATTACTGCCACTGCCACGACCCAAGCCGGCTTGGATACCTTCATTATCACACCAGCGGTGGTGACAGGTGGTATTACATGGACTCAGTCGGGTAGCTGTCAGACTAGCGGTTTCTGCCGTTAATGGTTCTTTAGTAAGTTCGCAGTAATTGGCAGAAGAGCCGGGTTTCCCCGGCTCTTCTGCTTTATAGGTATGTGAGGGCGCTGTGAGTAAATCAAGTTTGTATGCGGTGTTATTTTTGTTGTGTGCCGTTTCTGCCTTGTATGGGCAGTTCACCAATAATGCCATCGTATTCGATGACACTACCTTTTTTACATCTAATGAAGTCGGCCATCAGCCGATAGACGAATATCGTTATTCCCCTTTCGAGATGCGTTCCCTGCCCAACGTTTCATTCACTTGGGGCAAAGCCCTGCTCGGACTCGATATTAAGCACTTTCGCATCGAGAACATGTTGCTGCACGCCGCAGTAGTTGTCACTTTGTTTTTCTTCTTGATGCGGCTATTTCGAACGCTATTGCCCAAACGTGTGAACAATCAGTTGTCCTTTGAGGCATTGGCATTTTCTGCGGCATTGCTGTTCGCTTTGCATCCGGTCGCTGTATACGCAGTGGGGTATCTAGTGCAGCGCACTATGCTGATGGCCACGCTGTTTAGTCTGCTTTCCATGTTGACCTGGATGTATGGGGACGAGCGTACCAGCAAGCCGTGGTTGTGGATAAGCGTATTGTTTTATTATTTGGCGGTATTTAGCAAAGAGCATGCGATCATGCTGCCGACCGTGCTTCTTGCCTTGACCGTTTTGCTACATGAAGACTGGCCTAGCAGGATCAAGCGATACTGGGCACATATCTCAGTGCTTGTGTTGCTGGCACTGTTCGTTGTGGAAGCAAAGCGAGGGATGTTGGGTGTGACATATGAAACATATGCCCCCGATATGTTGACCGAACCCTCCGATGGTTTGAACTACCCATTGAGTGTATTGACTCAGAGCTGGCTGTTCTTCAAATATGCTGCGTTATGGTTGTTTCCTAATCCGCACTGGATGTCCATTGATATGCGCGAGCCATTTGCAGACTCGCTTTGGTCCGGATATCTTGTTGCACTATTGTCATTTCTGACAATGCTGGGACTTGCGATCTCAATGTTATGTAGACGTGGCCGAATTGGCTTGCTGGGGTTTGCGATTATATTTCCTTGCTTGATGTTTATTCCAGAGTTTTCCAGTATTCGGATACAAGAAAGCTTTGTGTTGTACCGAAGTTATCTGTGGGCAGTGGGCGCTTGTGCCTTGTTACCACTGCTGGTGGATGCGTTGGATAAGCGGGTAGCATTCGTACTTGTCGGAGCGATTGCTATAGCTATGGTTCCGATTTCCATGGATAGGTTGGCCTCGTTTGCGCATCCTTTGGTACTGTGGGATGACGCAGTGAAATTAGTGAAGGGCAGAACTGAGCTGCCAGGCGCTTCCCGTATCTACTACAACCGAGGTACTGAACTGTATAAACTTGGCGATTATGATTTAGCCAAAGAAGATTTGAAATTGGCGGCGCAATTGAATCCAGAATGGCCGTTTGCCTACAGTAATCTAGGTGCAGTCTTGTTAAAAAAACAAGACTGGGATGGGGCCTTGGGTGCATTGAATCGTGCCATTGATATTGCCAATCATAAAAGGATGGGAGTCAATCCTAGAGCACATCTTGCACGAGCAATGGCATATGAAAAGCTTGGCAAAAAGGAACTCGCAAGCCAAGATTACGAGATATCTTGCAGGCTGGCAAACAAAGGATGCGATAAGCTAAATCGGCTGAGTCGATGAATCTTATGGCGTGGAAACGGCCAGATATCCCGCGCTATTCATTGTTTGAACTGGTAACAAATTTCCTACAATGCATTCCGTTGGCTTGAGTGTGCAAGTTGTTGCGTCCCCTCGCAGTTGCACTCACGTCGACAATCGCCCCTGTCTGGCCGATCAGACAGGCCGGGGCGGCCCCCCCCCCCGCTTTGTAGGATTTTTTCCTACCGAAAAATCGGAAGTCATCCGATTTTCTTATTCCCATAGCGCCTGCAAAATGCAACCGTCGAATCAAGACATAAATGTTTTTTGCGAGGGGACTGCAATGAATACAAATCAAGTACACGAAGAGATCCGGGAAATCAATCTTTCCTACATGATGTTGGCGCAGCAGATGATACGTAGCGATAAGGCGAGCGCGATCTTCCGTCTGGGAGTGAGCGAAGAATTGGCCGAGCTGATCGATGGCCTTTCACCCGCCCAGATGTTGAAGATGACAGGTTCCAATATGCTGTTGTGCCGCTTCCGTTTCGATGAGCAGCTGTTGCTGAACATGATCACCGATTACAACAAGGACCGCATGATGTCCAACGCACATGCCACCATCCTGATGGCTGGGCAACAAGTCGAAGCACTGGCCGCATAGGAGAATTGATCATGCGCAATAAGAGTGTGGTGACCGAGGCGCGCGAGATACAGATCGCGGTGGATTTGATCAATCTGGGTGCGCGCTTGCAGTTGTTGCAGGAAGAGACGCACCTGAGCCGTGAGCGTTTGCTCAAGCTCTACAAGGAAGTCAAAGGGGAGTCCCCCTCCAAAGGCATGTTGCCTTATTCCACGGATTGGTTCATGAGCTGGCTGCCGAATATCCACTCTTCTTTGTTCATGGGAATCCACCAGTTCTTGGTGAAGAATGCGAAT
>JAGXGC010000023.1 GCA_024636935.1 Sideroxydans sp. | reverse complement strand
TGAACTCAAAGATCGCTACTGTACAAAAACGGGCCTGTGGATTCAGGAATCGTGACCATTTCAAGATCGCCATCTACTTCCACTGCGGTGGACTTGATCTGTATCCGGCTCAGGTTACCCACGGGAAAGTCGGATGAACCAAAAATATAGATACAGTCAACGCACTGACATAACAGCATATTTAAACAAAACCACTGGATTCCGGCCTACGCCGGAATGACGGGATTTATATTTTTAGAGGTGCTCATAACTTGAGATCCCTGCATCCAGAATCCTTACTGAACGACTTCAGCCTTGATGATGATGACATCTTCTTTCGGCACGTCCTGATGGAAGCCGCTGCTGCCGGTGGCTACTTTGCCGATTGCATCGACGATATCCATGCCTTCGACTACCTTGCCGAACACACAATAGCCCCAGCCATCTTGTCCGGGATAGTCGAGGAAGCTGTTGTTCTTGGTGTTGATGAAAAACTGGGAGCTGGCAGAGTGAGGATCGCCAGTGCGTGCCATGGCGATGGTGTATTTGTCGTTCTTTAGGCCATTGGCGGCTTCGTTCTTGATCGGGTCGTTGGTCTTCTTTTGCTTCATGCCGGGTTCGAAACCTCCACCCTGGATCATGAAGTTAGGGATGACGCGATGGAAGACGACATTGCTGTAGAAGCCGCTGTTCACATAGTCGATAAAGTTCTGCGTAGAGATCGGCGCTTTTTCAGCGTCCAGTTGCAGTGTGATGGTGCCGTGGTTGGTTTCGAGTTTGACCATTTTCATTTTTCCTTTGGTTGTAGATGCGGCTTGTGCGGGCAGGATGCAGAGTCCTACCAACAGTGTTGCGAGGATAAAGCGTACTAATCTCATGGTTTATGCGCCCCCTTCATAGACGATCTGCCAGTGACCATCGCGCTTTTGCCAGTATTGACGCTTGTGCATGCGGTTAGTTAGGTTGTTGCTGGCATAGCTCTGTTCGAAATCGACCACGACCAAATCGGGCTGGGTCGGGTATGAGAAGAGGCTCAGGTTTTCAATCTCCACCTTGATCCAGGATTTTCCTGAATTGACCAATCGCTTCTGATCAGCGAAGGCGTCTCGCGAAATTTTCCCGGTGCTGAAGTCCTGCGCGTAGTGATCCAGATAGCGCTCTGTATCGCGGCTTTCCCAATCGTTGCGCCATTGCTCGACGGATTGCAGCAGCGCATCGCGCTCTGTGCTGTCGGACTCACTCAGCCAGTCGATGCCGTTGGTGATGATGACAGGCGTGGTCCCGACTTGGATATTGCGCCCTAGCCGGAGAAGGTCGGTATTGGACAGGACTACGCAGCCGTTGCTGGCGCGTGGTGGGCGACTATAGGTGTTCGATGGGGTGCCATGTAGCCAGATACCATAACCGTTGCGGCCTTGGCGCTGGTCCCACTCATTTGGATAGCTTATCGGGTATGCGCCTGAGCCATAAAGATCAGCCAGTTTGCTTTGGGGGATATGGCTATTCACGAAGTACACGCCGAGGGGGGTCTTCTGATCCCCCTCAACTACTTTGTCGGAGCCTTTTTTGCCAACACTGATATAGAAGTCTGCGACATAGCGCGGCTCGCCATTCACGTTCTCGTAAAGATAAAGGGTGGATTTACTGGTATCCACAACCACTGCATGTTGCTGTTTGGGGTTGAGGCGCCACAGATAGCGCGGCACGGCAACGGGTTGTTGTTGCTGTGCGCGATGCAAGCGCACCTGAGCCTCCTCGCGCAGGTCTTGCACGCGGTCCTGGGGGGCATTCGGTGCATCGCCGAATGCGCTGATTGATCGTGAACGAGCCAACAGCAGGTCACCTTTAACTAACTGTGCCAGCTTGAAGTTGGGATTGATCCTCAGTAATGAATCGACTTCATTCAAGGCGATATCGAGCCGATTGTCGCTGACGGCTTGTAGGCTTCTTGCCAGAAGCTGTTCCATGTCGCGTGAATCTGGCTCTGCATGCGCAGTCAGCCCAATGAAGGGAAGGAGCAGCAGAAGAGGGGAAAGCCGGATCTTCATAGATTAGTTGCTGCTTAGTTCTTCCGCGATCTGCCAACCATTGGCGGTCTTCACCCAGCTCAGGGTCTTGTTGTTCACACTGCTGAAGTGGTTGGCATTATAGGACTGGCGGAAACTGACGTTGGCGTGCGCGCTGTCGACAATATCCACTTTAGCGTCCGCGATCTCGACTTTGATGAATTTGGGTTTGCTAACACGGTCGCGGCGCAATTTATCCCAGGCATCACGCGTTTCGCCATTGGGTGTTTTGAACTCGGCGGCGTAGAAACCAAGGTAGCGTTTCACGTTCTTGGCAGACCAAGCGGCAGCCCAGTCGCGTGTGGCTTGCATGATTTCGGCGCTTACATCTGGAGCCGGTGCGACTACGGGTTTGGCAGCGGAGGAAGGCGCGACCTTGCTAGGCGGCGTGACTGTAACTGCGGGTGCTGCTGCCACGATTGCAGGTTTTGCAACGGGTGCGGCAACAGGCTCCGGCTGAACTGGCGCAGCCGCTACAGATTTTGCGGGTTCAGCAGCCACTGCCTTGGCGGGGGCGGCAGGTAGAGCGGGCGTTGATTCGGCCAGCGTGGGCGCTACAGTTTTCGTATTGTGTGCACCCTTGCCGAACAGATCGCGGATCAGTGCGAGCTTAGTCTGTGTGCCGGTGTTGTTCTTGTCCAACTGCAGTGCACGGTCATAAGCCTGGCTGGCCATCTTGGCGTAGATGTCGCCAAGATTTTCGTGTGCTGTGGCATAGCTGGGATGCGTACGGATCGCCATCTCCAGTGCGACTTTGGCTTTATCGTACTGTCCTTGGCCGGCGTAAAGCACGGCGAGATTGTTGTAGGGCTCCGGCAGTTCAGGATAGTCGTTGGTCAGTTCGGTGAAGATGGAAATGGCGCCAATCGCGTCACCTTGTTCGTTGACGATGAGTCCCTTGAGGAAGCGCGCCTGCGCATCTTTGGGTTTATTTGCAAGATAGGCGTTCACTTTATCCAGTGCTTGCGTCAATTGCCCTTGTTTGAAGAGTTTATTGGCGTCCTGAATCTCGTCGGCATGGCTGCTGAGGCTGAAGGTCAGCAGCACGCATAGTGCGGCAGTGGTAGCGAATCTATTCAATATTTCCATTTTGGTCTTTTTCTTGAGAGGGTTATGTGGCGGCTGAGAGCGCCAAACGCACGCGATTCTACCAAAGAAGCGCCTCGCATACACGGATTGCCTACTAAAGGAACTGCGGCGGCGAGCAACTGCAGGTTTCGGGTAGAATCACGCATCTAATTTGAATGCACTATTGGCACAGACATGAGCAGCAACGCACCCGCCCCAACCCCCGTTTCGAACTTTATTCGCACGATCATTGATGCAGACCTTGCCAGCGGCAAACATGCGAGCATCGTCACCCGTTTCCCGCCCGAGCCGAATGGTTATCTGCATGTCGGCCATGCCAAGTCGATCTGCCTGAACTTCGGTCTGGCGAAAGACTATAACGGTCTGTGCAACCTGCGCTTTGACGACACCAATCCGGAAAAGGAGAGTGAAGAATATGCACTTTCCATTCAGGAAGACGTGCGCTGGCTGGGATTTGAATGGAACGGCGAAGTACGCTGGGCCTCTGATTATTTCGATGCACTTTATGATTTTGCGATAGAGCTGATCAACAAAGGCTTGGCCTATGTTGACGATCTGACGCCGGAGCAGATGCGCGAATATCGTGGCACGCTCAAGGAACCGGGCAAGAACAGTCCAAACCGTGATCGTAGTGTGGCAGAGAGCCTCGACCTGTTCACGCGCATGAAGAACGGCGAATTCCCTGATGGCGCGATGGTGTTGCGCGCGAAGATCGACATGGCATCGCCCAATATGAATATGCGCGACCCGGCGATCTACCGTATCCGCCGCGCACATCACATCCGTACCGGTGACAAATGGTGCATCTATCCGATGTACGACTACACGCATTGCATCTCTGACGCGCTGGAAGGCATTACGCATTCCATCTGCACACTGGAGTTTGAAGACCATCGTCCGCTATACGACTGGGTGCTGGACAACATCACTGTTCCTTGCCACCCGCGCCAGTACGAATTCTCGCGCTTGGAACTGCACTACACCATCACCAGCAAGCGCAAGCTACTGCAACTGGTGACCGAGAAGAAAGTAAGCGGCTGGGACGATCCGCGCATGCCGACCATCAGTGGTATGCGCCGCCGTGGATATACCCCGGAGGGGATTCGCGAATTCGCCAAGCGTATCGGTGTCTCAAAAAGCGAGAACAGTGTCGATATGGCAATCATGGAAGGTGCGATCCGCGAAGATCTGGAGCTGCGCGTTGCACGCGTGATGGCGATCATCAATCCTTTGAAAGTGACTATCACCAATGCCGACGGCGCACTGACGCGCGAAGCGGATTTCCATCCCAACGTGCCGGAGCTTGGCAAACGTGTAGTGCCATTCAGTCATGAATTGTTCATCGAAGCAGACGACTTCACCGAAGTGCCGCCCGCCGGTTGGAAGCGCCTCACCCTCGGTGGCGAGATCCGTTTGCGCCACAGTTATGTGATGCGTTGTGATGAAGCTGTAAAAGATGCAGATGGGAACGTGATCGAGCTCAAGTGCAGCATCGATCACAACACCTTGGGCAAGAATCCTGAAGGCCGTAAGGTGAAGGGCGTTATCCACTTCCTGTCACGTGAGCATGCATTGCCCGCCGAGATTCGACTGTACGACCGTTTGTTCAGCGTGCCCGAACCGGATGGCGACAAAGATGTGGATTTTCATAGCTATCTGAATCCTGAATCGCTAACCGTGGTGCAGGGATGGGTAGAGGCGAGTGTGAAAGACGCCGCCCCTGAGACACGCTACCAGTTCGAGCGCTTGGGCTACTTCTGCACCGACCGTCGCGATCATCAAACGGGCGAAAAGTTGGTATTCAACCGCACGGTCACGCTGAAAGATTCCTGGTCAAAAGAACAGAAATAGCCGTCATACCGGCGCAGGCCGGTATCCAGCGCTTTTGATCAAATATGCTGTTGGTTTTGTCCGTGCGTTGCACGGGAGTTTTACAAACTGGATACCGGCCTCCGCCGGTATGACGAAAATCAAGAGGTGACTTGATGAACAAACTGCCGTGCGTTTATCTGCTAGCCAGCAAACGCAACGGCACCTTGTATGTTGGAGTGACTTCGGACTTGGTCAAACGGGTTTGGGAACATAAGAATCATGTTGTCGATGGATTCACCAAGAAGTATGGCGTGGATCAACTAGTTTGGTATGAAGCGCATGCTTCGATGGAGTCGGCCATTCAGCGCGAGAAGGCAATCAAGGAATGGCAGCGCGTATGGAAGCTAAAATTGATTGAAGAGAACAATCCAGACTGGAAGGATTTGTACGACTCGGTGTGTTAGGTCGTCATGCCGGCGCAGGCCGGTATCCAGTCAAGAGATATACCCCGTGCAGCGCACGGACAAAACCAAAGCATCTTGAATAAACCCGCTGGATTCCGGCCTGCGCCGGAATGACGGCATAAGCAAGAAGAAATGAAAATGCTAAAGATCCATAACACCCTTGCCCGCGACAAGCAGGAATTCAAACCAATCGACGCGAACAAAGTGCGCATGTATGTGTGCGGCATGACGGTCTACGACTACTGTCACCTCGGTCATGCGCGCGTGATGGTGGTGTTCGATATGGTCTATCGCTGGCTCAAATCTTCCGGCTACGAAGTCACCTATGTGCGCAACATCACCGACATCGATGACAAGATCATTAAGCGCGCAGCGGAGAACAATGAATCCATCCATACATTGACGCAGCGCTTCATCGACGCGATGCACGAAGATGCAGATGCGTTGGGCGTGCAGCGTCCTGATCATGAACCGCGCGCCACACAGTTCATTCCGCAGATGCTGCAGATGGTCGAGCTACTGGAACAGAACGGCCTCGCCTATCAAGCAGCGGATGGCGATGTGAACTACGCCGTGCGCAAGTTTGACGGCTACGGAAAACTATCCGGCAAATCACTGGAAGACTTGCGCGCAGGTGAGCGCGTTGAAGTGGCTTCTAACAAGCACGATCCGCTTGATTTCGTGCTTTGGAAGCATGCTAAGGATGGCGAAGCCGACGAAGTGAAGTGGGATTCCAAGTGGGGCAAGGGCCGTCCCGGCTGGCACCTTGAATGTTCTGCGATGGGTTCTGAATTATTGGGCAATCACTTCGATATCCACGGCGGCGGTGCCGACCTGCAGTTCCCGCACCACGAGAACGAGATTGCGCAAAGCGAAGGCGCGCACCAGTGCCAATATGTGAACTACTGGATGCACAATGGTTTTGTGCGTGTCGACAACGAGAAGATGTCCAAGAGCTTGGGCAACTTCTTCACCATTCGCGAAGTGCTGAAGAAATACGATGCCGAAGTCGTGCGCTTCTTCATTCTGCGCGCGCATTATCGCAGCCCGCTGAATTACTCCGATCACCATTTGGATGATGCGAAGGGTGCATTGACGCGACTCTATACGGCATTGAAGTCAGTGCCCGCTGACGTGTGTGAAGTGGATTGGAGCGAGGCGCATGCCCAGCGTTTCAAGGCGGCTATGGATGATGACTTCAATACCCCGGAAGCCGTCGCCGTGCTGTTCGACCTCGCCAATGAAGTGAATCGCAGACAATCAGCAGAAGTGGCTGCACAGCTAAAGGCATTGGCGGGCGTACTAGGGTTGCTGCAAAGAGATGCTCAAGAATTCCTGCAAGGTGCTACGACTGCTGGCGGATTGGATGATGCGGCAATCAATACACTGATCGAAGCCCGCATCACTGCCAAGAAAGAAAAGAATTTTGCTGAGGCAGATCGTATCCGGAAAGAATTGCTGGAAGACGGAATCGTACTGGAAGATACCGTGCAGGGAACGAGTTGGCGTAGGGCTTAGGGAAGTTTTCCGGCGCTTACCATGCGGTTCAGGAGCACCTGATTGGATATCCAGACCATTAAGTCGTCAAACTCGCCATTAGGGCTTCCGGTAGCAGTTGGAGTGTGGCTGACGAAGAAGCGGTCTCCATTCAGATTTTCACTTTCATCTGTGCCGGTACCGCCAGTTGCACCATTCTTGCCTGTAGAGAAGATGACGACAGGCACTCCGGGATTCGCAGTCAACGCTTCACCTGAAGCGCAGCCAGTGCCTGTGATGCCGGTAGCGGTGCTGCATACCAGCAGGGTGGGGTTTAGTGAGGAAAGTCCAGCCGTGGCCATTCCATCAGCAGTCGTGTAGGTCGATGAACTCCAAGACGTGACCACATAACGAATTGGATTGTCCCAAGCGTCAAGCACCAGCCCCAGTTCGTTCAATGAGTTCAGCCCGAGAGTCGCACCCGGCACGTATCCATCATTGAAGTTTGTGCAAGTACCGCCGGTCGAAGGGTTCTCAAGTCCATTGCTGCTGGTAGTGGCCGGACAAGGTAGTCGCCCTTTGATGATGGCAAAGCCGATCAAGGCCTGTTGAATCTCATCGAGCTGTTTTTTTGTTTCAGCTGATCGTCGCTGTTCTATCTGTCCGGAAATGGTTGGTACTAGCCCGGTAAGTAATAGCGTAACGATAGCAAGCACCATGGCCATTTCGACCAGCGTGAAGCCTTTCACGTGTGCGGAATTGGCTGAAAGTGGCGTCATTTGAATCATGGGCAATTGCTCTTTCCATCTACACACAAGACCAGATCATTCACTACTGAATAGCCAGGATTGGTGTTGCGATAAGTTACAAAACCAGTTGAAATAGGGGTGTCGGTTTTGCCAGTCTGATTATCCCCTAGCAGCCCCCCGGGGTCCTTGTCCAAAAATTGCGTTATGTCACCAGGGCTTGCGATGCGGGCGTTTTGCGCAGGAAGTGCTTTGCTGGCCACTGCTATCACGGCATGGATGTTGCCGGAGCCGGGAATCGGGCTGCCATCGCTGGAGACACTCAAACACGTTGTTCCAGTCGTGCAACTACCGGCACCACCTGGCTGGTACCCATCTGCAATCTGCAAAAACACCCAGTCCCGCCATGCGGACCATGATGTCGAACTGATGAATTGGCAGGATGGGATGCTGCTCCAGCTATTGGACATAGTGCCGTCAGAGCTGCCGCTACTGCCTGTGCAGTCAGTGATCTCAGTAAGCGCCGCATCCAGCTTGGTTTGCATTGTTGACGGGGAGGTGCATTCTTTGGGAGAGCCAGAGCAATAATCGTCTACATATTTACCGGCTAATAGTATTGTGTCGGTCGAAAGTAAGCCATAACTTAATGCGAGATTCTTAAGGTATTCACCTGCATCATTAAGTGTGTCTCCTGTTGAGCCGGGTTCTGTGTAAGCAGCCAGCGCAGACTGGGCTAGCAGAATAGCGCTTTTCAAGTTGGCAATCTTTGTTGCGTTGAGTCCGCTCAAGGGGCTTGATGTACTCGGACATGAGCCGCTTCCACCAGAAGTGCTGATGTTCGGGACATCCGGGAATCGCCCAAAACGGACATTCTGAGTACCCGTGCGAATCGGTGAGGCTGTCGCGTCACTGAGCGGTACGGCCCATGGGTATTTGTGATCGGTATTTTGCACGAGAACGCCGGCCGCATAATCGTCCAGACATTTTTTCGCCTGTCGTGCGATGCGTTTCTGGATAGCATTCCAGATGTCCTGACGTGTGATGTAAATGATCTGGTCATTGGTGCTTGAAATTACGTTGCCACTACCATCGCGATGTTCGTGCGGAAGGATCAACTTGCCAGCTGTGATGCTGGCATTGCTGACGCTATGTACCGTGTCATTCTCAAGATAGGCAGCCGCGGTGTAATTTCCCCCGCAAGTCGGTGCAGCAGAGCTGCTGGTTCTGGCACTGTTGCCACTCAATGGCACACCGGGGGCGATGACCGCTGCGACCGCTTCACCCGCCTCAACGATATTCCCATTGTCTGCATAGATAGCGAACTCGCCTGGATTGTCCCAGTTCATTGTGGTGGCTGTAGCTGGTGGGTTGTTTTTGTATTTTCCTGAAACAGCATACCAAAGGCATTCGCCGGATCCATCATAGAGTGCGGGAAGATCGAGCGTGCGCCAAGGCAATCTGCCAATACTGTGCTCCCCAGCGTTGCCGCAGGTTTCAGAAGTGCCTTCATAAGGCGATCCTCCAGCTGTGCCGTCCATATCGGGGCACGGTAGATAACCATGTGCGCCGGTATGCGTGTCGCCGTAAGTCAATGCGTAACCGATGAGGGCTTCTTTGGCTTTTGCTAAAGCTTCTGCGCTGGATTGATTGCGGCGGTTCTGAATGGCTGTCCCGCTCAGCGAGGTGATGAAAACTGTAGTGATGCCTATCACCAGTATGACGAGCATGACCAGCAATGCGCCGCCACGTTGATGTTTGCTGACAGTGTTTGGCAGATTAAAGGATGGCATCGTGCGCACCTTCACTCTTCGGGCGCTGCCTCGGGGCTGTCTAGTATCAGCCGCTGTCCGACTTTGACATCGATCGGGGTAGATTTGCCCGGCAGAATGACCGGCACCTTGGCTGGTGTGCGGGAGTCGGCAGAGCCTGCCGATTGTTGCTCGCCATTGATCCAGATGGTGCGTTTGCCGCCATTGCGTTGGATCATGCCGTTGACGATGAGTGAGTTGCTGACGTTGCCGGATTCGTCTGGGCTGAGTACGTGCTGGCGCTCAAGTTGCTCGCGCTCAGTTTGTGAAAAGAATAATCGGCCTAACTCGGCCGCCTGCACGCTTGTGGTGGCGGCCAGTGCTATCAGTGTGAAAGCGAATTGTTTTTTCATGGAGCGTTCCGGTTCTTCATGGTGAACCAGCCTCCTGCGCAATCTGCTTTTAGCATCACGCCGCCGTTGTCTGTGCCGCCGGCTCGGGAAAGTGCGCATTTGTCGAGCAAGAACCAGCCGGGCATTTGTTGGCTTAGTGCCTCAAAGAAGCTCAGTAGTTGCCCTTCGTGCAGAAGGTCGAGCTGCACTGACATGGGGCTGAGGCTGAGTGAAAAGTTGCCTGCGCTCAGAGGCGGATTGGGTGCGTAGCTGGTTTGTGGCGCGATGTTGTAGCTGAACACGGGCAGCCCGCCTTGTTTACGCAATTTTTCCAAGCCTTCGAGCCAATCCAGACGTGGTTCGTTACCAATGATCTGTTGTGCGACTAATGCGTCATATTCCGTCTGGTATGAGGACATATTTTCCAGATCGCTTTGTGCGGTGAGGAGTCGGTCGCGTGCGTTGTTGAGTTGTTGCTGGGCCTGTTTTAGTTTTTGCAGGGATTCATGTTGAATGCTGGCGCTGTAATTGATCAACCCTACAGCAACACTGGTGCTGATCAGGCAGGCTATCAAACTCCATTTGATCTCACCGAGGTCGTCTGCAGAGAAGCTCATGACGGTGTCCTCCATATGATCTTAAGGGTGAACTGACCTTGCGATGCACCAGCGCTCAGGCCACTGATGCTGCCCTTTGATGTGATGTCCAGCGGTAGTTCGGTGGCGCTGACAGTATAGCCGTGCTGTATCAGGGCCTGTTCGAACTTCTCAAGATAGGCGAGTGCGCCACGGTGGTCGTTGCCGAATCCGCTAAGTGCGCCGTCAAAGGTGATGACTTGAGCTGGGTATGGGGAAGGGGCCGCATCTGTCGGGCTAGTCTGCCAAGATAGCTCGTTCAAAGTGACACGCGGGAAGGATTCCAGCACTGCACTCAATTCATAGATGATCTCTTGTGGTGGGTGTGAATATTGGTTCAGGCTGCGCGCCAACAACACCGCCGTCTTCATGTCGGCAGCGGGGACGGAGGTGTTGGCAAAATTGCGCTGTATGCCTTGTGCTTGAGTTTGGATGCGTGACGTTTGTTGCACCAGTGGCTGGGCCTCCGAGGCGAATTCATCACTCTGCCAAAAAGCCATACCGCTCCACAGTAAACCGAGCAACATGATGACGATAGCCAGACCGAACAAAACGAAACGCAGTTGCCACAACATATGGAAATGCGTGTGGTTCGAGTTGGCGTAGTGCGCACTGGGTGGTTTGGTGGCTAGAAGATTGAGAAATAACGGTGTGCTGTCTGAATCCTTCATCTCGTGCTTGCACTTGTGCTGCTTTGCGAAGTCGCCAATATCCAAGTAGTTGAAATGCTGCTCTCCATCACTGGAGAGTTGCGTACTCAACTGCGCAATCTCGTTCGCATGGCACAAAATATAAACTTCGAGTATTTCTCCAGGAGGCGGCAAAGAAAGGCTCTTCAAATATTGCTGTGTGCGCGGCGTCTCTGAAATGATGGAATCTACCAGTGTGCCGCTCTCGTTGATCGGGATCAGGCGCGAGAAATGCAGCCGCTTATTGTGGAAGTAGGTCTGCCGTAAGCCTGCATTTCTCTCCCAAGTCAGTAGCAGGATATGCTCGGATTGTATGTCCTTTAGTAGCGGTGTGCAGATGTTGGGGATGGAGTAGATGCCCACCAACGGAACATGATTCTCAAGCAAGGCATCCAGCCAAGGCGTGATACGTTGCGGATTGGTTAGGGCTGAGAAAAGATAATCATCATCGCGCCGTCCCTCGTCCTGTCTTTTGAGGAGCGTCGCTTGGCGGAAAGGGGTGGTTCGGTAATACTGCTCGAACTTGCGGGTGATCAGCGCGGTGCGACTTGGCCCTATCAGGTGCGGGATGGTCTCAAGGTGAAAATCTTCTTCGATGATGTCGACCAACAGATACGTCGGGTGGCGATTCTGCCCGATGAAGGTTGAAAATTGTTCGCGACCATCGGAGTCGTTGCTGAACTGATGTTCAGCAGAAATTCCCTTGCCGCTCCAGAGGTAGGCCTCAAATTTATCTGCGCTAAGGAAAAGTAGAGTGCGTGCCATAGTCAAATCTGTACTTTGCCGATAAGGTCATAGATTGGTGAGAGAACGGATAGCATCACCCATCCGAGAATCGCACCAAGGATCAGCGTCATTGCCGGCTCGATCATTGCCTGCACCTTTGCGATCGCATCTTTCACATCGCGATCATAAAAGTAACTGACATTGAGCAGTGCTTGGTCGAGTTGCCCAGTGGACTCGCCAACTTTTAGCATGCGCACAACCAGAGGGGGAAAGATGCCTGTCTTCTGGAAGCTTTGTGTCAGATTCTTACCGGCTTCGATTTCGGTCATAACGTTTTGCAGGCTTTGCGCGATGACTTGATTGTCTACCAAGTCACGCGAGTTTGCGATGCAATCCAAAATGGTGATGCCGGAACTGTACATCATGGCGAAGGTGTTTGCGAAGCGGGCAAGAATGATCTTGCGCAGAATAGGGCCGGTGGGCCATATGTGTAGCTTGAGGTTATCCACGTGGTATTGCAGCTTGGGATTGACTATGAGTGCCAGTTTGAAAATGCCGAACAGCACAAGCGGCCCGAGCAATATCACATACCAGTAATTGACGAAAATATCCGAGGTGGCCAGCAATATCCGTGTTTGGATTGGGATTTCCTGCCCCATGCCTTTGATGAAACCGACCAATTGCGGCACCAGATAGATCATCAGGAAGAAGGTGATAGCTGTCACGATGGTGCCGACGAACGCTGGGTAGATCATCATGGTCTTGGTCTGCGAGGCCATCTCGTCTTGCCACTTGAGCGATTCCATGAGGTGTTTGAATACATCCACTAGTCTGCCGCTATCCTCGCCGGCCTTGGTCAGGTTGGAGGTGATCTTGTCGAAGGCGTTGGGGTGCTCTGCCATCGCTTGTGATAGCTTCTTTCCGCTCTCGATGGATTCCACCATGTTGGCGATGATCTCGCGGAAGGTCGGTTCTTCCATGGTGTCGCGCAAATCGGCCAGACACTCTAGCAAGGGCACACCAGCGCGGGAAAGTTGTTCAAGATTGAAGAAGAAGGTGATGAGGTCAACGCGTTTGATCTTGGTTGCCCCGAATGAAGCTGAGGGCTCTTCTTCCTTTGCGTTGATCAGATCTAGACCACCACGCTTGAGGCGCATCTCAAGATCGATCAGATTTGCGGCATCCTGTAGTCCCTTGACGCTCTTGCCGTCGCTGCTGATAGCTTTATATTTATAGAGGGCCATGGGACGCTAGTGCCGGTCCGTGAGGTCGACTACGCGCGAGACTTCGGCTACAGATGTGACTCCCTGCAAGATGCGCCTTATGCCATCTTGGGCCAGCGGGCGGAAACCAGCGTCGAGTGCGGCATGCTTGATGTCGCGGATGCTGGCGCGACGTGCGATAAGATCGTCCAACTCGGAATCCAGTTTGAGTATCTCCATGATGGCTTGACGGCCCATGTAGCCTTGGTGGCGGCATATATCGCAACCGGCCGCACGGTACAGGGTAACTTCTTCGTTATGGTGCAGGCCGAGCAGCTTGCGTTCAGACAGATCGGGCTGGTAAGGATATTTGCAGTGTTTACACAGCATGCGAATCAGTCGCTGTGCCACGATGCCGATGATGTTGCCAGCCAGAATATCGGGCAGGATGCCGATGTCCAGCAAGCGCGGTATTGCGCCCACGGCAGAGTTGGTGTGCAAGGTCGAATACACTTGGTGGCCGGTCATCGCGGCGCGGAACGCCATCTCGGCAGTAGCATGGTCACGCACCTCACCCACCAGAATGATGTCCGGGTCTTGGCGCATCAGTGAGCGGATACCGGTGACGAAATCGAGTTTGGCGGCTTCATTCACCGAGCTCTGGCGAATCAGTGGGATCGGATATTCCACCGGATCTTCCAAAGTCATGATGTTCACCGATTCGGTGTTCACATGATTGAGGACGGAATATAGGGTTGTGGTTTTACCGGAACCGGTTGGGCCTGTGACCAGCACGATGCCTTCTGGTTTGGAGATGATGGAAAGCAGCGTAGATAGTGCGGTGTCATCCAAGCCGAGCTGATTGATCGGCACGATACCTTTTTGGCGATCGAGGATACGCAGTACCAAGTTCTCGCCATACGAGGTCGGGTGCGAAGCAACGCGGAAATCGATAGGCCTTCCAGACAGTCGCAATGAGATGCGACCATCTTGTGGCGCACGCGTCTCCGCGATGTTCATGCCACTCATCACCTTCATGCGCACAACCATGGCCGGCCAGAAGCTCTTGTGCAGACTGCGCACTTGGCGCAACACACCGTCTACGCGGTAGCGAATGCGCAGGAAGCTGTTCTCAGGCTCAAAGTGGATGTCGGAAGCGTTCTGTTGCACGGCCTCGGTCAGCAGCGCATCGATCAAACGCACTACAGGTTGGCTGAATTCATTGACGCCCTGTTGCAGGCTATGATGCTCCATCTCGCCCGGCTCAATCTCGTGCAGGATGCCGTCGATGGAAAGTTCAAAGCCGTAATACTGGTCGATCGCGCGCAGTATGTCCGACTCACTAGCCAGCAGTGTGATCAGCCTGTATTCATCTTTGAGCAAGGCGCGCACTTGATCGAGCGCAATGATGTTGTCCGGATCGGCGATGGCAAGAGTCAGGTTCTTGCTACCTGAATCGACTGAGATAGGCACCAGCTGGTAGCGGCGTGCGACTTCCTTGGGAATCATCGTCACCGCAGCGGAATCGACGATGACATTGGCAAGGTCGATACTCTCCTGTCCAAGATTCTCGGACAACACATCGCGGATGGTTGCTTCCGACAGGAAGCCGAGACGAACGAGCAAACGCCCCAGTGGCTGGGGTGATTTGCTCTGTTCTTGTGTGGCGATGCGCAACTGGTCTTCGCTTATGACGCCCTTAGCGATGAGCAATTGTCCGATCGGTTGCTGGAACTGTTGTTGCGGCGCGGCCATCGTCGTTCCTAGCGGGAAGAGGTCAGTTCATTCAGACGACGCAGAGCCTGTACATGGTCGAAGCCGGCGCTATTGTTGCTGTCTAAGTCCAGTGCCCGGCGGTAGTGTTCTGCAGCCAATCGGCTCTGTCCCAGATGGTCCAGACTGACAGCCAGATTGAAGGTGAATAATGCATTGCCCGGTTCAAGCGCACGCGCATTGAAATAGGATTGTTGAGCCTCGGCCCAGCGAGATTGATCCGCATAGGTATTGCCCAATGCGTAATGCAGCGCTGCAGCTTGCGGTTGATCGGACAACATCTGTTTCAGGCGAACTTCGGAGTCGGCCTCATTCGTGCTGTAAGAAGACATTGCGCCCAAAGCGACTGGATCGCGCGGATCGAGTAGTAGCACTTGACGGTAATAATGCTGTGCCGTCTGATCCTGTCCCTGCTGTTGTGCTACGGCACCAAGTCCTAGCAAAGCATCACGGTTGCGCGCGTCTTGAGTCAGCACAGCGTGGTAGCCCTGAGCTGCTTTTAAATATTCTCCGCGCTGATACGCTTGCCAAGCATCCTGCAACGCAGGTGTGATGGTATCCACCTTGGGCTGCCGTTTGATAGTTAGACGGCGTGGCGTGGGATTGGTGGTGCGCCTAGTAGTGCGCTTCGTAACTGTTGTGGTCGGCGCTGCTTTGACCGTCTCGGTCACAGGTGGTGCGACTGACGGTGTTGGCTCCGCAGTTTGAATAGGGGCAACCGGCTCAGGCGCGATGGAAGCGACCAAGCGCGGAGCGGGTGGTGGCGTGACCGGTGTGGTAGCAGCGGGGGCAGGACGCGGGGCAGGGCGTTGGACAGGTGGATTGAGCTCTGTCCAGACGTAATAGCCATAGCCCGCACCTATCGTGCTGCAGATCAGAAATGTGGTCGGCACCAAGCCCAATTTCCAGCGGCGGCGAGGAGGCTCTTTTTTATTCTTTGTTGCGAAAAGTGTTTGCCCTGCCGCGCGTGAAGCTTCAACCGGAGCGTTTTCTGGAACTGCACTTGCTTTCGACTGATTGGGATGATCTTCCAGTGTCAGGCCTGTGCTCTTACCTTGTTCACCAGACTTTTTCATCGCGTCGAGTAGCAGGCTCATGGTTATTCCTTTTCGCTTTCTGGCTTGAGGAAGTCGCTAGTTGGTAGGCTGTCGCGGAAGCCGACGTAATCGCCATCAATGCTGCCGTCCTTGATTACGATAGGACGAAGAAATATGACAAGTTCTTTTTTGATTTTTGTGTCATTGCGGCTTTTGAATAAATTGCCAGCACCTGGGATGTCGCTGAGCAAGGGAATACCATTACTTTGATAATTAATCTCGTCTTCCATCAAGCCACCCAAAACAGCAATTTGCCCACTATTTACTCGAATAATGGACTCGATCTCACGCGTTCTAATTTCTGGGATTTGATTGTCTATCGCAGGGATGTTGCAGGTTGCCACACCGCTGCCGCAAGGATTGGCTAGATTCGGATTTGGATCTTTAACATAGCCAATTATGCGAGTAATAGTGGGGCGGACGTTAATTGTTACATTGTCGAATTCATTAATTTCGGGCGTTACGTTCATGGTGAAGCCAATTGAAACGGGTACTGCAGTGGTAGTGAAGGTCGCTGGAATGATGGTGGTGCCAGTGGTAGAGCCTGGTGTGACCTGCACAGTAAAGTATATTTTGTTGTCTACAACCTTAATAGTTGCAGTTTGGTTGTTCATCACGCTCAGTTTTGGGCTGGAAAGAACCTTAACATCGCCAAAGGAATCTAGGAGCTTAACTGCGCTACTAATGTTTCCAAATTTTGAGGTTGTATTTGCGTAACCAATTGCTAGCATGCCATCGGCACTTGCCGTTGGATCTGGAAGCCCATTTCCAAAATCAAAAGAAAATCCTGAAGTTCCAGACGCGAGTTTTTGCCAGTTAATCCCCTGCTGATAATTGCTGTTCAAACTTACTTCAGCAATAGTGGCTTCAATCAACACTTGGCGACGGGCTGCTTGCATTACCTTCGTGAGGAATTCTTGTACCTTGCTGTGTTGGCGTGACGTTGCCCGTACAATTATGACGCCAGTTTCAATGTTGGCATTGATGTTGACCGCCGGCTCATATTTTGAAGATTGTTGAGCTGCTTTAACTTTATTGTTGGAAGCATCATTGTTCGTGGCGCCCGAATTACTTTGCTCTAATTCAGCTTGAGCAAGCATTTCGTTACGAAGCTCTAGCTTCTCGCTGTGCCTGATTCTATCCTCATCGGAAATGATGGCTTTGATGTTGGCAACTAAGCTTTCCACTAAGTTATTTTTCGTTTCGCTGGTTACAGAAGTAGAGGCACTGTTGCCGCCTGAAGTGCTGCTCGAAGCGCTACCGACCTGACTACTTGTGAACAGCTTGCTGGACACTGTTCGAGACATATTGATGAAATCAATCTTGTATGTCTTTAAAAATGGAGTGTCTGCTTCAACAAACAAATTTCCATTGTCGAGTGTGTAGCGCATATCAACTTGCTTTGAGATGCGATCTAATATCTGAGGCAAGGTTTGGTTGATGGCGTTTAGCGTAACTAGGCCCTCAATTCCAGAATGGATGTCAATGTTGATCTTGGCATCGCGTGCCAGTGCGAACAATATCTCGCGCGCAGGGAGATTGGTGACAACGACGCTATAGGTTTCGACTTTTTCTGCGATTTTAGGAGGGGGGAGAATGACTGCTTTCTTGCTAGCCTGGGGGATGGTTCCGCTACTACGGGCGACAGTCTCCGGCGTTTGCTGGATGTGCATGTCGGACTGTTTGAGCGGCTTCGTGCCACAGGCGGCAAGTAGCACGCCGGTTGCGCAAATTAATGCGTGACTGGACCTCATTCCATTTTTCCCCTTTGGTTTTGTCGCAAGGTAACCTAAAACATCGCGTGTCGCAACCGCTCTAAGGGCCTATATATTTTTTTGTTTCATCAGCTTAAGGTGTGTTCTGAGTGTTTTCCAGTAAGTGCAACGTGGGGGCAAAAGCTTCCAGGTAGCGCTCAGGTAGATCGGGAATGGCTGCGCGAGCCTTGCTGCTATTGGGGAAGTTGCCATACAACACGCGGAAAGCATCTTGGCCTTTGAGCTCTATGGGAAGGATGAATATTTCGTCTAGTTTGCCCAGTTTGCGGGCGCGGCGCAGGAATCCTTCCATGCGATCAGGCTGTACATTTTCGGTATAGAACAGTTGGATGCTGACCGTACCTGACGGCATCATGTTCAATAGGCTTTCGGTAGCATTCAGTCTCTGTTGTAGCAAGCTGTGAGGCGGGATGTCTGGCAAGCGTTTGAGTTTGATGGCGGGGAGTGTCTCATCAACGCTGGTGGTGTTGGGCTCAGGTGTGGCCGTGTTAATGGTAGACGTGATGATTGTTTCTGCTGAGGGCTGTGGTGCTTCAGGCACAGCCGAGGCAGCCTGAGATACAGCGACAGCAGAGGCCGGTGCGACTAGCGCCGGTTCAATTTTTTTGGGAGGCTTAGGTGTTACTTGTATGCGTTCCTGGTTCAAGAACCAGCCCGCACCAGCAAGGATGGCCGCGAACAGTATTAGTCCTCCCAGCACCGAGACATGTCTGCGTCCACCCCAGTTGCGCATTGGCGTCATTTCACTATCGCGCAGGGCAGCTTGCACATGACGTTCTTCGATCTTGTGGGTGTTTTCTACGAAGGCGGCCAGCAGGGATTTGTCGGCAAGGATGTTTACTCTGCGCATCAGGCCTTGCGAGGTTTTTCCGATGAGCTTTTCCGCGTTTGGAGAAAAAATGTCCGGCCCTTTATAGCCAGCGGCTCGCATGCGGAACATCAGGTAATCGTGAACGATTTTTGGGGACAGCGGGAGGATGGTGAAATGGTGGACGATGCGATCTTTCAGCTGACGCATATTGGTTTGAGATAGCTTTTCATCCAGCTCGGGCTGTCCGAACAGCACTATCTGCAGCAGCTTGTGTTTGCCCACTTGCAGATTGTAGAGCAGGCGTAATTCTTCCAGCGTTTCCAGCGGCATGGCATGTGCTTCATCTACCAAAACCACCACGCGTTCACCGCGCTCGTACATTGCTTCGAGGTGGTTTTGCAGTGATTGCAAAATGACGTTGACGCGCTTACCTTCCAAATCGAGTTGTAGCCGGTCGGCGATGGCGTACAGCAACTCGTCGCGCGACATGCTGGGATTGGCGAGGTAAATCGCTTTGATGTTGGTGGGGAGTTTGTCCAGCAGCATGCGGCACAGCATGGTCTTGCCGCTGCCGACTTCACCGCTGATCTTGATGATGCCTTCACCGTCGGTGATGGCATAGACCAAGGCGTCGAGAATCTCGCCGCGATTCGCTCCGGCAAAGAAAAAATCGGTGACCGGCGTGATCTTGAACGGCGGCTCGTTGAGGCCGAAGTGCTCCAGATACATCTTTTCCCCTTATTGATTGCGTTGCTGCGATCTGTGTTTTTGTAATGCTTCCATGCGGCTGTACAAGGTGGTGCGTGCGATGCCAAGCAATTTGGCCGCTTCGCTCACATTGCCATGCGCCAGTTCCATGGCGGCATCGATATATTTTTGAGTATAGCCCATCAGCAGGTCATCCAGATTGAAGTCACCTTGTTGAAGTTGGGCATGCGCGCTGGTTTCTGGCACGCCAGTCAGATCGCCGGATAAGTCTGGATGGAGGTCGAATTCGCTATCGAGCTGTCTTGCGGTGAGTCTTGCGCCGGGATGTTTGGTTGCCAAGCGAATAACGATGTTGCGTAGCTCGCGGGTGTTGCCGGGAAAGCTGTATGCCTTCCATGCGGCTTCGCCGGATTCGTCCAGCGTAAAGGGCGTGCATTGCATCTGTTGCGAATAGAGGCGTCGAAAATGGTCGAGCAATAGCATCTTGTCATCGCCCAATGTGCGCAGTGAAGGAACATTGATAGTAAAGACGCTGAGGCGATGAAACAGGTCGCCGCGGAAATCGTTGCTGCGAACCGCCTGTGCCAGCACCAGATTGGTCGCGGCGATGATGCGTGCGTTGCTTTTTCGGGTGGCGGTCTCGCCTACACGTTGGTACTCGCCGTTTTCCAGCACGCGCAGCAACTTTGCCTGTAGCTCTTGTGGCAATTCGCCAATCTCATCGAGGAATAGCGTGCCATCTGCGGCCTTTTCGAAGAAGCCGACTTGCGCTGTCGTGGCACCAGTGAAGGAGCCTTTGGCGTGGCCGAACAAAGTGGATTCGAGCAGGTTGGGGGCGATGGCCGCGCAGTTGATGGCGATGAAAGGTGCGTTCGGGTCGCGGCTCAAATGTTGCAGCGCTGCTGCGACCAGTTCCTTGCCGCTGCCTGATTCGCCCTGGATCAGCACTGGGTAAGGGGTGTTTGCGTAAAGCTTGATCTGGTCGCGCATTGTGCGGATAGGCAGGCTGTCGCCAATGATGCCTAGCTGCTGCTCGTTATAGGCGGCGCTTCTTCGTTCACTGTGCTGGGCGATGAGGGCTGCCCGTAATTCATTGCGCAAGGCCTCAGGCTTACTGGGCTTGGCAACGAATTCGAAGGCACCCAGCGCGCGAGCATGCCGCGCATTACCTTCTTCGCTCTGCCCGGAAAGCGTGATGATTTTGATCTCGGGCGCATGGGCTAGCAGCTCCGCAATCAAGCGGAAGCCTTCTTGTGGGCGGTGCGGGGTGGGAGGCAAGCCTAGATCGATCAGCGCCAGACGTGGTGGTTCGTCCAAGTCGCGTACCAGACGTACTGCTTGCGGCCGATCCTCGGCCAGTAGAATGTCGAATTCGTCTGAGAGTGCCAGATGTAGCGAGTCTCGTATGAGTGGATCGTCATCAACGATGAGCAAACTGGGGCGGGCGTCAGTATTCAATGTTGTGGCATGCAGCGAAGGGTAGGCGACGCGCACAGGATAGCCAGTAAACGGATCTAGCTCAAGCGTGGATGGGCTGGTTAATCGAGCATGAAGAAACACGGGAGGCTAGGTGATAGAATGCGCGTCTGATTAAAGGTCGAGGTGTCTTTGTGTCCGAGCAAGCATTAGTTGAAATACGGGATGTCAACTTTTCGTACGATCGACGTCCCGTGCTGAATGGCATCAATATGTCTTTCGGTAAGGGAAAGGTGATCGCCGTGATGGGCGGTAGTGGTTGTGGCAAGACCACGCTGTTTAGGCTCATTGGCGGCGCACTGCGTCCAACTCGTGGTGAGGTTCGCATCGACGGCAAGGTCATCCATGATCTGGACGACAAAGGTTTGTATGAGATGCGCCGTAAGATGGGCGTGCTTTTTCAGTTCGGCGCTTTGTTCACTGATATGTCGGTGTTCGATAATGTCGCTTTTCAAATGCGAGAGCATACCGATCTGCCAGAAGAGATCATTCATGATCTGGTGATGATGAAGCTACACGCAGTCGGTTTGCGCGGCACCCATCAATTGATGCCGGCAGAGCTTTCGGGTGGCATGGCGCGCCGGGTCGCGCTGGCGCGCACGATTGCGCTGGATCCTATGTTGATCCTGTATGACGAGCCCTTCGCCGGGCTGGACCCCATTTCTCTTTCCGTAGTGGGGCAGCTGATCCGCAAATTGAACGATGCTTTGGGCACCACTTCTGTGGTGGTGACGCATGATGTACAGGAATCTCTGAAGATCGTTGACTATGTATATTTCATATCCGATGGCGTGATTCGCGCGGAAGGTACGCCGGACGAGATTCGTGCTTCGAGCGATCCGTTTGTGCATCAATTCGTACATGGTGAAGTGGATGGGCCGCTGCCTTTCCATTATCCGGTGGCCACGACGTATGCGCAGGACATGGGAGTAAAGAGCTGATGCCATTGATCAATAGTGTTCGAGGAGTTGGGCATCGCGTTGTCGGCTCGATATGGCGACTGGGTGTCGCTGCACGTTTTCTTGCGATGACACTGATGCAGTCCGGCGTTAGCTTCCGCCGCTTCCAGCTCATCGTGAGAGAGATGTTCTCTAGCGGTGTGATGTCGCTCATCATCATCGGCGTGGCTGGTCTATTCGTTGGCATGGTGCTCGGCTTGCAGGGATTCGAGACGCTGAAGCGCTACGGTTCGGAATCTGCGCTGGGTTCGCTGGTCGCGCTTTCGTTGGTGCGCGAGCTCGGGCCGGTGCTAGCTGCGCTGCTGTTCGCCAGTCGTGCGGGCTCAGCGATGACTGCCGAGATCGGCCTGATGAAAGCGACCGAGCAGATCGCCGCCATGGAGATGATGGCGGTCAGTCCTATCGCTCGGGTCGTGGCGCCGCGTTTTTGGGCGGGCGTGATCTCTATGCCGTTGTTGGCTGCAATGTTCTCTGCGATGGGCGTGTTCGGCGGCTATATAGTTGGCGTGGTGATGATCGGCGTGGACGAGGGCTCGTTCTGGTCGCAGATGCAGGGATCGGTGGATTTTCGCAATGACATCATCAATGGCGTGATTAAGAGTTTCGTGTTTGGCGTGGCGGTCACTGTGATCGCCCTGTTTGAAGGTTTTGATGCGCCTCCGACGGCGGAAGGTGTGTCAGGCGCGACCACGCGCACGGTGGTGGAATCATCTTTGGCGATCTTGATGCTTGATTTCATCTTGACCGCGTTTATGTTCAGGGGAGTTTGACGATGCAACGCACGACATTGGATTTGTGGGTAGGGGCTTTTGTGGTGGCGGGTATTGCTGCATTGGTGGTCTTGGCACTGAAGGTTGGAAACTTGAGCACCTATAACGTGTCTGAGACCTATCAGGTGACCGCGTATTTCACTAATGTCGGCGGCTTGAAGCCGACTGCTTCGGTGCGTAGCGCCGGGGTGTTGGTGGGGCGGGTGGACAGTATCGTGCTGGATACCGATCGTTACGAAGCCAAAGTGGCGATCAGTGTTGACAGGCGCTACCAGTTCCCCAAGGATACATTTGCCAACATCCTGACTTCTGGCTTGCTGGGCGAGCAATACATAGGATTGATTCCTGGCGGGGATGAAGAAGTGTTGAAGGATGGCGGCGTGTTTAGAAAGACACAGTCGGCTATGGTGCTGGAAGATCTGATTGGCAAGTTTTTGTTCAGTCAGGCTGACAGCAAAGAATAATTCAGCAGTGAAGGGCGCAAAATGAAAAGGATTCTTTCAGCGTTACTGATGGCGGCTATGAGCATGTCCAGTTTAGCCGAGGGCGTGATATCGACGCCAGACGGGCTGATTATGGCGACCGTGCGCGAAGTGCTCGAAGTCGTGAAGCAGGATAAAACTATCGTGCAAGATCAGCCGCGCCTGCAGGCGTTGGTGGATGAAAAGATCCTGCCTCACTTTGACTTTTCACGTATGACTCAACTGGCAGTGGGGCGTCCGTGGCGTGCGGCCACGCCCGAGCAAAAGGAGTCGCTCGTGCGGGAATTTCGCGCCATGCTGGTGCGTACCTATACCAAGGTATTTAGCACTTATCCCAACCCCGAAGTCGAGGTCAAATCCGCCAGATTGCTGGACGAGAATGAGGCGACTGTGCGCAGCATCATTCGCGTGTCGGATGGTCGGGTGGTGACGGTGGATTACGAGATGCGGAAGAAAGACGGTGGCTGGAAGGCATTTGATGTGACCGTAGAGGGCATCAGTATGGTGACCAGTTATCGTGGCTCTTTTGCCGATGAGATCAAGCAGGTCGGTATCGATGGGCTGATAAAGATACTGTCAGAAAAGAATCGTGATGCAGGCGATGTGGCCGTGGCAGCAAAAAAGGGATAACGGAATTGATACAGTTTGAAGGTGATCGCATGTTGGTGTCTGGGCCGCTTACATTGGAGACGGCAAGAGAAGCGTCGCTTACAGAAATATCTGCCGAGCACAATGTGTCAATCATTGATCTGGCAGGTGTGACTTCGGTCGATTCGTCTGCCTTAGGTGTGCTCATGCAGTGGTCGCGCCAGCATGCGGGCAAACTTGAATTCACCAATATTCCGGAGAGCTTGCGCAGTCTCGCCGACCTATATGATGTGTCCGCCATGCTTGCCATCGCGGCCCCAGAAAACTCCACTCATTGATCTGATATGCAAAAACTAGCCATTCAGGGCGGCGCGCCATTGCGCGGCGAAGTCCGTATCTCCGGTGCAAAAAACGCAGCTTTGCCCATTATGTGTGCGAGTTTGTTGACCGCCGAAACTTTGCATTTGACCAATCTGCCTGATCTGCACGACGTCGGCACTATGCGTAAGTTGTTGCTGCAGATGGGCGTGACGGCCGAAATGGCGACGGGAGAAGTTACCTTCAAGGGTGATGGCGTGACTAACTGGGAAGCGCCATATGACATGGTGAAGACTATGCGTGCAGCGATTCTGGTGCTGGGGCCTCTCGTGGCGCGCTTTGGTGATGCCAAGGTGTCCTTGCCGGGTGGTTGTGCCATCGGTTCACGTCCGGTTGATCTGCATATCAAAGGATTGCAGGCGATGGGGGCGGAGATCGCCATCGAGCATGGCTACATCCACGCCAAGGCTAAACGACTCAAAGGTGCGCGCATCTTCTTCGACATTGTCAGCGTCACTGGTACCGAGAATTTGATGATGGCCGCGACGTTGGCGGATGGTGTCACAGTTCTGGAAAATGCAGCGCGCGAGCCAGAAGTGATCGATCTTGCGGATTGCCTGCGTGCGATGGGAGCCCAAATCAGCGGTGACGGCACCGATACGGTCACTATCACTGGTGTGGAAGCGCTGCATGGTGCAACGCATCGCATCATGCCCGACCGTATCGAGAGCGGCACATTCCTTGTTGCGGCTGCAGCGACAGGCGGTAGTGTCACGCTGCGTGAGACGCGTGCGGATATTCTGGAAACCGTGCTGGAAAAACTCAGCGAAGCGGGCGCAAAGATCAAGGTAGACGGCGACAGCATCCATCTCGAAATGACTGGCCGCCCGAAAGCAGTCAATGTACGCACCGCGCCGCACCCGGCATTCCCTACGGACATGCAAGCGCAGTTCATGGCGCTCAACTGCATCGCAGAAGGTAGTTCGATGGTGGTGGAAACCATCTTCGAGAATCGTTTCATGCACGTGCAGGAACTGCGCCGCTTGGGCGCGCAGATAGATGTGGAAGGCAATACTTCAGTAGTTAAAGGCGTAGATCATCTGGAAGGCGCGACTGTGATGGCGACAGATCTGCGTGCTTCTGCCTGTTTGGTCATCGCCGGACTGGTGGCGCAGGGTGAGACGGTCATCGATCGCATCTACCATTTGGATCGCGGCTACGAGCACATCGAAAGCAAGCTTTCACAGCTCGGTGCTAACATTCGCCGGATCAAATGAAGATAACCGTCGGCGTAAGCGCCGCTTGAAATAAGCATTAACTGCGGTGCGTACGCCGTTTGAAACAAAAGAAAGTCAAATCATGATCACCATCGCCCTATCCAAAGGACGCATCTTCGAAGAGACGCTGCCGCTGCTAGAAGCAGCCGGCATCAAACCGCTGGAAGACCCGGAGTCTTCACGCAAACTCATCCTGCCCACCAATCGCGAAGATGTGCGACTCATCATCGTGCGAGCTTCTGATGTACCGACCTATGTGCAATATGGTGCAGCCGATCTGGGCGTGGCGGGCAAGGACGTGTTGAATGAGCATGGTGGCGAAGGGCTATACCAACCGCTTGATCTGAACATCGCCAAGTGCCGCATGATGGTCGCCGTACAGAACGGTTTCGACTATGAATCGGCAGTGAAGCAGGGGGCGCGTCTGCGCGTGGCGACCAAATATGTGAAGACGGCACGTGAGCACTTCGCGTCCAAGGGCGTGCATGTCGATTTGATCAAGCTGTACGGCTCCATGGAATTGGCGCCGCTGGTCGGGCTGTCCGATGCCATCGTCGACTTGGTGAGCAGTGGTGCGACTCTGAAAGCCAACGATCTTGTCGCAGTGGAAGAGATCGTGCATATCTCTTCGCGCTTGGTGGTGAATCAAGCCTCGCTGAAGCTGAAGCGAGGAACCATCCAGCCCATGTTGGATGCTTTTGCTGGAGCGATCAAATGAACATCACACGACTCTCTACCCAACAAGCCGATTTCGATGCGCGTCTGAATGCGCTGCTGGCCTTTGAAGAGACGGCGGACGAAAAGTTGGAAGCGACCGTCGCAGCCATTCTTGCCGATGTGAAGAAGCGTGGTGACGATGCCGTGCTGGAATACACACGCAAGTTCGATCGTCTGCCGCTGGTAGATGCAGCTGCGATGGAGTTGTCAAAGTCCGAGCTGAAGGCGGCGTTCGATGGTTTGCCTGCCGAGCAGAGAACTGCACTTGAGCAGGCCGCGCAACGCGTCACTTTCTACCATCAGAAGCAGGTGCAGGCCTCCTGGAGCTATGAAGATGAGGACGGCACCCTGCTTGGCCAGCAAGTCACACCGCTGGATCGCGTCGGTCTGTATGTGCCCGGCGGCAAGGCGGCTTATCCTTCTTCTGTATTGATGAATGCATTGCCCGCCAAAGTGGCCGGTGTGTCTGAGCTCATCATGGTCGTGCCCACACCGGACGGTACAAAGAACCAGTTGCTGCTGGCGGCGGCGCATCTGTGCGGCGTGGATCGTGTGTTCACCATTGGTGGTGCACAGGCAGTAGCGGCGCTGGCTTACGGTACGGCCACTATTCCCAAGGTGGATAAGATCGTCGGTCCCGGCAACGCCTATGTTGCTTCCGCCAAGCGTCGCGTGTTCGGCACTTGCGGCATCGACATGATCGCGGGGCCCTCCGAGATATTGGTGATCTGCGATGGTCAGACCAATCCGGACTGGGTGGCAATGGATCTGTTCTCGCAAGCCGAGCACGACGAGCTGGCACAAGCCATCCTGCTGTCGCCGGACGCGGCCTTCATCGAGGCTGTAGCTGCCAGCGCCGACAAGTTGTTGGAGCAGATGCCGCGCAAGGACATCATCAAGACTGCGCTGGAAAACCGCGGTGCGTTGATCCATGTGGTGGATATGGATGAAGCCTGTGCCATCTCCAACCGCATCGCGCCGGAGCACTTGGAGATGTCTGTGGCCGATCCGCAATCTTGGCTGCCCAAGCTCAAGCATGCCGGCGCGATCTTCATGGGGCGCTACACCTCGGAATCGCTGGGCGATTACTGTGCCGGCCCGAATCATGTATTGCCGACTTCGGGAACGGCGCGTTTTTCCTCGCCGCTGGGGGTTTATGACTTCCAGAAACGCAGCAGTCTGATTCAGGTTTCGCCGGCTGGGGCGCAGAAATTGGGGGCAATCGCCTCGACTCTCGCTTTTGGTGAGGGTTTGCAGGCTCACGCCCAGTCCGCCCTGTACCGTAAAAACGGTTAAAACTTTCGGTTGTGTGTTCTGCTCTGTTTGGGTAGAATCCGCGCCTCATTTTTGCAATTGGTCTGGAGTCAGTCATGGCACGCGTATGTCAAGTAACGGGAAAAGCCCCAATGTCGGGCAACAATGTTTCCCACGCCAACAACAAAACAAAGCGTCGTTTCTTGCCGAATCTGCAACGCCGTCGTTTGTGGGTTGAATCAGAAAATCGTTGGGTGTCTTTGCGCCTGACTAATGCCGCACTGCGCACGATCGACAAGAACGGCATCGAAGCCGTCCTGTTCGAAATGCGTGCCCGCGGCGAGAAGGTATAAGGAGACGCACCATGGCATCTAAAGGCGGACGCGAGAAGATCAAGTTGGAATCCTCTGCAGGTACAGGGCATTTCTACACGACTAACAAGAACAAGCGCACTACTCCACAAAAGCTCGAATTCATGAAGTTCGATCCAGTGGCACGTAAGCATGTTGCATACAAGGAAACCAAGCTGAAGTGATTCGGCGCTGGTTCAAACAAAAAAGCCCGCATCGTGAACTGCACCCCAGAAGTTGGACAAGAGTCCAACTTCTGGGGTGTATTTTTTTATGGCCAAGTATTCAACGGAGTTCAAGTTAGAAGTTGTTAAGCACCATCTTTCAAAGGGGCATGGAAGTCGCAAGACTGGTCATTT
>JAGXGC010000022.1 GCA_024636935.1 Sideroxydans sp. | reverse complement strand
GAGAATTCAATCTCTGGACGTTACTTGAACTGGAATATGGGTGAATTGATTTCAAATCGACACCAAAATAAATCGCTCTGCAAGCCCCGCCAATACTCAATCTTGGCTCGGTAATTTGTAAGTTAACCGGACACTACTGATTCTGATTATGGAAATGACTAAGCCAGTAGCCAGTTTTGATCCGCATGTCATAGAGCGCCCGCTTTCGACGGTTGACGTAGTGATATTTTCCGTAATCGATGAGCGTTTGCATGTTCTGCTCGTTTTGCGACCGGAGACAATGGATGAACCGTTTAAGGGCATGCGCGCGTTGCCAGGTGGATTTGTTGATGTGCAGAAGGACCTAGATTTGGAGAGCTGCGCGCGTCGCAAACTACAGGAAAAAACAGGCGTTAAATCACCGTATCTTGAACAGGTGGGAAGCTGGGGCGGAATCAAGCGCGATCCGCGAGGTTGGTCAGCTACACATGTGTATTTTTCCTTGATACCTGCGCCGGAAAGTCCGTCAGATGGCACCCCGAACTCGGATGTGAAGTGGTTTCCAATAGCGAATCAACGCGTCGGAACCAAGCTTGCTTTCGACCACGCCAAACTTCTTGAGGCAGCAATACAAAGGCTGCGCAACAAAGTCGAATACACTTCCTTGCCGGCTTATCTCTTGCCGGAAGAATTCACACTTACTGACCTACAACACATGTATGAAGTGGTGTTAGAGCGTCCGATAGAGAAAAGCGCATTCAGGACTAGAGTTTTTGCAGCCAACTTGGTCGAGCCCATAGATAAAGTACGCGCTGGAGCCAATCGACCCGCTCAGCTATATCGGCTTACCCAGCCTAAGGCAATCGTATATTTTCCTCGAACATTTAGCCCTAGGAAAATTTAGTGCGGTGGTGGAGCGCTGAATGACGAGATATAGATCATGATTGGACTGAATAAGTAGACATGCAGATGTCCGCTATGGGTTACGTTCCGCCCCTTTGGTTTCGCAGAGGCCAATGTCCGCTTCTCGCAACATAGCGGCCCTTCGATTTTCAGTTAGACATCAGTCCCTGGTTAACCCATAGCAGTCACTTCGAAACCGTGGACAGTCCCCGAAATTTAATTAAATCTATTCCATATCTTTACCCATCCCCAGACAAAGATAAATGTGAACATTGCAGCAATGAAACTCGCAACAGAAAACAAAACAATCATCTGATCATAAAATGGCGAATCTGTAATTTTTACATTTGGCATAGCTGTTACGATATTCAACAGGCTAGCAACAATAAGTGGAACAAGAAACCCATATATCACTGGAAAAATTGAATTTCCCCATTTGGAGGAATTCAAATAAAACGCAGTTTTATGCACAAAATAAAAACTTAAAATTGCATCTACTAAAAACAAGAGGGGAATGATTATTCCATCCTCGATCCACCAAGGGCCATAAATTAGAGCCGCCAAAATCATGGGAATACACATCCCGATTAGCACTTTGAGAAAAAAGAACAGCTTTGGAAGAGGCCTCATGGCGCATTCCTTTTAGTCGCACCAGCAAAAAATGGAAGTGGAATGGAACTTGAATAATCTGGCACTTGAAAATCTCCTCCATTAGCAATGAGGGACGGACCACGGTTTCTCCGAGTGTTGTCCAAGTGGCTCTTGTTGGCCGATCCACGTCCTGCGAATATCTTACCTTCTAGCGTCCGCTCCCAAGCGAACTTCAGACATTCGATTTTCATTTAAACATCAGTCCCTGGTTAACCCGAAGCCGTCATAGACCTACGTGAATTCGTTGCCGCAAACCTGACATTGGCCAATTCACACATTCAACCCATAGCGGCTGTTCAACTATAAAAAGATGCTTCCAAAATGAGAAAATCGAGCATAGGGTTGAAGTTACTCAATACTTTGCAGGCACCCTCGATACCCTATACAAAGCCTTTCATAACAGCACCCTCTTTTGTTTTACCCCAAGAAGGCGTTGATGCTATTACCCACCGAGTGTCTGGTCCTGGTTTTTAAACCAGACGAGTGCGTCTTCAAAATGCTGCGGATCAAAATCTGGCCAATATTCATCCCTGACATAGAAATCCGCATAAACCGATTGTACCGGGAGAAAACCGCTCAATCGGCATCCTCCTCCCCAGCGTACGATCAAATCCAGACGTGATACTTCATCCGAACGCAGGCCGCCGTTTTTAAGGCCGGCCAAATCCCATTCCCAGCCATAGTTGACGAGTAGATTCACCTTCATTCCGGTACCCTGGCGCTGCCGGAATTCTTTTAGTGCCTGGGGGAATTGCGTCGATGTCTCATCGCCGACAACTAGCAGAGCCGCTCCACGGCGTGCAATCTCGAAAGCGAATGCAACGGTGGCCTCGCTGAATGCCTGTTTCTGAATGGAAGGCCGCTTGGTGTTGTCCTGGGTAAAGCAGTAGATGGAAACTTCCTTGATCCCGAATTTTTTACATTTCTCGTACAACAGCAACCCCGGGGCGATGCCATGAGCATATCCGGCTTCCTTGTGCAGATCATGATCCTTAGCCCAGCGGCGATTTCCATCGGGAATGAAACCGACATGATGCGGGATGTTATTTTTAGCCATTGCAACCCTTACTCAAAATTGATGTGTGACGGCCTTGTGATTGGAGCTGTGCATGTTTAGAACTTCATTACAACACCAGCCGAAATCATTGATATTTTTGCAGTGCCAGTATTGGCATCTCCGACGTCGCCAAAGTCTTCATACTGGGCACGTATCCCCAAGCTGTCGGACAGGTCAAATTGCGCGCCGACACCCCAGGCCAGCTTGGTACTGGTTGCGTTTGCAGAGTACGAACCAAGGCTGTTGGTAGCGCTGAGATCAACGGTGGTTCTGGCTATTCCCACCTTTCCAATAAGTGAGAAAGGACCGGCGATAGGAAACTTTCCTGTGGCTGATACTTTCAGGATTTTCGGCTTATCTTCGAAGTTGCCCAGACTTCCTGAAGCCTTGACGCTGGCCATGATGCCGTAGCTTGCCTCAATACCCAAGTTAGGAGTGAGCTGAATGCCGCCGCCTAATCGGTAGGCGGTGCCAGAATCGGTTCATGATGCTCCTAACGATGCGCAGGCATCTTTGGCCGTAGATTTACCGACATCGACGGCAACTTACAGACTATCAGCCATGGCTGTTGTATATAGAGCGGAGAACGAAACGATTGATGAAAATTCTTTTCATAGGAATCTCTCAATTAGTGACGAGTTGTGCGGATATTCGCAAATTTGAATCTTATGGCAGGAAAATATTTCGATATGTTCGCCAACACACGGACCGAACAGTTAAATTTTTGCGACTGACTAGAATGGGTTGGCAGCACTACTTCCACAAAGCAGGCGTCTGGAAAGCCAAACTTCAAAGTAGACAGGTAGTAAGCGGAACGAACCGTTCCCTCTTGAACATCGAATGAAAATCTCAGGAATAGACATCATCTGGAAGACATTACCCGATGACCTATTTTGGCACGCAACGGTACTTCATTTCGCGATATTGCCTTCAGCAAAGCAGTCACTTGCGAAGGGCTGGTGTTGGCCGATCCAAGTCTTGGGAATATCTTACCTGCGAGCGTCCGCTCTCAAGAGGTTTTGAGACATTCGTTTTTCATTTAGTCATCAGTCCCTGGTTAACCCAAAGCATTCATTAGAAAATGGTCGTCCCTTGTTGATCTGCTAATGAAGGAACGAGTGGTTTATCAACTCTACTATTCCGAACATTAATGACATGATGATGGTCGTGATCACAATACTGATTGCCAGCTTGTGCATGATAGGAGAATGGCTTCCTTCAAACCACTCTCGTAGGGTCAGCATACCTGCGGCCATGAACCCAATAGGGGGGGGCCAATAACAACCCCTCTAGAATTTGACTGAATGTACGCCAATGCAATTGATGAATAAATCCCCATGCAATGAGCGGCCCTAGAAAATTTCCGATGCCAGTTAATACACAAACTAGTGGGATGTATATTGCCAAGTAAATTGCAAACGATCTGGCTAAATTGGTAAGCGATTCCATGTTTCCACTTTTGAATCGAAAGGTAAGGCGTCGAATGATGCTTTTGTATTTAAGCTGTCAATGCAAACTGTATTTGACATACATGCGAACGAAGTGTGGTGAAATCTATCCGGCCATTGCAGCAGAGTCAAGAAACAAGAATATCTATATCCAGCCTATAGATCAGAATGTTCGCTAATGGCCGACCTGCGACGATCACCCACAGTAAAAGTCTAGCCAGTAAACGGCTGCTCCAAATCTTTCAGCAGTCCCTCAAACCCGCATCCTCCTTCAAAATTTCCGAGCAAGCAACAACAAAGAATATATAGACCGCTATCTATACCTTCTCTATACCTGCCATGTATCAATACGGAATCGGTCCCACCTCTTGATTCCACGTCGCCAGTACGCGCAGAGTGATGTTCCTGTTACACAAGGAGATCATCATGGAAACCAATACTGCAGTTCTTCATCATGAACCATGGAACAAAGGGAAGCTGACAGGACAGAAATCGCCTCTCAGGCTGAAAGACATATGGGCAATCAGAGTCAGGCTTCAACTGAGCAGTCACCTCAGAGACCTTGCACTATTTAATCTCGCCATCGACAGCAAGCTACGTGCTTGCGATCTCGTCAAACTGAAAGTACGAGACATTTCCCACGGAGAACACATCGCCTCACGTGCAACCGTGATGCAACAGAAGACACAACGACCGGTGCAATTTGAGATTACCGATCAAACCAAAGATTCTGTTGGCAAGTGGATCACTTCTGAGAAGCTACGGTTGGATGATTTTCTGTTCCAAAGTCGCATCAGTGATTCACCTCACCTATCGACAAGGCAGTACGCGCGTATCGTCCATGGATGGGTTGAGCATATCGGACTGGACACCACCTGTTACGGTACACACACCATGCGACGAACCAAACCGACACTCATCTATAAGCGCACGAAGAACCTTAGGGCGGTTCAATTGCTTCTCGGACACTCCAAAATTGAGAGCACCGTGCGCTATCTGGGCATCGAGGTGGATGATGCCTTGGAGATGGCGGAGCAGACCGAGGTTTG
This sequence comes from Sideroxydans sp., assembly GCA_024636935.1. Taxonomy (GTDB): domain Bacteria; phylum Pseudomonadota; class Gammaproteobacteria; order Burkholderiales; family Gallionellaceae; genus Sideroxyarcus. Next base: position 144,080 of record JAGXGC010000022.1, on the reverse strand, counting down.
AGCTTCTTGAATCTCTTCGGTTCAAGCGGGGGCGTTCCTGCAAATCCATACAATGGTGTATCCAGTAACATAGAAAATGGAGGGCATTGATAATGTATGCACATTATATGTATAATCAACCATGAGCATTGAATTTGACCAAAAGAAAGCCGCCTCAAATCTGAAAAAACACGGCGTGTCTTTTGATGATGCTGCAACTGCGCTATTAGATCCGATGGCGCTGGTGCAGGAAGATGAGGATGCCACAGATGAGGCAAGATTCCTGTTGGTTGGGATGTCGACAACAGGGCACCTCTTGACAGTGTGTTACACGCTACGCGGGGAATTGATTAGACTGATTTCAGCGCGAATGGCAACAAAAAATGAACGGAGGCAATATGAAAGCTGAATACGACTTCACAAAGGCCAAACGTGCCAAAGACGTTCCACATCTGGCAAAGCTTCAATCTGCAGCGGCAAAAGGCAAGACACGAGTAACGATGTTTCTTGACGATAGCATTCTTGAAACGTTCCGATTTCGTGCTGAGACCGAAGGCCGGGGTTATCAGACCTTGATCAATGAGGCACTCAAGCAGGTTGCCACAAACAGCACTCCGATTACCGAGGATGTTGTGCGACGCATCATCAGAGAAGAGTTGCACTCTGCTTGAGCGGGGTTAAGTCAAACAAGCCACGTGCAGCTATGCTGTCGTGGCTTTTTATCGGATCATGGGGATAGAATGACCGATATGGATTTCAGGAACAGTCGTTCGCCGACCAAGTATTTGCGATAAGTATTCGGCGCAGGTCGGCCACTAAGAGACACTTGGCTCACGCCCGCACTATTACGCATATGCGGAGCGGTGCATCCATCTAATAACTGTTAGGCAAAGCAATGAGTTACATTGACACAATCAAGCATGAATTAGTCGGATATATCAATGGCCTGCCAATATATCACCCGATCGAGACCGTAAAAGACGGAGAATGGGGAAATCACGACTTCTCGTGCTCACCCGAAAATTTGATTATTGGTGGAGGTGCAGGCGAACATCCTGCGCTCGTCGTGCACAATCTAGGTTCGTTAGCCGCATTGTACATACTCCTTTGTATTAAAAGGCATACAGAGCACTTTGTGGATGATTTTGTCGCTCCACCAGAAGAAACTATCAGTCGTCTCAGTGACTTCGCATTTGATACAGGGGAAAACTTAGAGTTTTGCGGATGGTCAATGACTTGTATTCGAGACTTTGTGGAACTGGCTAAGTCCCCATTGCATGCCACGCCACTTCCAGAGGAGAAGTCTCCAGAGGCATGGATAAAGGAGTCAATTGGGGAGTTTGTATACTACTCACTCCCTGAATTAAATCCATTTCACGAGGAGATAATGAGCCTGCCAGGAATCGAAGGCTGGTTTCCGGGCTACTGGATGCTCAACGTGACATGTCCTCCACCGCATTATATTAAGAGCAAAAAAGAATCTCTTCATGGCACAGGATTTAAAGAACATGGTTTTTTCCGCTGGGACTACGTTTATCCACCAAAGGAATAGTGAAAGTTTTCATCTCTAATCATCACTCAACCCGAACTGGCGCGATAAAGCCACACCAGTCGGTTAATTCAAACGTTGAATATCTGTTATGTAGAAACATAACCGTCTCTTAAGGGTTAACCAGGGACTGTTGCCTTAATGAAAAACGAATGTCTGAAAACCTCTCGGGAGCATAAATCAACTGGCAAGCAACACCCTGCCAATCCAGTTGATAGAGCTGCCTTCGATAAGTATAGGGATGCCTATTGGCAAGCTAGAATTAGCCAACTGGATAATGGAGGTTCCAATTAATGTTGCCCCAAAAGGTAAGAAGCTTATTTGAGAAGTTTGGCGAGCGGCCAAAGAAGCCACAAGAATTCGATGAAGCTAGGAATCTCATTATAGAACAAGGCTTAGATATAGACTTTTATAATCAACAAAGGTTTTTAACGCAAAGTGATGTTGCTAAGGCTCTTGAGTTTTTGAAAGTAAACAAAGATTCTGCTTTCTACGATTTCTTTTTGCGAGACTTTGATTCGCCCAAGGGTAAAGGCGAAGAGTTAGAGGCCATTACAGCTATAATCACAGACGATTATTGGGAAGATGAATATCCGGGCATCTCAAAAAGATATCTGCGCATATCGTCTATCGAAGGCGAAGGCAGTTATTTTTACGATAAGGAAACCGATGCAGTCTACGATGTGAACTGGGGCGAAGAGGCAGATATGATCCGTGGTAAGAAAGAGCCCTGGTTTGACTCTTTCTATGATTTTCTGGAATGGTATTACGGCGATATTGCATAGAAGAAAAAAGGGGTGTCCCGTCCGGGTGTCCGACCGGGGAGTCCAGGGGCAGATACCGTCTTGAAGGAAGCTTGGGGGCAGGTCTTGCATTAACATATTTCTCTAGCAGCAGACTTGCGAAAATCAATAGCTCAGACATCGATTGATGTGATTGCCGCATCGGCGTAATAGACGTGCAACATACCGCCTACAGCGAGGGGCAGCAACTATCTTGATGTCTGCCCCCGTTGCAGTTTTAAGGCGCAGTTCTGCGTCCTACCAATACAACTCAGCACTACTCAAAGCTTCTCCACCAGAAGTGCCGCCCACAGTGATTGCTTTGCCATTATTGAGCAGCACAGTGGTGTGCTGACTGCGCGGGTCGGACTACAGGGGGCAGCTCAGCTTCGCATTTGATTTTATCTAACCGCAACGACCGCTATGGGTTAACCAGGGACTGATGACTAAATGAAAAACGAATGTCTCAAGACCTCTTGGGAGCGGACGCTCGAAGGTAAGATATTGGCAGGACTTGGATCGGCCAATAGCAGTCGGTCAGCGGCTTGTAATTGTGCTGGTACGAAGGTCGGGCGTTCGGTCATGAGCTGATGGCCGCAAGTGGCCGTTTAACGGAAAGCAGCTTTTCGGTTTGATGTGTAGCAATGTGTCCATTACGGTAGTACGATTTTCAGCAGGAGTAATCAATATCAGACCGATATTATGTGTATATTTCCCAAAAAAGGGGGGGCTATGAAAAGCTTTCTATTACGCGTGTTGTTCGCATTTGTACTAACGCTCGTCGCATTTGTCGCGCGCGCGCAGGGTTTGGAAAAAATGGTAATCAGCGCGCCAGGGCCTCGTAATATCTCTTACTTGCCAGTGGATTTGATCCCGGCCATAGGCGCAGATAAAGAGGAAGGCATAGCGCTACAGATTTTGCATGTCGGTGGTGGAGCGGTTGCTCTCAACAACCTGACCACCCGCAATGCGGACTTTGCTATCGCGGGTTTTCCTGCCGCGATGTCACTTAGTGCGAACGGAGGTGATGTTGTCGGGATCGCTGCGGTGAATGATGCACCAATGTTTGTGCTGATGGTGCGCGCAGGACTGAAGGGGCAGGTAAAACGCATCTCCGACCTGCGGGGCAAAGTGATTGGCGTTAACACCAGCACGAAGAGCAGTAAAACAACTTCGCAGCAACTGGCCGAGCTGCTGCTCAAATCTGATGGTATTGAACTCGATATGGTGCGTATCGTGCCGGCTGGGCAGAGCTGGATTGAGCAGTCCTCACTGATGCTCTCCGGGACTGCCGATGCCGTGATGGGCGATGAGCCCTTTGCATCCCGCCTTGCCTCAGAAGGCAAAGTATTTTTCCTCGCAAACTTGTCTGACCCTGCAACTACAAAGAAGATAACTGGAGCCAATTTCCTGCACGCAACGCTGGAGACCCGTAGCGACATGATCCGCGATAATCCCAAGAAGGTGGAGAAGATGGTGCGCATGCTGGTTAAGTCGCTGCAATGGATCGCGAAGCACACGCCCCAAGAGGTGGTGGACAAACTGAAAGTAACTGACCCAGATGAGCGCACCTCTCTATTGCTGGCGCTACGAAAGTACCCGCACGCTTTTAGCCGCAATGGCAAATTCTCCAGCAATCAGCTGAAGGAGACCGAGAGCTTCTTCCGCAAGACCAGTGAAGGAAATGCCGATGCACAAAGCTTAAATATTGAAAGCATTATCAACGATAGATGGGCTGGACGGAGCGACTAAGCTTGAAGTCCAACTCGATCACTCGCCAAGCAGGTCTGCGTCTAATCTTCAGCCTCGGGCTGTTCGTTTTACTGCTTGGAGTATCGAGCTATAAGCTTTACTCAATTGCTCTGCAAAAGTCAGCGCACGAGCATGCTGAAAGTCTGGCGACATTCTACCGGACGCGACTGATGCAGTTGGATCGTGACTGGAATCTTCAGGCCCATGACTTCAAGATACGCCTCGAAGTCACTCGGCTGCTGGAAGATAAAAAAACCAGCGTTACCAATCTTCAGGCATTCATGACGGTGCAGGGCACGAACCGGCGCTTTCAGTACATGCTCATTCAGAACCGGAAGGGTGACAAAGTCTTCGATTTCGGCAGCGAGCTTAATCTTAATAAAATTCCAGTTTCGCCCGACGTGGAAAGTGGCTGGTATTTGTCGAAGGATGAAGGAAATCTGTACCGGGTGTTTGTTGCGCCCATCTGGCTTGGTGCTTCAGGCAACGGACACATGGCCGTGTTCTACAAAATTGACAATGCGCTATTGTTTAATTTGGCGACGCCGGGCATCGCACTAGCAATAATGAACGACGGCAATTTCATTGCCAGCTCTGACGGACAGGGAGGTTTGGATCGGCTTAAACACCCCACAACCCGACTTGATAATATTGAAGAACGGAAAATCCCCTGGAGCACAGATGACTCTGAAATAACCTTCCTGCGCATTGATGCGCCCATCAAAGCGCTTTTTACGGTAACTGAATTGACGGTCAGTGCCGCCACGATTCCGGTCATTGATGGCCTGATCCTCTGGTTTACTCTCGGCTTCTGGCTGATGCGCAACGCTCGCCGCATCAAAAATCTTGGTGGCGCAGTAGAGGAATTCTCTGAGAAGCACCAATCGACCCCGTTGCTAGAGGAGAAGCTAAACCTCGCACGCGATAGCAAGATAGACGAAATCAGCGAAGTGGCTAACGCCATAGAGGGGATGTCAGAGCAGATCATGCAGCGCGAATACGAACGCAAAGTTGGAGAAGCCCAGCATCGCCTCTGGTCTATGGTGTTCGCCAGCGGCAACGAAGCAATCCTAATTACTGACCACGACAACAATATTCTGGCAGTGAATGCCGCATTCACTCGATTTACTGGCTATACAGAAGAAGAAGTGTTCGGAAAAAACCCGCGCATTCTTTCTTCCGGTCGCGAGCCGCGCGAATTCTATAAAGCGATGTGGCAACAAATCAAGGAGTCCGGCACCTGGTCTGGCGAAGTGGTTGACAGACGCAAGGATGGTTCGGTCTATCCAAAATGGCTCAACATCAACGTGGTACGCGACGCTACAGGTATGGTTACTAACTATGTAGGCACCTTTCTTGATATTACTGAACGTAAACAGCAAGAGGAACGCTATATCCACCTAGCCAACCACGATGCATTGACCGGCCTACCCAACCGCTACCGACTGCTCGATCGTTTGCAAAGCGCGATTAATCTCTCGCAACGAACCAACCAATCGATTTGCGTGCTGTTCCTTGACCTCGATAATTTCAAGTGGGTCAATGATTCGCTCGGACATGATAGTGGAGATAAGCTTTTGATGACGGTGTCCACCCGCCTAAAGGACACGGTGCGCGCTTCTGACACCGTGGCTAGACTCGGCGGCGATGAGTTCATTGTGGTTTTGGCACAGCTCGACAGTGACCTAGATATATCTCAAGTTGCAAGCAAGATCATAGAAGCTGTGTCGCAACCACTTGATCTGAACGGTCACGAATTTCAAGTTACGACCTCGATCGGAATCAGCATGTACCCCATTGATGGTGATGACGCGGCGACCTTGCTCAAAAATGCTGACACCGCCATGTACACAGCCAAATCCGCCGGAAAAAACCAGTTTCGCTACTTTGATACCACCATGAATAGCAGTGCAATGGATCGCATGGAGTTAGAACAAGATTTACGGCATGCATTGAAACGAAACGAACTTGAGCTTTACTATCAGCCAAAGCACTGCGTTGTCAGCAACTCGATTTGTGGTGCCGAAGCACTGATCCGCTGGCATCATCCGCGTCTTGGCCTCGTCCCTCCTGACAGATTTATTCCACTAGCTGAGGAATCCTCGCTCATTATCAGTATTGGCGAGTGGGTGCTCCGCAATGCCTGTATGCAACTCGTTGCGTGGCAAAAAGAAGGCCTTAAACCGCGCCTAATATCGGTAAATCTCTCGGCAATTCAGCTTGAGTCGGACTTTTTTGTGGAATCCGTCGAACATATATTTGACGAAACTGGCGTGCAGACAAAATATATAGAATTTGAATTGACTGAAAGCGTGGTGTTGCGCAATCCAGAACACTCGCTAGTATTGCTGCATCGCCTACAGCAGCTTGGAATTCGCCTCGCACTGGACGACTTCGGCACCGGCTACTCGAGTCTTTCCTATCTTAGGCGCCTGCCGATTGACACCTTGAAAATTGATCGTAGTTTTGTCGAAGGGTTACCGGAAGGAGCTAACGAATCACAGATTGTCCGCATGATTATCGCGCTGGCGAAATCTATTCATATCGAAGTCGTTGCCGAGGGAGTTGAGACTTCGGCGCAGCGGGATTTTCTCATTGATTTGGGCTGCGAATTTTTGCAGGGCTACTTGTTCGCAAAGCCCCTGCCAGCTGACGAGTTCCGATCACTAATTGCTGCCCCTGGCTGCGACTCCTGTAGACTTTTGCAACGCTGTGCCACCCCTGCAGATTGGAACAAGGCAGAAGATTCCAATGAAAAATAGTGCAGCTGAGATGATGGTGGTTGAGCAACTCTATAGTGAGTCTCTGAAGTAGGGAGGCTCAATCCAGAAAGTCAGCTTTGGTAGGTGCTGCCAAATGGTGTTGCCACTGCGGGCCGTTTTTTTAAAGTTTTATTTTATAAAACTGAAGGTTCTGAAAACTTAAAAGCTGACATTTCATTAGATCGAATTGATAGCCAATTTTTAAAATATCCAACGGCTGCTATGGGTTAGCAAGAGACGGTCGATCATCAGCGAACTCGTAGTTTTGAACGGCCGCTGTTGAGCGTGAAGCGGACATCCCCCTCGACATAAGAGACTGCCTTTTCAGCGATTCTCCACAGTCCGCTTTGGCCGAATTCCAGTCAAACATTGTACGCGGCGTAACTATCGCGCAATGTTTGGCTGCGTCTAAACCCGCCAAACTGAATCAATCCAATCACGCAAAACGCTGCTGCAGATATTGGATGATGTCGCCGGACTCGTACATCCACTGCACCTGACCATCAGCACCGGTGATGCGCAGACAAGGCGTCTGCACCTTGCCGCCACCCTGCAACAAAGCCTCTTTATGTTCCGCATCATGCTGTGCATCGCGCAGTGTGATCGGCAACGACAAGCGTCCCATCTCATGCCGCACCTTGATGCAGAACGGGCAAGTCTTGAATTGATACAGCGCCATCTGGCTACACTCAAGAGCCACCTGCTGCTGCGCCTCAGTACTGCGCGCCACGCCCTTGGGCATCGCCAGTTTCGCCCATAGCAGCATGAACGGCATCAACACTAAACGCAGTGTGCGGAAAAACATTCGTATCAAAGTTCTCATTTTTTATTCCCAAGTTGATTCGGTGTATGACGTGGATTTATTAAGCGGGTGATTTTAACTGCCATGGAAGTTGGGTAAGAAGCTTATTCCGGTCCGCTTTACCAACTCTGTGTAGCTGATCGGCTTGCCGACTTTCGCGGCATCCTGATTGTCGATCCAATGCGCCCACGCCTTATTCGCTGACGGATCATAGACTAGCTTGAACAGGTGTGTTGGCACCCAGACGTGGTTGGTTCCGATGGTGGAGGGGGCGCCGTCGAAAACTGGGCCGCTGATCACATACACATCACTCGTAGCGCGCATCACATATTTGCGCGTGGATTTCTCTATCCCTGCCCATGCATTGCGGTTGTTGATCGGGGCCTGCGGCACCATGTTGGCGAGTGAGAAACTCTGCGCCATCGATTCCGGTGTGGTCATGTCTGCGGCGGGGGCCATGTGGCCGCGGTCGTAGCCTGAGCCTTTGTAGTCGCTTAGCTCTGCGCGTTCAGCACGGGGCAGACGCGCATCGGCGAAGAACTTGTCCTTACGTTTCTCATGTGCACCTTGCAGGGTCTTTCGATTCAGTCGCTCTGCGACGTAGAGCGGCGTGCGGCTTTGGCCGGAGTGCAACACTGCGAAAGCACTGAAGCAGAGTGCGCGAAGTTGCTGGGCATCTTGTTTCTTGATGAGTGGCGGCTCACCGTTGGCGAAGACTTGGCGACATCGTTCGAAGTCGTTTTGGTTGGCTGAAGCGTGAGGTGCTAAAGATAAAGAGACTGCAAAGAAAAAGGCGAAGACAAGGCGCTGCATATGTTCGATGGGGCATGACAAGGCGCGGGAGTCTATCGCAGATCACAAGTGCAACATCCCTGCTGGTAGTGTGACTTAATGATGGTGTTTTACGAGTCAGATTGGGATGTAAGCGCTGGTGAGAGCCGATCGTCACTTTTTATTTGAGGTCTTTTGATTCGCTGCATCGTACTGTTCGCGGCGATGAGAGCCGATTGCAGACGGAAATGCACTTAGTCCGGGTTTGGCATGAGGCTATTGCTGTGTTACGGTAAAAAGATAAATTCTTCGAACCAACCCAAAAGGCACGCTGGGGCAGTAAATGATTTGTGCCAAATTATGATTTGAATATAAAGAAAACTGAAAGTAAAAAACTAGCGGATCACGATCCCGTCGCACTTAGATTTCGTACTTTGGAGCCAACCGATGGGATGGCACTGCACCGGCTGGTGCGTGACTGTCCACCCCTCGATCCAAATTCTTTTTACTGCAATCTGTTGCAGTGCAGTCATTTCAAATCCACCTCGATCGCGGCGATATATCAGGATGTGCTGGTCGGCAGTGTGACCGCCTATCGTCCTCCAGAGCAGCCGGATACCTTGTTCGTTTGGCAGGTCGCCGTTCACTCCTCGATGCGAGGACAAGGCTTGGCGCGCGAGATGTTGCGCAGACTATTCGCGCGCATGGCAGCAGAAGGTATTCGTTTCATAGAGACCTCCATCACATCAGACAACGAGGCGTCGCAGAGATTGTTCGCCGGATTTGCGACTGAACACAAAGCAGAGATGCTGTGTTCAGTCATGTTCGATAAGGCTACACATTTCGAAGGCGTGCACGATACCGAGTATCTGTATCGGATCGGCCCTATCGAGAGTGCAGTCAGTTCACCATCCACGGATAAAGGAGATACACCATGAAGATTTTTGACGAGTTGGAATCAGAAGTACGCAGCTATGCGCGCTCATTTCCTCGCGTGTTCAACCGCGCGAAGGGTGAATATCTGTACGACAGCGATGGCACTGAATTCTTGGACTTCCTGGCTGGCGCGGGCACGTTGAATTACGGTCACAACAATCCCTTGTTCAAACAATCCTTGATCGACTACATCGAAGCGGACGGTATCGCGCATGGTCTCGATCTGCACACATCGGCCAAGCAAGCGTTTTTGGAAACACTGCAAAGCAAGATATTGAAGCCACGCAACCTTGATTATCAAGTGCAGTTCACCGGCCCGACCGGAACCAATGCAGTCGAGGCGGCGCTGAAGCTGGCGCGCAATATCACCGGCAGACACAACATCATTTCGTTCACCAACGGATTCCATGGCGTGTCACTGGGTGCGTTGTCAGCCACAGGTAACTCGCATCACCGCGGTGCGGCAGGTATCAATCTGGGTGGCGTTTCTCGCATGCCTTACGACAACTATCTGGGTGACGGATTCGATACCACCGCCTATCTGGATAAGGTGCTCTCGGACTCCAGCAGCGGCATCGACACGCCGGCTGCCGTCATCGTTGAGACGGTGCAGGGCGAGGGCGGTATCAATGCGGCGAGCTTCGAATGGCTGAAGGCACTGGAGCAAGTCTGCCGCCGCCATGATGTGTTGCTGATCGTGGATGACATTCAGGCGGGCTGTGGCAGAACCGGCACCTTCTTCAGTTTTGAACCGGTCGGTATCCAGCCGGACATCGTTACCATGTCGAAGTCTTTGAGCGGTTACGGTTTGCCGATGGCAGTGGTGCTCATGAAGTCGGAACACGATCTGTGGAAGCCGGGTGAGCACAACGGCACCTTCCGTGGCAACAATCACGCCTTCATCACGGCGACGGCGGCGATCAACCACTACTGGTCTGACGACGCCTTCTCCAAGGATATCTTGCGCAAAGGCGAGATCATCAAAACGCATCTGGATCGCTTCGCGGCGGAATACGGCGATGGCAATTTCAGTGCGCGCGGTCGCGGAATGTTCCAGGGCATCAACTGCATCAGCGGTGAGCTGGCCGGAGACATCTCGCTGCGTGCCTTCAAGAAGGGGCTGATGATCGAGACCAGTGGTGCTGAAGATCAGGTGATAAAGCTGCTTTGTCCCTTGATCATTTCCGATGAGGCTTTGGCCAAGGGGTTGGATATCATCGAGGAAAGCATCAAGGAATCCTGTGATCATTTCCGCCGTATTCCAAGTGAGAAGGATTTCTTTCAATCCTTATCTGTATCGCGAAACTAAATATCAACAAGTGAAGAGGAAAATAAATTGATAGTCAGAACATTGCGTGAAGCAGAAAGCGGCGAGCGCCGTGTGGTGAGCGAAGGATGGGAGAGCGCACGTCTGCTGCTGAAGAACGACGGCATGGGATTCTCGTTCCACATTACCACCATCTATGCCGGTGCCAACCTGACCATGCACTACCAGAACCATCTTGAGTCAGTGTATTGCATCAGTGGCGAAGGCGAGATCGAAGACCTGGCCAGCGGGCAGATACATCCCATCGCGGCGGGCACCGTCTACGCGTTGGATCAACACGACAAACATATCCTGCGTGCCAAGTCAGAGATGAAGATGGCCTGTGTGTTCAACCCACCGTTGAATGGAAAAGAAGTACACAACGAGCAGGGTGCATATGAACTGCAAGCGGAAACAGTAGAGGGTTGAATATCACAACACTCCAGTTTTAACATGTGATGAAAAGGAGAGCGAAGTTGACGAGCGAAGTAGTAGATAAGTATCCATCACGCGGCAATGCTAGCGTGAGATTGATTCCCCGGGTCGATCCTGTGGTCTATGCTCCGCCGCCAGTTAGCTTGCTTCAGTACATCACCGCAGAACAAGTAGCGCAATACGAACGCGATGGATTTTTGGTGCTGCCCGAAGTCTTCTCTGCCGAGGAGGTCGCAAGTTTCCAGGAAGAGTTGGATCTGCTGCGCAACGATGCGACTTTGCGCAGTAGTGATGGTGTCATCACCGAGCCCGGAAGCGGTGATGTCCGCTCTGTGTTCAGTGTGCACACCATCAGTCCGTTGTTCCAGCGCTTGGCGGCGGACGCGCGTCTGGCCGAGGTCGCACGTGGCTTGCTGGATGACGAGGTCTACATCCACCAGTCACGACTCAATTACAAACCCGGCTTCCGGGGCAAAGAGTTCTACTGGCATTCCGATTTTGAAACGTGGCATGTCGAGGATGGTATGCCGTCCATGCGTGCGCTCAGCATGTCGATTACGCTGACCGAGAACAACCCTTATAACGGTGCATTGATGTTGATGCCCGGTTCTCACAAATCATATGCCGTGTGCAGCGGCGAGACGCCGGACGAACACTACAAGGCGTCGCTCAAGAAGCAGGATTACGGGGTGCCAGAAGATGAGCTGCTCACCGAGTTGCAGGCGCGACACGGGTTGGTCGGTGCCATCGCAAAGCCGGGGTCGGTGATCATCTTCGACTGCAATGTGATGCACGGCTCCAATAGCAACATCACGCCGGATCCTCGTTCGAACGTGTTCTTTGTTTACAACGCGATCAGTAATCGTGTCGTGGAACCGTTTTGCCACAAACCGGCGCGTCCCGAGTTCCTCGGTTCACGCAAGCATATCGAGCGTCTTGTCCCGGAAACTGTCGAATAGGAAAGGTGCCGTTCGGTTGCACCGGCTGGGGAGTAAGCATGCCTAAGGGAAAAAGTGGCTGGTGTGTTGCACCAGCCACTTTTTTTATGGGATAGCGTTAAGCGCTCACCCGACGCCCACCCCACTGATGTAGACCCAGTCCGAGGACGATACTGGCCGTGCCGAACCACACCTGCGGCAAGATAGTCTCGTCGTTCAGTGCATGTCCAAGCAGTAAAGCCATCACCGGTGTGATGAGCGTGATCAGTGCCACACGTGCGGTATCCATATGATTGATCAGATAGAAATACATTGCGAAACCGAGCACTGAGCCGAACACGCCCAGATATAAGGTAGCCACCACGGCTTGTTGTGGCGCGCTGGATGGCACATGTCCATCCAATACGTACCAGGCCAGCATGAACAGCGGCAGCGAAACCAGCAGCGATCCACAAGTCATGGCCAGCGGCGGACTGTCATCGCCAATATGTTTGATCCTCACCATGCCCATCGATTGTGCAGAAACAGCACACAATAGAGCGATGATGCCGATGCCGGCATTCGACCCCAGATCTAGTCCGCCACGGAACACCATCATCAGGCCGAGCAAACCGAGCAACATTCCCGCCACTTTGTAGCGAGTGATTGCCTCTTCTTCCAGCCACATCATCGCCCCCAGACTGGTGATGAGCGGCGAAAGTCCGAACACCACGGCGATCATTCCAGAGCTGACGTACTGAGCAGACCAGTAGGTGAAACCCATCGCCGCAAAGATGCTCACGCCGCCCGCCAGATATGCTTGTCGTGCTTTGCGGTGCATAGGAAAGCGAATGCGAAACATCGCCAGCAGGGCGATGCATAGCAGGACGCCGATCGCCATACGCGAAAAGACCGCAAAGCTGAAGCCGATCCCGAGCGAACTCCATTTGATAGCGAGTGGCGTGGTGGACCAGATCAGGACGACAGAAACAAATGCTGCCGGTAACGACATGATTTTCTCCAAGGCTCGATACATAGGCCGTTCGCGCGAGCCGAAATACGAACGGTGAAAAACAAAAAGGCCACAGAGGGGTGTCTGTGGCCTTGGGAAGATTCAGTTACGAGTAATACGAAACTACTGCGAACCTCCCGTGCCACCACGCGCAATACGCCATACCGCACGCTTCATCGCGACGGGTAGGGCTCGTACATTGCAGTGGTGGAGGTGTAGGGAATTCATGGGGTGGATTATTGTCATGCCTGTCATGCGGCGTCAACGGAATTTTTATTTCGTGACATATCCACCTATTACCGGCGCAGGCCATAAGGTGTGCCATACACAAAACTGACAGTCTATGAAGCACTGACGTATGATGTTCTCAGACCTCTCGAGCGATAGCGTTCAACCGATTGCGCCACAACTTCACCATGTCTACCCAATATATTTTCGCAATGAAAACTAGGCTCGCATTACTGCCGATCCTGCTCTGTCTATTCATCTATTCACCTATCTCCAGTGCTGAAGGTACTGCGCAAAAGGCCTTAGCCTTTGCGATTCAATTGAACGAGCAAGCAGCTGCTTCTGTTCAGAAGGCGCTGGATCGCGTGTCAATTGCAGAATCCGATCTGCGAGTCGCGCAAGCGGTGCTGCGCGACTCGACGCTGGCGAACGACAAAGAAGCTATCAGCATGTCCGAAGTTGCGGTGGCTGAATCACGGCTGGGTGTTGAAGATGCGCAAAAGCTACTCAGGAGAGCCCGTGCATTATTGGTAGCGCGGGAGCGCACCGTTCAGGAGATGACATTCTGGACGGATTCGAACCGACCAGTGGGGGCGCTGGTGGTGCCGGTGGAAGGCGAGGTGCGCGTGCGCCAGCGGGATGGTTCCTATCGCGCCACCGTGCTGGGGGCGGCACGGGCCGGTGAAAGCATCGAGACGATGGCGGGCGGTAAGGCGCGACTGTTCGTGGCGGACGGTAGCGGCGAGATCCAACTGAACGAGAGCAGCGCCTTCACGGTGGTGGAGGACGACGTGGTGTCCGGTTTTCTGGGTGAGCTGAAATATGGTTATGGCCGTTTCATCAAAGGGATCAAATTGAAGATGGGCAGCAAGTTCGAAGTGCGCACGCCCAGTGTGGTGATCGCGGTGCGCGGTACGCGTTTCGAAGTGCAGGCGGATGCCGACACGACATTGGTCCGGGTGAGCGAAGGCGTCGTCTCTGTCATGTCAGTGGCGGGTGAGCAGGCGTTCGAGGTCGCGGCGGGCACGCAACGCCGCTATATCTCGGGCCGGGGTTTCCTGCCGCCCGAGCCGCTGGCGCCGGAAGGGGGCGGACAATGAGCGGGCGCACTATTCGAATCAGTATCGCGCTCGGCATGTTGGCATGGAGCGCGTTGGCACAGGCGGAGTACTGCCTAGACTGGTCGGCTGTGGTGCGGAAGCATTCCGGTTCGTTCGGTCATTGCTGGGCAAGGGAGAGCGAATGCAACTCATACCGCATGAGCCGGCCAGCAGGCGATTACAGCGGTGGCTGCTACTACAAGCCGGGAAAGTATCCGCGCACCGGACAGGAGAAGGGCAAGGCTAAGCCGGCGGAAGACAAGGCCGCCACCGAGTTTCAAAAGAAACAGCAGGCCGCCAAGCAAAAACAGGCCGAACAGGAAAGACAGCAGGCCGCGTCGGACCGTCAGCAACTGTTGGGCACACTGAAAGGCGTGGGGCCGCTGACGCCGGAACGCACCATCGTGCTCAAGCCGCTACCGCCCGTCGGCGGAACGGCTCGGTCGCAACTGGATTGCGTGAACAACAACGCCGTGTTGCCTCCGGAAGAGACGCGCGGTAGTTGGGCGAATCGCGCCAAGGATTGCAGCCCGGTGACGCCGGCCGTGCCTGAGGTACCCGCTCCGACAGTCGTGGATGAGAGTGCGGCACCGGCAGAACAGCTCGCCGATCTGCTGCAAGGTTTGTTACAGCAGATCGGCGCGGCGCGTATCCGTTTGTCGGAACAGGACAAGGCGGTCGTACAGGCCACACGCGAAGTCGTGCGCGAAGAGGCGAAGAAGACTGACAAACCAGCCGGTGAGAGCGATGCTTTGCGCCGTGCAAAAGCAGCTTTGGCAAAGGCCAAGGCAGACCGTGAGAAGACGGCGACTGAATTGGCTGAACTTGAAAAACAAGAATCTATGGCTAAGCAACAAGCCGGAAGCCAGCAAAATAATTGATCGATCGGAGAATATGATGAAAGCGTTCGTATATATGTTGTCGATGGTGGCGCTGCTATTGGCAGGGTCGGTCAATGCTGAGGAGACGGCGGCAGATGCACGCCGCCATATGGTGCGCGGGGTGGCAGCGATCGAGATGGCCAAAAGCAACTCCGAACTGGAACTGGCGGCCAATGAGTTCAGGCGCGCGACAGAGCTCGATCCGGCGCTCTCGGCGGCTTGGTACAACCTGGCCTCGGTGCTGACGAAGTTGAGCAAGTACGAAGATGCGATCCGATGCTATCGCCGCTATCTTGAACTGATGCCGGGTGCGGAAGACGCGATGAAGGTCGAGGATGAGATCATCAAGCTGGAGTTCCGCCAGGAGCAGGCCACCAAGATAACCTCGATGATCGGCACCTGGTCGGCAGAAGACGGCACGCCGTATCGCCTGAGCATAAAGGGAAGCCGTTTCACGCTGGCTACTGATCATCATGCAGTGACCGAGCAAGAAGTGCTCTCAACCTACACATTGGTGGGATCGGTGCCTGTGATGCGAAGTGAACAGCTTGTATTCCGGCTCGAACGTACTGGCAGCAATCTGACTGGTAGTTGGTGGCATAGCGGGTTCGATGCGGACAAGTGCAAGATTCCGGAAGAGAGCGGAGAGGTGAGAGGCGAGATACGTCAAACAGATGGTGCCATTGTGTTGAGCTACATGCGAAATCGCTATCGCGCGTCGACGCAAATGTCGATCTTCGATGATTTCTGCAACGGTGTCGAAGTGATGGAGAAGCGCAAGGTAGAACAAGTTTTCATGGGGCCACTGGGTCCTGGGATAGTAGGGCTGCGGATAGGCCGGCATGACCATGCATCTTCGATAGCAGTGGATGCCGTCACAGAAGGATCTAACCTCGCGCTTGCCGGTCTGCAGAAAGGTGACGCTATCGTGGCCATAGACGGTGTGCCGTTACAGGAGCTCTCTGGCATTGAAGTGTGGATTCGATTCCGTGGTGAGGTCGGATCGGAAGCTGTGATCTCAGTACTGCGCGGAGAGCAAAGAGAGCCGGTGCAGATCCGCGTCAAGCGATACGCGGTAGAGGAATATCGACCCAAAGCTGGCGAGTGACGCTCTGCAGATGAGTGCTGTATAGCGGGAAGGGGAGTGCAATGCGGCGCGGCGTGTGTCGCACCGGCAGCGCTGGTTAATTCAGCCGATCGCTACAGCAATCATAGTTGCTAGATTTTCCACCTTGACCCAGTCAAGATTTATCTCCTCATGGCGAATCGTGATGCGCATGCCGTTCTCCTCGACGTTGCCGATGAAAGCATCATCGCTGGCGATGGGACTCATGTATATCTCACGTTCAGGGCTGATGCCTTGGCTGACGGCGACCAGTGCAAGAGACAGGCTGGAAGCTTCTGCGGGCGAGAAGCGCAGCTCGATGTCGTCGGCAAAGCAAAGGCGAATCTGCTGCCCCATCACGCGATGCTGGACACTCTCTACCGAGAAACGTTGCTCAGGCATACTCGGTATTCCTGGCATCTTTGAGCAGACGCAAACACTCCAGATCGGCAGCCAGTTCCAGTGCGGTGAAATCGTCGTGCGTCATCAGCTCGGTATTCGCTCCTGCTTCCAGCAACAACTTAACCAGAGGCGCCTTACTTGCTGAGGCGCAATAGATCAATGCGGTCGCGCCGTTCACGTTCTGAGTGTTCAATGGCGCACCGGCCTTGATGAGTGTGCTGACGCATTCTTCGCTATCGGAAAAGCAGGCGAACCACAATGCACCGTTACGATCAGCATTTAGCGAAGCAGTGTCGGCACCGCGCTTCAGCAAGGATTTGATCACATCCAAGTCGCCAGTTTGTGAGGCGTACATCAGTGGCGTAGTGCTATTGGCTAAGGGACGGTTGATATCGGTTTCGATTGGTTCGCTGACATGGAATCCGGCCTGTACAAGCCAGCAGCGGAGTTGATTGTCGTTCATGCGTGTTCCTTTCCAAGATTATTTGTCACAGTGAGCGAATGGCAAGAGGTCACCTTAATAGCAAAACTATTTTCCTTGTTTATGAGGGGGCTATCTTTTATTCATAGGCCGGCAAAGTTAAGATGCGCGCATCTTCCAGCGCCATGCCGACGGCATAGTGATATATCACTTGATACTGCGTGTCCTTAAGGCCGAGCACTTCATGGACGGCATCATCGAAGAAACAACCGATACCCGTGCCGCGCCAACCGGCAGCTTCGGCTTCCAGGGTGATGATGTGGCCGAGCATGCCCGCTTCCCAATGCAGGTGACGGTAGGCGGCGGTGTCCGCTGTGATGGGGGCGGCGAACTCGGCCACCATCATGAAGGTGACGGCGCAATGTGTGGCGATATCTTGATGGCATGACAAGGTGCGCGCTGTCTTGCCCGCACGTGCGGCGATCAGTTGGTACAGCGGCAACTCATCGTCGGCACGTTGCCAGGTGAAGCTGTCGCGCATCGCAGCGCGCAATGGGTCGATGGCTGCATCGGTACGTGGCAATACATACACCCCGGGCGCGACACCTTCCACGCGATGCACCAGCAACACCGGATGCACACGCGGCGTATGCGGCCACAGATCCCACGCCGGCGAACCACCCGCCAGCAGACTCGTGAGCATGCGTTTGAATAGCGACTGCGGCATCACCGATTCGCCATCGAATGCTTGCGCGCTGCGTCGCTTCAAGATCACTTGCGTGGCGCGGATGTCACCCTCGTCATTCCGGCGCAGGCCGGAATCCAGTGGGTGGAAAGACGATGCAGTTGATTCTGTCCGTGCGCTGCACGGGCTGGTCCGATGAACTGGATTCCGGCCTGCGCCGGAATGACGGCCTATCGACGGTGTGCCGCGTGTAGCGACACTCACTTCATCGATCACCGGCCATTGATACAAAGGTCTCGGGTCAAGCAGGCTGGGTGCGCCTGCGTAGTGTTGCCAAGTAGTTACGGGCGCATTTTCATCTGCATGCAGCGCCACGATCACTTCGGCCTCTTCCGTTTCCACGCCTGAAAAATCTTCGCTGCGATCCACGCCGAGCGCCTGTGCGACTTCATTTTCATCCGGCGCCAACAAGCGCGGCTGCCATCCATGTAATGCAGCCGCATAACTCACCGCCGCCAGCACATGCCCCATGTCGAGCTGGCAATAACGGAATGCGCGCTCGCCATATTTCCATGCTTCGCGCCAGTGGATGGAACTGAAACCCAGCCACACACCGGGCGCAGTAGCCTCATCATTCCATGCGCGTCGTTCGAGTGCGTGATGCAGGTTTTGATAGTGGTGCAAGCCGTCAGCTATGTCTGGCACTTGCGAGCTGATGAGCCAACTTTCGGTGGGGTGCAGATTGCCGGAGGACGGATGCGCGCGCAGAGACCAGCGCGAACCGGCGTATTCCTTCCATGCGGTGAGGCCGAGCGAGAGACGAAAGAAAGAACCGAGACTATTCGCATCGAACGGCAACGGCGCACGCGCCGCGCCGAGTTCGCACCACGCGATGTCATTCGGCAAGACTTCACGTGACAACGCAGTCTGCGTGCAGCCTGTCCAATCGCGGAACGCTTTGGGTTGTGCCTCCCAGTCCAGTGTGCCGGGCCCGGCGGCGTAGCGATCCAGTGCGTGTTTGCTGCGCTCGTGATATGCCATCACGGTCGCAACGCGCGAATCTACCATCCTTAATTTAGTCCGCTCAATTCGTCAGTCAGGCAACCGATGGGTTCACCCAAGGTGCCGTCGGTGTCGATCTCGAAACGCACCAGATAGATCTCTTCGTCTGGCAGTTCCTTGGGGTGGCCGACATTGACCACCACGCCACGTGTACCGGCAGCACCCAGCAGCGCGCCCACTTCCACATCGGGGATGCCGCTTTCGCCGGTCTCTTCCATCGGCTCATTGAAAAGATCGATCGCGGCGAACACCATGTCGCCCATGTTGTACATGCTCATACCGTCTCCTTTTGTTTCTTCAGATGCATCGCCAGCGCCGCATCCATCATCGCGACGTGTGTGTCGAACCAATCCATCAGGCCTTCCTTCACATAGGCACGCACCAGCGGCAGGTGACCGCGCTTGAGACTGCGGTTGAGTTGCTGCATCTCACCCAGCACGCGGTGATGTTCTCCTTCGTGTTCCGGCAGGCCGCGATATTTCGATTCGCGCATCAGTTTACCTTCTACGATGAAATGTTCACGCGTATGAGCGACCAAGGTCTGGAATAGCGACGGGAATTCAGCCGAGCTGGCCGCATTCAGTGCGGCCACCTGTGTGATGAATTCGCGGTGCGTATCGTCGAACTCCGTCATACCGATCGTATGGCGTGCGTCGTCCCATGTCGCCGGATGCGTCATGCAGCTTCCAGTGCGGTGTTCGCGCCCTGTGCTGCGCTGAGGAAGTCGGACACGTCGGCATTCACGATCTCGACGTTGAGGCGGTCGAGATAACGCTTCTCTTTGTCGGTTGGATGCGGGATCAGCGCCCAGCCTGCCGGCTTGTCCGCGCCGAAGATGATGTCGGAGAACACCATGCGGTCGGTGTCGCGGTTCAGGCGCAGACCCAAAGTCACATAGCGCTTGTTCTGACGCGAACGCTTGATGAAGGAAGGGATGGCGAATCCGCCCATCAGCTCGGTGATGTAATCGACGAAGTCCGCATCCGATGCGATGTAGTTCGATTCCGGTGTCGGCGTGCCCAGCGGCTTGAACAGGATCGGCAGGCTGCTGTCGACCGCTTCCTGTTCGACGGAGGTGTAGCTCGTGCCGTCGTAGTGGAACAGGCGGAAACGGAATGCATTGCCCGCCATGCGCGCGATGCCGACGACTAAAGTGTGCGGCGTGCCGGCATATTGCAGTTGCATCTGCGTGTCGCGATTGGCATCGATCATATAGGGCAGTTTCTGCTCGCCCAGCCAAGCGTGCAGGGGAGAGGTGCTCCACTGTGTGCCTTTGTAGGTCGCGTCGAGGAAGTTGTTCACTGCCTTGCGGCCGCGCTTCAGTTCGATGTTCATCGCCGCACGCGGGAATTCATACATCAACTTCGGTGCCATCGGCTGGCCGTTGTTCATCGCCAAGATCAGGCTATCGCTGTCGGCAGGGATAGCCTTGCCGTTTGGATCAGTCACGCCGCTCAGCGCGCCAGGCCCGAGGTAAGGAATAACGCTGCCATCACGCAGGCCGGAAAAGATGTCTTCGAATGCTGTGCTCATTGGGTATGACTCCTGTCAGTAGGGATGCCATACCATTCGCAATAATCGCGCCAGCTATGCAAAGCCTGTAACGACGGGCTTTGTGGTGTGCGAAGCTTGGTAGCAAACCCGACAAAGGCAAAACCGTTGTCGGGAATGGGTGCGGGGGTAGAGCGATCCAAAAGGGAGAGGTCCCGACGATATAAGGATTTACTGCAGGCATTCGGGCCTTCCGATTTGCATGGGAATTGATGGTCGAAGGTGTAATAATCCAAATTGTCCATTTGGGTAGTCGCAACTGATATGCGATCGATATTTTCAATTCGTGTACAACTTTTGGCATTGGTGCTGGCGATATCGCTGCCGATGATCGGGGTGATGTTGTTCACGATCTATGACAATGCACAGCAGCGCATCGTCGACGTACGCAATAGCTCACATATGTTGGCTGTTTCTGCAGCCACAGACATCAGTCGCTTACTTACTACGAACCGGGACTTGATGACGCAGATGGCGCGGCGGCCATTGATTCGAAAGATGTCCGCCTATGATTGCGACCCAGAGCTTTGGGACCTGCTTGATCTGTTCCCGAAATCGGCCAACATGACGGTCGTCGATATCAACGGGAACGCGATCTGCTCCGCAGTTCCCCAGCCCGGTGGAAAGCCCGTATCGGTTGCCCAAGCACCTTGGTTCAAGAAATCACTTGAAGTGGATGGTTTCGTCGTCAGTGATCCGTTCTATGGTCCCATCACAGGAAGATGGGTGACGGTACTGACTTACCCGGTTCTGGATATGCAAGGTAAGAAAGTGGGCTTCATCGGCTTGCCCCTCGACTTGGCGTTGTATGAGCCGAATCTGACCAACGTCTCACTGATTCCGGATACGACGATCGGCGTGTTAACTGAGGATGGCACCTATGTATGGCGGAACATGGACCCTGAGCAGTGGGTAGGTAAGAACCGAGCTGCGAGTCCGACCGTGAAAAATATCCTCGCGGGTATGGAGGGTAAGATGGAAGGCGTGGATGACATCCGGCGCATCTATCATGTCCACACAGTCAAGGAAGTGCCATGGAAAGTCTATGTCGGTATCCCAGCCAGTTACGTCGATGAACAACTCTACGCTGCCTTATACCGCAACTTGTTGTTAGGTTTGATCGGACTGGTAGTGATTATGACCGTCGCCTGGGCGATCGCCCGCCAGATTTCACGACCGATCGGGGCCTTGGCTGGCACCTCACGCGCGATCCGGGAAGGGGATAGATTCGCGCGCGCCATTCTGGATGGCCCTCCTGAGGTCGTCGATGTGGCGCGGGAATTCAATGCGATGATCGATGTACGCCAGCAAGCGGAGGTCGCATTGCAGTCAAGCGAGGCCAATCTCATCGAAGCGCTCGAGATTGCGCAGATGGGATATTGGCAATACGAAATAGGCAGCAAGGAGTTTATTTTCAATGATCAATATTATTCCCTGCATCGCACCCACGCGGAACATATGGGCGGCTACCGCATGGCTACAGAAGAATTCGTGCAGAAGCTGGTCTTTCAGGATGACCGGAGCATGGTGCATGAGGTGCTTCGCAACGCCACGAACGCTGAGACACGTGACTTCACACGCCAGTTCGAGATGCGCATCCTTTGTGAGGATGGTGATATCCGCTGGGTGCAGGTCCACCTGAAGATATTTTTCAATGAGAAGACTCATACCCGCCACCTGATCGGTGCGAGCCAGAATATAACCGAGCGAAAAAATGGGGAGTTGAATCAGCTCAGGCTAAATCGTTCACTGAGAGTGTTGAGTCAGTGCAACATGGCTTTGGTCCACGCCACCAATGAAAGACAATTACTCTCGGAGATATGCCGCCTCATCGTATTGGAAGGTGCTTACCCGATGGCGAGTGTCATATATCCCGGGCAAGGTGCAGACGGTGCAGGTGTGGTCGCTGCACTGCATACCATCGGTGGCGCAGATGCCAATTTGGCTGAAGCGCTCGCACAAAGCGACGAGGTCACCGGATTGATGCGCAATGGAAAAGCGAACTTTATCCATGAGCTTAAGCTGTCTGCCCATGCGTCAGACTGTGAAAGGGGGGCAGCTGAAAAGGGATATCGTTCGCTTATCACCCTCGCCCTGCGCAACGGTAAGAAGGAGGTGCTGGGTGCGCTGTGCATCTTTGCCGAGGTGAAGGATGCCTTTAGCAATGATGAGCTCGATCTGCTACAAGAGCTTGCCGACGATCTTGCCTATGGTGTCAATACGCTGCGCATCAGGCTGCAGCATGCTGAGGCCGAGAAGCAATTGGAGTTTCTTGCGCACCATGATGTTTTGACGGGCTTGCCTAACCGCCTGCTACTTCGTGACCGGTTCGAGCAGGCTATCGCCCAGGCAGACCGCAACCACTCAGGCGTGGCGATACTCTTCCTCGATCTGGACAACTTCAAACAGGTGAACGACTCTCTGGGCCATAACTATGGTGACCAGTTGCTCGTGAAGGTGGTCGACCGCTTGCAAAGCTGTTTGCGCGATACCGATACCATCAGCCGTCAGGGGGGGGACGAGTTCGTAGTGATACTCCCCAACTTGAATGACTTGACTGCGATCAGTGGTATCGCCCAGCACATCGTGACGACATTCGCCGATCCTTTCGAGCTGGACAGCTACACGATCAACACCAGCTTCAGTCTCGGGTTGAGCCTGTACCCGGATGATGGCAAGGATTTCGATACGCTGCTGAAGAATGCGGACACCGCGATGTATCAAGCCAAGGACAGCGGACGCGATACCTATCGCTATTTCTCGGAAAAGATGAATATCGATGCGCAGGAGCAACTGCAACTGCAAGGTCAATTGCGTCATGCCATCAAGAATCAGGAATTCATCCTTTATTATCAGCCGCAGATAGATATTGCGAGCGGTCGTGTCGTGGGTGTCGAAGCTTTGATCCGCTGGGAGCATCCCGAGACTGGCCTGATGCCTCCGGACAGATTCATCCCGCTGGCAGAGCGCACGGGGCTGATCATTCCGATGGGGGACTGGGTGCTTCACGAAGCATGTCAGCAAGCCAATGCTTGGCGTGAAGCAGGGAATCCACTGGTGATGGCCGTCAATATCTCGGCGCTGCAATTCAAGCGCGGCAACCTGCTGGATACCGTCTCCCATGCACTCAAGCGTTCGGGCCTGCCCGCGGAGATGCTTGAACTGGAGTTGACGGAATCCGTGTTGCTGCAGGATACGGAGAACGCCATCGCCATGCTGCGCAGATTGAAAGGCATGGGGGTGAAGCTCTCCATCGACGACTTCGGCACGGGCTATTCCAGTCTGGCCTATCTGAAGAGATTGGCCGTGGACAAGCTGAAGATCGACCAGTCTTTCGTGCGCGACCTTCAAACGGATATGGATTCCATAGCCATTGCGCGTGCGATCGTCCAGCTTGGTCATAACTTGCAGCTGACCGTGATCGCCGAGGGGGTCGAGACGCAGGAGCAACTCGCCACGCTGCGCGACTTTGGTTGTGACGAGGCGCAGGGTTATTTGTACAGCCGTCCTGTTCCCCCTTCCGAATTCGAAACGTTCTGCATGCGCAAAGGGGGATGAAGGTGCGAATCAGTCTAACTGTAGCCATCTTGATGTTAATCATCTCTACAGGTTCTCAGGCGACGAATTGGCTGCAGCTGCAAGGGAACGAACCGCCCAATGCCCCTGATTTCAGGGTGGGCGGATTCATTCAGCCGACCTATACCCATATCCAGGCCAGCCCAGTCGCTGGCATGCAGGGGGTCGGCGCGGTCTATAACGGGCGCTATTCCACACTCAACCTGAATTGGCCGAGTCTGAGCACTCCCCATCAGTTCCAAGTGTTTCGCGCCGGCGTGGCGATGCGGGGGAGATTGAATGACGAAATCAATTACTTCCTCGCTGCCGATGCCGGTCGCAACGGGGCGACCTATTACAAGGACGCTGTACTGAGTGATGCCTCTCTGACATTCAACTACATTCCCGGTGCCCGTATACGCGCCGGTCTGTTCAAGTTGCCGACCAGTGAGGAGGCACTGCTGGCGGTCAATGTATCCGAACCTTACATCTACAATTCCAATGCTGTGCTCTACATGCTGGTCGGCTTGCCTGTGGAGGCGACCGGGGCTGTCAATCCGACCGGCACCTCCACCGCACGGCTGGCCAGTGGTTTCTCAGGCTATCGGGATTGGGGCGTGCAGGTCTATGACTGGACACAACGCGGGCAGTGGGAATATTCCTATGCGGCGATGCTGTCCAACGGCAACACGATCGATACACCGCGGGACAATGATGATCGCAAAGACCTGACTGTCCGTTTCCAGGCTTCCTACCTGCTCGGCAAAGCGGGGCCGAACCGGGAAGATCTTAGTGTCTTCCTGTGGCGTCAGCGCGGCTCACGGCTGTTCGGTAGTGAGCATTTCGGCATGGTCCGTGAAGGCGCAGGGATCAAGTATCTACAGGAAGGGGTCCGCTTGTCGGCAGAATATCTGCAAGCTGATGGTATGGTCGTTGGCGGACAAGCGCCACCCTTCGTCGGTCAGCCGTTCGCTGCCGGTGTCAATGAAGCGGCATCCGGTTGGTATGTGGAAGGTGGCTGGCGCTTCCGACCTGAATGGGAAGCGGACCTTCGCTATGACTATCTGGATTTCATGAAGCGATCACTGACCAATGAGCGTGAGTTCTCGACCGTCACCCTGGGCTTGCAGTATTTCTTTTCCCCCGCCGTTCATCTCATCGTCAATCATGAGTGGCGCAAAATGTCAGTCAGCAATTCGAACGATATCGCAGCAGGTCCTGCGCGTGATAATGCGCTGCTGATCGCGAACGATCTAGGTAATCGCATGAGCGTCCAGTTGACCTGGAGCTTCTAGCGCACAGGACTACTTATATGCGGTGTAGAATCCATGTAAATAAAAATATATCGAAGGCTAGATCATCGTCTTCAGCGGGGGGGCTGAAATGATTCAAAAATTCTTTGGGGGCGCTAGAAAAGAGCCTCATCAATCGCCAGCGTGGTTGCTCTCGGTGTTGGTGGTTTCAGTATTTGTTGTTGAAATCTTAGTGATGATGCTTCTCTCGTCGCTGCCGCCAATGTCTAAGATTGCGGCGTCGATGATCGATGCGGCGGCCTTGGCATTGCTGCTGTTTCCCATATTCCATTTTATTGTTTTTCGTCCGTTGATACTCAATATCAACGAACGAAAACTCGCCGAGCAAGCACTTCGAGAAAGTGAAGTGCGTTTCCGCCGGATGGCCGACCATGCGCCGGCACTGATCTGGATGGCGGATGCTCAGAATATGGGGAGCTGGTACAACAAGCATTGGCTCGACTACACCGGTCAGAGTATGGAGCACGAATTGGGTACCGGTTGGTTGGCAGGGATGCATCCGGATGATAGAGATCGCTGTGCTTCATATTGTCAGAATGCATTCGATACCCGGCAGCGATTCGAAATGGAATTCCGGCTGAGGCGTGCCGATGGGAGTTATGGTTGGGTAGCCGACGTGGGCGTGCCGCGTTGTGATGATAAGGGCGGCTTTCTCGGCTACATCGGCTATTGCTGGGATATTGACAGTCGAAAAACCGCTGAGGCGGAACTGCAACTCGCTGCCAATGTATTCACGCACGCACGTGAAGGGATATTGATCGCAGATTCACGCGGTGACATCATCGAGGTGAATGAAACGTTCAGCTGTATCACGGGTTATAGCCGTGATGAGGTATTGGGCCGAAATCCACGCATTCTCCAGTCTGGTAGGCAGACACCTGAATTCTATGCGGCGATGTGGCAGCAAATAATCAAAAACGATTTCTGGAGCGGTGAGGTCTGGAACCGGCGCAAGAGTGGGGAAGTGTATGCCGAGATACTCACCATCAGTGCCGTGCGCGATTCGAACCATGCCGTGCAGAACTACGTGGCCTTGTTCACAGATATCACTACCATGAAAAGGCATCAGCACGAGTTGGAGCGGATCGCACATTTCGATGCGCTGACAGGGCTTCCCAATCGGGTATTGCTAGCGGATCGTTTACAGCAGGCGCTTGCGCAGACACAGCGAAGAAAGCATTCTCTGGCGGTGTTGTTCATCGACCTTGATGGATTTAAGGCTGTGAACGACACCTACGGACACAAGGTTGGTGATGATTTGTTGATCGAGGTCTCTCAGCGAATGAGAGGTGTGCTGCGCGAAGGCGATACGCTGGCCCGCATCGGAGGGGATGAGTTCGTGGCCGTCCTGGTCGATCTCGAACAACCCGAGGATTGTGATCTGCTAGTGTCCCGGATGCTGGGTGCGGCCGCATCCCCTTTGAAGATCGGGGATCTGAAACTGCAGGTATCAGCCAGTATCGGGGTGACGCTATATCCTGAAGATGATGCAGATGCCGACATGCTGATGCGGCATGCGGACCAAGCCATGTATCAGGCAAAGCAATCTGGTAAGAACTGCCATACCGTCTACAACGTGAAGTGATGCTTCAGGCCACGCCCGCTTCAGTAAGCTGAGTTTTCCTGTTCGCCCCTCAAGGCAAGTCGCAACACCTGTGCCAAATGAGACGCTTCACGTGCCGCCCCGTCGCGTATCTGGTGGCGGCAACTGGTGCCGTTGGCTATCAACAGCGTATCAGCCTCGGCGGCGCGTACCGTGGGCAACAAAGACAGTTCGCCCATCTTCATCGACACCTCGTAATGTTCCGCCTCCATGCCGAACGAACCCGACATGCCGCAGCAGCTCGACTCGATAAATTCCACCTGCAAGCCCGGCACCAGCCCCAGCACCTTACCCATCGCAGGCATCGCACCGAATGCCTTTTGGTGGCAATGGCCATGCACCAACACTTTTCCGGTGAGCGGTTTGAGCGGCAAGGTCAGCCGCTTCGCATCGTGTTCACGTGCGAGGAACTCTTCCAGCAGCACGGCAGAATTGGCGAGCTTCGCAACACGTTCGCCCAAGCCCAGCGCGTGATATTCATCGCGCAACATCAACAGGCAAGAAGGCTCCAAGCCGATCACCGGCAGTCCGCGTTCTGCGAAGGGCGCGAGTACATCCAGCAAACGCGTTGCCTCATTGCGTGCCTCGTCTATCAATCCGTTGGAGAGGTAGGTGCGCCCGCAGCATAGGTCGCGTTCACCCGCAGCAGCTTGTGCGATGTGCACGGTGTAACCCGCGCTTTGCAAAACCTCCAAGGCTGCCTGTGCGATCTGCGGATCGAGATGGTTGGAGAAAGTATCCACCAGCAGCACCACTTCGCGCGCGCCTTCAGTTGCAGCAACAGATCGCGGTTGCGAAGAAATGAAATCCTGCGCTGCCGCCTTGGGCAATGAACGCTTGGCCGCGATGCCCAACCAACTTTCCATCACATTCGCGATCAGCGGCACGCGTTTACGCATCGCGCCCACCCAGTTGAATAGTTTCAGATGCTGGGCAAAGCGCGGCGTATTGGCGAACAAACGCTCACGCAATGGCACGCGTCCCAGTTGCTGCCAACGCTGCGCCAATGCTTCCACGCGCAGCAACGCCATATCCACACCATGCGGACATTCGCTCTTGCAGCCTTTGCAACTCACGCACAGCTCCATCGCTTCAGAAAGCTCTTCGCTTAGAAATGGATGCTCGCCGAACTCGCCATCCAGCGCCGCCTTAAGCGTAACTGCGCGATGATGGGTGGAATGCTTCTCGTCATCAGTGACGCGATAGCTGGGGCACATCACACCCTTGCCCTTCTCCTGACAATGGCGCTTGCCCATACACACCGCCGCTGCTTTTGCGTAACCGCCACCATCCGCCGCAGGTTCTGTCGCAGCAGAGCCGCCGCCAAAATCACCAAAGCTATCGAAGCCGAAACTGCCGTAGCTCTCGTAGGCAGACCAGTCGAGTTTGGTATTTATCGGAGAAGTTTTTTCATTCATAGTGTGTGCGAAAATTCTAAAAATTCAGTATCCCGTCATACCGGTGCAGGCCGGTATCCAGTCAATAAAAACACTCTGCGTAGCAGACAAAACATGCTGTCACCGCGCTTGCGCGGTGGAGGATCAATCATCTGGATGCCGGCCTGCAACGGTATGACGGCACTTTGGTTCAATTGGTCGTCTGAATCAAACCCGGTAACCTTCTTCCATCAACACACGGCGCACCGCGGGGCGTTGCAACATGCGTTGGTAATGCGCCAAACAGTTGGGCGGCAGATCCAGCTTGATCTTGTCCGCCCAGAATTCCACATAGAACAAAGTCGCATCGGCGATGCTGAAACTACCGACCACGTATTCTTTGTCTGCCAACACCTCGTTCATCACCGCAAAACCTTTGCTCACGATCTCGCGTCCGCGTGCTTGTATCGCTTCGTGTTCGGCTGTGTTGGGTGAATAATTCTCGGTGGTGAAGATGCGTGTGTAACCAGAGCCGTGGATCGTGCCCACCACGTAATCCAATGTCTCGATCACGCGCACTTCGTTGTCGATGCCTTCCGGTAATAACTTCGCCTTCGGATAACTGCGCGCCAACCACCAAGCGATGGCTTGGAACTCGGTGATGGAAGAGCCGTCATCCCGCACTAGGGTGGGGATCGTGCCTTTTGGATTCACCGCCAGATTCTCCGATTTCAAATGATCACCCGCCATCAGGTTTACCAGATACACCTCGAATACCAATTCCAACTCTTCTAGCAGGATGTGGATGCCGGTCGAGCAAGAGCCGGGTGTCATGTAGAACTTCATTGTTGATTCCCAGAGTAAATAACGAACGCGACGCCACAATAAAAACTGGCGATGTCGGATTACCTACAACCGCGATGCACCACCTGTGAAGGCGGCAGACGTTGGGTTTGCAGGAATAAGACTGAAGTCAGTCGAAGTCGCAGAGTGCTACTGGGAGATGATGAGCAAGAAGCCGGCCAAGTGGGTATGAAAGATGGACTTGTCTGCACTTCCGCTGCGTGGGTAAAAGCGTCATTGAATGCAAGCGTAACTTCTCGGTTGGGGCGATGAGCTGACGTGTTAGATATAATGAAACATTGAGCGATGGAGAAAATATATTGAAACTGTTAATACTTAAAAGATGAGGAGTGAATATATTTTCAATTCTGTTTGGCATATTCCCTTAGATGACGAACGCTGGTAAGTTCGGCAGACGAAATACAACTTTAAATGGCGGAATCAATGTCCATCCCCTCAAAAAACGACGATCCCAATTGGTTCGGAAATTTATTCAACTCATCTCCTGATCCAACTTGGATCATCCAAGATCATAAATTCATTGAGTGTAATGATGCGGCGGTAAAACATTTGGGCTATTCATCCAGAGAAGAGCTATTAAACCTGCATCCCTCTGAACTTTCTCCTCATAAACAGCCGGATGGAGAAGAGTCATTTATCAAAGCTGAGCGCATGTTCTCGATTACCAAAAAAATCGGGCAGAATAGATTTGAGTGGGTTCATACAAAAGCGAACGGCGAAAATTTCATTGCCGAGGTCACGCTCTTGAAAATCGACTTCGATGGCAAGGATACTTTCTACTGCGTTTGGCGTGACATTACTGAGCGTCTGCAATCGGAAGAAGTTTGGAAGTTTGCGCTTGAAGGTTCTGGCGATGGTGTTTGGAATTTTGACTTCCGCACTGGTAATAATATTGTTTCTAAAAGAATGTTGGATATATTAGGGATTGAACCGCCCGTGTCCGAGTCGGAATATTCTATTAACGATTGGATTGATCGACTGCATCCTGACTGCGTAGCGGTAACTATGATGGCTTTTGATGAAGTCGTTTCGAATAAGTCAGACAGCTACGTGGTTGAGCAACGAGCGCGAGGGGACGATGGCGCCTTCAGGTGGTTGCTGACAAGAGGAAAGGTTACTTTTCGTGATGACGAGGGAAGGCCCCTCAGAATGATTGGCACGGCAAGCGACATCACCGAGAGTAAATTTGCGGCAGATGAACTTAGAAATTCGTATGCCAAGTTGGAAATGAAAGAGAAGGAGAAATCCCGCTTCCTTGCGGCTGCGGGCCACGACTTAAGACAGCCTCTGGCGGCAGCGAATTTATTCATAGATGCACTAAAGTTTACGGCTCTAAGGCCAGAGCAGAATCAAATAATCCAGCGTCTTGACCAGGCGATGTCCAACTTCAATGAGTTGCTTGATGCATTGCTGGATGTATCAAAACTGGAGGCTGGCATACTCAAGCCGGAAAACATTTCAATACAGGCGGCCGATATTTTTAGATGGCTTGACGAGAGCTTTTCGCCGATGGCCAACGAAAAGCATATCCGACTCAAGCTGTACTATCCGATGAGCAAGGAAGTCGTTGTGCATGCCGACATCGGGTTGCTCAAGTCAGTTTTTATAAATTTGGTTTCAAATGCAATCAAATACACATTGAGCGGCTCCATTCTGATTTCCGCGCGACCACGGGGAGAGAAAGTTCTGTTTCAAATATGGGATACCGGAATTGGTATTGACGATGTAAATATTGAAAATATATTTGAAGAGTTCTATCAGGTTGGTAATCAGCAACGAGACAGAGCTAAGGGAATTGGACTGGGGCTTTCCATTGTGAAACGTACACTGGATATTCTTGGTACGGAAATTCACTGCCGCTCTCAACTCGGGAAAGGGTCGATATTTTCCTTCTATCTGCCTATGGAGAAGCGCGTTTCAAATGGCGCGCTACATGAATCATTTTCATTAGAATTTCCGGAGCAGGAGGCAAGCTTGGTCTTTGTTAAAGGGAAGCGATTTATTGTAGTTGAGGATGATGAAATGGTTTCAGAGGCTTTGAGCAGTGCTCTGGAAGTGATGGGCGGTGTGGTAGAAAGGTTCCATAGCGCAAAAACCGCCTTACAGCATGCTGACCTTGGAAATGCTGATTGCTTCATAGTTGATTACATGCTGCCCGACAGCATTGATGGCATCAATTTTCTACTCGAGGTTCGAAGAAAACTACAAAAGCCAATCTGCGCAGTCATGATGTCTGGCAACACCTCCTCGAATTTCATTAGCAAAGCCGAGCTATTCGATTGGCCTGTATTGCATAAACCAGTCAATTTGGAGAGTTTGATCGATTTGCTCAGCAAACAGTATTGAGGTAATTCTTGATCGTCTACTATGTTCACGACGCGGCCAGTGGAAAGCGGCTGCTTTATGGAGATGGATTTTCAAATCGGACTGGCAGGAATGGCCGGTAGCAGTTCAACCATTGCAGAGAGCTGTTAGACCACTAATGCTGAAGTGCAATTGTCATCGTCATGGCCTGATGGCAAGGTTTACAGAGTAGCCTCAATAAGCCGCCATCCCCACCTCATACAAGCCACCGATCACGGTGTACTCATCCTCCCCTAGTAACATCCCTGGCAGCAATCTCGTATAGCAAAACACTTTAGATAAGGGCACGCGTGCGGTGAGTAGACAGTCGCCGAACTCGTCGGCGCGTTCGAGGTTGGCGGTGAAGGAGTTGAGGTTGTTGAGTAAGACGATGCGGTGCTTATTGTCTATTGTCGCGATGGTCTCGAATTCATCAAGGCGATTCACGCCACGATACAAGGTCAGGTGTGTTTCCTCGGGATGGAGGCGGGCGAGTTCGTATTGGCTATATGTATAGAGTAGGTCGAACTGCGATTCGATGGCGTTGGTTCCGTACAAAGCTGTCGCGCGCATCTCTAGGTAGCTTCTAGAGGCTTCTCCAGAGAAGTCTCTGATGTGCCCGCCGTGTTGCCTTGGTAACAATCCGAAGCGCGATTCCACCCAGCCTTTCAATGCAGCGCCTTCCACGCCATCCGAATCGAAACTCCAGCCGCGCATCATGCGCATGTAGTCGGCCTTTTGTCGTTTGTGCAACGTGCTGTCGGTATAGCCCGCTTGTTCCGGTTGATCCAGATAGAAGGAGGCATTCATATGAATGATGAATGCCAGTGCGCGTTCGTGCGCGTCGTCCAGTTTGTCGAGCAACTCGAACAGGCCGCGGTGGAACTGTGCGACACCGTCTAGTTCGAGCGCGATAGGGGCGCGCTGGAAGGTGAGGCCGCCGAGTATGTCGGCGGGCAGGTTGCAGCGGTTGATGGGTAGGCGTGCGTAGCGGGGTAATACGGGATTCTGACTTGTAGCTACTCCTACAAAGTGCTCTTTCTTGTTGTGTTCCACTTCCCCTTTGTAGGTTTGCGATGGAGTGGAATTCTGTTTCATTTCATGAGGTTGGTGTTTTGTTGGAGGGGTGGCACGGAGCTTGCGATGTAAAGGGTGCGAGCGAGAGAACTTCAATCGCGACATAAATTTTGCAACCTCTCAAGGAGATTAACATGGCAATGCGTCAATGCGCAATTTACGGGAAGGGTGGTATCGGTAAGTCCACTACGACTCAAAACCTGGTAGCAGCTCTGGCTGAAATGGGTAAGAAAGTGATGATCGTTGGCTGCGATCCTAAGGCTGACTCTACTCGCCTGATCCTGCACTCCAAGGCTCAAAACTCCGTAATGGAATTGGCTGCTGAAGCTGGCTCTGTTGAAGATCTGGAACTGGAAGACGTATTGTCGGTTGGTTACGGCGGCATCAAGTGCGTTGAATCCGGTGGTCCTGAGCCTGGCGTTGGTTGTGCTGGCCGCGGCGTTATCACTGCGATCAACTTCCTGGAAGAAGAAGGCGCATATGACGACGAACTCGACTTCGTTTTCTATGACGTGCTGGGTGATGTGGTTTGTGGTGGTTTCGCTATGCCGATCCGCGAAAACAAAGCACAAGAGATCTACATCGTTTGTTCCGGCGAAATGATGGCTATGTACGCTGCTAACAACATCGCCAAGGGCATCGTGAAGTATGCGAACTCCGGTGGTGTGCGTCTGGCTGGCCTGATCTGCAACAGCCGTCAAACCGACCGTGAAGATGAGCTGATCATGGCACTTGCTGAAAAGATGGGCACGCAGATGATTCACTTCATCCCTCGCGCCAACTCTGTGCAACACGCTGAGATCCGTCGTATGACCGTGATCGAATACGATCCTACAAATCCACAAGCTGACGAGTATCGTTCCTTGGCGAACAAGATCGTGAATAACAAGAAGTTCGTTATCCCGACCCCAATCACCATGGACGAGCTGGAAGCATTGTTGATGGAATTCGGCATCATGGAAGTAGAAGACGAATCCATCATCGGCAAGACTGCTACTGCAGCTTAATGTGATGTTGTAACGGCGGGTCATCCGGCTCGCCGCTCTCTCTAACACTGGGCTCCACAGATTGGTGGGCCATAAGGAGAATGAAATGACAGCAATGACCAGAGAAGAGACTCAGGCCCTCATTCAAGAGGTGCTCGAGGTCTATCCAGAGAAAGCACGTAAAGACCGCGAGAAGCATCTCGCCGTCAATGATCAATCTGTTGAACAGTCCAAGAAGTGCATCACTTCCAACCGCAAATCTTTGCCGGGTGTGATGACTATTCGTGGTTGCGCATACGCCGGTTCTAAAGGTGTGGTGTGGGGCCCGATCAAGGACATGATCCATATTTCACACGGCCCGGTCGGCTGCGGTCAGTATTCCCGCGCCGGTCGCCGTAACTACTACGTTGGTACAACCGGCGTAAATGCTTTCGGCACTATGAACTTCACTTCTGACTTCCAGGAGAAAGACATCGTGTTCGGCGGCGACAAGAAACTTGCCAAGCTGATCACCGAGATAGAAGGCCTGTTCCCGCTGCACAAAGGTATTTCGATTCAATCCGAGTGCCCGATCGGTCTGATCGGTGACGACATCGAAGCCGTCGCCAAGAAGTCATCAAAGGAAATGAACAAGCCTGTCGTGCCAGTTCGTTGCGAAGGTTTCCGTGGCGTGTCTCAATCGCTGGGTCACCACATCGCTAACGATGCGATCCGTGACTGGGTGTTGGGCAACCGCGATACAAGCGCATTCGAAACCACACCTTACGACGTAACAATCATCGGCGACTACAACATCGGCGGCGACGCTTGGGCAACTCGTACGATCCTGGAAGAAATGGGTCTGCGCGTAATCGCTCAGTGGTCTGGTGACGGTACGCTGGCTGAAATGGAGAACACTCCCAAGGCTAAGCTGAACCTGCTGCACTGCTATCGCTCGATGAACTACATCAGCCGCCACATGGAAGAGAAGTACGGCATTCCTTACATGGAATACAACTTCTTCGGCCCAACCAAGATCGAGAATTCGCTGCGCGAGATCGCTGCTTTCTTCGACGACACCATCAAGGCTAACACCGAGAAGGTCATCGCCAAGTACAAGCCGATGATGCAAGCCGTGATCGACAAGTACAAGCCGCGTCTGGAAGGCAAGCGCGTCATGTTGTACGTGGGTGGTCTGCGTCCGCGTCACGTGATCGGTGCTTATGAAGACTTGGGCATGGAAGTGGTTGGTACAGGTTACGAGTTCGGTCACAACGACGACTACGACCGCACCATCAAGGAAATGGGTAACGCCACACTGTTGTATGACGATGTCACCGGCCTCGAGTTCGAAGAGTTCGTGAAGCGCGTCAAGCCCGACCTGGTCGGCTCCGGCATCAAGGAAAAGTTCATCTTCCAAAAGATGGGCATCCCCTTCCGCCAGATGCACTCGTGGGACTACTCCGGCCCGTATCACAGCTATGACGGCTTCGCCATCTTCGCTCGTGACATGGATATGACCTTGAACAATCCTTGCTGGAGCCAACTGACTCCGCCTTGGAAAAAGGCCGCGTAATGTACTGAAGCCGGACTCCGGTCCGGCTAACCCTTAACGATGCTCGCGTCCGCAGATTGGCGGCCGAGCCAAGGAGATAAACATGCAAAAAGTCGATGACATCAAGCCTTGCTATCCTCTGTTCCGTCAGGACGAGTACAAGGAATCATTGGGAAACAAAAAAGCGAAGTTCGAAGAAGGTCATGCTGACGAAAAAGTTCAGGAGATCTTCAACTGGACAACCACGATGGAATATCGTGAACTGAACTTCCAACGCGAAGCCCTGACCGTTAACCCGGCTAAGGCCTGCCAACCACTCGGCGCTGTGCTGTGTGCGTTGGGCTTCGAAAAGACCATGCCGTATGTGCACGGTTCGCAAGGTTGCGTAGCGTACTTCCGTACCTACTTCAACCGTCACTTCCGCGAGCCAGTGTCTTGCGTATCCGACTCCATGACTGAAGATGCAGCCGTTTTCGGCGGTCAGAAGAACATGATCGACGGTCTGGAAAACGCAATGACCATGTACAAGCCGGACATGATCGCTGTTTCCACAACATGTATGGCTGAGGTGATCGGCGACGACTTGAACGCCTTCATCACCAACACCAAAAAGGCTGGCGGCGTTCCGATGGAATTCCCGACACCATACGCGCACACCCCGTCTTTCGTGGGTTCGCACGTGACAGGTTGGGACAACATGTTTGAAGGCATCATCCGTTACTTCACGCTGAACACCATGGAAGGCAAAGAAGTCGGCAAGAACGGCAAGATCAACATCGTTCCCGGTTTCGAGACTTACCTCGGCAACTACCGCGTGATCCACCGCATGCTGGACGAGATGGGCGTTGAGCACACGCTGATGTCCGATCCTACAGAAGTGCTGGATACACCGGCTGATGGCGAGTTCCGCATGTATGCAGGTGGTACGACTCAAGACGAAGTGAAGGACGCGCCTAACGCGAAGACCACTTTCTTGCTGCAGCCAATGCAACTGGAAAAGACCCGCAAGTTCGTGGAGAACACTTGGAAGCACGAAGTGCCGAAGATCACTATCCCGATGGGTCTGGAGTCCACTGACGACTTCCTGATGAAGGTCGCTGAAGCAACCGGCAAAGAGATCCCTGCTTCGTTGGCTAAAGAGCGTGGTCGTCTGGTCGACATGATGATGGACAGCCACACTTGGCTGCACGGCAAGAAGATCAGCCTGTACGGTGATCCTGACTTCTGCTTCGGTATGACCAAGTTCCTGATGGAACTGGGCGTCGAGCCACTGCACGTGCTGTGCAACAACGGCAGCAAGAAGTGGACGAAGGCTATGAAGGCAATGCTGGAAGAGTCTCCTTACGGTGCGAAGACCCAGTTGTTCGCAGGTGCTGACTTGTGGCACTTCCGCTCACTGGTGCTGACAGAGAAGCCGGACTTCATGATCGGTAACTCCTACGGCAAGTTCATCCAGCGCGACACATTGCACAAGGGTAAAGAGTTCGAAGTTCCGCTGATCCGTATCGGCTTCCCGATCTTCGACCGTCACCACCTGCATCGTGCAACAACGTTGGGTTACGAAGGTGCGATGCAAATGCTGACTACTCTGGTGAACTCTGTGATGGAGCGCCTGGACGAGGAAACTCGTGGCATGGGCACCACTGACTTCAACCACGACTTAGTGCGGTAATCATGAAGTTGCGTGTGCAGCAATGCACACGCAACTCATCCGCATTAATAACCGGATGAAATTTGAAAGGAAGTAGTCATGGCAAACATCATGATTCAGCGCGACAGCAAAGGCGGCTATCAGTTCTATCTGCCCAAGCGCGATCTCGAGGACGGCATCGATTCGATGGAGTTCGACACCCCGGAAAAGTGGGGCGGGGAGATCAAGCTAAGCGGTGGTGGAACGTATTACATCGAGCCACAGCCTGCGCCAGCGCGGCTGCCTTATTCGGTGCGTGCCAAGCGTATCGATGCGGCGGAATAACCGACAAGGAGAAATATCATGGCTTATAAGATTGATACAGACCTGTGTACCGGTTGTGACGATTGCGTAGCAGATTGCCCCACGGCTTCCATCAGCGTGAAGAAGGGTCTGTATGTCATCAACGCAAACGAATGTACCGAGTGCGAAGGCGACTTCGACAAACCGCAGTGCGTGAAATTGTGCCCGATCAAGGGTTGCATCACGCAAATCGCGGCGTAATGAAACTCTGTCATTCCCGCTCAAGCGGGGATGGCAGATCCATGCTCCACCCCGAATTCAGAAGAGGTAATCATGACTAGCAACGGCATCATCACCAAAGAAGCGGCACTGCGCATCGCGCTGGCAGCGCGCACGCTGGACGATGTAGATGTCGCCGCGCTGGCATCCAAGATGGGTAGCCATGTTGGCCTGCCAATCACAGAAGAGAAACTGGCCAAAGTCACCGTGGCCGATCTCAAACTCATGTTGTCCGGCGAAGAGACAGTCGAGCCGGATGTCGATCCTGCCAGCATCAAGCTCGCAGTGCGCCAATTGTGGGGCGACAGTGCTGATGCGGATACCTTGCCCGAAGTTCAGGCGTATCAGGAAGGCGACATCCCTGGCAGTCTGCGCGTGGCAGTTGCATCCAATAGTGAAGAAAACTTGGACGGCCACTTCGGTTCCTGCCCCCGCTTCCTCGTTTACCAAGTCGGACGCAACGAGATCCGTTTGATCGCAATCCGTTCCACCGCCAGTGCGGATGCGGAAGAAGACAAGAACGTGGCACGCGCCACACTCATCAACGATTGTCAGATCGTGTACGTGCAATCCATCGGCGGCCCGGCTGCAGCCAAAGCCGTGCGTGCCAATGTGCATCCGGTGAAGGCACCGGAAGGTGGCCCGGCACTGGTCGCATTACAGCGTCTACAAGCCGTGCTCGACGCACCGCCGCCCTGGTTGGCGAAGATCCTCGGCGTGGAAGCCAAGTCGCTGCGACGCTTCAGTACAGCAGAGGAAGAGTGATGATTGCCGCCGACACACTCAGCCAGATCGCACAACGCGCCGCTCAAGGTGTGCTGGGTGAAGCCACGCTGGCATCACTGAAACAAGCGTGGCCCGATCTGCGCTTCACACTGTGCAACGACGACGACATGCCGGCACGTATGAAGCCCGCGTTAAGCGATAAGGAATTCAACCTGTACTTGATCGGCGGCAGCGAACACTGCTTGAGTCTCACCGACGATCCAGAGCGCGCCATCGGCGTCGTGGTGGCGCAGGTGGATGAAGAATAAATAGGAGTAGATCCAAACCACAAAGCTTGCATAACAATAATCAAGACAAGCATAGAAAAACCGAACCTGTCCCGCATGCCAGCCATGCAGGACAGGTTTGGTGTTTTCATAAGGGAGAGCAATATGCTGGATGCAGCGACGATGGCCTTATTGGCCAAGGTGAAGATGTTAGCTAAGAAGATCGGCGTCAATGTCGATCTGGTCAAGATGAGCAACGACAGAGCCTATGCCGAAACCACCCTCGGCGAACTCAGTAACGCCGACGATCCCGAGCTGGTTTTGATCGTGATCCAATTGATGAATCAGTTGGGCTTGATCGGTGCGCCAGTGGCCGAAGCCAAGCCGGAAACGAAAAAGGACGAAGGGCGCTACGTCGGCTCGTTACGCTGAACCTAGCTTCAGTGGCCTAGCGCCATGCGCAGCCAGTTCTCGTTATAGATCTCCGGAATCGCCCCTACCTGCATCTCGGGAATGCTGCCGATGCGGCAGCGTTGCGCATCGAGCTGCTGCTGCCAAGTACGGTAATGCAGCATGCTCGCCGGATTCATCACACACTTGTTTTGTCCGAATGGATGGCCAAACTTAAACAGCATATGGCCGATCTCGTGCGCTAGATAAGCGCCAGAAAGCGCAGCTGCTTGTGTGGTGTTGTAATCCTCGTCACCGCGCAAGGCGTGACTCAATGGCGATGAATCAGTGAATGGGAAAGTGCTCCAGAA
This sequence comes from Sideroxydans sp., assembly GCA_024636935.1. GTDB lineage: Bacteria > Pseudomonadota > Gammaproteobacteria > Burkholderiales > Gallionellaceae > Sideroxyarcus. The sequence continues at coordinate 105,026 of JAGXGC010000022.1, read as the reverse complement.
AACGAATGAACCAGACGGGCTAGTGCGGCTGAAGGTGGTCGTGCCGGTCGTCAATCCTCCACGTATCGCGGTATGTACTTCGACGGCTGTGTATTCAGCACTCGCCACCAGCTGATTGGTGATCACCAAGTCATAGGGCAGTTCGCCATAACCCACTGTATCCCAGTAGACCCACTCGTTGCGAGGCGTGTCATCCAACACCGGCTTGCCATCGATTGCTTGGATTGAACGCCAGTCATTCAGCCCTTCTAGCATCACTTCAGCCAATATGACTGAAAACTCCTGCAAGGATTTCGGGGAAATTGTGGCTGGCAGATAAGGGCGAGCATAGGCGAGGGCATCAGCCAACTTTGTTTTACGCTCCTGTAGCGTTACAAGAATAGATTCGGCCAAACGCTTGCGATCCCCCTTGCCGGATTTGAAATCGTAGATCTCGTTCATACGCGCTTGTCGCACTTTGGGTGGGATGAGAGCGAGCACAGCATCGACAGTTGTCTCGGTCACCGTGCTGAATTTAAGATGAACGCCGAAGTGTTCAAGTGCCGTCCGCTGCGCTGCATCGAGCAAAGTCGTCAGTTGCTCAGGCGTCATCCTTGGCAAACGGTCATTTACCGCATGGGCCACACGCAGATGAATGGTCGCTCCAGGCTGAATAGGGACTATCTCGGTATGCCGCCATTCATCGCTGCGGCAACCAGCGAGCAGCGTAGTGATACACAGCAAAATAAGGGCGGAAAACCTTGAGAGCAACATCAGCCGATCACAGTCCCAGTAAGAGCAAGATGCCAGACGCGGTTGCAAGGATAGCCTTCAGCGTCCCCATGCCGGCAAAACTCAGATGCAGCAGTTGCGTCAATCCAGTGAGGATGAGCCATGCGCCGAGTAGCATGAGGCCGAAAGTTCTTTTCATGTTCGAAGTTCCTTATGTAGATATAGAGGGGCTGCATTGCAACAGGTAAACAGTTTAATGAGTATGGAGGAAATATCGAGTGCTATGCGGTGATTAATCATCCCTCATAGCCTCATGGTTCGATACTTCTAAGCGACTTGCCTTCGCCCTTGTTATGATGAGTATCGTTCAGTTCTGGAGCCGAAGATGCCTGATTCCTTGCGTGGATTTGTTGTGATTGTATTGCTGATGTGCGGGTTGTTGAGTGGAACAGTCAATGCGGGTGAAGTTAAGGTCGCCGTGACTGCGGATTTTGTAGCCCCAATGGAGCGTATCGCAGCACTGTTCAGTAAACAGACTGGCCATATAGTGAAGCAGACACAAGGCCCCAGTGAAAAGTTGTATGCGCAGATCAAAAAAGGCGCGTCGTTCGATGTTCTGCTGTCAGCCGACGAGGAGATCCCACGACGATTGATGCGCGAAGATATGGCGGTCGGTGGGTCGCGTTTTGTCTATGCCATCGGACGACTGGTGTTGTGGAGTGCGCAGCCTGATCTGGTGGACGATAAAGGTAAAGTGCTCAATACGGCTACATTCGTCAAACTCGCTATGGCGAATCCACGCTATTCGCCCTATGGCACGGCAGCCAAAGAGACGCTTACCGAATTGACGATGTGGAATGCCATGCAGCGCCGGGTGGACAAGCGCGATGATGTGGTGGAGGCCTATCGACTTGCCGTGACCGAGCGCGCCGAGCTGGCATTCATTGCGTTGTCGCAGGTGATGCACGACGGCAAGATAAGCGCAGGCTCTTGGTGGATCGTGCCAGAGACTATGCATGAACCGATCCGCCAGAGTGCGGTGCTGTTGAGCGGCGCCCAAGACGTGCAAGCAGCCAAGGATTTTCTGGATTTCATGAAGAGTGACAAAGCCCGCGCTGTGATGCGTGGGTATGGCTATACGTTGCCCTGATACTCTGGTGTTGGCACCGATATTGCTGTTCTTTCGGGTAGACACGTGTTGACTGAGGGTTATGGAAATGAGATTGAGTAGATTCTTTTTTTGGGGCGCGCTGTTGATGGTGGCGCCAGTGGCGCAGGCAGGCGAAGTACGCGTGGCGGTGGCGGCTAACTTCACCGCGCCGATGCAAGAGATCGTGCCGCTGTTCGAGCAGGCGAGCGGGCACAAGGTCTCGGTTAGTTTCGGCTCCACCGGCAAGTTCTATGCGCAGATCAAACAGGGCGCGCCCTACGATGCATTCATCTCGGCCGACAGCAAAACGCCGCAGAAACTTGACGATGACGGGCTGACCGCAAGCGGTTCGCGCTTCGTGTATGCGCTGGGAAAACTGGTGTTGTGGAGTGCGCAGCCGGGTGTGGTGGATAGCAAGGGCGAAGTGTTGCGCAAAGGAAGCTATAACAAACTCGCTATCGGCGATCCAAAACTGGCGGTGTATGGCATCGCCGCACAAGAGACACTGGAAGAACTGGGCTTGTGGAAAGCAGTGAGTCCAAAACTTGTGCGCGGCGAAAACATCACGCAGACCTATCAGTTCGCCGCGACCGGCAATGCAGAGCTTGGCTTCATCGCGCTGTCGCAGATCACCAAGGGCGGCAAGGTGAGTGGCGGCTCATGGTGGATCGTGCCGTCTCACTACTACAGTCCGATCGAACAAAGTGCAGTGATGCTGTCTAGCGCAAAAGATCCTGAAGCGACCAGAGCCTTCCTTGCCTTCCTCAAAGGCACGCAGGCCGCAACCGTGATCCGGAGCTACGGATACGAACTGGCGGGTAACTGATGACTTTGCTGACCCCCGAAGACCTGCAAGCCGTCACGCTCACGCTCAAGCTAGCGAGTGTGAGTACAGTGATTCTTTTGTGCATCGCCACGCCGCTAGCCTGGTGGCTGGCACACACGAATCGTTGGTACAAAGGTTTGATTGCAGCTTGTGTGGCGCTGCCTTTGGTGGTGCCGCCGACTGTGCTGGGTTTCTATCTGTTGTTGCTGATGGGGCCGCAGGGAATCGTGGGGGAGTTCACGCGCTGGCTTGGCATTGGCGCGTTGCCCTTCACCTTCGCTGGCTTGGTGGTTGGCTCTGTATTGTTCTCATTACCGTTCGCGGTACAGCCGATCCAGAACGCCTTCGAGGCGATGGGCAAGCGTCCACTCGAAGTGGCGGCAACGTTGCGTGCCAATGCATGGGATCGTTTCATCAGTGTCGCCGTGCCACTGGCGCGTCCCGGTTTCCTCACCGCGATCATCTTGGCCTTCGCGCATACCGTTGGCGAATTCGGCGTGGTGTTGATGCTGGGCGGAAGCATCCCCGGCGAGACGCAAGTGTTGTCGGTCGCCATCTACACCCACGTTGAAGCGATGGAATACAACGAAGCGCATTGGCTGGCGGGCGGCATGGTTCTGTTCTCCTTCCTGGTGTTGGTCGGCTTATATCGCGTGGGCGGTAGCTGGTCCAAGGGGGCGAGATGAGCGGCATCCGTGCACAGTTCAAATTGCAGCGTGATAGCTTTGCGCTGGATGCGACATTCGAAGCGCCGATGCGCGGCGTGACTGCGCTGTTCGGTCACTCCGGTTCCGGCAAGACCACGCTGCTGCGCTGCATCGCTGGATTGGAACGTGCGGCGGGTTCGTTGCATGTGAACGGCAGCGTGTGGCAGGACGACAAGACCTTCGTGCCGGTACATAAACGCGCACTGGGTTATGTATTTCAGGAAGCCAGTCTGTTCCCGCATCTGTCGGTACGCGCCAATCTGGAATATGGCTATCAGCGCATCACGCCCGCGCAGCGCAAAGTAAAACCTGAACAAGTGATCGATTGGCTGGGTCTGTCGCATCTTGTCGAGCGTCGCGATCCGGTGAGTCTGTCCGGCGGTGAGCGGCAGCGTGTTGCCATCGGCCGCGCACTGCTGGTCAGCCCCGAGATCCTGCTGATGGACGAGCCGCTGTCCGCGCTCGACACAAAGAGCAAGCAGGAGATCCTGCCTTATCTCGAACGTCTGCACCGCGAGCTGGATATCCCAGTGCTCTATGTCAGTCACGCGCTGGATGAAGTCACGCGACTGGCCGACCATCTGGTGCTGATGGAAAAAGGCAAAGTGATCGCCAGCGGCTCATTGCATGACACGCTGTCACGACTCGATCTGCCTACCGCACATTTCGATGATGCGGGCGCAGTGATCGAAGCGATCGTCGCGCAGCACGATGAGAAATATCATCTGACACGTTTGGATTTCGTGGGAGGCGAGCTGTGGGTGGGCAAGGTCGATCAGCCGTTCGGCAGCGATGTTCGTGCACGCGTATTGGCGCGCGACGTCAGCATCGCCACACAGGCACCTCAAGGTAGCAGCATCAACAACATCTTGAACGCACGCATCGAAGAGATACGCGATGAAGGTGCGGACAAGGTGTTGGTGAAACTGCGCGTGGGCGAATCGCAGATACTGCTATCGCGCATCACGCGCCGCTCGCGGGATCATCTCGGTCTGGTCGAAGGCATGTTCGTCTGTGCACAGGTGAAGAGCGTCGCACTGATGTCATGAGCATCAAGATCGATTTTGCAAAAGAAGAAGACCTGCCGTATCTGGCCGATCTGCTGAGTGAATTGTTTTCACTCGAAAGTGATTTCACACCAGATCGCGACAAACAAGTTAGCGGCCTGCACCTCATCCTTGATCAACCACAACTCGGACAACTCTTCGTGTTGCGCGTGGACGGACAAATCGCGGGCATGGCGAATGCGCTTGTCACTGTCAGTACGGCGGAAGGCGGCAAGGTGTTGTTGCTGGAAGATGTAATCGTCAGCCAAGCGCATCGCGGCGGTGGCCTTGGACGTCAACTGGTTGAGCATGTGCTGGCATGGGCGCGCGGGCAGGGTATGACGCGTGTCACCTTGTTGGCTGACCGTGGTAACGCACCTGCGCTGGATTTTTATCACGCGCTCGGCTTCGATCTTTCTAATATGAGCGTGTTGCGCAAGAAACTCTGAGCGGCCATCACGCCGATAGGAATTTCCCGCGCAAGCGTTCTGGCGAGAGCAACACGATCATCTCTTCCGCGGAGCGTTTCCCTTCCGGTTTGATCAAACTTTCCGACAGGTGGTTTGCACCGGAGAGCATGGTGGAGATCTTCTCGATGCGCTCGTGAGGTATCTCAGGGATCTCGCCCAGTTCATCGACCATCACGCCCAGTCGCGAACCGGTGCCTAGCTCAAGCACGATGATCTGCGGATCTTCGCTGCCGCGTCGCCGATCGGATTTCCCAAGCATTCCCCACAGTCCCACCACCGGGAGTATGTTCTCCTGATACATCAGATAGCCGACCATGTTCTCGCCACTGCCTGGCACGCTGGTGATGCCTTTGACATCGACGGCCTCGACAACGTGACGCGAGTCGATGCCCAGCCAATGACTGTCCACATAGAAGGTGGCGATCTCGCGTGTATCGCCGCCATTGTTCTGGGTAGTGGTGCGTTGCAAGCGGTTGCGGGCAGCGGGGCTACGCGAGCGTCGTTCTTCTTCGCGCTGTTCACCCAGCGGGGTGAATATCAAAGCGACCACATCATTCTTGTAAACATCATCTTCGCTCTTGTATTCACGGTATCCGTTCGAGACGCTGGTGCCTACGGCGAAATAATTCCCGTTGAAGACGGCGATGCCGGAATGACTCTTGCCATTAGGTAGCTGGAAATACTGTTCTTCGAGCTCCAATGTCATGCCTGCCTGTAGCGCCTCGGAGGTAGAGGCGATGATGCGTCGATTGCGGTCGGTAAAGACGCCGAAGCAACCGGGGGCGATGTCACCTTTCTCATCGTGTGGCAAGGCGTCGGTCAACATCGCGGAAAACTGCGGAGTGGAGTCGAACACGATGCCGATGCCACCTATGGCGCTATCGTTGTCAGGGTGCAAGATCGCAGCCGCATAGATGTAAGTGTGCTTTCCTTTGTAGAGCGGCGTCGGCACAAAAGGCGATACGGTGTAATCCTGACTATTGTTCAGTTGCAGCGTCTGCCGCCCCCAATCTTCGTTCAAACGCTTGCCACAGAGTTCCTTGTATTGCGGATTTGAGACGGCGAGCACAGTGCCCGCTTTGTCGAACAGCACAAGATTGTCGTAGACCGTGTACAGGCTGTTGATGTTGGTGAGGATGTCAGTCATCTGATGACATGCCGCTTCGTCTGCGGTGTCGCCCGCCAGCAGGTTGCGGAATGCAGGCGTGAGTGCCCACCAGCGACAATCATTGGCGCGTTCGTACAGATTGCGATCCATGATGTCGATGGCCAGCGCAGCCTGGAACTGGCTGTCCTGCAGGATGGAAGAGACCACCATCTGATGCAGATTGGCGATCGAGCTTTCAAACACATCCTGTGTCCTTTGACCGGTATTGCTGATCTCCCACAACAGCACTTTGGAGAACGCGGGATTCATGCCTCCGCCATCCCGTTCCCCTTTGCTACGCTGGCTGACATTGCCATTCCATACCGAGCGATTGAGGCCGCGCTGGATGCGGGCCGCCTGTCCGGGGATCTCGCGCAGCGTAGTGCCGAACAGATTGGGGTTGCCCATCACTGCCTGCATCGCGCTGTCGGGGACGTCGCTCAAGTTGTGCTCATGTTCGAATGCATGTTCAAGCGGCAGCATCACCTGGCCGTACCAACCCGGGCCGGTGTAACCCTGATAGCCATTTGTTGGACGGGTGACGGCGAGATACTGGCGACCGGCAGCGCGCACGACCTTCCAATTTTCCTCTAACGCCATCTCCAGTTTCGCACCGACCGGGATGTGCCAATGGTCGCTGCTGGCGATCACCTGTCCGTTCTGGTCGAGCAGTGTGATCACGCTCCAGTCGTGCTGGCCGCACAGATTGGCAAAGATGCGTTCGGTCTCGTTGGTGAAGCGGAAATTCAAGCAAAGCACGCCCAGTGCGTTGCCTTGCTCATCTTCCACGCGGAAAGAGTAGAGCAAGGCAGCATCCTGCTTGGGTGCGAGGTCGCTCTTGCGGAAGGACTCCACATAAGCGGCGTCGGTCGAAAGCGATTCGGCGATCAAAGGATCGGTACTCCGTTGAACCGGATTGTGTTCGTCGAGTTGCAGCAGCACGTTCCCCGCGGGATCAAGCAACAGGATGTTGGAATACACCGAATACTTGCGCACGTATTCGTGGAAGTGTTGGAGCAACTCGTCGCGAAGTCCGGTGGGTTTGCGTTCTGCGCTGCTGTCGCGCGCGCCGAAGCTGTGTGTCTGACCATCGCTGGACTTAAGGAAGTCCCGCACCATGCCATCCATGCACAGGAAACCGATGTCTGCAGTGCGCTCGAACAGATTGCGGATCATGATGTCGACCGCCACTTGCGCTTTGGACTCCATCGCCAGCACGGTCTTTTTTAGTGTCTCGCGCCCCAGTTGATTGAGCAGGCTGCCCGTCAGTTGTTGGAATGCACCGCGTGTCTCAGACATATCCGCGCCAGTGCCGGAAAGATAGCCGAGCAGCGTCAGGTTGTCCCAAACCGTTTGCAGGTTTTGCAGGCTCTCGCGGTACTCTTCCACTTTGCCCATGCGGGAGATCAGACAAAGCAATTCATCGTCGACTTCTGCTCCTTTATATAGCGCCATCGTGTTCTCCCTGGATAGTTATTGCCCGCGCAGAAAATTCCCGCAATGAAACAATCGGATAAGCAATAAACGTGCCAATCTGTAGGGTTTTTTGACAATGCAAGGCAGATCCCAGTGTTATCAGGTGTGTCTGCTGCTGAGGGTCTGGCAAAGGGTCGAGAAAATTGTATGGTTTGTGACATTGGGCCCGTTTTGATTGTTTGATTTGCGCTTGCACTGGGTGAATCACTAGTCGTATCGTCAGTGATTCAAAGGAATGCATATATATTTCCGGATGGCACGGTGGTTGCTGATGTCATGACGATGATAATTTTGAATGCAGGAACCCACATGCCGGAAAGTCACACGGAGTCATCACCACCGGTCGCTCTCGCCGATTGCACAACCTGTCCGCATCGGGCGCTCTTGGCTGAAGGCCGCTGCGTGCCCGGCGACATCTGCGTGACCGCACACAGCGGGCGCCAGATCGACCGCTTCCTGCGCCGTAACAAGGAATTCGCCGAAAGCTATCTGCACGATGCCTTCTGGGAACGGCGTGCTATCGCCGCGCAACATGCGCCACTGGCAGCCTTGCGCCCCTTGGAGCGAGATGAGGATGAAGTCGTGAGGCGCGTGATGGTGATGCGTCTGCCTATCGACGAGCTGGGCGACTATTTGCACGACCCCGACCGCGAAGTGCGCATGACGGCCGCAGATAGGCTGGCACCAGAGGAGTTGGGCGTATTGCAGAACGATGTGGACTATCTGGTGCGCATGCAGGTGGCTAAACGCCTGCCGCACGGGCAGTTGCCGCGCATGGCGCACGATGAAGAGCGCGAAGTACGCAAGGTCATCGCACGCCGCTTGCCACCGTTCGCCCTTGGGCGCATGGCGCAGGATGAAGATGTGGAAGTACGGCGCATCGTGGCCGAACGCGTGTTGCCGGACGATGCTGTGAAGATGCTGCACGACGAAGATTGGGTGGTGCGTCTGCGCGCGGCAGAGCACGCGCCACTTGAGTCTATCGCTGAACTAGTGGACGATGCCGAGCCTGATGTGTGCACCGTGGTGCGCCAGCGATTGAACGAATACTTGATGGGAGACGAGAAATGACGATTGTTACGCCCGATGAAACAGCGCTGCTAGAGCTTGCGCGCAAGATCGAGGCGTTGTCGCCGCGCCCGCATCACAACAAATTGATGGATATCGCCAACCTCATCCATCCCGGCTGCACCTTTGAATATGCGCTGAACCGTGGCGGTTGGTATCGCCCCGGTGGCGTCATCGCCCCGAACGGCGACCGTCTTTCGGATGAACTGGAACGCTGGGCACGCACCGAGCTGGAAGCCTGCGACGGCGACATGGCCGAACTGGTCGAGCGCAATCTAGACAAAGGCCTGCAAGTCACCCGTCATTCCGGCCGCACGCATTACTTCGTCTGCCCCTATGGCCCGGCGCCTGCCGACTTCATGCAACTGGAAGTGGAAGAACTGCAAGAAGTGCTGGATCGTGAATTGATCGATCCTGATCAATTGCCGGAAGACATGCAGGAACTCATCGACCCCATCTCACCGCTGCTACTCGACGGGCAGGCAGTGGCTGCGCCGCGTTACAAATTCCGCCGCCTGCTCGACATGAAGCAAACCGTCGCACGCGTGGGCTTGGCGACCGGACGTGACAGCGGCCTGCCGCGTCTGCTCAAAGAATGGTCACACAGCAGCGCCGCCACACGCGGCCCATTCTGCGAACATTGGGTCGTTGGCCTGCGCGAACATCTGGATCGTTATCGCAATCAGGTGGTGACCGCCTCGCTGGTATCGCGCCATGCGCGCGAACTCAAATCGTTCCAGTGGAATGACGAGCTATCCGGCGTCGACATGTCGCACCAGTTGCAAGCCTTCGACCGCGCGGCGGGTTACCCCTCTGCCTGGTATTTCCATCTAGTCTCCAACACCATCACCCCGCCAGACGTAGCCTACGCCGTCGTGCGCGATCTGGAATCCGGCTTCAGCTACCTGCCGGATACCGAAGCGGCATTGGTGCAAGGTTGGGCAGCCGCGCCGTATTCCGTCTGACCCGCAGCAGCCTAGGCCGTCATACCGGCGCAGGTCGGTATCCAGTCAAACAACATGCCGCGCAGCGGACTGATCTGTGTTGCCTGTTAGATCATCTGGACACCGGCCTGCGCCGGTGTGACGGATCGCTCGACATTTCCCTGATGAAGCATTGGGCTTTGTCGCCACACGTTGCATAATCCCGGCTCGAGATCCGCACAAGGAAACGCACGATGCCCACTCCCGACAAATTCCGCCTGCAAGCCGACCAATCCATCCTGTTGGTCATCGACGTACAAGAACGCCTCAGCACCGCCATGGAGCAGGGCGAGCTACACCACGTTGTGAAGAACGTCGGCATCCTGCTCGAAAGCGCACCAGCCCTGTCCGTCCCTGTCGTCGTCACCGAGCAATACGTCAAAGGCCTCGGCCCCACTGTCGCCGCACTCAAAGAAAAAATGGCGGGCGCAACTTTCCACGAAAAGATCAGCTTCAGCTGTTGTGGCAATGAAGACTTCATGTCGCAACTGCGCAAGAGCGGCCGTCGACAAGTCGTGGTGTGTGGCACGGAAACCCATGTGTGCGTATTGCAGACCGTGCTCGATCTGCTGCATGAAGGCTTCGTCGTGCATATCGTGAAAGATGCCATGATGAGCCGCGCCTCTGCCAATCGCGACACCGCCATCGAAGCGATGGTGCTTGCCGGAGCCGTGCCCACCAGCACCGAGTCGGTGGTGTTTCAGTGGCTCAAGGTCGCGGGGACGGATGTGTTCAAGCAGGTTTCGAAGCTCGTGAAGTAAGCCTCTCAGAAAACATAGAGGCTCAATCGCTGCTTGGTGAAGGGGCGAATCTCAATAACCCGTTAAGTTCGCATCGATGCGACGAAGTGGGCGCGGTGGCCGACTGCGCCGAGCAACGAGACCGCGAACTTGGGGTGTGTGCTTACCATGTCCAGAAATACATCGCGGCTGATCGCCAGCAGTTCGCAGTCTGATGTGGCGGAGGCACTGGCAAGGCGTTCCGCACGCGAGATCAACGCCATCTCGCCGAGCATCCCGCCAGTTCCTATCGTGCCCACTACATTGTTCTGAATGGCGATCTCCACCGTCCCACTCAGCACCACATACATGAGCGCGCCAATCTGGCCTTCCTCGATGATGCGCTTGCCCGCCGGGTAGCGTATGCGCGCGCTGTGGTCGAACTCATCCGCCAGACTCTTCAGCAGCTTCCTGTCGAATACTGCGGAATCTTTCAGCATCGCATCACTGCTTCCCCCGCCTTGCGCATTCAATTGAGCGAGCGAATCGCGCAAGCGCGTGATCATGAAGTACATCAGCAACAGTGCGAATTCTGGCGAAGTCTGTAACGCAGCCTGAAGCTGCTCCTTATCCAGCATGATGAGTCGGCAATCCGTCTGGGCCTTTGCAGTTGCCGTGCGCGGCAAGCCGGTGATCAGCGTCATCTCGCCGAACAACTCACCCGCCCGCACCAGACCGACCGGCTCATTGTTCGCTGTCAGCTCCACCGCACCTTCCAGCAGGTAATACATCTTGTCCTTTTGCAGTAGAAGCGAGTTGGCCTTGCTGTTCTCCTCGAACAGCGTCTTGCCTGCTTTGACGTCCTTTGTTTTTCCAGCAGCCTCGAAAAACTGCAACGCGGCTTTTGCATCGTAGGTGGATTTGGAAGGGGGAATCGTGAAATCGAAATCGTTCATAAGCAGATGATCACCTTGGTGGGGAAGTTGCGGCGCTGCAGCCGCAATGGACGGATGGCGCATTATCCCCGCGGAGAGATTGGCGTCAACACGAGAGGCGTCGTGCCAACTGATCATTGGTATTGTGTGGGAGACATGAAATGCAATAAAGTGCAGCGATGCTGCCACTTTGATTCTCGATATGCAGTAAGAAGGCTCGTCGTACATGTCGGCATGACGCTGTAATGAGCATCGTTTCCACCAACCGTAGCATCGCTATCGAGGAGATATTAGTGCCGGAGTCGCCAACTCCAGCACCGACTTCGCCAGTATCTTATGCCTCAGTTTGCGTATTTGTGCCGAACGATATGGTTTGTTTCTGAAACTCAAATATTTCAGCCACAACAGAACAAATGTGGTGATTACTGTCTACAGCAATCATTGACGTAGGGTCGCGAAATGCCTTAGCTCCAACACTGCAATCAAAGATTGAGGAATCCCCCCAACTGAACGATGTACCCATGAAGTAGGGGGAAGCAACTAATTTCTTTGCAAGCGATTTGTGTTGAAGTTCCAAAGAATCGATTTTCTTAGAATGGCCACGGACAATGAAATATTGGTTGTCGATGGTATAGCGAATTTTTGCATTTGCATGAGGCGCAATGACACCTTCTGCTGCAATTGGGCTTCTGATTAGGTAGTCTCCAAAAATGATTCTTTTATCCCCTTTGTCAGTAAACACTGCTTTCCATGCCATCATTTCGATGCGAGGAATGCATCCTTCTGCATCAGGAGTGTCAACAGCCTCATTGACAGCTGCGGGCATTGACCCGCCGACTACAATCAATGAACTAAATCCTATGTCACGCAGTACTTCAATAGCCATTTCTGTATCAGCAATTATTTGCGGCACCGAGGTCGTGGACACATCGCCAAAGTCAATCATTGCGTAACAATTGCTAGTATCAAGATCTAGGGTCTCCAGAATTTCCTGAATGCGACCATAGAAATACGAAGTGTCTGGCATGTCATCTTTTATAGTCTCGCGATCAAGTCGGATGCATGGTGTTACAGGGAGGTAGCTGCGTATATTTTTCAGCGCCTGGCTGTAGGCGGGGTCATCCCAGCGGTCATATCTAATAACAGGATGTGCTTCAACACTGTTCGAGCGAAATTGACTGAGCGCATATTCCAAAACGTGAATGCCACTTTCAGTTCTGGCGTTTGGACTCCACTTTGATATATCGAGAAAGGCAGGGCGCCCTTGCCATGCCTTACCTGCATCGGAAGCTGTACGGCTAATCGATTTTTCAAGAGATTTTAATCTCGTAGGCAATTCAAAAAGAGGCACCGTTCTCTTTGATATGGAGTCAGATAAATTGGACAGGGCTGTAAATTCACCACGTTTTGCAGCCATCACAGGAACATAAATCGTTTTCATGATTAAACCTCCACCTCAGAAAAATTAAAGTGCTTCCGTACTTCACCTTGCCCAACTAGTTCTGTGAATATTGTGTAGTTCTCTTTCTCTTTTCTTATGCGACCTGCGATGATTGCAGGATGTATTTTTAGCTCTCTAGAAAGAAGGTCTATAGCCTGAACACTTGGATTTAAAAATGCCTCACTACGCTTCCAAGCGATTCTTGGAATTAGAGCCTCTTTGGCAATTCGATTTGCCTCGAGTTCTCGGCGGTCTTCAGACGAAGCATCTAAGTTATCTAGGAATGTTTCTTTTGCACTAACGTGCTTCCAGAGGTGAGCGACCTCATGCATAAGGGTAAACCAGAAATTGTCCAGGCGATCGAATCGAAGGGTTAGGCCAATTATCGGAGTGCCATCGTCATCTTGCAGCGCTGCTCCATCGAGGAGTGTGCCTTTCAATGGGGGTTCAATAATCACTGCTATTCCATGTTTTTCGAGGAATTCAATTGCAAGGCTCGGCCCTTTTTCGGACCAGCTAAGCTGAGCCAATGTTCTCAGAAAGTCCTGCGATAGTTGGCTACTATCAAATAGTCCTAATTTCTGTTTTCGATCTCGAGCTCTTTGTATTATTCGCGCAAGCCATGCATGTAATGCATAACGGGTTGCGGGTGAATACGCGTCGCCACCAACAGTTCGACGATATGCCGCATTCCCAATTTCCATTCCAACGCTTGATATGAAACTTCTCACAAGTTCCTCGGTTGCGACACTTGCTTTGTTGGTTAGTTTTTGAAGCCAACCGCGCGCAACCATTTCCTTGATTGGAAAACGACTCCAATCAACTTCATCGTTTTCGGATTGATTGGTAGTTGATGGTTCAATACCTATTAGTGTCTCTGTTGAAATGCCAAGACCACTAGAAAGTGCGCGAATCATATTTACCGTTAGGGGGCGTTTCCTGCTGAGGACTTCGGAAACACGACTGCGCGTCCCAAAATACGGAATAAGATCAGCCTGCCTCAAGCCTTGCTCTTGCATACGAAAGTGAATGGCGCTGATAGGGTCTGGAGCTTCTATTGGATATTTCTGGTTTTCGTATGATTCAACCAGAACAGACAGGAGTTCCAAATATTCGGCCGCCTCAGTGCCTGTCTGTGGGGCCTGTTCAATTAATTGCTGTATCTCGAGCAAATAACCTTGATGCTGCTCTTCTGATCGGATTACTTTGGTGTTCATTTTTATTTTCATTTCAAACCTACTACAAGCGCGACTGCCTGGGGAAAGACCATGGCAACCTCTATACATTGAGGTTGACTGCCGACTGGGAATGCAAATATGTCGTGCGCAATATTTCTAGCTTTCGGGAATTGTCGAATTACATCTCTGGGAATTTTCCAGTTCGCATGAGTTATCTCAGACACCCAGTTGTGCATCCAAGTGTCTGTATCATCGTCAAGGCCATAAAGTGCCCCAAGTCGGTTTCTGCCAATTAGCTTCATGTCATTAAATTGTTCACGATATGGGAACAAGTATACCAATAAATTGGAATGTTGCAAGTTCTCGTAATGGGAAATTTATGGTGAGTTTGAAATGGGGAAAAGACTGGCTTATATAGGGCCGTAGTAAGAGGGCAAAGCAGTCATGTGTCTCTATGAGCACGCCATTCCCCCTCCGTTTGTCTGCTTTCCTACAATCCCCCTCCCCATAAATCCCCAATAAATCAACCCTGTGTCGGTTGGCATGTTTCCTGCGAGTAGGAGGGCGTCAATACTCGTGAGCCTACTGCCATGCAAGCCAAGGACATCGCCGAACTGCTGAACGAACCGGCCTGTACGCATAACAAAAAGGAGAAATCCGGTTGTGCGCGACCCAAGCCTGGGGCGACTGCGGGCGGCTGCTCGTTCGATGGGGCGCAGATCGCTTTGCTGCCTATCGCTGACGTTGCACATATCGTGCACGGGCCTATCGCTTGTGCGGGGAGTTCTTGGGATAACCGCGGTACGCGCTCTTCCGGGCCGACTTTGTATCGCATCGGTATGACTACCGATCTGACCGAACAAGATGTGATCATGGGGCGCGGCGAGAAGCGCTTGTTCCATTCCATCAAGCAGGCTGTCGATAGTTACGCCCCGAAAGCCGTCTTCGTCTACAACACCTGCGTACCTGCGCTGACCGGCGACGACATCAGCGCGGTGTGTAAAGCAGCCGCTGAGAAATGTGGCGTGCCGGTGGTGCCGGTGGACTGTGCCGGTTTCTACGGCACGAAGAATCTGGGCAACCGTATCGCGGGTGAGGCGATGTTCAAATATGTGGTGGGCACGGGCGAACCGCTGCCGGTGCCTGACGCGCTGCAACGCCCCGGCATCACCGTGCACGATGTGAACCTGATCGGCGAATACAACATCGCGGGTGAGTTCTGGAACGTGGCACCGTTGTTCGACGAACTCGGCCTGCGCATCTTGTGCACTTTGTCCGGCGATGCGCGCTTCCATGAAGTGCAGACCATGCACCGCGCTGAAGCCAGCATGGTGGTGTGCGCGAAAGCATTGCTCAACATCGCACGCAAACTGCAAACCGATCACAAGGTGCCGTTCTTCGAAGGCAGCTTCTACGGCGTGACAGATACCTCGAATGCCTTCCGCGATTTTGCGAAACTGCTGAACGACCCATCGCTGACCGAACGCACCGAAGCGATGATCGCGCGCGAAGAAGCCAAGATCAACGCTGAGCTGGACCCGTGGCGCGAGAAGCTGCGCGGTAAGCGCGTGCTGCTCTATACCGGCGGCGTGAAGTCGTGGTCCATCGTTTCCGCGCTGCAAGACTTGGGTATGGACGTGGTCGCCACCGGCACCAACAAATCCACCGAGGAAGACAAGGCGCGCATCCGCGAGATCATGGGTGACAAGACCAAGATGATCACCGACGGTAGCCCCAAGGCATTGCTCGGCGTGGTGAAGGAATATCAAGCCGACATCCTCATCGCGGGTGGCCGCAATATGTACACCGCGTTGAAAGCGCGCATCCCATTCCTTGACATCAATCAGGAGCGTGAATTCGGTTACGAGGGCTACAGCGGCATGATCGAACTTGCCCGCCAGCTCGCGCTGACCATCCAGAGCCCGGTATGGCCGGGCGTACGCAAACCAGCACCGTGGGCGAAGTCGAGTGTGCCGGGTGTGGAGTTGGGGGCGTGATGATGAATACGACTCTATATTCAACCCGTCATTCCGGCGCAGGCCGGAATCCAGCGAAAACATATAGCCCGCGTAGCGGACAAAACGAATCGCTGAACCATCGTTGTCCCGCTGCGCGGGGTCATTCTTTCAACTGGATTCCGGCCTGCGCCGGAATGACGGAGGTGTGACATGGCCGAGATACTGAAACGCAATAAAGCACTCGCGGTGAATCCGCTCAAGGCCAGCCAGCCACTCGGCGCCTCGCTTGCTTTCCTGGGCATCAATAAAGCCATTCCGATGCTGCACGGTTCGCAGGGCTGCACCGCGTTTGGCAAGGTGTTCTTCGTGCGCCATTTTCGCGAGCCGATCCCTTTGCAGACCACTGCGATGGATCAAGTCTCCACCGTGATGAATGCGGACGAGAACGTGGTCGAAGGTCTGCGAGCGGTGTGCGAGAAGAGCAAGCCATCGTTGATCGGTCTGCCGACCACCGGCCTTTCTGAAACGCAGGGCACGGACATCAAACGTCTGGTGAAGACTTTCTATGCCAAGCATCCCGAGTATGCGCACATCCCCGTGGTGCCGGTGAATACACCGGACTTCACCGGTTGTTTGGAAAGCGGTTACGCATTGGCGGTGAAGGCGACATTGGAAGTGATGCTGCCGGAAAAGACGGGCAACGTGGGTAAGCGCAAGAAACAGGTCAATGTGTTGGCCGGTTCTTTCCTAACACCGGGTGATGTGGAACACCTCAAAGAATTGATTGAAGCATTTGGACTGCGTCCCTTGGTGTTGCCGGACATCGGCGATTCACTCGACGGCCATTTGACCGAGATGGAAAGCTCTCCACTCACTGTGGGTGGCACACCGGTTTCCGACATCTCCACTATGGGCGAATCTATCGCAACTTTGGTGCTGGGTAATTCTTTGTTCGATGCGGCGGACGTGCTCAAAGCGCAGACCGGCGTGCCGGACTATCGCTTCGATTGTTTGATGGGTTTGGAAGCGGTGGATAGTTTTGTTTCTGCACTGGCCGCCATCAGCGGCAAGCCGGTGCCGGAGAAGATCGAACGCCAGCGCGCGCAGTTGCAGGACGCGATGGTGGATGTGCACTTCATGTTGGGCTTCGCGCGCGTCGCGATCGCGGCGGATGCTGATCTGCTCTATGGCTTATCGCGTCTGGTGACGGAGATGGGTTGCGAAGTGGTGGCCGCTGTCGCACCGGCGCGCGCTCACATTCTGGCGAGCGTGGTGGCAGAGCAAGTGGCTATCGGCGATCTGGAAGACCTCGAGAACACAGCCAAGCGCAACGGCGCACAACTGGTCATCAGCAATTCGCATGCGGTGGAGACATCACGCCGTCTCGGCGTGCCGCTGCTGCGCGCAGGTTTCCCACAATACGATCTGCTGGGCGGTTATCAGCGCCTGTGGGTGGGTTATCGCGGAACGCGCCAGTCGCTATTCGATCTGGCGAACTTACTGGTGGAGCACGGGCATAGCGAGCCTGAACCTTTTGTCTCCATCTATGCACAGCGGACAGGAGAGAGTCGTGCGACACCTGCGTCTGGTCAAACACACTAAGGAGGCTGACATGACTGTGAAGATCGCATTCGCCACCAGCGACCGCAAGGCGGTGAACCAGCACTTCGGTGCAGCGGAATCTTTCGCGATTTATGAGGTGAGCGAGGATGACGCGAAGTTGATCGAGGTGGCCGAGTTCATCGAGACCGCGATGGACGGACACGAAGGCAAGTTGGCCGCGAAGGTGGAACTGCTTGGTGATTGCGCGGCGGTGTATTGCAACGCGGCGGGTGCTTCGGCGATCCAGCAATTGTTGGCAGGCGGCATCCAGCCGATGCGTGTGGATGAAGGTTCGGCCATCGAAGAATTATTGAACGGCCTACAGAAGAATATGGTGGAAGAGCCGCCGGTGTGGCTGGCGAAACATATGAAGAAGCAGTCGGGCAAGAGTTTCGCAGACGACGAGGAGTGGCAGGAATGATCGCCGCACCCGTGCGCGTAGTGTCGGTCGCCGACGGTATGGCGCACGTGGAGCCGACTGAAAAGTCCGGCTGCGGCGGCTGTGCTTCGCGCGAGTCATGCGGCGTGTCCGGGCTGGGTAAATATTTTTCATCGCGTCGCAAGACCATCTCTGTGCAGTGCGATGCGAATGTGCGCGCCGGTGATGAATTGCAGTTGTCGCTGAGCGAGAGTGATCTGATCAAAGCCGGTCTGCTGGCTTATCTGTTGCCCTGCGTGGCGGCGGTGACAGGCGCGGGCATCGCGACCTCGGCAGGATGGGGCGATGTCGGGGCGGTGCTGGGCGCGGCCGTCGGTGCGGCAAGTGGTTTCGTTTTGGCGCGTGTGTCCAACTGGGCGCCGCGTGTAGTCGTAGAAACAAGTTCAACCAAAGGAGAAACACAATGACTCAAGAAACAGATCCATTGATGGGCACTGATTTCATCAAGGAGATGGTCAAGCAGATGCGCGCCGTCGACAGCTACGGTACTTACGACGGCTGGCCTGCCGAGCGCGTCCTCGCGCCGTATGTTCTGACCAAGGAGCAGAAACGCGAGATCCCGATCATCGGCGATCCAGACGAGATCCTGCTGTCGCGCATCAAGTGTTTCTACAACGCTATCGCTTCGCTGATCGAAAAAGAATGCGGTCAGATGGCTGTGCCGATGATCAACATCACACACGAGGGTTTCGGCCGCGGCTTGATCACCGTTGGCAAGCTGGTGGTGATGGACAAGACATTGCGTGACGTGCACCGCTACGGTTACGAGAGCCTGTCCAAGATGAAGGACGAGGGCGACAAGCTGCTCGCCGTTGCACTGGAGATCATCGGCAAACACCCGGATGTCGCAGGTATGTAATTCCACTTCCATTTCATCGGTGAAACGGCGTTGGCTGCCTCGCTCACTCCTTGTCGTACTTCTTGTACTGCCTGCGTCGTGAGCTCGTTGCCGCCTTGTTTGACCTTCGAAATGGAACCGGAATATTGGAGGGAAATATGACTGAAGAAGAACTGAAGATCCTCGACAAGGAAGTGAAGAAACTGAAACGCATCTCTACTGAGTGGGCGGGACAGTTGCACGATCTGGTCGAAGATAAGTTGCCTGCCGGTTATCTGGAATTGCCAGGCATCGCGCAATCCACTTTTGATGCGTGCGAGAAGTGGGCAGAGGCAAGTGCAAGGTTGGCTGCTGCACAAAAAGAATCTCAAGGCTAAGTAAAGGAAAGAACTATGTCTAACATCACAGGTACAACCCGAGGCGGCACGCCTTACGAACCGACTTTCGTCACCGAGCTGAACCCGGCTAACTGCATCGGCTGCGGCCGCTGCTTCAAGGTCTGCCCGCGCAGTGTGTTCGAGTTGCTGGAACGCGACGAGGATGACGAGAGCTACGACGAAGACGAGGACAACATGATGGTGATGTCCATCGCGAATGCGCTGGACTGCATCGGCTGCGGATCTTGCGCACGTGTCTGTCCCAAGCAATGTCACACGCATCAACCGATGCCAGTAGGAGCCTAAGCATGCCAAAGCCAATAAGACACGTTTTCGTATGTTCGCAGAATCGCCCCGCCGGTCATCCGCGCGGATCATGTGGTGCTAAGGGTTGCGCTGCCGTTGTGGACGAGTTCATGCAGCAGTGGCAGCAGCGCCAGTGTTTCGCCGAAGTGGCTGTGACACCGACCGGCTGTATCGGTCCGTGCGGTATGGGTCCGAACGTGTTGGTGTATCCGGAAGGCGTGATGTACTGCAATGTTACCAAGGAAGATGTGAGCGCGATATTCGACGAGCATCTGCTGGGCGGCAAAGTGGTGGAGCGCCTCGTTGCACCTGCTGACGTATGGTAATTCTGGACACATCGCGGCAGTTACCTGCCGCGTTGGAGGCCGTGGCGAAACGTATCGTCGCAGCCTTGCAGATGGAAGCCGAGCGATTCACCGCGACCGGCGCTGCACCGCGGATAGAACTCGCTGCGGTGCAGTTCACTCAGGTTGTCGATCCCGCCAATCAATTGCCGGGCTACGAAGGTATATGGCGCAACGCACGCAAAGACCGTTGCGGCGCGATCACTTTCAATAGCGACGGCAGCTTCTTTGCCGAGTACGACATCTTCTGTCCGCACCCGCGCGATGGGCGATGGTTCGTGGAGATGGTCACCGCTTGGGGCAATGTAGACAGTATCAGCAGCGAAGCAACTTTGATCCCCGCCCTGTAAGCCGACACGCCACGAAATTGGCCGAACGGCTATGATGCGCACCATCCGCGGCAGCTCTGCCGCAGCATTGGAAGGCCCGCATCATGTCTGAAGAAAACCGAGAGATAAATACCGAAGAGGCGCGCGAGGAATTGCACGTCTCGTTGCCGATGGAGGCGTTCAAGGCGGCGTTGCCGTATCTGGTCGCGTTAGTCGCGATCCTGTTGCTTGCATACTGGATGATCGATCCTGCGCCGCCGAAGAAGATGGTGATCTCCATCAGCAAAGAGGACGGCAACTATCAGGCGTATGCCAGTTTGTACGGCGCGCTGTTGCAACAGGACGGCATCACGTTGGAGATCCGCGAGACGGAAGGGCCGATGCAGAGCCTTGATGAATTGCGCAATGAAAATTCCGGTGTCGATCTGGCTTTCGTGCCGGGCGGCATGGCGGGCGGACAGTCCACGGTGGGCTTGGAATCTCTGGGCAGCTTGTACTACGAGCCGCTGTGGATATTCCACAAGGGCAAGCAGAAGATCGAGCACCTGTCGCAGCTCAAGGGTTTGCGCATCGGCGTGGGCCGACCGGATAGCAGTACACGACTGTTGACCAAAGTGTTGCTGGATGCGTCCGGGGTGAGCGAGCAGAACGCCACGCTGTACGAGATCGGCCTGGACGATTCCATGGAAGCCTTGCGGCATGACATCGTGGATGTGATCTTTCAGACAGGTGTGCCGAATTCACCGCTGATCGCCGAGGTGGCTAAGATACCCCGTGTGTCGCTGGTCGATCTGAACGATGCCGAGGCTATCGCGCGCCAGTACAGTTTCTTGCATCACTTGGAGTTGCCGGAAAGCGCCCTGAGTCTGCAAACCAATATCCCGCCACACCGCGTGCATATGTTGGCACCCACTGTCACTTTGGTGGCGCGCGATTCCCTGCATCCGGCGCTGACCTATCTGCTGCTCAAGGTGCTGACGCGTGTGCATGGCAATGCGGGCATGTTGCAAGATGAGCATGAGTTTCCGGCGGACAAGGATTCCGATTTCGAGCTGAGCAGTCAGGCGGAGTATTTCTATAAATCCGGCCCGCCCTTCCTCGATCGTTACTTGCCATATTGGGCCGCCACCTTCGTCAGCCGTGTGCTGATCATTTTGTTACCGCTGCTGGCCTTGGCCATTCCGCTGAGCAGGGCAGCTCCCGCTATCTACAATTGGCTGATCAAGTCGCGCATCCACAAACTGTACGGCGAGTTGCGTTTCCTTGAGTTGCAATTGCGCACCGCTAAACCGCCGGCCGATATTGCACGCTTCCGCCGTGAATTGGATGGTATCGAAAACAAAGTCAATCACTTGCGATTGCCGGTCGCATTCTCAAGCCACCTGTATGAACTGCGCACCCACATCGGGATGGTCAGGTCGCGGCTTGGGGATTGAGGACGGCATCGGCAATCTGTGCCAGACTGCGAGCGGGGCGCGTAGTTGATTGGCGTGAATGAACACAGGAGTGGGTGTTCAATTGATGGTTCGAATGGGGGAGATGTAAATGAAGAAGATGGATCCTTGTACGTTGATCTTTTTTGGGGCGGGTGGAAATCTGAGCCGCAAGAAATTGATCCCTGCCCTCTACCATCTGGAGACATTGCAGCGCTTGCCGGATCATCTGGTGATCCTAGGTTGTGATATCGGCCAATATGAGCGCGATGCCTGGTTGACTGTGGTGCGCGACATCTTGCGCGAAAAACACGGCACTAAGATCGATGAGATAGCGTTGGAGCGTTTCTGCGCGCGCTTGCACTATTTCGCGGTACCTATCGGCGACGATGACGCATATGGCCGTCTCGGTGTATTGCTGAACAAGGATCCTACATTCCCGCCAAACGCGGTGTTCTACATGGCGGTGCGTCCTGCCGACTATCCGGGCATCGTCGCCAAGTTGGGCGAAGCCGGTCTGTTGAAGCAGCAGAATGGATGGCGTCGTGTGGTGATCGAGAAGCCATTCGGCTATGACCTGCTCTCTGCCCAGACTCTGCAAGCCAGTCTTTATCGTCATCTGGACGAGCCTCAGATCTTCCGTATCGATCACTATCTGGGCAAAGGGACTGTGCAGAACATCATGGTGTTCCGCTTCGCCAATCTGTTGCTGGAGCCGCTGTGGAACAACCACTACATCGACCATGTTCAGATCACCCATTCCGAAACGATGGGGGTTGAGAATCGCGCCGATTATTACGAGGGGGCGGGTGCTTTGCGCGACATGATCCAGAGCCATCTGTTGCAATTGATGGCTTTGGTGGCGATGGAGCCGCCCGTGAGTATGGCGGCGGAGCATCTGCGCGACGAGAAAGTGAAGGTGCTGAAATCCATCCGCCCCATCACCCAGAACGCCGTGCATGCGCATGCCTTCCGTGGCCAATATGCCAGCGGCACGATCGACGGCAAGTCGGTGCCCGGGTATCTGGAAGAAAAGAATGTTGCTCAGGACAGCGTCACAGAGACCTATGCCGCGATGAAGCTGTTCGTCGACAACTGGCGCTGGGCGGGTGTGCCGTTCTATCTGCGCACCGGCAAACGCATGCCGGAGAATAGTTCTGCGATCTGCATCCGCTTTAAGGCACCCCCCAAGGACTTGCTGCGCCACACCCGCCAAGGGCCGCCGCCGCCGAATTGGATCATGCTCGGCATACAGCCAAACGATTGCCTGAAGATGGAATTGCAGGTGAAGGTGCCGGGGCTGGATGTGCAGACACGTGCCATCAGTCTGGATGCGACCTATCGCAAACATGGCGAGGAAGATTTCGATGCTTATGAAGGACTGCTGCTGGATGTCATGAACGGCGACCATTCACTGTTCCTGCGTATCGACGAGGTGGAAGCGGCATGGCGCGTGGTCGATCCTGTACTCAAAGTGTGGGCGATGGAACGCGATCTGATCAACACCTATCCGGCGGGCAGTTGGGGGCCACGCGGTACCTACCGCTTGTTCGATCGGGAGGACCAGTTCTGGCGGCACTCCCTGAATCTGGATGGTGCCAAGATCGAAGCGTATTGAGATGACATCACGTAGTCAGTTTGTCTTGCCCGGTGCAAAGCAGGTGAATGTGTATGCCGATGCAGGGGCGCTGGCGGATGCCGTGTCACAGCGCATCGCGGAACTGGTGCAAGCATGTGTTGCGCAACAAGGTGTGTGCCGCATCGCTTTGGCAGGCGGTGGCACACCGCAACAGTGTTATGAAAAGTTGCGCGGACTGTCGTTGCCCTGGGCGAATATCCACATCTATTTCGGAGATGAGCGTTGTTTGCCGGCAGGTGATGCGCAACGAAACGATGACATGGCGATGCGCACCTTGCTGCAACATGTCCCGATACCTGCGGAGCAAGTACATCCGATGCCGGTCGAACTGGGCGCAGAGGAGGCAGCACTGCGCTACGCACAAGAACTGGCGCAGGCCGGTGCGCTGGACATAGTTTTGCTGGGCATGGGCGAAGATGGGCACACCGCCAGCCTGTTCCCGAATAATCCGGCACTGGAAAGCATTGCCATTGCCGTGGCTGTGGATGACGCACCCAAGCCGCCACCGCAGCGCGTCAGCCTCGGCATGGCGACATTGAATGCCGCGAGCCATAAGTTGTTTCTGGTGGCGGGCAGTGGCAAGCGGGCGGCGCTGCAAAGTATCGCGCAGGGAGAACAATTGCCTGCGGCACAGGTGCTGGATGCTGAATGGTTTATGGATGAAGCAGCTTTACCGAACAGAATTTAATAGGAGAAGAAGATGCAAATAGGAATGATCGGACTGGGACGGATGGGCGCGAACATGGTGCGTCGTTTGCAGAAGGCTGGACACGATTGCGTGGTCTATGACCGCAGCAGCGAGACAGTGCAGGCCTTGGCAAAAGAGGGCATGACGCCGGCTGAGAGTGTGCAAGATATGATCAGCAAGCTGAGCGCGCCGCGTGCCGTTTGGTTGATGTTGCCCGCCGCTGTGGTGGATGCCAGCATCGAGGAGGTCGCGCTGTTGTTGAGCCCGGGCGACATCATCATCGACGGCGGCAACTCGTATTACAAAGACGATATCGCCCGCGCGAAACGTCTGTCGGCCAATGGCCTCCGCTACGCGGACGTCGGTGTCAGCGGTGGCACTTGGGGGTTGGAGCGCGGCTATTGCCTGATGGTGGGCGGACAGAAAGATACCGTGGCGCATCTGCAACCGATATTCGCCGACCTCGCACCCGGTGTTGAATCTGCACCGCGTACCGATGGTCGTAGCGGACAGCCATCGACGGCTGAGAACGGCTGGCTGCATTGCGGGCCGGAAGGGGCGGGCCACTTCGTGAAGATGGTTCATAACGGCATCGAGTACGGCATGATGGCTGCCTATGCAGAGGGCTTCAATCTGTTGCGCCATGCCAATGTCGGCGGTGCTACGCATCAGGTGGATGCCGAGACCACGCCTTTGCGAGAGCCGGAAGCGTTCCGCTACGACATCGATGTGGCCGAGGTGGCTGAACTGTGGCGGCGCGGCAGCGTGGTCGGTTCCTGGTTGCTGGACCTTACCGCGCATGCACTGCAGGGTGATGCTGATCTGGACAAGTTCAGCGGCCGCGTTTCTGATTCGGGTGAAGGGCGTTGGACCAGTATCGCGGCGATCGAATCAGGCACGCCTGCGCCGGTGCTGACTGCTGCGCTGTTCAATCGTTTCTCGTCGCGCGGCGAGGCGGATTATGGTGATAAGTTGTTGTCTGCATTGCGCTATGAGTTCGGTGGGCATCAGGAAAAAGCCAAGTAAATTAGTGCCTCAGCTTTTTGCGGAAGTTGCCGATACATTGTTCACAGGGGCGCGATGTCGCTCCGCAGTGAAGGAGGTGTGAAATGACTATCGTGATGAATATGAGCAGTTACGAGATCGAGCGCGTGGAAGAGGTCGTCGAGCGTTATGACGACGAAGTGATGTACGCAGGCTGGAACCCGCAACTGGCACAGACCGAGGTCGCACACATCGCTCCGGCACATTCTGCTTTCCCATCATCATTGGCGGATGTCGACATCGAAACCTTTTTGCACAAGATGTACGCGAATCAACGCTGAGCCAGTCAGCATGTTTCAACAAAACGCCTCCGCTTGGGGGCGTTTTGTTTGAAGGGCTCGACCACTGGGTGCTGGTGGAACTTATTCAGATAAAACCTGACCAACCCATCCCGCCAAAGTGATGCGCTATGTGGTTAAATATAGCCGTATGTTGAAACGCTCCATCCATTCCCTGCTGACCCTGATCTTCGCATTCCTGCAATGCGCGTCGCCGCTCGTGCATGCGCACACGGTAGGCGAGCAGAGCGGCATGCTGCACGTCCCCGCGGCCTTGTCAGTACAGCTGGATGACCGGGATAGTCTGTCTACAGATACGGATGCGATCATCAGTCTTTCCGATGATATCCATCGTTATGCTGAGTTTGCACTACCGCTGACGCCTTGGTCGCCGCTTCCCGTTCAGTTGCTTTCAGTGCCGATGCACGTACCGTCTTACCTTGCTGTCATCCGCATTCAGCGTGCCGCCTGCTGCACGCCCCCCCCTCAGGCTCCTCCGATCCTGAGCTGATCCATCGGGCTTCCCGCCCGAATCCTGCACGTTTTCCATATCGCCCCGTTCGCACGGAGCTCGCTACGCATCTTACGTAGCGATGTTTTGTTATGGCGCGCATGCAGATTGAGATCAAACACAAATTCCAACGAATACCGGGGCAGCGCCGTTCCGCTGCATTAAATGTAAGCCCTCTGTATTTAGGCAGAAGGGCACATGAAGAAGAAAGGAAACACCATGAAGTTCAAGCAAGTAATCGTTTTGACTGCGGCCCTGATGTTGGCCGGTAATGCGGCAGCCGACGAAGCACTGTTCAAGAAAGGCAATTGCGCGGCTTGCCACAATGCGGACAGGAAGGTAGTCGGACCAGCTTTGAAACAGATCGCTGCCAAGTATGCGGGTGATGCCTCGGCTCAAGCACGTCTGGTTGCCAAGGTCCGTTCCGGCGGTAAGGGTGTGTGGGGTGGCGTTGCCATGCCGCCAGCTCCGAAAAAGATCAGTGATGATGAGTTGAACACACTGGTGAGCTGGATCCTTTCCATGAAGTAAGCAAGATTTGAAGCAAAACCAGGAGGGAATACCCTCCTGGTTTATATCCCCCTTTACTGGGCGGCGTTCTACTGGAAGTGTCCATTCACTTCCGCCAAGCATTATCAATCGTTCGACGCCGTTTCTCCCCTTCCGGTGCTCGGGTCGAAACTGGCGGCTGTGTTATGCTTTGGCGGAGTTTTTTAAGGTTCTCTCATGCGATTTTTTTGCGTTCTGCTACTGCTGTTGCCGCTGACTTCCTATGCCGATGAGGCGCAGGATCTCTTTGCTGTGCGCGCGGCTTTCAACGCGAAGAAAGAAGCCCCATTGTTGGAGGCGGCGAAGCGTTTGCAGGACACACCGTTGGAGCCCTACGCGACTTATTATCAATTGCGTCTGCACTGGGACGATAAAGATACGACGGACATCCACGAATATCTGGCGCGCGAGGAAGATACGCCGGTGATCGACCAGTTTCGTGGTGAATGGTTGAAAGAGATGGCCAAGCAGAAACGCTGGGACGAGTTCGCTGCGGAATATCCCTATCTCATCAATGCCGATGCGGAACTGACCTGCCATGCGCTGAGCTGGCAACGCATGCAGGACGAGGCGCTGGCCCTGCGCTCGGTTCGCAAGCTCTGGTTCGAGGGACGCGGTGATGCGGCGAGTTGTGATGAGGTGTTCGATATAGCCATCAAGCGTGGCGTCATCACCGAACAGGATGTGGCGCAACGTATCCGCAGCTTGCTGGAATCAGGCGATGTGAAGAATGCGAAGCAGCTAGTGCGTCATCTCTCCCGAGAAGAGCGCCTGTCACTTTCTGACATGGATGCGGCTAAAAGAAATCCACAGCGCTATCTATCCGGCGTGAAGCTGGATAAGGCGAACAAAGGGCAACGCACTGTGGCGCTGTTTGCGTTGCATCGTTTGGCTCGGCAGGCAGTGAAGCCTGCTTATGTTCAATGGCAGCGATTGAGCAAATACTTCACGCAGGAAGAGCAACAGTATTACTACGGATGGCTGGCTTATGAAGCGGCGAAGGAACACGATGCGCGCGCCTTGGAATGGTATGGCGCCGCAGGGGATGTCACGTTGACATCCGTCCAACAGGCTTGGCGTGCACGCGCTGCGCTCCGTGCACACGATTGGCATGAAGTTTGGATGAGCATCACAGCGATGTCTGTTGCGCAGCAGAATGAATCGACATGGCGTTACTGGAAGGCACGCGCGCTGATCGCGCTGGGACACGAACGGGATGCCGAGGTGATTCTCGCACCGTTGAGCCGCGAACATCACTATTACGGCCAACTGGCGGCAGAGGAGTTGGGAGCGGCACCCGCTGCCGGTATTGTGACTGCGAAATACATCCCCGACGAGCAAGAAGTGGAGGCCACACAAGCACGTCCCGAGATACAGCGCACGATATTGCTCTATCGGATGGGGTTGCGCACGGAAGCGGCCAAGGAATGGGACTGGGCGATGCGGGGTTTGGGTGACCGAGAATTGCTGGTGGCCGCCGAAGTTGCGCGCCGCAATGAGATGTATGACCGATCCATCAGTGCTGCTAACCGGACTGTCGAATTGCATGATTTCAATCTGCGCTATCCCGCGCCGTATCGTGATGCCTTGCAAGCCTCCATCGACGAGCACGATGTGGAAGAGGCATGGGTATACGGACTGATGCGTCAGGAAAGTCGTTTCGTCACGCATGCTAAATCTAATGTCGGGGCGGCAGGTTTGATGCAGATCATGCCTGATACGGCGCGCTGGGCGGCGCACCGTATCGGCCTCAAGGGTTATCGAAAGGGCCTCATTCACCAGCTTGATGTGAATCTGCGCCTCGGCACCTATTACATGAAGAACGTGTACAGCCGCTTCGATGATAATCCTGTGCTGGCATCTGCCGCCTACAACGCCGGACCGACGCGCGCCAACCGCTGGCGCGGTGAAGAACCTCTGGAAGGTGCGATCTATGCAGAGACCATTCCCTTCGACGAAACACGTGACTACGTGAAGAAGGTGATGAGCAATACCATCTACTACGCCAAATTGTTCGGTCATTCATCCGAGTCGCTCAAGGACAGGATGGGGGTCGTCGCTACTAATAAACCTGCGCAGACTCGTGCCCATGCAGCCGCGATGTGAGGGTTTGAAAGTCTATTGCGTGGGTGGAGCCGTGCGCGACGGCTTGCTCGGCCTGCCGGTACAAGATCATGACTGGGTAGTGGTCGGTAGCACTCCGCAAGAGATGGAGGCGCGCGGTTTCAAACCGGTCGGTAGTGATTTCCCTGTATTTTTACATCCCGATACGCACGAAGAATATGCGCTGGCACGCACCGAGCGCAAAACCGCTGCGGGCTACAAAGGTTTCAACATCTTCGCTTCGCCCGATGTCACGCTGGAAGAAGATCTGCTGCGGCGAGACTTCACCGTCAATGCCATCGCACAAGATGAGGATGGCACGCTCATCGATCCACATAACGGACAAGCCGATCTGAAAGCAGGTGTGTTGCGGCATGTCAGCGATGCATTCGCCGAAGATCCGGTGCGCATTCTGCGCGGAGCCCGTTTCGCTGCGCGCTTTGGATTCAGTATCGCGCCTGAGACCTTGGACTTGATGCGCGCGATGGTCGCCAACGGCGAAGTGGATGCACTGGTTGCCGAGCGCGTTTGGCAGGAGTTGGCGCGCGGGTTGATGGAGCGGCATCCTTCACGCTTCTTCTTCACACTGCGCGAATGCGGGGCATTGCAAAAGATATTGCCGGAAGTGGATGCCTTGTTCGGCGTGCCGCAACCCGTGCACTACCACCCGGAGATCGACTGCGGCGTGCATGTGATGATGGTGCTGGACGACACCGCAAAACTAGAGCGTTCGCTTGAAATACGTTTCGCTGCATTAGGTCATGATCTCGGTAAAGCCACTACACCCGAAGAGACACTGCCCAGACACATCGGGCACGAACATCGCAGCCTTGATCTGGTGAAGGCGGTCTGTACGCGTTTGCGTGTGCCCAGTGATTGCCGCGACCTTGCATTACTGGTCGCGCAATATCACAGCAATATCCACCGCGCACGCGACCTGCGCCCGGACACTATCGTCAAGCTGTTCGATCGTTGTGATCTATGGCGCAAACCAGAACGCTTCGTCGAGATACTACATGCTTGCGAATCCGATGCGCACGGTCGCACCGGTCACGAGAACGACGCCTATCCGCAGGCTGCATATCTGCTGGAATGTGCACGCGCTGCACAGGCTGTGAACGCCGGAGATATCGCACGCGCTTGCGCCGACAAGAATCTCATCGCCGACAAGGTGCGCGAGGCGCGGATCGTGGCGGTGGAAGAAGTGGTTAATAACAATAAGAAGTGATCGGATATGGGAGGCTATTCACGGCCGACTTTGAAATAGTTGGCTTGAATATTAGATGTTTTAGCTAATGTAGTTGCATGAAAGACTTTAATCGATACAGTCACAATTGGATTCCAAATGAAGATCTTGTTATTAGTCGCAACCTTGCTGATTTTATTCATCAGCATCCGCTTGTCGCAAGCGACGATAAAAAAACTAGGGGCTGATAAATCAGTTGATATCTATCACTTGAATCTCATTTCAAAGACAGTGACGATGTCCTTGGTAGCATTTTTCTCGATCGTGCTGTTTTCGCTTTTAGGTGTCGAGTACTCGCAAATCTCCATTTTCCTTTCCTCCGTATTCGCTGTTCTTGGTGTCGCACTATTCGCCCAATGGTCGATCTTAAGCAACATGACAGCAAGCCTCATAATATTCTTTGGCTTCCCATACCGAGTCGGAGATCGAATAAAGGTTGTAGATAAGGATGATGATGTTAGTGGTGTCATCGATGAGATCACTCTTTTTCATGTCCTCATTAAACGAGACGAAGAGTTGATAACGTATCCAAACATCCTGATATTGCAAAAGGCTGTTATCAAATATCCGGCTGTTGATGATTCGAAGAATTAAGGGGATTTCAATTATTAGCAAACGTCCGCTAGCGGGCATATGATTTGAATCCCATGTGACATTTTGAGCTGTACAGTGTTAATCAACGTAGACATTGCCTCGCGGTGTTTCTCTACTCCCTAAGCTTTTCTTCATAACGCATCCCGGCATGCGCGGGACTGGTCGATGGCAGACGGTGCAGCTTCAACTCCGGCAACATCTGTTTCTTTAGCACGAACTTCTTGAAACTCTGCTCTGCTTTTGCTCCGTTGAAATACACGTGGGTGATGAGCGGATGGTTTTCGAAGAAGGTGGCGAAGTCGTTGGCTTGTTCATGCTTGATGTTCGCATCAAGGCTGCCTTCTCGGGAGCAGGATTGCAGAACATCCCACAGGGCGAGGCCAGCTTGCTTTAGCACTTCCAATCTTTGTTCGTAGGGTAGATCAGGATGTGCGCTGACCAGTTTGCCCATGATCTTCCAGAAGTCGTTGCGTTGATGGGCGTAGTACTCGTTCTCATTCAGCGACTTTATGCCGGGCATGCTGCCGAGGATGAGTATCTTGGCGTTGTGATCTGCTACAGGTGGAAAGCTGCGCAGGCGCTCCATGTCACTTAGAGCATGCGTGAGCGGTCGCCCGACATGAAATTCTGCAAGGGCGCATCGATGCCTTTACCCATTACCAGCACTTTGAATAGCTCGCCCATCTCTGCCGGGCTGGTGAGCTTTTGCACTTGCTTGGAAAGTGGCAAGTATTCGCGAACGTTCTCGGGCGAGACTTCGCTCAGCAGGTCCGGTAGGCCGTTGTTGAGCAGGAAGTGCGCTTGGGTGGTGTAGCCCAGCAGGTGAGCACCGTAGTCGATGGCGGCTTCGGCGGCGGCGGTGAAATCTACGTGCGCGGTGATGTCTTGCAAGCCGGGTAGATAGAAGGGGTCATCGTGAGAGTGATGGCGGTAGTGGCACATGAGCGTGCCGCGATGGCGTTGCGGGTGGTAATACTCACGCGCGCCAAAACCGTAATCAATGAACAGCAACACTCCGTGCGTGAGACGTTCGGCTAGGCTTGAAACTAGTCCGCGTGCTGCGAGTGAGACTTCGCTCAGATAGTCATCCGGCACGGCGATGCCTTTCGCGATGTCGTGCAGGGCTTCGTTATGAGGTACGCAGTCTGACCAGACGAAGCGATTGTCTTCGGTGGCGACGCCGCGCTCCATGATGCGGCCTTCGTTCCAGAACACCAGATGCACCGGCAGCGCGTCCAATACCTCGTTTCCGAACACTGCACCGCTGAGGGTGTCGGGTAGGGTATCCAGCCATTGGATACGTTCGGATAGATGCGGCAGGTGTTCTTGCAGCAAGGCTTGCTGACGTTCGCGCAGGTCGGCGCTGACTTCAAGGATGGAATAGGTGTCGGGCAATGAATCGAGGCTTTCCAGTTCGTGCAGGATGTCCAGCGCCAGCTTGCCGCTGCCTGCCCCCAGTTCAAGGATGTGCGGGGTGCTGACCTGCATCACGTCCCGTAACTGGTGTGCCAGCGTGCGGCCGAACAGCGTGGAGATCTCGGGGGCGGTGACGAAATCGCCCGATTCGCCGAATTTGCGTGCGCCTGCGGTGTAATAGCCAAGCCCCGGGGCATACAGCGCCAATTCCATGAAGCGCGAGAAGGGTATCCAGCCCCCTTGGCTTTGGATGTCGTTGCGGATCATCTCGCACAGGCGGGCACTGTGGGCGAGGGCATCGGTACTAGGGGGCGGAAGGTTTACTTGCATGCTCGGTTATAATCCACAAAGCGTCAGAAATCTACTGCGCGTTAGAGTTGCGTTGGCGATGGGCCAAAGTTTAGAGGGGTTTCCGATGCAGGGCAAAACAATATTGGTCACAGGTGGTGCGAAGCGCGTTGGCGCGGCCATCGTGCGTCGTTTGCATGCGGCAGGGGCGAATGTCGCCATACATTTTCGCAGCTCGGTATATGAAGCCTTCGCACTGCGCGGTGAACTGAACGACTTGCGGCCGAACTCGGCAATCTGTGTGCAGGCGGACTTGTTGGAGTCCGCTAACCTGCCACGCATAGTGGATGATGTGGTGAAGCATTTCGGCCATCTGGATGCTTTGGTCAATAACGCATCCAGTTTCTATGCCACGCCATTGGCAGAGATCAATGCTTCACAGTGGCATGATCTGATCGGCACTAATTTGCAGGCACCGCTATTTTTGGCGCAAGCAGCGGCTGTTGAATTGCGTCGTCAGCATGGCTGCATCGTGAATATAGTGGACATCCATGCTGAGCGTCCGATGCAAGGGCACTTGTTGTATAGCGCAGCCAAGGCAGGATTGGTGGCGCTGACGAAAGGACTGGCGCAGGAATTGGCGCCACAAGTGCGTGTGAACGCTGTCGCGCCCGGCGTCATCGTGTGGCCGGAAGGCGATGAGTGGAGCGACGAAGAGAAGCGCCGCAAGATCGTGGCACACACATTACTCAAGCGCGAAGGCAGTCCGGAAGACATCGCCAAGGCGGTGCAATTCCTGATCGCGGATGCGCCTTACATCACCGGTCAGGTCATCTCAGTGGATGGCGGACGCAGCGTCAGTATTTGAATCAGCTAATCATTTGAACCGATCATGAACGACATCACACAACCCATTCATTTCGAACACAACTCCACCAACTTCAATCGTCTCAAAGGTCGTTTGGAAAGTTCGGTCGGCAAAGCCATCGGCGATTTCAACATGATCGAGGACGGCGATGTGGTGATGGTATGTCTCTCCGGCGGCAAGGATTCCTACACGCTGCTCGACATTCTGCGCACTTTGCAGAAGCGTGCGCCGATTGATTTCAAACTGATCGCGATGAACCTCGATCAGAAGCAGCCGGGCTTCCCGGAAGATGTGTTGCCCAATTACCTGAAGAACCTCGGTGTCGATTTCCATATCGAGGCACAGGACACCTACTCCATCGTCAAAGAGAAGATCCCCGAGGGAAAAACCACCTGTTCACTGTGCTCGCGTCTGCGTCGCGGCATCATCTATAAGGTGGCGGGTGAGCTGGGCGCGAACAAGATCGCGTTGGGCCACCATCGCGACGACATGACCGAGACGCTGTTCCTCAATATGTTCTTCGGCGGAAAACTGAAGGCGATGCCCCCCAAGCTGGTGACCGACAAGGGCGACCACGTGGTGATCCGTCCGCTGGCTTATTGTGCCGAGAAGGACATCGCCCGGTATGCGCGTGGCATGGAGTTCCCCATCATCCCGTGCAATCTGTGCGGTTCGCAGGAGAACCTGCAAAGGCAGAACATCAAGCAGATGCTGACCGACTGGGAGCGCCAGTATCCGGGACGTTCGCAGACCATCTTCACCGCCATGCAGAACGTGCGACCCTCACACTTGCTCGATGGCAGTCTGTTCGACTTCAAGGGAATCAAGGTTGGCGATCACGTCGCGGAAGGCGACGTGGCGTTCGACGACAACTAAATTGCTGTCATTCCGGCGGAGGCCGGAATCCAGTTATATGAGAATTCCTGCTACGCAGGACAAAGCCCAAGGCATGTTGAATAACTGCGCTGGATTCCGGCCTACGCCGGAATGACGAAGTTCTTAGGCAGCCGGTTTTACCGCCACCTTGAAGATCACCTTGCGTACTGTGCCCGTTCCAATGAGTGGCGCATGTGCATCCTCCGGGAAGAAGATACAGAAGTGATCCGGTGGCACCGGCACGTAGGAAGCCGGTGCATCGTGGAAGAAACGAATGTCCTTTTCCTCGCTGTGCTCACTCACCGGATTCAGACAATCCTCTAACGGTTTCCATCCCATTGTCTCGTCACCTTCCAACACTAGTTGGATGTCGATGAACTTGCGATGCGCTTCCAGCTTCGCCATTTCTTTGGTCTTCGCCGGTACTTGCTCAACGATGGCGATCAGGTCGTCACCGATGATGGGATAACGTCCCGGCGCGAGACTGAAGAAATCGGTGCTGCGAATGTGTGCGAACGCACGCGCGAACAGCGGATGCAGTTTTTCGTAGTGTTCGGACTGGGAGAGTGCGGAGAGGATCATGGTTTCGATGTTGCTAGAATAATTCTTTTGGTGAATTCTTCAAATGTAACACAGCGATTTGGGGGGATCATTGCCGCAATCCAGTTCTTCCCTCTTCCGACTTCTCTTCCACCATCCTTTAGTAATGGTTTGTTCCATCGAACTGGATCTGCAAGAAAATAGTATGTAAAGAAATCAGGCGTGTCACCTTCAATCCCCTTTAGCCATTTTGATACGAGCTCTTTATCTCCATCAGCAAAATCTAGTAATGCATCTTCAAAGCTAGTTACATTTTCTGGTTTCACTGTTAAAACGCCAAGAACTTTTGATAATGAAGTAATTCCTTCTTGGTCTGTGCTACCAGCCTTTTGGGCAGATCTAGTGAAATATGGTGCGAAATATAGCGGACTCCCGAAGGTTTTATTGCGACGGTAGATATTGTGGTTTTCGTATCGCTGTATTTCATTAGGGTCTGCTAAGTCTTGGATGAGGACTTCTTTTTGATCGCGCATTTTGAAACTCCGAGTAGCGTAACTTGCAAATTCTTTAATAAGGGTACTTTCAAAATCTTTAGGCTCAAGCAGATCAATAACATCCAGCCATCCCTTGTAGTGGATACAAATGTCATTTGATACTTCTAGATTGTTGTCTCTTTCCTGAGTTATGAAGCAAAGTGTCTTTTGTGGAACGTCGTCAAAACAATTTAGGTACTGCGTTCTTTGTTGTGAAATCCGATTTTTACCAACCTTGCATTCAACAATTACATGAAACTTGCCAGATTGCCGAATTTCAATGTCTGTGCGACCTTCATGGCGAACGCGCTCTATTTCAATAGATGTTGAAACGAAATTGGACTCGGTATTATTAGCTGCAATGCCGATTGCTCTTAGAAATCTATAGAGGATTGAGCGCTCTGAGGCCAGTAGGAATGAGAAGGCTTTTGATAAACCCGTTTCATCGGTACCAAGTAAATCAAACAAATTTCGGGTGGTGCCTTTGTATCCTTCTTGCTTAATTCTCACTTTTCGCCGCCTTCTTTAATCACATATCCAGCTTGATTTTGCTGTGCATCGTTTATGCATTTTAGACATCGCTTGCTGAAGGATGTTTGGGGTTCTTGCGATATGGCGAGGTGAACCACGCGGCGCAGATGAAGCCGATCAGGCAACCGGCGAGCACGGCGGAAAGTGTATGGGCATCCAGCATCAGGCGTGCACCCATGGTGAGCAGCAGGATGGGTACAAGATAGAACAAGTGTTGCCAACCATAGCGGCGTGCCACGAAGTACACAGCGCAGGAAGACATGGATGAATGGCCGGAAGGCATGTTGTGGCGGCTGTCCGGTGCGTAGGGGCGTTCGCCGAGGCGGGTGCCGCCAACGTGCACATCGTTTACGATGCGTTTCAATCCTTGTGTCGCGATGGTGGTGGTGACGGCCAGGGTGAGCAGTTGCACCATGCCTTCTTTGTCACGTAGCAGTAGTGGCATAGCGACTTGGGCGATGGTATTGACGAAGCGCAGCTTGGTTTCGGTCGGTTCGACCCAGAACGGTCTTTCTGCATCCAAGTTCGTTCGGTAGCTGGCGAGGTCGGACGGGTAGAACACACACACCACCAAACTCAATAGGCAGGCAGCGATGAAGCCCATCGGTCGTTTCTTCGGAAGATGGTCGCGCCACTTGCTCAAGCGGATTCCTTATCGTTTCTTGTTCGCGGCATCTTGGAAGATGTCCAGCTTGGGGTCGTAGATGTCACTGCGCAGATCGAACGCGCCCATGATGCTGTGGAACACGGTCTGCTGTGCATGCTTGGCGTTTGCCAGCGCCACATCGGCTGCCAATGTCTTGTGCTGCTTGAATGCTTTAGACATCCACACGATGTAAGGGATGTCCTTCTGCACGTCCGGTGCCAGTGAATAAGGTGTGCCATGCAAGTATAAGCCATACTCGCCGAGCGACTCGCCGTGGTCCGAGATGTACACCATCAATGTCTGCGCGTCCGGTATCGCGCGCAAGACATCTATCGTCTCCGACAGGAATTTGTCGGTGTAGAGGATGGTGTTGTCGTAGGCGTTGTTGACTGTCTCGGGCGAACAATCCTGCAACTGCACCGAACGACACACCGGTTTGAACGTCTCACCGTCAGCCGGATAGTGGTTGTAGTAATCAGGGCCGTGGCTGCCGGATTGGTGCAGTACTACGAACACCTTGTCACTGGATGTATCGGCGATGCGTTGTTGGAGGCCGGTGAGCAACACTTCGTCGTAATCGCAGTGCGGCCCTGTGCAGCTGCTGCGAATGTCAGTGTCGCGCAGATAGGTGTTCACCTTCAACGGTGGCTCGCCCCAATTGCGTGTGAGCCAGATGGTGTCTATGCCGCTGCGTTGCAGATAGCTAGGCAGTGCTTCGAAGCTGTGGAACAAAGAGTTGCTGGTGTCGACATGTGACAACATGCATTGCAGCGAGGCGGTGGTGTAGGTGGAACAGGAATGCGCGTTGCGGATGGCAGTGACACCAGCCTTTTCCAACATGGGGTTGGTGTCGCGCGCATAGCCGTACAAAGAGAAGTCCGCTGCGCGTGCCGATTCGCCGATCACCAGCACCACGACCGTCTTGTCTTGCGTGGTGAGATGCGCGGCTGGCAGCAGTTCAAGTTCGCGCGACTGCATGGCCTTTTCGGTTTGGTAGCGGGTCGCATTGATCACATACGACCAGGGCAGGATCATGCCGCCCAATTGGCGTCCGTGTTTATCTATCCATAGCCAGCTCTGCGCATTGCCGTACAGCCAGCCAATCCCGACGATGAATGAGAGCAGCAATGCGGCGATGGTGCGCAGGCGCGATACATGTTTGATGGTGACGCGCGAGATCAACCATGCAGGCAGCACGCCGAACAGCAGCACATGCCACAGGAACGAGAAGCTCAGATAGCTGCTCGCTTCGCTGGTGTTGGTGTTGAACACATTGCCCATCATCGCCTTGTCCAGCACCGCCTGATAGGTCTGGATGAAATACAGCGCGAAGGCATTGCAGAACACGATCAGCATCGCCAGCGGTTTGAGCAGGCGTTGCGACACCAGTGCGAACATAAACATCACTAACACCGTCAGCAGCATCACCAGCACGAACAGTGTCAGCAGCGTGAGTACGCTAGCGAAAGAGAGCGGGGCGAGGTCTTTGAGGGCGAAGGAGTACAGCGGCAGGTGATACAGCAAACCGTTGAGCGCGGCGAAGATCAGGATGAACTTCGTCGCGCTCGGATTGAAGCCTAGGCGCTCATAGAGCGCGGTCGATCTTTCGGTCAGCTGGTCACGCAAGCTCATGCAGCAGGGTTACTTCTTTTGCGGCAGCATGCGCGTCATGTTGTTGTCGCGCACGATA
This sequence comes from Sideroxydans sp., assembly GCA_024636935.1. Taxonomy (GTDB): domain Bacteria; phylum Pseudomonadota; class Gammaproteobacteria; order Burkholderiales; family Gallionellaceae; genus Sideroxyarcus. The sequence goes on along the minus strand of JAGXGC010000022.1, from coordinate 67,503 downwards.
AGGTGGTGATAGAGCGCTGCGACGAAATGCGCACCGATCAGGTAGTAACCGGTTGTGCCGACGAATTCATGGACTTCTTTGATCTGTTTGGCCAGTCCTTTGTCGGTGTCGAGCAAGGCGGGCAATTCAAATCCGAAGAAGGGAATAGGCTTGCCGGCGGCGCTGAGCAGCAGATAGCCGCTGATGGGCATGGCGATCATCAGCACATAGAGCGCCAGATGCAATAGCTTGGCGGCGAGCTGCTGGATATTGGCGGGCTCGGGTGTGATTGCGGGTGTGGGACCGCTCAAGCGTGCGGCGATGCGCAGCCATACCAGAATGAATACCGTGATACCCAGCATGAAGTGCCAACTCTTCAGCATCTCGCGCGGGTCGCTGCCTTTCTCGAACAGTTCGCGCAACTCGATGCTGCCGTACACGGCGATGAATAACAGCAGCATCAGCCAGTGGATGCCGATGGTTAGCGAGCCATAACGACTTTCTGTGTTCTTCCAGTTCATCAAACTTCTCCTTTGACTTGATCGGGGTGGCCAAAGTGATCGGGTGGGCAGTTGCAGATCACATTAGGCAGGAATGGATCATAGCGAGCACTTATTAAGCTTTGCTTAACGAGTGAGGGGAATCTATCAGTCATCGGCAAGCGTGCTTGATGCGCGTTCAGATGAAGCGGGCGATCATGCCATTGGAAAGATCACCCCGCATCGGGATGCGCACATGGTGGCCGCTGCCCGGTGCAACGGAGACTGCCTCGCCATCAAGGTTCTGCATCTCGCTCAGTTCGACGATGCTGTTGCCGGAAGGATGGATGATCTCCAACTTGTCGCCGACAGAGAACTTGTTCTTCACGGCGATCTCGGCCATGCCGTCGGCACAGGCGACGATGTCGCCCACGTATTGCTGGCGGAAGCTCTCGGAGTGGCCGCGCATATAGTTCTGCTGCTCATGCGTGTGGTGGCGCTCGTAGAAGCCATCTGTGTAGCCGCGACTAGCCAGTGCATCCAGTGCGCCCAGCAGTTTCAAATCGAACGGACGGTTCTTCATCGCATCGTCGATGGCTTGGCGATACACCTGCGCGGTGCGCGCTACGTAGTAGATGGATTTGGTGCGGCCTTCGATCTTCAGCGAGTCGATGCCGATCTTCACCAGTTTCTCGACGTGTTCCACGGCGCGTAGGTCTTTGGAGTTCATGATGTAGGTGCCGTGTTCGTCTTCCAGTACGGGCATCAGTTCTTCCGGATGATCCGGTCTCGAGATCATATACACGCGGTCCGCAAGCGGATGGCGCGGTTGAGAACCGCAATCGGATAGTGCGCTTTCACCCAGTGCTTTGTCGAAATCGAAGTCGATCTTCTGGATGTGCCCCGTGCCGTCTTCGGCGGAATTTTCCACTTTGTAATCCCAGCGGCAGGAGTTGGTGCACGTGCCCTGGTTCGCATCGCGATGGTTGAAATATCCGGACAGCAGGCAGCGGCCTGAATAGGCGATGCACAGTGCGCCGTGCACGAACACTTCCAGTTCCATGTCGGGACATTCTTGGCGGATCTCTTCGATCTCATCCAGCGACAGTTCGCGCGACAGGATGACGCGTGACAGGCCGATGGACTTCCAGAATTTCACTGCCGCATAGTTGACGGTGTTGGCTTGCACGGAAAGGTGGACGACCTGCTCCGGCCACTTCTCGCGCACCATGGCGATTAGGCCGGGGTCGGCCATGATCAGCGCGTCAGGCTTCATCTTGATGATGGGTTCCATGTCTGCCATGTAAGTCTTTAGCTTGGCGTTGTGCGGCATCAGATTGCTGGCAACGTAGAACTGCTTGCCCAGCGCATGTGCTTCTTCGATGCCCTGGGAGAGTTGTTCCATCATGAACTCGTTGTTGCGCACGCGCAGGGAGTAACGCGGTTGGCCGGCATATACCGCATCCGCCCCGTAGGCGTAAGCGGTGCGCATTTTTTCCAGCGAGGCGGCAGGCAACAGGAGTTCGGGTTTCTTCATGGCTTCAACTTGCTTTCGGTTACGCGCGATAGCCCAGACGTTGCAGGATATCGATGGAGGCCTTGGCCTGATTCAATGTGTAGAAGTGCAATGCGGGCACACCGCCTGCGATGAGCTTTTCGCACAGCTTGCTCACGACATCGAGACCGAAGTTCTGCACCGACTCCACATCGTCGCCGTAGCCTTCCATGGTCTTGCGCATCCAGCGCGGGATCTCTGCGCCGCACATCTCGGAAAAACGCGCCAACTGCGAGTAACGCACGATGGGCATGATGCCGGGTACGATGGGCGCATCGACACCCAGCTTGCGCGTCTCATCGACGAAGCGGAAGTAGGCGTCGGCGTTGTAGAAGTATTGTGTGATGGCCGAGTTGGCGCCTGCGTTGATCTTGCGCTTGTAGTTGAGCATGTCATCGCGCACCGATTTGGCCTGCGGATGGAACTCGGGATAGGCAGCGACTTCGATGTGGAAGTGTTCGCCTGTCTGCGCGCGGATGAAACTCACCAGTTCATTCGCGTATTGGAACTCGCCGATGCTACCCATGCCGGAGGGCAAGTCGCCGCGCAAGGCGACGATGCGCTTGATGCCCATGTCTTTATAGGTGTTCAGCAAGCTGCGGATGTTGTCGCGTGTGCTGCCGACGCAGGACAAATGCGGTGCAGCACTGTGACCTTCGGCATGGATCTGCTTGATGGTGTCCAGCGTGCGATCCTGTGTGGAGCCGCCTGCACCGAAAGTGACGGAGAAGAATTCCGGTTTAAATGTGGCCAGCCGCTGGCGTGCAGCAGTCAGTTTGCTTGCGCCTTCCGGCGTTTGCGGCGGAAAGAATTCAAAGCTGATCGGGGTCGTTGGATTTCCCATGTTTCCTCACCAATAGTTGTGCGGCAGCTGCGGACAGCGCCCATGAAAATATGCTGAACAGTATGGCACCCATCACGGCATGCCCAAAGCTGTCGACGATGAAGCCGCGCAGGATGGAACCTGCGAACCAGAACATCAGGCCGTTGATGACCAGAATGAACAGTCCTAGCGAAAGCACGGTGACCGGCAATGTCAGCACCAGAAAGATCGGCCTGAGCAAGGTGTTTACCAGTCCCAGCACTAGCGCAGCCACGAAGGCGGCCATGAAGCCGTCCACATGGATGCCCGGTACGAAGCTCGCCACGGCGATCAACGCCAGCGAATTTAGGCTCCAGAGAAACAACAGTCGTAGCAGCATTTTAGTTCACCCCGCAAAACCTACTGCGCAGTCCGATTGCCGCGTTGCGCAGCACTCAAAATCCTCATGTACTTTGTGTACATTCCGGTTTCTGCGTGCCGTGCGCCTTGCACTCAAACTGCTCGCTACGGTTTTTCGAGGTGCCCTTTCTATATTTTACAAGTTAAGAGGGGCGAACCTGACGTCCGCCCCTCGTCATCATACCTGCAAGCCGTTAATTAATAACGGTAGTGGTCGGCCTTGTATGGGCCTTCCTTCGGAACGTTGATGTAGGCAGCTTGCTGGTCGGTCAGTTCGCTCAATTGTGCATTCAGCGTCTTCAGTTGCAGGCGTGCTACCTTTTCGTCCAAGTGCTTGGGCAGGGTGTAAACGCCCACTGGATACTTGTTCGAGCCGCGCTCAGTCCACAGCTCGATCTGAGCGATGGTCTGATTAGCGAAGGAAGATGACATCACGTAGGACGGATGGCCTGTTCCGCAGCCGAGGTTCACCAGACGACCTTGGGCCAACAAGATGATGCGCTTGCCGTCAGGGAAGATGATGTGGTCGACTTGCGGCTTGATTTCTTCCCACTCGTATTGCTCCAGCGAGGCGACGTCGATCTCGTTGTCGAAGTGGCCGATGTTGCACACGATGGCGTTGTTCTTCATCTTCTTCATGTGGTCATGGGTGATGACGTGGAAGTTGCCGGTGGTGGTGACGAAGATGTCGCCATGCTCACTGGCGTAATCCATGGTCACTACACGGTAGCCTTCCATCGCAGCTTGCAGTGCGCAGATCGGATCGATCTCAGTCACCCAAACTTGAGCGGACAGTGCGCGCATGGCTTGTGCCGAACCTTTACCCACATCGCCGTAACCGGCGATGACAGCAATCTTGCCCGCGATCATCACATCGGTCGCGCGCTTGATGCCGTCCACCAGGGATTCGCGGCAGCCGTACAGATTGTCGAACTTGGACTTGGTGACGGAGTCGTTGACGTTGATGCCTGGGAACTTCAGCTCGCCACGCTCGTGCATCTGATACAGGCGGTGTACGCCGGTAGTGGTTTCTTCGGTCACGCCTTTGATTTCTGCCAGACGGGTGGAGTACCAAGTCGGATCGGTTGCCAGCTTGGCCTTGATCGCCGCGAACAAGCAGGTCTCTTCTTCAGAAGAAGGCTTGCTGATTAAGGATGCATCTTTTTCAGCACGTGCACCGAGGTGCAGCAGCAAAGTAGCGTCGCCGCCATCGTCCAAGATCATGTTGGAATAACCGCCGTCCGTCCATTCGAAGATGCGGTGGGTGTAATCCCAGTAGTCGGTCAGCGATTCGCCTTTGACGGCGAACACGGGTGTGCCGCCGGCAGCGATCGCTGCAGCTGCGTGATCCTGTGTGGAGAAGATGTTGCACGATGCCCAGCGCACTTCTGCACCGAGCGCAGTCAGCGTCTCGATCAGCACGGCGGTCTGGATGGTCATGTGCAGCGAACCGGTGATGCGTGCGCCTTTCAGCGGTTGCGTCTTGGCGAACTCTTCGCGGATAGCCATCAGACCGGGCATCTCGTGCTCGGCGATAGCGATTTCTTTGCGGCCCCAATCGGCCAGTTTGATGTCAGCGATGACGTAGTCTTGAGTAGACATAAAGCACTCCATTCATTTAATGAGTTAATGAATGGGCGCCGTTGCTACATGTTGAACCATCTCCGCCGAGCCTGACAGGTTCACCATGTGGTGACTGCTGCAGCGCCCCTCGGCGGGATGGATGATGCGAATTACAGTCCTGCGTCTGCCTTCAGTGCAGCAGCCTTGTCGGTGGCCTCCCACTTGAATTCAGGCTCTTCACGACCGAAGTGGCCATAAGCCGCTGTCTTCTGGTAGATCGGACGCAGCAGGTCGAGCATATGCACGATGCCTTTTGGACGCAGGTCGAAATGTTTCTTCACCAGTTCGGTGATCTTCTCGTCGGAGATCTTGCCTGTACCGTAGGTGCTGACCATGATGCTGGTGGGTTGTGCCACGCCGATGGCATAGCTGACCTGCACTTGGCACTTATCGGCCAGGCCGGCAGCGACGATGTTCTTCGCGACGTAACGGCCTGCGTAAGCAGCGGAACGGTCGACCTTGGAAGGATCTTTGCCGGAGAAGGCGCCGCCGCCGTGCGGGGCTGCGCCACCGTAGGTGTCGACGATGATCTTGCGGCCGGTCAGGCCGGCATCCCCGTGCGGGCCGCCGATGACAAAGCGACCGGTAGGATTCACCAGATACTTGATGTCGCCCTTGATCAATTCCTTTGGCAAGATCGGCTTGATGATCTCTTCGATAGCGGCTTCACGGATCTGTTCCAGCGTGATGTCTGGTGTGTGCTGAGTGGAAAGCACCACAGTGTCGATGCGGTCAGGCACGCCATCCACATACTTCACAGTGACCTGTGACTTGGCATCCGGGCGTAACCAGCTCAGACGACCATCACGGCGCAATTGCGCCTGACGTTCGACGATACGGTGTGACAGGTGGATGGGCAGCGGCATCAAGACATCGGTCTCGCGGCAGGCATAGCCGAACATCAGGCCTTGGTCGCCCGCGCCCTGGTCCATCGTGTCGTCATAGGCTTTATCCACGCCTTGAGCGATGTCTGGGCTTTGTGTGCCGTAGCAAACATGAACCGAACAGCCGTCAGCGTCGAAGCGCAGGCTGGGGTCGTCGTAACCGATCTTGCGAATGGTTTCGCGTGCGACTTTTGCATAGTTCACTTGCGCATTGGTGGTGATCTCACCAGCAAGCACGACTAGTCCGGTAGTGACCAATGTCTCGGCCGCGATGCGGGAATGCTTGTCCTGCGCTAGAATCGCGTCCACGATGGCATCGGAGATCTGGTCTGCTACCTTGTCCGGATGGCCCTCGGATACGGATTCGGATGTAAAGAAAAACTCGCTCATGGCTCTCCGATCACTTCTTGAATAGTTAAATGGGCGCGCAGTATATCAAATCCTTCTCCCGTTAATTTATGGGTTTTCTTGAATGACCTTGTTGTTTAACTTCCTATCGCGTTTGCCACTGCCCTTGCTATATCGGCTGGGAGGGCTGTTGGGCTGGCTGATCTATTGGTCGTCCGGGCGATATGCCGCGCGTTTGCGCGAGAATCTGCATTCATCCGGTGTTGCCGGTACCGAATTTGAGTACAAGGCGCTATTGCACGCCAATATCAGAGAGGCGGGCAGGAGCGTGTTGGAGTTGCCTTGGGTATGGCGCCGCCCCTTGCAGCAGGTGGTCGATAACGTGCAGCAATGTCATGGTTGGGCGCATTTCCAGGCTGCACAGGCACAAGGTAGGGGGGTGATCGTGCTGACACCACATATTGGTTGTTTCGAAGTGATCGGGCTGTATGTGGCCGCAAAATTTCCGATGACCTGTATGTATCGTCCGCCACGTTATCCTGCGCTGGACAAACTGATGCATCAAGGCCGTGAGCGCGGCCAGATGAAATTGGCGCCGACCGACCTAGGTGGTGTCCGGCTGTTACTCAAAGCGCTCAAGCGAGGTGAGGTCATCGGGGTGTTGCCCGATCAGGCGCCGGGTAACGGTGAGGGAGAATGGGCACCCTTCTTCGGCCGGCCGGCTTACACGATGACTTTGCTTGGGCGCTTGGTTCAATCCAGTGGGGCATCAGTCGTGATGTGCTTGGGGGAGCGGCTGCCTCGCGGTGAGGGGTATGCGCTGCACTTTTCTCCATTTGAGTTCGATGCGGATACTTCTGTACCCGTGCAGTTGAATGCCGCGCTGGAAGCATTGATACGCCGGCATCCCGAGCAATATCTTTGGAGCTATAACCGTTATAAAGTACCGCGTGGCGCGAACCTGCCGCCGGCTGAAGGGATGCATTGATGTTGGCAAGACTGGGTGTGTTCATCTTGTGGTTGATCCACTTTTTACCATTCCGCGTGATAGTGGCTATCGGCAATACACTGGGCAACCTAATCTATCTGTTGGCTGGGGAGCGCCGCCTCGTGGGGGGGGTCAATCTCAAACTGTGCTTCCCAGGCATGAATGAAGCGGAGCGAAACAAACTGTTGCGCGCCCACTTCAAGATGTTCTTCCGTGGTCTGGTCGAACGATGCATCTTGTGGTGGTCGAGTGCTGATCGTATCAATTCTCTGATCCGCGTGGAAGGGGTCGAACATTTCGAGGCGGTAAAGGGGCAGCCGATGATTCTGCTCACGCCCCATTTCGTCGGTATGGATGCAGGTGGTCAGTGGGTGGCGCAGCAGGTGGATACGGTATGTATGTATGCCAATCAGAAGAGCCAGTATTTGACCGATTTGTTGCTGCAGAAGCGCGCACGTTTCCGCGATCAACATCTGTACTCTCGGCAACAAGGGTTGCGTCCTATTTTGAAAGGCATGCGCAGCAACATGCCTTTTATCTATCCTCCGGATCAGGATCAAGGCGTGAAGGATGGTGCATTCATCCCGTTCTTTGGAGTGCCTGCCGCAACTATGACTTCGTTGCCTCGTATCTCGCAAATGACCGGCGCCAAGGTCGTGCCCAGTATCACGCGTGTGCTCCCAGGTGGAGGCGGTTATGTGTTGACGTTCTATCCTGCTTGGGAGAACTATCCAAGCGGAGACGATGTCGCCGATGCGCGCCGCATGAACGAATTCATCGAACAGCGAGTATTGGAAATGCCGGAACAGTATTTCTGGTTGCATAAGCGGTTCAAGACGCGCCCCGAGGGCGAGGAGAGGTTCTACTGATGGAATATAAAGACCTGCGAGATTTCATCGCGCAACTGGAAGCCATGGGCGAACTTAAGCGCATCACAGCTCCCGTCTCCACCCATCTGGAGATGACCGAGATATGTGATCGGGTGCTGCGTGCGCAAGGTCCGGCACTGCTGTTCGAGAACGTAGCTGGGCACAATATGCCGGTACTCGCCAATTTGTTCGGTACGCCGCGTCGTGTCGCACTGGGGATGGGCGAGGAAGATGTCAGCGCGTTGCGTGAAGTGGGCAAGTTGCTCGCCTACTTGAAAGAACCCGAGCCACCCAAAGGCTTGAAAGACGCTTGGGGTAAATGGCCGATACTCAAGCAAGTGATGACCATGTCTCCCAAGGTACTGTCGTCTGCGCCTTGTCAGGAAGTAGTGTGGGAAGGCAAAGAGATCGATCTGGTGAAATTGCCAATCCAGCATTGTTGGCCCGGCGATGTCGCGCCGCTCATCACTTGGGGCTTGGTGGTCACGCGCGGGCCGAACAAGATGCGGCAGAATCTTGGTATCTATCGTCAGCAGGTGCTAAGCCCGAATAAGGTCATCATGCGCTGGTTGGCGCATCGTGGCGGTGCGCTGGATTTTCGTGATCACTGCCAGAAGAATCCGGGGCAGCCGTTCCCGATCTCAGTCGTGATCGGTGCCGACCCGGCCACCATTCTCGGCGCAGTCACGCCAGTGCCGGATTCATTGAGTGAATATCAGTTCGCTGGTTTGTTGCGCGGTAGCAAGACAGAATTGGTGAAGTGCATCGGTAACGACCTGCAAGTGCCTGCTTCTGCTGAGATCGTGTTGGAAGGTGTGATCCATCCGGATGAGACTGCACTGGAAGGCCCGTACGGCGACCACACCGGTTACTACAACGAGCAGGACAAGTTTCCGGTATTCACCATCGAGCGCATCACCATGCGCAAAGACCCGATCTATCACTCCACCTACACCGGCAAGCCGCCCGATGAGCCGGCCATGCTTGGCGTGGCATTGAATGAAGTGTTCGTGCCGTTGCTGCAAAAACAATTCCCAGAGATCACGGATTTCTATCTGCCGCCGGAAGGGTGTAGCTATCGAATGGCGGTAGTGAGTATCAAGAAACAGTACGCCGGGCACGCCAAGCGCGTGATGTTCGGCATCTGGAGTTTCCTGCGTCAGTTCATGTACACCAAGTTTATCATCGTGGTGGATGACGACATCGACGTGCGCGATTGGAAAGAAGTGATGTGGGCGATCACCACGCGCATGGACCCAGTGCGGGATACATTGTTGGTGGAGAACACGCCCATCGACTACCTCGATTTTGCTTCGCCGGTAAGTGGGCTAGGCGGCAAGATGGGATTGGATGCGACTAATAAATTCCCCGGCGAGACGCAGCGCGAATGGGGCACACCTATCGTGATGGATGATGCAGTCAAAGCTAAAGTTGACGCGAAGTGGGGTAAGTTGGGGCTGTAGCTTTCTTCTGCCTTGAAAGCTAGAAAGCCGGGGAAGCCCGGCTTTCCAGTTTGAACAGTGTAATTTAGAAGCTGTAGACCACGCCGACGGAGGCGCGTGTTACATCGGAGCCAGTATCTGTCGAGCTTGCCTTGGCTTTTCCAAGTGCTTCATATTGAAGCCGGGCTGCAATTTGCGGGGTGAATTTGTATTGGCCGCCAATGCCATAGGTAAGGTTGGTTGTGGTCGCACTACTATTCGTGGAGGCATAAATTCCAGTGCCTGTGATTTTGCCACTCAGTGAATTAAAGCCCAGTTTGCCGAAGAAATCAAAAGAGTCATTAATTGGAAAACTAAAGACGCCACTTGCATGAAGGACGGACTGCTTTCCAATAGTGCTGCCATTTGTATATTGGAGAGTGGTATCGCCAACGATCATGTAGCCAACCTCGAGTGCCATATTATCTGCGAAGCGATAACCGCCGATGATGTCCAGCGCGCCGGGGCTGGCATAGGTGGTTTTTGCCATCGAATAGGTGCCGGTGTCGAGAGAGACATAGTATTGATCGGCAGCCAGGGCGGGTGTTGCAACAGCAGTAGCCAGCAGAACAGTGGAGATAATCTTTTTCATTGTTTTTCCTTGCATCAGTGGTGAATAAAATACCCTGCTAAGGGCGTGGTGATATTAATTTGATATGTAAAGAAGCTGCAAGCAGAAATAAGGCCTATATACTTTGCAAAAGATATAGATATTCACTGGTGGTTATCTATATCTTTTGGGCCTAGCGAGTGGTCGCTCTTCTCTTCGCCTTAATCAATAGTGCGGGGGTAAGGGGCGCTTGAAGTAAAGAATGGGAGACTGATGTGATCAGAACGGTCGGCTAAGATCCAAGCCGATCTCCATCGTACGGTTGTGCGGTTCCCAAACGACATACCCATCGGGTACGCCGTATCGGTAGCGAGATTTGATCTCTGAATCGGCGATGTTCCAATAATGCAGATAGGGCCCGACTGACCAGCGTGGCGTCACATATGACAGTCGTAACTTCATGCCATAACCATCGTTCTGTTTGCTGTCGAGGTCGCTGTAGCCGAGGCCGGTGTCCGATAGCTTTGTGAATTGATTCCCGGAAAGCAGATTGTCGTATTCGAACGTGCCAACAATTTTGTTCCCACTTTTCAGCCAAGTTCGATAGCTGATTCCTACTGGAAGATAGATATAGGTGCTCGTGCGTCGATATCCAGCAGCGCCCGTGCTGGTGATGCCCCGTCCATCGTTCATCAGAAAGCGATAACCGAGTCCAACGTAAGTGGAAAATGCGGCATTAGTCAGCAGCCAGTCGTTGCCAATCATTGCACGACCTTCGATGTACCAGTCCGGTTCGCCGCTGCTGCTACCCGTGCCGTTGCTGGTGTAATCCACTGTTCCTCCAGCGTAGCGTAATTCTCCGCGCAAGAAAGTGCGACGGTTGGGATAGGCTTTGGTGGTGCGCAGATCAAAACCGCCTTTGACTCCCTGTAAAGACATCAATCCGGGTTCTTCGTAGCGATAAGAGCCTAGGGACACACCGAATTCGTTGCCGCTTTGGGTTAGATCGGACGCCTGGCTGGGCACGCAAAGCGGCAAAAGCAACAAGGCAAGGAAACGGGAAATAAGTCGGTTCATGATGAGGATGTGCGGCTAAGATCAGCGAGTAGTCACTAGCCACTCGATCAGCGCATCTTGCGCATCCTGTCCGTGCTTGGCATTCGAATGATTGATCAAGAACACCACTACCCAATCTTTGTTGCGCTTCGAGTGCACGTATCCGGAGAGTGCTTTTACGCCTTCCAGGGTGCCGGTCTTTAGATGGGCGTGACTGGCAACGGAGGTGCCGCTGAGGCGGTCTTGAACAGAACCATCGACGCCAAGGATGGGCAGCGAAGATTGCAACTCGGCACTTAGAGGGTTCGCGGCGGCATGTTCCAGTAGCTGTGCCAAGTGCGCAGCGCTGATGCGTTCGATGCGCGACAAACCGGCGCCGTTCTCCAGAACCAACTCCTTGAACTCCATGCCTTCACGGGTCAGCCAGTTCTGCGTGGCGAAGATGCTGCGTTCGATGCTCATGCGACGGCTGGTTTCGCTACCGGAGAAAACGGCAGGCATGTCGCCAGGCTCATTCTCCAGCGGCAAGGTCTCACCCAGTGTCAGGAATAGCTGGCGCGCCATGACATTGTTGCTGTACTTGTTGATGTCGCGAATGACTGAACTCAATGGTTCAGAGCGATGGGTGGAGAACAATTGTGCACTTGGCGTGACTACTGCTTCGCGTTGTATGCCGTTCAATGTGCCACCCAGTTCTTGCCAGATGGCCCGGAATACGGCTTCCACATAGCGGGTGTGCGGCATGATGGATAGGCTTTGTTCGCGTTCGCCGCACTCGATTGGATAGTTGCCCTGCAACACGACACTGTCACCACCGGGCTGTACTGAGAAGCGCTCGTCCCAGTCGCGACAGTTGAACTTTCCGCTGGCCGGTTCGAGCTGGTTCTCCAGCGTGAATCCGGAGATGGGCGGCTGGCTCACGACCCTCAGGTTTTCGCCGTTCGGCAGGTAACGCAGGCGCAGGGTGTTGAAGTTCAGTAGCAATGCATCCGGCCCGACGTTGTAGGCGCGTAGTGGATCGTTGTCGAATTCAGCGGGGTCGTGTGGCTGCAAGTCGTAATAACTGCGGTCGAGTACCAGATCACCCTTGATGTCGCGCAAACCGCGCGCGCGCAAATCGGAGAGCCACAGCCAGAATTGTTCAATCGTGAACTTGGGGTCGCCGTAGCCTTTCAGGATTAGGTCGCCATCGAGTTCGCCATTTTTTAACTCGCCATCGATATAGGCCTCGGTCTTCCATGTGTAGGCCGGGCCGAGCAGGTCGAGCCCCACATAGGTGGTCAGCAGCTTCATGTTGGAGGCCGGGTTCATAGGGCGCTGGGCGTTCAGGCTGAGTAAAGTGTTGCGGCGCCCAACCTCGCGGATCTCGATAGAGACGGCGGAAACAGGAATGCCTGTTTTCTTCAATTCATCCGTAACGCTAGTCGGCAGAGAAACAGCCCCGGCATCGAGGGTGATGAATAAAGCGGTGAGTAGCGTGACAAGCAGTTTCATGACAGTTCGTTGATGATGGCCAGCGTGCGCGAGACCATCAGTTGCATTTCCTCTTCGGTGATGACGTAAGGTGGCATGAAATATACCGTGTTGCCCATCGGGCGTAACAACAATTCTTGCTGTAGGCCGAGGCTGAAACAGCGTTGCGCAAAATCTGCGTGTAACGATTCAACCTCGAACGCCCAGACCATGCCGGTGTTGCGGAAGTTCCGCACGCGTGGGTGCGAGCGTAGTGGTTCGGCGATGCGGTTGAGAAAGTCGGCTTTATCGCGATTGACCTTGAGTACATCATCTTGCGCAAAGATATCCAGCGTTGCCAGCGCAGCACGACACGCCAGCGGGTTTCCGGTGTAGGAGTGTGAATGCAGAAAACCGCGTGCAGTCTCGTCAGCGTAGAAAGCCTGATAGATGTCATCGGTCGTCATCACCACCGACAAAGGCAGATAGCCGCCGGTGATGCCCTTCGACAACAGCAGGAAGTCGGGACTGATGTCGGCTTGTTCACAGGCGAATAGCGTACCGGTTCGCCCCATGCCGACTGCGATCTCGTCTGCTATGAGGTGTACTCCGTACTGCGAACACAATTCGCGCGCACGTTTCAAATAGGCGGGGTGATACATCGCCATCCCAGCTGCGCCTTGTATTAGTGGTTCGACGATTATCGCGGCGATCTGGGTGTGATGTTGTTGCAGATGTTGGTCGAGTGCGTCCGCGCAACGTAGCGCAAAGGCCTCTGCGCTTTCTCCATCTTGAGCATTGCGCCAGTCCGGACTGGGGACGGTGGCGTTCTGTCTTATAAGTGGGCCGTATGCATCGCGGAACAATGCCACATCAGTCACCGACAGCGCGCCCAGCGTCTCGCCGTGATAACTGTTCTGCAGGCTGATGAACTGAGTCTTCTGCGCTTGGCCATTATTGCGCCAGTAATGCGCACTCATCTTCAGCGCGATCTCGGTGGCTGATGCACCATCCGATCCGTAGAAGCAATGGCCGAGTCCGGCGGGCGCCAGTTCGCGTAAGCGTTCCGACAGTAGCACCACCGGCTCATGGGTGAATCCGGCCAGCATCACATGTTCCAGTTTGCCGAGCTGGTCGGTAAGCGCGGTGTTGATGCGCGGCTCGCTATGCCCAAACAGATTCACCCACCAGGAGCTGACCGTATCCAGATAACGATTTCCTTCGAAATCATAGAGCCACACGCCTTTTCCGCGTGCGATAGGCACCAATGGCAAGGTCTCGTGGCGCTTCATCTGCGTGCAGGGATGCCAGACGGCGGAAAGGCTGCGCGTCAGCAGTGAGGTGTTGGATGTCATGCGGGCCATCATAACGTAAGATGAAGCTCCAATTGAAACGAGGGACTGGTCATGAACATCCTCATTACGGGCGGTACAGGCCTGATCGGCCGCGCCTTGTGCCGTGCCTTGCTTGCCGAGAAACATACCTTGACTGTGTTCAGTCGCCATCCTGAGACCGTATCGGTCAAATGCGGTGCTGGTGTGCAGGCGCTTGCCTCGCTAGATGACTGGCATCCGGATCGGCATTTCGATGCAGTCATCAACTTGGCCGGCGAGCCCATCGTCGATGCGCCCTGGACTCGTCAGCGCAGAAAAGTCCTACGCGATAGCCGCATTGCCCTCACTGAAAAGTTGGTCTCACGTATTGCGCAAGCCACACACAAACCTGCCGTGTTGTTGTCGGGTTCCGCCATTGGTTATTACGGTGGTCGCGGTGACGAGGAGCTCATTGAAACATCAGGCTCTGGGGAGGATTTTTCGGCACATCTGTGTACGGACTGGGAGGCGGTCGCTGCCGAGGCAGGCCAACATGGCGTCCGTGTGTGTGTGTTGCGAACCGGGCTTGTGCTCAGTAAAGACGGCGGTCTGTTGGCACGCATGCTGTTGCCGTTCCGGTTGGGTTTGGGCGCCAGACTGGGCGATGGTAAACAATGGATGAGCTGGGTGCTCATCGATGATTACATACGATATGTTCTACGTCTTCTGCAAGATGATCAACTTAGCGGCGCATTCAATATGACTTCGCCCAACCCGGTGACCAATGCCGAGTTCACCCATACGCTGGCTGCCGTTCTGCACCGACCGGCATTATTCGTTGCGCCGGCATTCCTGCTCAGGCTGGCCTTGGGTGATCGGGCTGCGCTGTTGCTGGAAGGGCAGCGCGTATTGCCCCACCGCTTGCAGGAAGCAGGCGCGCAATGCGTTTATCCAGATCTTGAGTCTGCGTTGACTGCCGTTCTGGTTCGTCCCTGAAAAGAAATTACCCGCTTGCTCTTGAATTGAGAGGGGGGCGCCCCTATTATTAGCAGTCGCTGGCGGAGAGTGCTAACTGTTCGCTATCGCAAATCATTAACTCACTGATTTAGGAGAAATAAGCATGAAGATTCGTCCTTTGCATGATCGCGTCATCGTCAAGCGCATGGAAGAAGAGCGCAAGACCGCTTCCGGCATCGTCATCCCTGACGCTGCAACCGAGAAGCCAGACCAAGGCGAAATCGTCGCTGTAGGCAATGGCAAGATCGGTGACGACGGCAAAGTGCGTCCGATGAACGTCAAGGTCGGCGACAAGGTGCTGTTCGGTAAGTATTCCGGTCAGTCTTTCAAGATGGATGGTGTTGAGCTGCTGCAAATGCGCGAAGACGACATCATCGGCATCATCGAAGCCTAAGTACGCAACCAATTCAGGAGAAATAAGACATGGCAGCTAAAGACGTTAAATTCCATGATGCAGCACGTGCCAAGATGGTCGTGGGTGTCAACATTCTGGCCGACGCGGTCAAAGTGACTCTGGGCCCTAAAGGCCGTAACGTAGTGCTGGACCGTTCCTACGGTTCTCCTACCATCACCAAGGACGGTGCATCAGTCGCCAAAGAGATCGAGCTGAAAGACAAGTTCGAGAACATGGGCGCGCAGATGGTGAAGGAAGTTGCTTCCAAGACCTCCGACGTGGCCGGTGACGGTACAACGACTGCGACTGTGCTGGCACAGTCCATCGTGCAAGAAGGCATGAAGTTCGTCGCCGCCGGCATGAATCCGATGGACCTGAAGCGCGGCATCGACAAGGCAGTGATCACTGCCGTTGAAGAGCTGAAGAAACTCTCCAAGCCTTGCACCACCAGCAAAGAGATCGCCCAAGTCGGCTCCATCTCCGCCAACTCTGATACCGCAGTCGGCGAGAAGATCGCTGAAGCGATGGACAAGGTCGGCAAAGAAGGCGTCATCACTATCGAAGACGGCTCTGGTCTGGAAGATGAGTTGGATGTGGTCGAAGGTATGCAATTCGACCGTGGCTATCTGTCTCCTTACTTCATCAACAATCAGGATCGTCAGATCGCTGCGATGGACAATCCTTACGTGCTGCTGCACGACAAGAAGATATCCAACATCCGTGACCTGCTGCCCGTACTGGAACAGATCGCAAAGACCAGCCGTCCGTTGCTGATCATCGCGGAAGATGTCGATGGCGAAGCACTGGCTACACTGGTGGTGAACAACATCCGTGGCATCCTGAAGACTGTTGCCGTTAAGGCGCCTGGCTTCGGCGATCGTCGCAAGGCCATGTTGGAAGACATCGCCATCCTGACCGGCGGTACTGTGATCGCTGAAGAAGTCGGTCTGACACTGGAAAAAGCCACGCTGGATGATCTGGGCCAAGCCAAGCGTATCGAAGTGGGCAAGGACAACACCATCATCATCGACGGCGCAGGCAAGGAAGATGCAATCAAAGGCCGTATCGCACAGATCAACAAGCAAGCCGAAGAGTCCACCAGCGACTACGACAAAGAGAAGCTGCAAGAGCGCAAAGCCAAGTTGGCTGGCGGTGTTGCCGTGATCAAAGTCGGTGCTGCTACGGAAGTTGAAATGAAGGAAAAGAAGGCGCGCGTGGAAGATGCATTGCATGCGACACGTGCTGCGGTTGAAGAAGGCATCGTGCCCGGAGGTGGCGTAGCACTGCTGCGCGCCAAGGCTGCGGTTGCTGGCTTGAAGGGCGACAACCACGACCAAGACGCTGGTATCACCATCGTGCTGCGCGCGATGGAAGCGCCTTTGCGTGCCATCGTTGCCAATGCTGGCGAAGAGCCATCTGTCGTTGTGAACAGAGTGTTGGAAGGCAAAGGCAGCTTTGGCTACAACGCCGGTAGTGGCGAGTATGGCGACATGCTGGCGATGGGCGTGGTCGATCCAACTAAGGTGACTCGTACTGCACTGCAGAACGCATCCTCCATCGCAGGCCTGATGCTGACGACCGCATGCATGGTAGCCGAAATGCCGGAAGACAAGCCAGCTGGCGGCATGGGCGGCGACATGGGCGGCATGGGTGGTATGGGCGGCATGATGTAATTGAACCTGCTGCGCGGCTCGGTTGCTGGGTTGTATCCTTCACTCGAACCGCACGCTACGGCTCAATAGTAGTAAAAAACGAACCCCGCCTAGTGCGGGGTTCGTTTTTTGTGTTGCCCGAAGTGCGGCTTATGGCTACAATGCGCGCCTTCGTTTTAACCGACCCGTCCGGGAAGGTTGGCAAAAAAAACGGCTCGGTAGCTCAGTTGGTAGAGCAGCGGATTGAAAATCCGCGTGTCGGTGGTTCGATTCCGCCCCGAGCCACCAAAATAAGAAAAAGCCCACCCGCAAAGGTGGGCTTTTTCCTTTTGCGTGACTAAAACGTGGCGACTGATGATGACTGGGGTAATAGAATGCATCGTGAGTGGGACTTTGTTCATGCGGTATGCGCTTATTCTGGCGGCACTGTCTTTATGTATCGCCATGAAAATTCGAAGGAGTAGGGATGAGAAGTAGGTTATTACGAAGTTTCATAACTATTGCGCTTTTCATGTGTGTCGGGCTGTATGGCTCTGCCTATGCAAGAGGTGGGGTGGTCATTCGGGCATTCTCTGCACCTCCAATCCCAACCGTTCCTGTGGAGGAAAATGAAACTATCCAGATGCAGAGAGGCAGTGTCGGTGTGCCTGAGCAGTTACTTCGAGATGTGTAAGCGCGCGACGCATTTGGCACTGATTTGCGGTGCATTTGGCACTGCCCAAACTGCCGCATCGCGTTAAAAGTAGCAAATCGGGGGCGACTTTAACAGCCTATCTAACCCCCGCCAAACCAATACGAAATAATACTCAGCAACTTTCCCGTTAAACGAAAGCGGCCTCACCAGTTTCGTATCACCAACTCAGCGGCTTTACTCCCCTTGCCACCACCCACCGTGTAGCTGATCGGGAGGCTATCCATTGGCAGCCCAGCGAAGGCTTTCCGCATCGCCGGAATATCGTTCACGCTGATCACCATCTTTCCCTTGATCGTTCTGGCCAGTTCAGCCATGCGGTCATACTGATCGATGCCGAACTCGACACCGTAGCCCTCTGTCTGCCAGTAGGGCGGGTCGCAGTAGAACAGGGTATGGGGACGGTCATACTTGGCGATGCAGGCTTCCCAATCAAGATGCTCGATGAAGGTCTGGGATAGGCGCAGATGCGCTTGGCTGATGTCTTCTTCCAAACGTAGCAGGTTGAGGCGTGGGCCACTGGTGGTGGCAGTGCCGAATGTCTGGCCGCTTACCTTGCCGCCAAAGCTGTTCTTCTGAAGGTAGAAGAAGCGGGCTGCGCGTTGCACATCCGTGAGCGTTTCCTCTGGCGTGGCCTGTAGCCACTTGTACATCTGGCGACTGGTCAGCGCCCAACGGAACTGGCGCATGAACTCATCCATGTGGTGCTTCACCACCCGGTATAGATTCACCAGCTCACCGTTCACGTCGTTCAGCACCTCCACCTTGGCTTGCGGCTTCAGGAAGTACAGCGCTGCTGCACCGCAGAATGGCTCGACATAGCAGCTATGCACTGGGAACATCGGAATGATGTGCTTGGCCAGCCTACGCTTACCACCCACCCAAGGGATGATCGGCGCGTGTTCCTGATTGTTAAAGATCGGGGTCTTTCTTGTCATGGTGCGCTTCCTTTCGGATAGACGCTCCACGGCGTTCTGGTTCGAGACTCTTGGCCTTCAGGTTCAATGTGCCGCAGCGCGGACACTTGATCTCAATCTGTATGTAGTCGGCTCTCGCCAACATCTTGGTGCACTTACCGCATCTAACTGTTTCCATCAATACCTGCCTAGCGTGGTAGCCTCGGCACGCTGCTCGCGAGCAGTACGGTGCTTTGGCTGAACGCAGGCTTTATCTGCGGGAGGTGGCCGTTAGAGTGTTAGAGCACTTTAACGGTCGCACCGTCTTTCTACCTACCCCTCATAACCTCACAAAGCTCCCCCAACCGCGCCGGGCTATACATCTCGGCCCCTGGGATGCCGATCGCTTCGGCGCACCATTCTGAGCAGAAATACTTGCTGCCGTCTCGCCCGCCTCGGTTGAAAAGCTGGCCGCGAAACAGGCCGAGCCAGTCGTAGGCGCGGCCTTTGGTTTGCTCGAAGAATGCCAGCACCTGTGCCACATCTGCCCAGGGCAGCGGGATCACGTCCCAGTGGCCGCTGTCCAGATCGATCTGCTTGGCGCGCACGCCGCCATCCATAAAGCTCGCCGAGAGGCACACGCCGCACACCACCAGCTCGCAGTGCGAATAGATCGAGCCCGTCCACCAGCGCGTGATGCGGTTGCCTAGCTTTCCGCGTCCTTTGTAGAGGGCGAGTTTGACCATTACAGCCCCAGCTGGATGCGCACCTGGGCGATGAACGCCGTCCACGCTGCCACCGCCGCATCCAGCTCGGCTTGCGTGGTGGCAGCGCGCATCGCGGACTGGGCGGTGAAGCGGGTGGAGCGCATCACCAGCACCGCCGCACGCAGGCCATTGGCGCGGGCGATGATGAGTTCGGCGGATTGACGGTCGGTGATGCCTGCTGTGACAGCGTAGTCCGCCACATAGGGCGACGCCGTGCCGGTGTAGCCAGCCGCTTGGTATGCAAGGGCAGCTTGCTCGGCCTGCTCGTATTCCGGTGCGCGACCGCCGATGGCGGCGGCATAGATGGCGTCGACGTCGGCGTAGGTTCCCGCCAGCGCGGATGCGATCTGCTGCTCGATGCTCGGCAGTGGTGGGTCGATGGCTATCGGGCGGCCGGATGCGTCGGAGGTGATGCGCTTGCCTTGAGACTGTGCCGCCAGCAATGCAGAGTGCTCGGCATTGGTGATTTCGACTGCATCATCAGGGATGCTGGAGCCGTGGATTTGGGTGGTGTAAAAGCCGCCAGTTGATTTTGCAAAATAGATGGGCATGTTCTCTCCTTAATATCCGATAGCAATCCATACAGCATTACAAGTCACAAGAACGCCCGTATTGGATGTATACGAATTCATCGTGAATCCAGTTGTTGTTAGTCCCGACACGGATGTCAAATAATTTCCGCCAGTAGCCCAACCTCCATTACTAGTTATAGAAGCTACAGCAGCAGGGAAAGCTATCGGAAAGGTTACAGCCTGACTTCCCCCTGTATTTGTAAGTCCGCCCCACTGAATAATAAAACCACCAGGAAGCTTCTGATAACCGGACCCGGAAAGTGATTTTGCAAATTGGCTGATATTCACTACCTGCTTCCCAGTCGCACCGTCCGCAGCCACGAAAGCTTGCGTCAGTAAGCCTTCCAACTTGGCATAACGTGCATCCCCCTGAGACTGCACCATCGAGGTGATGTAGAACTTGTCCGCAGCCAGAATATAAGTGGCAGTGAAAACACTGCTAGCTGGTATGTCACCGACAGCTAGTGCTGTTCCAACATCATTCACAAGCGACTTGGCACCACCACCTGCATTCAGCGTCGATGCGCCAGTATTGGCGTTGACAACCTTAACCCGTACAGTCATGCCGTCTGCATAGGCCACGATGGCCGGATCGAGTGCCACTACATAGGCATTGGCCGCTCCGGTGTCGAGGGCGTAGTTTCCGGACTGGGCGTCGATCAGGCGTTTGATGGCTTCCTGCAATTGGGCAGAATTCCCGGAATTCAGCGCCAGTCCAGCCGCCTCAACCACGCCGGCAATTTCTTCCTGCATCATGTTGAACCATTCCGCATTCAGCTCGGTTGGCATGATGCCGGTGCCCATATCTCCGTTACGGAATCCGTCTTTGCCCGGCCCGAATAGATCGGCGGCCTTGTGGGTGGTATTTATTCTGCGCATCTTGGTCTCCTGTTAAACGTAATTAAATAAGACGGTGGTGTGTGCGGGCTTATCATCATTGATCTCGTTCTCCAACGCGGTATAGCCCCACGACCCGAGCGCGCTGTCGCAGGGGCTGTTGCAGTTGCCTGAATATATGCCGCCCAGCGCGGGGATGTTGAGCATCCACACGAACGCATCTGCCAAGCTATAGAGCGCATCTTCGCAATCGCCGTTGCAGTTCATCTGTTGATATTCGGTGATGGTCACGCCCGCGAATCCGAGCCGTGCGGCCAACGCGATGAAGTAGGCGCGCGACTGCCCACCTCGTCCGGTGAGCTTTGCGGTCAGCGCGGCACGGCGCTGCTCGATGCTCTCTCCATCCAGCGGAGTGATCCCTGCTACACGTTCCCAGTCCAGCAGCAAGTCGTAGACGCTGCGAGGGTCTGACTCGCTGATTACTTGATCTGCTCGTGCGTCACAACGCGTGAATTCTTCTGCGAATGCCAACAACAAGCGGGTAAGCAAAGCATCCGGCTCACGTGTCCAAGCTGGGCCTTGTGGTAACAAGGCTTGAAGTTGGCTCAAATATGCAGCCGCACTCATACCCATGTCACAACCCCCATCGTGGCGATCTGCCCAGTTGTATGCATCACGTTTACTACGGGCGAGGTAAGCGTGTGATCCACCTCTCCAGTCGCGATACTAATAGCTTCACGAATATGCGATAGCAGGATGGTTCCGCCTGGCACCGCTTCGCGGCTGATCATGTCTACCAACTCGGCCTCGACAGCAGCTTTTACGGCCGCTGAAACGGGTGCAATAGAGAGTGTGAAGTTGAGCGGGACCGCGATGGGCGCAACTACAGTCACTTGAGCGGTCACTGGTCGACGCGCATCGATGTAATCTTGCACGGCAGTTACTTCGCCTGCATCAGGAATAATTGACGCGTCGTTGTCGCGCACGAAGCGCACGGTGACTGTGCCGGGGCCAAGCTCCATTGGATAGACCCATGCGCGGGTGACGCCACCGACTTCTAAAGCCCAAGCTTCGTAGTCGAATGCAGCGCCACCGTGCGGAGCCTGTTTAATACGGGCGAGCACGCGTGCACGTAAGGCATCATCGGTTTCAATGTCAGCACCACCGGTGAGGGCGGTGGCAGAGATGATTGCGGTAGAGGTAATGCCTGCGATGGGGGTGGTCAAAGTCAGCGTGATACCCGATACAGAATTCCCCGCAGCACCCGCATCTACCGCCGCCACAGCAACCGCTGCCACGCCGAGTGCGATCGTACCTTCTGCCGTCGTCACAAACTCCGCCGCATCCGCCCGTACCAGCGAAGTTCCCGCTGGGATCACCACGCCATTCGCTCCACTAAAAGTTACATCGCCCACCGCAGCCACCGCAGGCTTACGCGGCTGGTCCAGCCACAGCGTGGCATGCCGATCAAGATACTCAGCCTCGGCCGTATCCGGCAGCGGCTGGTTGGCCAGCCAAGCGATGTACGCATGTAGTCCGTGCGAAACAGCAGCCATACTCTTGGCCAGCACATTCAAATTAGTTCGGCGCAACTTCGCATCAGTGCCGGGTAAACCAGCCTCGATATCGCCCACCGAGCGGTCGATCAGTTGCTGTAAAGTCGGTCTATTGAATGGCATTACGTCGCACTCCAGAGTTTCTCGAATTTAAATCGTGTCGTCGTGCCGTCCGGCTTCGCGATATCCACCTGCGCGCCGATCACGCCGATAGGTGCGCTGCGCTCTATCCACGCAGTCACCAGAACCGACTTCGCCACACCGTCGCGCACCATCCAGTCCAGCGCCTCCTCGCAATACTCGCGCACGCGGATCACCGTCTCCGGCAACAGCTTCGCGCGCTGCAGCAGCCATAAGCGGCTACCCATCAGATCGCCCGGCACCTCCACATAACCATCCATCCACACGCCACGCCGATCATCCGCGCCCGCAGGAAGTACATCGTCATTACCGGCACGGCGGTCGGTGAATAGGCTCAACATCAGCGCAGTGCTCAAGCCATCATCCTGGGCGAGCAGCATTGACTCGATAGCGAAATCCACGCCGTGTGCCATGTCTACGAAGATCGTACGTATATCGCTCATGCCGGTACTCCGGTATTGCTACCACCAGCGACAACACCGCCATGCATATGGTTCGCGAGGCTGATGCCATCTGCCGTCACATCACCCATCACCGCCACCGACCCGCCTACGCTCAAGTTCTGCGTCATCTCCACCAGAGGTGACGTTAAAGTCACCTTGGTGCTCGCCTCAACTTTAACGATTGGTGCGGTCACTTTTACTTCTGCGCCAGCCGTCACCTCGATCTTGCGACCACGCTTCATCACGATGGTGTCGCCCTCGTCGGTGTACAGCGCCACCTCGCCCGGTTGCAGATTCTTCAGCCGGTAGCGGCGATCATCCATCACCACCACGATCCCGTGATTACGATCCCCGGAGACGCATACCATCACACCTTCCGCACCCGCCTTAGGTACCGAGGTATATCCATAATTCTGCATCCGCTCGACACCATCACCCACCTCGCCATCAAGCAGCTTCACCTGTACCAGTTGGATGCCCTTGCTATCGTCTGCCGCAGCCGCCAGCACCGCGCGGCCAATCATCAGCCGTACACGGCGGCGCAGCGGATCGACCAGTTTATTGAACGTGGAAATCATCAGAACGTGCTCCAGTCAGTGCCCAATGATTTTTCGCGAGACTTTGATTCCCTAATCTTTCCGTTCAGCCCCGGTGTCTTCTTACCCACGATCAAATCGAACGCGTCGCGACTGGATAAGCGCAAAGAGGTCACCGCCCCGCGTTCGTCGTCCAGGGTAAAAGTCACCGCCACCACAAGCAAATACGCATCCACGCCCAACCAAGGCGAAACTAAATGCACCATCGTGTTTGGCTGCCACAGCAGGCCAGAGGCAAGGTTTCGCCAACCCTGCGCTACCACAGTCGCCACACTACTGCGGCCACGACGTACATTGCGCTCCCATGTCGCACGGTCCTTGTAGGTCGCGTGTGGGCCACGGCTTTCCGCCAAAACCACCAGTGGGCGATAGCGGGTCACCTGTTCATCAACCGCTTCTGCATTCACCTGGGTGTGTGTTTCGGGCGCATCGGAATCATCATCGCTGCCGCGATCCTGTCCCTTTACGATGTAACGCGAATGGCGTTCTTTCATCCCGAATTCGCCGTCGGCCGACAGGATGTTCACCCCCTCGATCAACTCCGCAACCGACTCGCCATCTTTCGCGCGCGTCAGCACCAATCCGGCCTTGCCATCAGAGACCGGCATCACCGCGCGCATGCGGCACGCCCGCTCGATACATTCAAATGCGGACTCACCCTCGGAGATGCTGAAGCTGGAGAAAGCCGCACCAATATCTGTATCGACTATCACCTTGATGCCGAAAGGCAAGCAGATGTCGCGCACGATCTTGTCCAGCTTCATGCCCGACCATTGCCCCGTCTTATGGATCGCCGAACAATCCACCAAATCGCCGGTCGCATCGCGCCCGCTAACACGGAACTCATGCGCATCTGCTGCAAACGACGGCAGCGCATCGTCCACCCATCCGGTGATTACCGTCTCACCGTCGACGAGGATCGTGCAGCGCTCGCCACGGCGGATCTGGCGCGGTACGGCTTGCCCGGGCCAACGCTCAGAAACCGTCAACTCAAAGCTACCCGCGATCTGCTCGATGCCGCGCCCGATGCGCGCGCGCTTCCAACCGCCGTATACCTGGTCGCCGATCTTGATCTCAACCATTGGTCAGCACCTCCAACGGCTGCCCGCCCGGCACGAACCCCGCATGGCGTACACGGTTGCGCGCCACGATCTCATCCGCCCGCTCGGCATCGCCATAAAGCTTGTAAGCCAGCACGATGGCGGGAAGCGTCTGCCCCGGTGTGTATTGGATCAGTCGTGTCAGATTCGCCGCACGTGCGCCGATATCACGCACCAGCACCGCGCGCAGATTGCTCAGCGCGAAATACACCTCGTCCGAAGCTATCTCTGCTGCTGCATCCAAACGGTCCACCAAGCTATCGCGCACCAGCAGTGCATCATTGCTGCTCGCATAAGATATTGCCCCCGCAGCGCGGGCTGCTACCACCAGCCCACTGCGTTGCATCAACTGCGCCACCGCCACCGCGTTCTGGGTGGCCTGCGCCTGCGCGGGCGTTGAGATATTGCTCGGTTGCGCGCTGACAGATTCCGCCACCGCACCACCCGCTGAATACGCATGCTCCGCATTGAATAGATCGCCGATCATTTCCACTTGAGCAGAGAGTTTCTCGCCCAGTGTTGCAGGCAGGCTGAGCCACTGCTCTGCTTGCCCCTTCAGCGTACTCAAATCAGCATAGATACCGGGCAACACATTGACCTGCGCAAATCCTCTCAGCGTCGCACCATAGGCTGTGTCCAGCGCCGAGTTCACGCTGGCCAGCGCGCGTACACTCACAAACGAAGGCATGCCAGAGATGGAAAATTTATTGGCGAAATCTGCGCGTATCGCCGCGACAGCAGCATCAGCAGCAACCGTGATCGCCGCCTGTGTATCCACGCGCACCGTGGGAAACGCATTACCGCCTGCCTCAATGAAAGACAGCGAGTAACTAGCCATCCCGCCCGCATCTACGCTCTCGGTCGGGCGGCAATCCTGTACCGCCACCTGCATGCGGCCGCGCGTCGGGTGTACTAACTCACCGGGGCCGGACTGTTCGCAGGCTGCCTCCAGTTGATCTCGCCAAGCCATGTAGTCGGTGCCAAGAACGAACGCCTCCAGCGTGAACTCGCGCGCCTTGCGCCCCATGTCTTCCACATAAGGATCGTCACGCCCAGGATAGCTGTGCACCACATTGCGTCGACCCAATACTGCCGAGGCCGAACGGAAACGGAACTTCACACCGCGAAAGGTCGCCGTCTGCCATTGATCGCGCCAGGCCATCAGTTACCTCCCGCCATGTATAAGCCGTTGTGCACGTTGACGCGCAAGCCTGGCTGGTCTGTCTTGAACCCCATCACCGACGGGTTGCCGTCGCGGTCCACCTTGATACGCAGTTCGCCGTTCAGCTTGGTCTCGGCATTCAGCGTATTCAGCGCCATCTCAGCATCCTTGCTGCCGAAGAACTTCATTATTTGCAGCGCGATATTTCCGCCAAGATCAGTGTGGCCAACTGCATATCCACCAGCCAATGATGCCGTGCCAACTCCTGCGGCCGTAGTCATTGCACCGACCCCCATCAAACGAAGTGCAGATAGGTTAGAGCCGCCCAACAAAGCCGCGCTAATCAGCAATTTGCGCATCGCGCCGCCCGTGGTCACCGACCCCTTGCCGATGTCTACTCCGACTCCAGGCGTACCGCCAAACCCGCTGCCCGGCATGTTCACCACGAACACCGGCATCACCCCTGCAGCGGCCTCCAGCGCCTTACCCTCAGCCACGCCTGCCGCCGTACCACCCAGACGCTTTGACAACGCGCTCAGCGCCTTGCCGCCATAGCGTGCGGTGGCCAGCGTACCCAGTGTCAGCGCAGCACCACCCAGCAACATATC
The DNA here is from genome assembly GCA_024636935.1 of Sideroxydans sp. Taxonomy (GTDB): domain Bacteria; phylum Pseudomonadota; class Gammaproteobacteria; order Burkholderiales; family Gallionellaceae; genus Sideroxyarcus. The sequence continues at coordinate 41,272 of JAGXGC010000022.1, read as the reverse complement.
CTTGCCATCCAATCCGAGGCCGCCGTTCTCCTTTTTATCCATGCCAAACTTGATGAGGTTGGAGAGCGTTTCGTTGATGGGCTTTGCAAAATCGTCTGCAGCCGAGCGCAGGGCAGTCTTCAAGCGGCTGGTCTGGTCGACGGCGTTGTTGATCGCATCCGGCAGGTCGCGCGCGATCGCGCCGCCCGCATTGGATATCTGCGCAGAGAATTGGTTGACCTTGCCCAGCATGTCGCCGGACAACAACACGCGCATACCTTTGATGGTATCCAGATCGGCATTGCCGAACGCTTTTTGGATGAACACTGAGCGATCCTTCTCGGTGCCCAGTGTGTCGTATTGTTTCTTGATGTCGGCCAGCACGGCCAATGCATCGCGACGCTGTCCCTTCGCATCGAAGAAGCGAACGCCTGTTGCAGCCTGTGCTTCTTTCATGTAACGCAGATTGGTGAACAAGCGCAGCGTGCTATCAGCCAGCGTAGCCAGACGCTCGGGCTGGCGCTCGATCTGCGACAAGCCTTCGATGAAGGCCAGTGTCTTATCGAATCCAAAACCCGCTGCAGCCGCATTGGGCCCCACGCGGCCGAAGATAGAAGAAAGGTTCTCCAGTTCTGCGTTTCCAAGTCGCCCGGCCACCGTCATTCTGTCCAGGATGTCCACCGCCATGCCAGGCTTGGATAGATCAAAATCAAACGCCGTTGCTGCCACGGTCAGCGAGCCGGTCAAGCTATCCGCATTAGCGCCCGTCACCGCCATCGCTTTGTTGGTGGCATCGATCACCGGCAGGGCTTCGCGGAAGTTCAGACCGGCTTGCACCGCATTGTTAAAACCCATCTGCAGATCATCTACCTGACGGCCCGTTTCGGAGCCCATGCGGAACAGCTCCCTGCGCAGATCCGCAACGTCTTGCTTGGAAGCGCCCGCCGTTTGCCCGATCTGAGTCAAACCCTTATCCATCTTGGCGGACTGAGCAATGGCCGCCACAACACCAACCGAAACGCCCAGTGACGCAAGCTTACCCTCGACCGATCCAAGCACTCCCTTGAGCGCCTCGAACTCACGCTTTACTCCGCCCGCGAAAGTTTTAACGCCACGCTCCCCATGCACCAAACCCGCAACGAAGCGGGCGGTGTCGGCATATAGCCGCATGGATAGCGTAAGGTCACGTGAGCTCATGATTGTTTCTTCGTTAACTTATCTAGGTAGTAGTTAAATTCAGCGGCTGGCAGTCCAAGAATCTCTTGGCGCGGCCAGCCGGTCTTTAGCGCGATCAGCAGAATGCAATCCAGCACATTCCCCTGATGCGCTATACGGCTTCCCCCAGCGCATCGATCTCCGTCTGTTTGTTACGCAGTGCGCGGTAGTCGGCTGGTTTCAGCTTGATCAGCATGTTGGTGGTGAAAGGCCCCGCGAATTCGTCGCCATCGTCGGTCGTCACTTTCACGAGTTGGCGCAACATCATCTGGCCGTTGAAGATGATCGGCGTTTCAATGCCGCCACCCATCTTCGCGGCCTCAAGCTCCGCGCACATCATGTCTTCCACATACACCTCACGCAGCTCAAAGCCGTTGAACAGCTTCTCGCCGACTTTCATGCCATGCCGGAATTTGCCTGTGACGGTAGTCATCACACTTCCTCGCACTGCGAGCCATAGAAGGATGCCTTGATACCGTCGCGCGACAGCTCTGGTGCGGGGCCGTTAAATGCATCGGTGATCACGAAGCTCTTGCCGTTGTCGGTGTCGAAGCTGATCGTGGCATCCTTGATCGCTTGGATCTCTTTCAAGCTGATGTTGGCCGTGTGGATGATGGTGCAATCCACCTGCGGCGCTTCGATCTTCTCCTGGTGCCCAGCAACACCGCTGTCGCCGATCACGGCTTCACGGCTGATACCGCCGAACTTCAGGCTTGCGCCCTCCTTGGTGTTGTAGCGTTTGCCCGCTACGGTGATGAAAGCGCGTCCGAATACTTGTGACATGGTTGTCTCTCCTTACAGTACGTATTGAACGGATGCCGCGAACACATCGAACTGGTTGACCACGTTCGGCGACAAGATGGAATTGATACGGCAGGTATCCGCTGTAGATCGAACCACGATCAGATCTGCCTTGAACTGCTCCAGGTCTTCTAACAGACCGGCTTTCTCCGCCTTGGCAGCCGCACCGATCAGCGTGTTGCGGATCAGTTTTGGCGTAGCGATCTGCTGTCCCGGCTGGATGCGTTCCAGCACGTTGTCTTCAGCCAATTTGTGGCGCGGGTAATCCGTTGCGATCGCGAAGCGGAACAGGAAGCGTAGATAGTCCACCGTCCACTTCGTGTTCAACTTCAGCAGGCTCACATCGTCCATGCCGAAACTGTTGGTCTGATAGGTCGTCACTACCTGCTCGATGCTGGCCGCGCCAGATTGATCGAACACGATGGTGCTGATGCCGTCATGCAGCAACAGGTTGCGCTCGGTGTCGGTGAAGCGATCCGCCTCGACCGGTGCCATCACATCGGGCAACGCCAGTGTGCGGAAAGGCAGGGCAGGATCGTTCGCGCCAGAGAATTCGCACACCGCGCCGAACTGAGCAGAGATCACCCAAAGCAAGGTTGGCGAAGCTTTCAGGCCGCTGAATGTGCTGTGGCCGCTGTTGCGCGCTGCGCCATAAGTAGACAGCGTGCTGTAGCTGCCAGCCTTGTGGCAGAACACGTGCCCAGCGCGCATATCCATGCCGCCCCAACGTGATTGCAGTTCAGTCTCCATCAACGTGACGTTGGCCACATCAGTCCAAGCCATCAAGATCGAGTAGGCCGCCAGCGAAGACATCGCCGTGATCGCAGCGGTCACATCCGGGTTGCCAGCACCTCCAGTCATCGCCGTGATCACCAGCGCCACACCATTCGGTGTGAATTCGCCCTGGTAGTAATTCACACGCAGGTCGATGCTGTTACCTTCCTCGCCCTTATGGCGCGCAGTCACCGTCACCGTGCCAAGGGCAGCCGCAGCCGTCACCGCACCATCCACATCTGCGTTGATCGCCGCTGCCACGGCTGTGGCGATCTGTGCGGCCGTGTGGCCACTGGTGATACCCACCGTCAGGCGACGGCCCCCGATATATAGATACAGCGTGCCAGTCGCGGTAGAAGGGCCGGTGAACGCCAGCGTGCCAGCTGCAAACGCACCCGCAGGATTATCATCCAGTGCCAGCGCGTAACACTCGGTGTAGGGATTGACCTTCATCACCGCCGCGATCTGCTGAGCCAACATCGAGCCACGCCCGAAGTAGCCCACACCATCTTCTTTGCGGGTGACCTTACTCAACACACCAGCCTGCACTGTGCCTGTCGCAAGGCGCTGGCCAAGGATCAACATCTTGTGCTGCATCTGCGGCAATCCTCGCACGGCACGGGCGTGGTCAATCTCGATGAATTGACCGGGCACGCGCCAATCGACGGGAATAGTTTGGTAAGTGATGTTGTCCGGCATGATGAGTCTCCTGTTAGATAACTAAATTTATTAACGGTATTACGCAGGCTTTTTAGCTTTGGCCAGCTCGCTTAACGTCACGTCGCCATCATTCTCACGGCGTGCCCAGTAGCTGCTGTGGGTGACGGTATCGCCAGCCTCTGGTAGATAAGTGCCGTCTTCCTTGCGCACGCGCAGCCCCTTGAGGGGTTTGGCGGTAACGGGTTGTCCGAATGGCAGTTGCATGGTCATCTCCTTATGGTTGAACAGTTTGCAGATCCTGAAGCTCAGGCTTGCTTGTTAAATAATCAGGGACATCGCCGACCCACTTGGTGTGTTCGGCTGCCGAGACTTGTGGCTTAACATCGTAGTCAGCGCGCATCGTTGTGAAATCAGCCAGCACGGTCTCATCTAGCCCAGCGGGAAGTTGAGCAGTAGTGGATACATGCACCACCGCGCAGGTCAGGCCAGCCTTAGTTAGCTTGTCATCCAGCATCAAATCCACACCTGTCACGCGCCACACATATCCGCCAGCGCGCCCAGACTCCATCAAGCCCAATACGGCAGACACGATCTGATACATCCCCAGCGTCTTGCCATCACCGCGTCTTGCGTCTGCGTGTCCGCGCGCATTGCGTGCCACACAGGCCAAACCGAACGGCACTGTGATCGAGCCGTCTTGCACCGAGGCATGCACGCCCGCCACAACAAATACAGCAGGGGCTTGCGCCGCAAACTTCTGCACCAGGTTGTCGCCATCCAACTCTGGCAACGTTTCCACGCAGGCCAGCTTGGCGCTCAATGCACTCGCAGTGATTGCATCGACCAGACCGATCTCCATCTCGGCGAACATCAGCGCGCGCCCTCTATGCGATCCGACAGCAGATCCAGAATGTCAGCCGCGTTCTCATCGTTCACACCTAGGTATGGCCGTGCCACGATCTTTTGGCGCAAGGTATAAGCGCCCACGTTGACGGCTACACCAAACCTCAATTTGTGGCCGAACGCGGAGGTGATCACCCGCGTATGTGATGTCACATTGACCGACCCATCAAAACCTAACTGCATGGCTGGACCGTACACACGATTGGTTCCCCACTCGGCAAAGCTGCGGCCGGAACGGCTAGTGATCGAACCACTCAAATGGCCGTCTTTCGTCAACGTCTTGCCGCCCCGTAATCGCACGCGCAGGCTCGGCTTCCAACGGTTACCCTCCGGGCTGATCTGCAGACGGAACCGCTCGCGCGTCGAATTCTCACCAAGGGTTGCGATGTCACGTAGCGCATCGGAAGGGTCTTGACCCAGCGCGATCAACTCGGCCAGCTTCGAGCGAACGCTGCGCGAATCGACATCAGCACGCATGAGGATGCCGCCGATCACTAGAACCCCTCCAGCGAAGTTGCGTTAAACACACGATCCGGTGCAGCGTATTTCACGGTCGCGTGATCTTGCGGCTGCACCTGGCTATCGTTCGCGCCGAGATTTACCGTGCCCTTACTGATCGAATCCAGCAGCTTGATTGCGTCCTTGTGGCGCTGCGTGATCTGTTCGGTGGCGATATCGTCATACAGCGCATAGCGTGCTAGATCGCATGCGACCCCAACCACCAGACGCGGCACGGCGCTCAACGGCACCTGATACTTCGACAACAGATAGCCGTCGATCACACTATCCGCATCCAGCAACTTCCCCTCGATCAAGGCCAGTGCCGTAGCAGTTGCTGCCTGCTCGTCTAGTGTGTACCCGCTCATAACTCCGCCCGCCGCCGCTGTCTTCAACATCTCGGCCGACACTAGGCGCGGGATACTCCGATCCGCACGCTGCGCGATCTCTTCGGCGGCGAACTGATTGAGTAGAGTGGTGGGGGTGGCGTAGGTCATGACGGATTACTTGCCAGCGGAGATCTGCGCCCAGGCCGCATCGCGGTCAGCGGCCACAACAGGCCATCCGGTGATCGCGGTGAGGGCTTCGGTTTTTGGTGCACCGCTCTTTACCCACAGCGCCTTGTTGTTGATATCGAGCTGACCGATGGCAGCCATGATGGAGGCGATGCGTTCAGCTTCGTCGACTGGGGCTGTTATCGTGTTACTTGTTACACCCGTCGCATCGCTGATCGCATTTACGGCGCGCAGGTCTTCCGCTTCCTTGTCTTCCAGATCAATGGTTTCATCGACCGCATATTCCTTGCCATCGTGCTTGATCGGGCTTAGTACTGAATAAGTTTTCTTTGCCATGTCGTGTACCTCTTACAGACCCGCCCGACAGTTCGGGCGGGGGGCGCTGTCCAACGCTCGGGGGTTATGGATTAAGAGACGACGGTCTGGAGCAGGTAACCGGCAGAAGCGGCGGCGATGACGGGTGCGCGCTCATCGTTGACCGGATACATCCAGCTGTTCTTTCCGCGATCCATGAATGCCGACTCGACCATCGGGTAATTGCGCAAACGGTATGTATAACCGTAGCTGGGCAAGCCGCCATCGTCCGCTGTGGCAATCTCGGTGTAGGCCACGATCACATCCTTACCCCACACATCGGTCATTGCTCCGGCGTTGTTGTAAATCGCATCACCGCTTACGACACGTTCCACATCGAACAGATTGGCTAACATCTCCAATGTCACGCTGTCACGGCCCGTGTATTTCACACGGTCAATAATCTTTGGATGGCGCTTTGCCGCTTTGAACGCCTTGGGGGACAACACCACGGTGTTGGGGCGCATGCCAACTTGAGCACGGATGCTTTCAACGGCAGTATCGATGTCCGCAGCGGGGTCAGATACGCCGGATGCATAGTCATCCCAACGTGATGTGCCTGCCAACGCAGCCTTGTTGCTTGCCGCGTAGTTGGCTGCATTGCGGGCGATTACAGCAGCCTGATATTCAGCGCTCAACAAGATGATGTTCTGCGTCTTATTGACCGCGCCGCGCCCCAGGTTGATGCCAGGCACCTGCGTCGCTTCCTGAAGATGCTCGAACGGCACCTTGCCCATCAGGCGATGCCCCTCAAGGGCATACGGCTTGCCAAGATGACCGAACTGAACTTCCTTCGTATCCGCGCCGGGTGCACGTGCTGTGTTGTACAACTCGAAATCTTCCTTGCCGAACTCCAGAATCTTGCCACCGCGCTGATCGACAGGAACAACCGGGAACAGATAATCAGCCACCATGCGGCCATTCTTGTAGCCCTGAGCGACTGTCGAAAGAATAGGATCGACTACGCGCGCTTGCGCATTGGTCATGTTGCCAACCAAACCGATGGCCATCGCCGCGTTAGGATCAAGCACGCCAGCATGTGCCGCGAATGCCAGCCCTAGTGCCGCGACAGAAATCGCGACGATGTGCCAGAAAGAGTATTTGCTTTTCATTGTGTAGCTCCTTAAAAATTGATTTGAAATGATCCGGCTTAGTTCGGGATCAGTACGACTTCGACGAACTGGCCTGCTGCGGTCGACACTTCACCGGGTGCCAGACGCGCCACCGTGGCACCTGCCGCCTTGGTGATGGCACGGCCCGTTGCATCGGTCTCGATCAGAGCGCCTGCCGCGATGGCTGCGCCAGTTTCGACAATGGCGGTACCGAGCGTATGCACAGCAAGCTTGTCGCCGATTGCAGCATCTGTATCAGATACACCCTGCGCATTCACGCCAGCACCTGCCACTGCACCGGCAGGTGTCACGAAACGGTTTGAGGTGATCACGCCACTGGCCGTCATGGTCAGCGCCAGCAAACTGATTGCATTCTTCATCTTGGTTCTCCTTTGTGATGGATAGGGTTACTGGCTTACTGCGGCCAACGCGGCCTCGTAAGTCGTTTTGTTGGCAGACTGGTACACCAACGCCTTGGTGTGCAGCGCCAAGCGGTCGCTATCCACACCGTAGCCGGATGGCGCAGCAAAGTTGACTACGCCAGCAGCATCACCAGTCGCGCCCGATACCTCGGCGAACTCGACCAGCTTCGGGTTGGCCAACAACGAAGCCTTGTATGCATCGAGCAGTGGCTTTTTGGCATCACCTTCACCAAACTCGACCACTGATTCTTGATCGGCCATGAAGTCCATCGTGGCGATGACGACATCCTTGCTAACAGGTAGCAACTTGCCTTCCTTGACCAAGCCTTCGGCAAAGGATACGTGGCCAGCATGGCTAGCCGTTGCCCTGGCAACTCTGTCGCGCTCATCCGCATCAGCTACCTGTTGTTTCAATTTGGCGTTTTCCGCCTCGAGTGCAACTTTTTGTTCTGGGGTCACTTGATCACCTCTACTTTCGGAAAATGATGCGGAACCGCCCGCACCGGCTTGTGACTCGTTACGATCCTCGATGATCTCTTCGGTGGCGGCCGCTTCAAGGCTGCTGATCTGATAGTCAGGCAGCACGCGGTCGGCTTCGTCTTGACTGAATTTGCCGATGAAGAATTCACGGATGTTTCGAAACAGCTTGGCCACTGACATATCGTCGTAGCCGCCAAAATCCAACTCGGAGAATTCAACGATTCCCTCTTCGCTATCGGCGAAGCTGATGCCGTGCTCGTTCAACCCTTTAACGGCTGGTGGCATCGCACCTAGAAAACCGACGTGACGAAGGTAGTACACGCCCGGCACAGGATTGCCAGGCGCATCTGGAGTCCAGAAGGAAGCGGAAACACTGGGGAACATCTTCCTCTCGACCCATTCCGCAAATTCAACCAGAACATCTTTCGGGGAAGCGTTGAGAATACCCTCTGAAAAGTCGAGAGTAGCAACCCCACCAAAACGGGGTTTGTTGAGCTTGGGATGACCAACGCAGAGCGGAGCCTCATGCTTCGCCGGATCGTAGGCGGCAGCACAAGCCACCATGTCAGACTCAGAAATTTCCAGCTTTGCACCGTTCATCGCAGTGCGTTTGCCTGGCTTGAAGATTTGGATTGGTTTTTTCATGCCGCCCATTTTCCCGGGGCATGTGTTGCGCGGCGATACTGAAGGGCTTCAGTGCGGAGGAGATGCCAGAACTTGATCTCTTTTTTACCCTAACACTCAACCCCTAAAAATGCAAAGCTGAATGCATGTGTCAGATTCAACACCTGAGAGTGGGTTAAAACACGCCCAAGGAGGCCGTTAGACCCCCGTTAAAAACGTCGCGCCGCGATTTTAGCTACATCGGGCGCTTGTTTGGGTGTCAAAACGCCACAGGGCGTTTTTACATCTGGCGGCATTTTTGGCAGCTGGCGCATCGTTCCGAAGGGGAATATACTTCCTCTGCGGGCGCGACACGGTGCTATTCCCCCGGCCGTAGCACGGCAGAGATGCCGGAGCGCCATGTGGGGTTGCCGGGTAACCGGATCGGGGGGCCCCACCGCCCGCTACTTATTCCCTTCCTGCTTGCGTAACAACCTGCGGATCTCTTCATCCCGTTTCACTTGGCTGCTCGACAGCCTGCGGAAGCTGGTCATGAACACAGCCTTGCCGCTACCTGTCGCTTTAACCACCGTCACATACCCGTCCAGTTCCAACAGATAGACCAACGCGGTATCACCATCTTGGATACGCACGCCGCGCTCGATGGCCTGCTGCACGAACGCATATTCCTCCAGCGCAAGCTCTGGGTGCACGTCGATCTGCTTCTGCATCGTCTCAGCAGACAAGCGCACCGTATGTGTCTTCGCGCCGATCAGCTCAGCATCCGCTGTAACCAGCACACCGATAGGGAACACACCTTCCGGCTTTGCAAAGAAGCGTGCGAACGCTTCGCCAGATACGATTCCCTTGAGCACACCAGCGGCCAGCGGCACGTCGACTGCATCCAGCTTCTCGGTGATCATCTTCGGCAGGTTGGTCAGCCGCCCGCCCATCGGGTAATTGAATGCGGGGTGCACCCCCTGTGGTATCTGCTGCACTTCGCCGGTGCGCTTGTTGGTATAGGTCACCGTCGGCACCTTGGGCGTTGCACTCACCTCTAATCCGCGCCGCGCCAGATCGCGCCCTGACATCTGGATCACTCGGCACTTGCAGCCGAATTCTTTGACCGGCGCATGCGACTGCCAGAAAGGATCATCCACCGGCAGCACCATGCCATCCCAGGCGGAATGCTGTAGACGCGGGTTCTCGCTGTTGTTCGCGTCGTATTGCAGATAGGGGAAGGTCTGCTTGCTCGCTTGGATGCGCTCCCACCGTCCCTCGCTGTGCGCTGTGCGCAGGTTGGTGTCGTAGATCGTTTTGAGACGGCGCGTGCTGCCAAGCTGCACGTTCTTGATCTCTTTGGTAAGTGGGTCTTCCATATCGGCGCGACCCCACCAGCCTTTTTGCACCAGCATCGGTTCCAGCGTTTTGCGAAAGTCGGCGAAAGTGGTGCCGTTGACCAGCGCGCTATCCACTGCCGTGCGGATATCGCGCAGGATGTCCAGTTGCATGGCTTTGGCCACAGTGAAGCCAGCCTGATGTTCCTGCTGCCAGACGTCGCGCCAGTCGAATCCGATCTTGTAGCCCTTCTGCCGGAAGAAGGCGATCGCCTCTTCGGGCGGCAAGGGTTCGAGCTTAATCTTCGGCATTGACCTTGCCCCAGATCCGCGCGGCGAACTGCCCCTGCGCCAACATCTCGGCCAGTTGCACAGTATCCATGTCTTGGATCAGATCCGGCAGCCGCGCCTGAAACTCCGCAAAGCTGCTCACTTCCGCCGCCAGCGCCACGATGGGCGCGATCAACGGATCGGTGACGCGCTCCCAATCGCTCGCCATACCTGCCGCTAGGGCGTCTAACTCGTCAGTGTCTTTGATAAAAGCACCAGATACCCTGCGGTAGTTCTCAGCAAACTCGGCATCTCCAACTTGGCCAGTCGGCGTATCTTTGTCGGAAGAATTGACCTCTACCCACTCCCCACCATACGTATCCTGGATGTACTTCAGCGTCGGCTTGAACCCCATCTTGCTGATGCGTTCGTCTCGCTCGCTGGTGGTGTTCGCGTCTTCCTCGTCCTCGCACTTGCGCCATACCTGCGGCAGTGCAGCGCCGGGGAAATTCCATTCGACCAGCCACTTCACCACCGTAGCGTTGAAGCTCATGCATACCAAGTCGGCGTCGGCCTTAACGATGTCCGCGCGCACGTCTCCCTGCAGATCATCATTGCCCAGTTTACCGGGCGAGCCTTGGGTGCTAGCCGTCTGGCCCAGCGTCACGCGGGCAATGGCTGCATCCATGCGGTCGTAGAGTTCGGTGTAATCAGCTGTGCCGCCGCGTGTGGCCTCCAGCAGCGTCGCCATCATGCCTTTTGGATGGATGATCGCGCTGTCGGTCTGGATGGCTTGCAGCGCGGACAACAGCTTGTCCTGATCCTCTTGGCTGGTACCAGGCTCATATTCCCCCACAGCAGTTGGGCTGCCGAACTTCTCCAGGAAGATCAGCCAGAACTTCACTCCGCTGCGCTTGAAGAACACCGGCCAGTAGAGCCAATGCGCCAGACCGAGGCCGTAGGGTTCGTCGTCGTGGTCGCTGCCGGTGGCGAAGTGCCAGAACTTCTTCTCGGGAAGTACCTCGCCCATCGGATTAGCGGACGTGCGCAGGCGCAGCGACATATCCGGCGCAAAGCCGAAGCGCCGCCGGTCGCGCACCTTGACGCCGCCACGGCTTGCATCCAACACGATCTTGCCATCCTCACCGCATACAGCGGCTCGGCCACCGCATAGCCGTAGAACACGCCGTAGAGCATCTTCTCGGTGATGTCGTCGAACGCGAGCTTCTTGATCTGCTCTTCGATGAACTCGGCGGCCTGCTTGTCGATGCGCTTGTCGCCGCCGGGCTTCACTTCCCACGGACGCGAGATCACCGCGCGCACGCGCTGGCCGAAGCAGGCCTTCACCTGGTCGTCGCGCAGCACTTCCTGGTAGATCGTCAGATCGCCGTTGCCCTTGAGCGCCAGCAGCTTGTCGGTGGATGGCAGCAGCGGCAGCGCGTCCACGTAGCCTCGTGTGATGTCGCGGCCGTCGCGCGTGGTGGCGATCTCGTCTTTCTGTTCCTTCTTTAAAGTGCTCATGATCTACCTCACATGAATCCGGACATGCCGCCGGATGTGGCGACACGTTGACCGGATGATTGGAATTCCATCGGCGCGCTGCGCGATACGGCAATCATCCACAGGATGTGCAGCGCGCACAGCCCATCGTAGTGATGGGCTGATTGCTTTTCCGGCCAGCTATCCATCTCGGCCAGAAGTAGTGTCAGCGCTGGGTTGAATAGGATGCGCGGCTCAAACGCGTCGGTGATATACGGTTCCAGCGAATCGATGCGTACCTCCGGATCGACCGTGGCCGTGACCGCCACCAGTGGCAGCGCCACGCTCTTGGCCAGCCCGGCCGTGACAAATGACTGGCGCATGTGTTCATACGCGTTGTTGTTTTCGAAGCCGATAGCCTGGCACTTGAATTCCTGCTGGAATGCGATCAGATCGGCCTCCAGCTTGCTCGGCACCCGGCGCTTGATGGCGGCATAGTCAACGTGCAGCTTCTGGCGCTCGGTGTCGTAAAAGCCCCCTACAATCGCCGACGGGTCGGACTTCTCGCCCTTACCCATCGACGGGTCGCACGCGCCGAACGGCTTCCAGTGCGACAGGCGCGACACCCAAAACGCCACCGGGGCGAAAACCTTGTCCTCATCGCTGCGCGGGTCGCCCTGCATTTCCGTGGCGAATGCCTTGGCATTCTTCGCCCGCTGGCGCATCAGCCAATACAGGCTGCGCACGCCCGGCCACGAGATCACCGCGCCGCTATCCATCTCGGCCTGGTGCGCCTGATAGAACAGATGGGACGGGAGCTGATTCTCTTCGAGTACTTCGCCGCGCTCGTTGGCGGCTTCTTCGGCGGGCTTGTCCTGGTTGAGCATCAGTGCCTGGCATTCCTCCCACATATCCATGCGCTTCGGCAGCTCGATCAGCGCGCGGAAGTGGTGTACCAGGTGTCCGATCGCGCCCTTGGCCTGGCTGATCGGATCGTTCTTGTTGAGCACGGTACCGACGCCGACGAATTTAACGGAGCCATCCGGCGGGCCGAGGAAGTCCACGGCCTTTTCCAGCCAGTCCCAGCGGTTGTTGCATTCGGTCGGGCTCTTGGCTTCCTTGTCGGTGATCAGATCGTCGCCCAGGAGCAGCTTGGGGCGAGATGCGCCGTGGAAAGTACCGCGAATCGCCTGCTCGGCACCGAACGCTTCCATCTTCACGCCGCTGCGTGTGGTGAAGTCGCCGATCTTCCAGTTCTTCGTCGCGCCGCACGCCTCCGGAAAATCCAGCGCCAGTGCGGCGTTAACCGTCAGCTCGACTTTAACGACTTCGAGCAGCTTGGTCGGCAGCTTGGTTTCCGCGCCCAGCATGGTGATGTAGTCGATGAAGTACGGCACGTCGCCTTGCCAGCCCACCTCTGCGCGGATCGTGGGCTTTTGCAGCAGCGCGCGCACGGCCACCCAGCACGGGCCGACCTTGGTGGTCAGCGATGACTTTGCCTCGCCGCGCGGCGCCACCCACCATTCCTTCGCGCCGCTCGGCTTGTCCAAAATCTGCGGGAAGCGCTTGAAGAAGTGCCGGTGAAACTCCGACGAAGGCGGACGGATGTGGTGCCGGAAGTAGGTGTAGCAAAAGAACTCGAAGTCGCCGTCCACCAGCACGCGCTTACGCCGTGCGCGCTTGGCCGCTGGCGACGGGTCGAGGCCGACCTGCTTGGCCTCGATCTCCGCGCGCAGCCCCTGCGTCAGCTCGGCAATCTCCTTGAGGAAATCTTTTTCGGAGGTGTTGTTAGCCATGCTTCATGTCCTTGGCCAGCATGGAGGTAAAATCCTTATAAGCCAGCTTCGACAGCTTGATGTATGACTCGACGATTTCGCGGTCTTTGGGTGTCTGCTCTTTCAGCCAGAACTCATAAAAGCCGCCCATTCCTTCGACGTTCTTTGCCATATCCTTAGCCATTGAGGCGTGTGCAACCACAGATAGCGCGTGTTCAGCAGAAGCTGATAGCTTAGCCATAAGCCCTCGCCAGATCATCACCAAACGGCCCGAGGATCTCCGCGAACGCGGGCGCGTGCTGCGGATAATTTTCCCGCACGAATTCAGCCAGCCGCTTCGCCACATCCGTGGCCACAGCTAGCTTGTCTGTCTCCGGCATCATCTTGCGGCTCGCGGCCATCAGCTTGTTGTACGCATCGGCAAGGCTAGCCAGCATCTGCACCTTTTCGCCGGGTGGCATATCCGAATCTTGGATAGCCTGCACGGTGGCTTGCACCTGTTGCACGACGATGCCTAAGGTTTGGCGCACTACGTCTTCGATGCCACCGCCTGCGATCATCTGCGCGCCACGTGCCTTGTCCCAATCGTCGCCCAGCTTCTTGGCTTCGCGCTTCCAGTTGCGCACGGTGTCATAGGGGATGTTGCACTTGGTCGCTGCGGACTCAAGTGCGAGCTGGTCAAAAACGTAAGCCGCGCGGACGGCGCGGCGTGCATCATCACCGTGGGCCATTGGTCTCTCCCGGCGATGGGCGACGTACACCCGGCACTTGAATGCGCCCTAGCGATACATCCTCACCGCGCGCGGTCAGATACACCGCGTCCAACTCAAGCAGATCGATGTAGCCCATCTCGGCCAACCAAGACAGCTCGGTATTCAACAAATCCACACTGGTGATGTAGCCCGTGCGCTCTACAAAGCGGCGCAGAGCAGTACGATTGAGGGTGTAGCCAGGTGCAAATCCCAGCGCCAACAAGATAGCTAGTCGACGCGATGCGTTAATCTCTTCAGCGTAAGTGCTCATCATTTACCCCCGTTTAACAGGTGACGATGCAGGGTTTCAAGCAATGTCTTCACGCCACTGAACGCGCCAGTCAGTTCGCTGATTTCATTGCTGACACCGTTAATCTTTTCGTGAAGCCCCGCTAGATCATCATGCGTGGGGGATTTTTTGGCGTTGGCCTCAAGGTAGGATATGCGCTCGTTGTAGTGCGGCGCTTTGCCTTCAAGGTCTTCTTCCATACGGCGGAAGCGTTCATCCATCGCATGCTCGCGCTGTTTGCGCAGCTCATCTTGGGTGGCAAAGCGCGCATCCAAGCTATCTTTGAACTGCCCCGCCAGCATCTTGCCGAACGCCCAAATCATGGTGGCAAAGGTCACCACAATCGCCGCCAGCGAACCCACCAACTGCCAGATTTCTATTTGCAACATAAACCACCTCTCGCTTTATCCCGGCGTGCCTGACACGCCACACAAAACCGCACTCGCGGATACGCCTCGCGGCGCGCTTCCGGTATCTCTTCGCCGCAATCAATGTCGCGGCAATGTGTCGCCGGAATGACATCTGGCTCCGGCAAGCCTCTAATCTCTTGGTGCGCTTCCCATTCCATCAGCTCCAGTTCTTGCGCTTGGTCTTCCGGTTTCACTTGAGCACTCCACCAACTTCGCCAGCTGATCGCGGCACTGCGCGTACAGCTCCATCGACTCGATATGGTTCTGCAGCATCGCGTGATCCGAGCCATTCGATAGCGGCGGGGGCAGTGGGCATGGAGTAGTCAGGCTCGCTGCGCACCGCCTCGGTTGCTCCGCGATTGGCGGCATTCCAGAGGCGCATCCCGTTAGCATCAAGGCCACAACCAACAGCACCAACAGCACTTGCAGCCATTTCCACTTCCAATTGCTGCGCGGCTTTTCCAATTTGCGCATACGTTGCGCCGATACGACCTCTTGATAGTTCGCGACTGCTTGCGACAGCCTCACGCTTCGTGTTTGTTGTGGCGATTTCGACTTGCGCAGCGTCTTGCGCGACGACCTGATTGGCGATGCATTGCGTGTTCGCATGTTTGTTCCCCGATGAATAGCCCGCACCAAATAAGCCCAGCGCCAGCAACAGCGCCACGAGCCAGAAGCCGGGATTGAATAAGTTGCTCATTCGCTCTTAGTGAAACCGAACGTGATGGGCGATGCGGTGATGATGCGCAGCACTGGATTGGCGACCGACAGGAACACGGCGAACCATGCGTACACACTGCCCGGCAGATAGGGTTGCAGCAGGTCGAACTTCAGCTCCAGCGCCAACAGCACGGCGCTGACTAGGTTGAGCCAGATAGTCTTGGACATCCACCAAGGCTTGGGATCGACGACGACGGGGGTGACGGTGGTGTTCATGCAATCGCTCCTGGTTCAGGGTTGAATATCTTGTTGGCATCAGGCAGGCCGCTATCGAGCCATGCAGCCACATCGAAGTTGGGGCAGGTCTTGTGCTTGTTGAGTGAGCCGTGGCCGACCACCTTGGCCAGCGGATAGATCTCGCGCAGTGAATCGACCAGATGATCGAGCGCGGCCCATTGCTGCGGCGTGAATTGATCGCGACCGATCACACAGATGCCGATACTCGTGGCGTTGTAGCCTTTCGCATGCGCGCCGATCTCATCGACGTGGCGACCCGTCTCAACGAACCCGCGCGTGTAAACCACGTAGTGATAACCGATGGATGAAAGGCCGGGGTTCTGGCGTGAGCGCCAGTTAGGCAGGCGTTTGAAGCCACGTGCCTTGTGCCAACTGTCGATCTCCATCACCGGCGTGATGTAGTTGCGATCGCTCGGCTTGCCAGTGAAGAGCGTCCTACCGTTCGGTGTATCGGAACAATGGATAACGATGCGGTCGATCTTCCTCATGGCTTCTTCTTCCACAAGATCGGATTGAACGAGCAGGCATTGCCCTGGTGCGTGTAGTAGCCCCCAGACTTCTTAGCGCACTGCCCATGTTGAGGCATGCGCTTGTCGTCATGTCGCGTCCAGATGGCGCAAGTGCCGCAGGTGTTTGGTGATGTGTTGTCCATGTCGCGCATGATTACGCGCGCGCGCGTAATGGGCGACACTGAAGCGCTTCAGTGCAAAGAGAAAGCCCCGCGAAGGGCGGGGCTTGGAGGGGGTGCTAGGGCGGGTTATTCTTTAATGCGCACTGCGTCGTAGCAAGATGGTTTGTATGTATTCTTGATCTTGATACAGGATCTCTCGTAAAGCTTTCCATCGATCCCAGTGAAACGGATCAACACAAGATCGCCACCAGTACGGAAGTGACTCTCAATCACGTCGGCCATGCGCACTCTGGCATTGGCTTTCTTCTCTTCCGTGTCGGACTCGCGCACATCCTTCTTAATGAGCAGCGTATGTGAATCGTCACCGTGATTCACCTTGCAGCGGAATCCGTGAGTTTCTGCTTTTGCCAAGGTGCACAGATCCTCAGTTATGCCAGCATGGGCGCTGGTTGCGATCAGCATGGTTAAAACAAAGGCAATGGCTTTCATGGTTAACTCCTTCATGTGGGTGCACATTATCTTCATTAATTGCCACCATCAACAATAGGGATTCCGTGTTTCAACAGCATTTTCTCGCTGTATTGGATCACTCCACACAAACAAGTCTTTGTACACGGTGGATAGTGATCAGTCCAATATGGGTGGTCGTAACGAAGAGCTTTTCCATCCATTGCGCAGCATTCAGGTTTTGCTCTTCTAGGGTCCGCCACATCAAGCATTAAGTACGGGAACGTGTCCACTGACAACATGATCCGCTTGCGTTGCTCATCAGAATGCTTTTTGCGAAGCTGATAGTTTTCCTCTTCGCTGAGCCTTTTTCCCATGACTCTCTCCTTGTGCCTACAGCCCGCACCTTAAAACAACCCCGTCTGCCTGTCATCCTCCACGGTACTGCCGAGGATAGTCCACACCTGCCGATCACTAAGATTGAAGCGTCTAGCCAGCACTGGCACTGGGATGTTGTTGGGCGGGCTGTAGAGCCGCACGATCTCGCGATTACGCGCTTCGCGCAGGCCGCGCGCGCAGCGGGCAACATACAGCCAACGTCCGCCGCCAGTATTCTTTACTAACTCGGTGAGCGCTTCGATGCCGATACATTGAGCCAGCGGGTGATCGGGTGTGATGTTGCGGATGGCGGGCAGGCGCGGGGTGGTGCCGCCGTAACGCTCGACCAGTTTTAACGCTGCCGCTTCGCCGATGATCTCAACCACTTCGAGCAAGTTGACTGGGGTGACGGTCAATTGATTGGCCTTGACGGTTTCGGGCTTCACTTCGCCTGCTCCTTGCTCTTCTTCGTGTGTTCCAGCACGCCAGCCAGAATCCACAGTTGGCCTTGATCCATCATCTCCAGCTTGCGGTCGACGCCTGTTTGGCGCTTGCCTGCGCCCTCGGCGTATGCCTTGCCCACCTTCATGCTCTTGCACACCATGCAGATCTTGCGCAGCAGGGGCTGGCGATCCGGCGCGGCTTTGTCGATGAACGCCCACTCGTTAACCTTTGGCACGGGCTTCCAACCGCAGGCGCGGAAGTGATCCAGCACCTTGCTACGGCCTGCCTGATCCAGATCGGCAGACGACCGCACGCGCGCCACCGACCACAGGATGTCGCGGTAGGCATCGTCGGTCATGGCGAGGTCGCGCTTGGCTGCGTGGATAGCGGCAAGGTCGCGGCGGCGTTGGTCGGTGGGGTAGCGGTTCATGGTTAAGCAGCTACTTCCTGCTCGAACGGCGTGATCACAAAATCCTCAACGCCTGTCACGACGGTGATGCCTGCCACGCCCTTCACGCCGTCTGGGTCGTTGAGGATGGCTTCTTTATTCACTTCCAGCTTCTCGCGCACGAACTGGCTCAAGCCGAGGCGTTGCAGTGTCTCGATGACACTCTCGGCACCTGTCACACGCACGCTGGGGGGGCGTTGACGCCATTGCACTTCGCCTGTGACGAGGTTGGCGGTCTTACCTTTTCCGCACAGTTCGTCGCGGTTGGCTTCGCAGTAGAACTGCACGCCTTCCTGTAGCTTTTTGAGGTCGTCTCCGATGGTCTCCAGCACGGGCTGGTAGGTCGCGGTGATGTGGGCGATGGCGTCATTCATCTCGGCGGTGGTGCGCAGCAGGTTGCGCTGCGCGTCGCCGATGGAGCGGATGTCGCGTGCGGCCTCATCCTTGGTTTGCGGGATGTTTACTTGGGCTTTTGCTTTGATGCGGGTCTTTGGTGCCATGTGTGTCTCCGGTTGGTTATTTATAAATTGCCCAGACGATCCAAGCGATTGCGCTTATGACGCTGACAGGGATGAGTGCGAAAAGATTTCCGATGCCGCTGAACATGCCGCCGCCGTCATCGACGATGAACAGCGCCCAGAACACGCCGATGAGCGTGATGGCTAGGGGAATCCAATAGGTTGCAAAAGTGATGGTCATCTTTGGTCTCCGTTAAGTGGGTAGGTGTAGCTGGCCGAGCAGATCGGGCAGCGGAATACGGCGCAGCTTGGCTTCTAGCCCCAAGCTATGCATGGCGCGGCGGCGCAGGAATTCGCAGGTCTGTGTCATCTCTTCAGGTGTGGAGGCGACGTAGTAGCCATGCTTTGGCGTGCCGCAGATGGCGTGTCCGTCATCACGTAGCTCACTGATCAGCGTGCGCACGTGGCGTTCTTTGGCGCTGAGTTGTTGAGCCAGCGCTTTGACGCCGATGCCATTGCCCTTGCCGATGTGATGCGACAATAGGTTGAGCAGTTGGTTACTGGTTGCCATTGGAGCCTCCCTTGGTTGATTGCCTATACGTCTTGGTTAAATCCTTGTTGATGCAGTGGCCGCGATGGCGCAGGACATTGGCCAGCATCGTGCGGTCGCGGTGGCTATGCGTAGATTGGCGCAGCAGGCCGAAGTAGCTGTTTGCGGTCTCGAACAACTCATGTGCCGGGATTTGCGCAGCGCGGCTCAAGGCATCGTTAAACGTGCGGCGGCGGGTATATCTGCGCCACGGTTTAACGACTTGGCCCACGAAGTCCACACCGCGTTCTATCGGTTGCAGGATGGTCTTGCTGGGATTGATGCGCGCCCCGAGGTTGTCGCGTAGGAACTCCTCGATCTCCCACTTCGCGGCGTTCAGCCACTGCGGTGACGTATGCAACAACAGAAAGTCATCGACGTAGCGGATGTAGTGCTTGCAGTGCAATTCGTGCTTGATGAACTGATCCATCAAGTCCAAATAGACGTTGGCGAAGAACTGGCTGCTCAGGTTGCCAATGGGCAGGCCGAGGTGCGCTGGCTGGCTGGTAAGGCGCTTATGCGCAGGGACGCGGGCGAGCAGATCCGGATCGCCGCGCAGCTCGAAGTCTTGGCGCGGATCGTGGAACAGCACCTGCTCGGCCAATTGCAGCCACCAGCCATCTACACGCTTGGCCAACAGTTGGCGCACCACGCGCTTGTCGATGCTAACGAAGAAGTTGGCGAGATCCAGCTTCAGGTAATGCGCGGGCTGGCTCCAATTCTGGGTGATGCTGCGGATCTTCGCTTCCAGACGCTTCGCGCCATACAGTGTGCCGCGACCGGGAATGCAGGCGCATGAATCTGCGATGAATCCTGCGTAGAAGCGAGGTGCGATGCGGTTGTAAAGCAGGTGATGCACGATGCGGTCACGGAACTCTGCGGCCCATACTTCACGTAGTTTTGGTCTGGTGATGACGAAGCAGATGCTCTTGCCGGGCTGATAGCGGCCTTCCAGCAGTTCATCGTTCAGACGACATAGGTTACGTTCCAGATTCGTCTCGAAAGCCAATGCGCTGGCACTGTTGCGCTTGGTGCGGCGACAGTCGAGATAGGCTTGTACCAACTCTTCAAAAGAGAATTCAGCATGGTGGCGCGTTTGTTCATCTGCGGACGGCTCTAGCGCGGCACTTGTTGTTGGTGTTGTTCCAATTCTGGTTGCCGTTGTTGAAGTTCTGATTCCAAGCGGAACCGGAGCCGCGCTGCGATGTATCGTGCTTTCTACGTCGCCTCGGCGACCGCTATAGACGGTCAGCAAGGAAACTGCGCCAGACCTGCCTTGGGTATCTAGCCCAGCGGTATCTGCGGTGCGCATGGCGGTGGCCTGTGTGGCCAGCGGCACGACCAGATCAACTTTTCGCACAGTCGTCATGGCCTTGACCCTGACGAAGCGGGCGACATTGCGTATTTGCGCCATCCCCCAGCCTGCTTGCCGACCTTGTCGGTCAACGCGACAGCCTTGGCGTACTGGCTGGTCGAGATGAGCAGCTTGTCGCGCGATATACGCAACAGCAACTCGGCAACCTGCAACCGCTCGATCAGCGCGTCGAGATGTGGCGCTTTCTCCCTAGCGCAGTTAGCGCGGAAGATGAGCGTCACGATCTCTACGCACTCATCACGCAATTTGCCGCCTAAGCTTTGCTTGAAATCCCTCCGCATATTTGCAGACAGATCCGTGATGACGCCGAGTAGGTCGTAGGCCACTTTGTATATGGGCAGTTCTGAGGTGATTGCCATGCTGAATAAATGAATTATTGAATCGTTAAATGGCTACTGATCTGCGGACGGCTCTAGCGCGGCACTTGAAGCTGGTGAAGTTCCAAAGCTGGTAGCCGATGTCGAAGTCCTGAACCCAAGCGGAACCGGAGCCGCGCTGCGCGCCAGACCAATACCAGTTCGGTGTGAAATGCTCAGGCAGGTTGGCGAACAGCAGTGCTTGTTCGCGGCGCGTTGGCAGTTCACCGCCTGCGTCGGCGGCGAATTTCTTGGCATCGTCCCAGTTCACGGCTTGTGCCTCGCCGGGAAGTAATACGATGTGCTGATCTGGCTCGCCGTCCTTGCCCAATAGCAGGCCGCCATACTCTTCTCCTGCCTTGAGCAGGGATTTCAGGAATTCGTTCTTTGCGTTGTTCATTGCGATCTCCAATTGATGAATGCTGAAGTGTTAAAGGGATACGCTGCGGACGGCTCTAGCGCGGCACTTGAAGAAGGTGCTGTACCAATCCTGGCTGCCGTCGTAGAAGTCCTGAACCCAAGCGGAACCGGAGCCGCGCTGCTCGCTAGACCAGTACCAATCCTTCTGGAAAAGCTCAGGCAGGTGCTTGTAGAGCATGGCTTGCTGCACGCGATCCGGCAGCTCGCCGCCGATGGATGCGGCCCAGTCCATCTGGGTCTGCCAGTCGGCATCGTCGTTGTCGCCGGGCAGTAGAAAGGTGTGTTTCCCAGTGCCATCAGGATTGATGATGGTTCCAGCGTAGATCTCACCTTCTTTTGGTTCTGGTATTACAAAGTTGATTGCTTTGTTCATGGTGTTTCTCCTTGGTTAATTACTGCTTGGTTTGAGTGCTGCTTTAACGTGTGCTGGCATGCCATCGCGGGGCTTGCTTTGGGTTGGCTTACCCAGCACCTCATCGACGCTCTTGAACGCTGCTGAGCCTGTTTGCGTGCGTCCGCCACGTTGTTGCTCGGTGCTGGTTTCTTGCTTGGCTTCAGCCTTGTTGCCGTAGCCTTCGATGATGGCTAGCAGGTAGCCGTGGCTCTTGAGTGGCAGGGTGAGGTTGTCGCGCTTGTTGATCATCTCGGTGAGTGCCATCGCCCAATACTCTTGCGGGGCAGACCAGATGCGGCCTCCGCGCTCGATCTTGGCTTCGGCGATCATGGGCAGCAGTTCGTTGAGGATGCTGGCCACGCGGTCGAACGAGAGCTGGCGCTGTGCGGGACGGAACAGGCTGAGGTATTGCACCAGCAGCTTGCCGAGGGGCGCAGGGATCGCCAGCGCGGCCATGACGGCCTCGCGTGCGCCTTCATTACCGATGAGTGCGTCGAGCGAGAAGGCAGCGCCGCACGCGGGGCAGGAGGTCTTCATTTCGCTACTCCCGGTGTGTAGGTGAGGTTTCCCGCCTTACCTGAACTCACGATGAATCCTTTGAAGGTGAGGTTGCCGATGGCACTCTTGATCTTGGATGCGTCCTTGATGAACTGCGTGGACATGGCATATGAGAACAAGTCCATACGGCTGATGCCGGGCTGGGTGACGACCTTGTCCAGCACTAACTTGGTCAGCTCGTTAAAGCGCGGCGGGCGTGGCAGTGATGCCTTTACCGCCTGCTTGCGTTTGAACGCCTCACCCGTGATGCCGATGGTTTGTATGCCTTGGTGGACGACGACGCAGGTCGGCCATACCACCATCTGTGTCTCGCCCTTCTTGGTGATGGTGGCGCGATTGATGACGGCTGGCGTGGCATAGAACATCTTGTCTAGGGCGGCGTGCAATCCCTTCTTGGACATCTTGCTGGCAAGGTGCAGGTCGTTGAACGGCAGCGGGTTGGAGCTGCTGTGGTTGGCGAGTAGTGTGAGCAGTATCGCTTCGTGTATATACATCACGCGGCCTCCGCTTTGATCAGGTTTAGACGCTTGAAGATGCGTGAGCTGATGATGCCGACCGCTGTCGCGCAGTCTTCATCTGCATGGCTCAATACGCCGTTGAAATGGTGGATGACGGCATGCGTGGTCTCGTGCGGTACCAGCTCGTTCAGGTTGCCCCCCCGCTCAGGTAGCACGATGGTGCCGACGTGCTTGACTGGTGTGTTGGCGTTGAAGAAGCCATGCACGATCTTGGCTCCGCTGCGGCGTGGCACGCTGGTGCCGCCCGTATAAGCGCGATGCACGTCATCGACAGTGGGCAGCAGCTTTACCTTGATACGGATGCTGCCGTGGGTGACGGTGAAGGTTTTAGCCATGAGTCACCTCCCACTCGTTGCAGACTGCGCTTCGAGTCGTGGTGGTATCTGCTTTGGTGCAACGCAGATTGACCGATCCGTTCTCTTGGCACTTTCCGATCGCATGATGGCAAGTCCAACATTGAGGGCGCTCTTTGGCAGTTTTGTAGCCCATGCGAAAGAGCAGTTGCTCTGTCCATGTCCCGAATTGGCCGGCTTTCATGGCAACAACCTTTGCTGGCCAGCGGCCTCAAGTTGTAAGGGTGTTGGCAGTAGCACTACGTCTTCAGCTAGGCAGCAGTAGCGGGCCGCGTCTTCATCGTCAGTCACGTCTCCACATTCGCTACAAGCCCAACATGGCACTTCGGTCACCACGGGTGCGCAGCAAGACTGTGCGTCGTCTTCGTAGTTGTGCAACTCCCCGCATTCGCTGCAACGGAACATCTTTGTGCGTGTCGGGTTCATACGGATTCCCACTCGATCATGCAGTCGAAGCGCACGGCGTAGCGGTAGCGCCGCTCTCCACGTGGGCTGCGCTCGAACGCATCTACTGCGCCTTCCAGTTGGTAGCACAGCGTGCTGGGGCGGATGACAACGCGCGGCTGACGTACCCCCCCCAAGACGGCGAGTACTTCAAAGCCGTTGATGCGCAACCAGCGCGCGCACTGGTAAGCCTTCTCGGCGATCTGCCGACGCAGGGCGGCATTGCTCACCTTGCGTGGTGCTTGCTCGATGATCTCGAAGGTCATGGCTGCACCTCCGAGACAAGCTCCTTCACATCGCAACGAATCAGCACATCAGCGATGCCCACCGATTTTCTGTTCATGCATTGGATCAGCGCCTCGTTGGCGGCCACGAGATCGGAGTAGTGGTGCCAGCCTTTCCACAGTTGGGATGCCAGGAGGATCACCAAGACGACCAGCAGCATCCAATGCAGCGGTGCTGCGTGCTTGTCCAACTCAGCAATATCGCGGTTCTCTTGCTCCGCTTGTTGGCGGGCGTTAAATTCTGGTGCGTGGTCGATCATGATTTGCCTCCCTTGTTGTGCTGGCACGTTTGGCATGCCAACCAGTGAGCTTCTTTGGCACGCCCACCGAATGGACGCGGTGCAGTGGCGCGGCGGGTGCAGTCGGGGCCGCTTATCTCGATGCCTGTGTGAGTGCAGGGGTAGATGTCGTAGCGCGCGGTGATGGCGGCTTCGAGCTTCTCTACGCCAGCGCCATACTTTCCAGATAGGTACAGTGAGACCGAGGTGCGCGAGTAACCGATGGCGATGGCGACTGCCGTCATGCTGGTAGCTGCCACGGCTTTCTGCGCCAGATCGAATGTGTGTGCATCATTCATGGCGTTCCCCCATTGGGTAGGTGGTGTCGCTGTTCGGGTCGTACACGCTATTGCTCTTGGCGCGCCATACCGGGGCTTTACGACCTGAATTGACGATGAGCTGGTAGCGATAGAAGCCGGGGCTGGTGAGTGCTGTGCCACGCTCCAACTCGGCCTCTACACGCACGATCCCAACAGCTACCAAGGCGCGCAGGTATTTGCGCAGGTTTCCTTCTGCATCGCGCTCTGTACCATCGGCCAGTGTGGCCAACAGTTCGGCTAGGCTGAAGCTGATGCGGCGTCGCATCACCCACCACGCACGCTGGCGCAAGCCGAACGTGACGGTGCGAGGGGAGATTTGGCCTTTTCTTGACATCAATCAGGCCCCTTTCTTCAGCGCCTTCATGGCGTCTTCACATAGGCGGATGCCCTTGATGTCGGAGGCAGTCAGCTCGGTTAAACCCATCTTGTTACCGATGGCCTCAAGGGTACGTCCGGCGTTGGACATGAGGCGGTAGCGTCCGCGTGATTGCTCGAATACCAACTGCGCGATGCCTGCATCCACGCGCACTTCGCATAGGTCACCCAGATAGATGGCGCAGTCTTCGATGCTGGCTGGCTTCAGCTCGGTCACGTCGGATACGCGGGTGGCGATGTGGGCCAGACGATCCTCGCTGAAGCGGTGCTTCTCGGAGGTGTGGCACACCAGCACCAGGATGACGTTGGCTTGCTCGGCGATGCGGCGCAGGTATTCGATGCACTCGGCCTTATTGGGCAAGCCGTGCTGCGCTTCGTCTAGGATGATGGGTTGGCGGCTGCGGCGGAAGTGATCCACCATGCCTTGGTACTGGGCGAACTTGCCGCGTGCATAGACGTTGGTCTGATCTGCCAGATAGTCACGGATGAAGCTGAGGCTCATGCCGGGGATGCCTTCGAGATAGATGGCGTCGCGCTTGGCTCCCCAGTTATCAACGGTGCAGCTCTTGCCTGTACCGGGTGATCCTGTGAGTAGCTGGATGCATGCTTCTGGGCTGCCACGGTTCTCGACTGCGGATACACCCGCGATGAAGCGGCGGTGGTTGCTGGTTTCTACGAAATGCTGTTTCATGTATATTTCTCCTTGCTGTAGTGCTGTTGCTTCAAAAGGCCGTCCGGTAGCTAGAACTACTTGGCGGCCACCTCTTCTTTCGGTGCTTCCTTGTTATCGCCGTACAGCCACATAACGGTGTCGCTATAGGTCGATTCCTTCTCTTCCTTCTTTGCTGCGGGTAAAAAGTCTGCGATGGTTAGCTCACGCTCCTTTGCTGGCGCGGGGTTAATGTCGATGAAGTCCACGATTGTTTTAACGGGTGCTT
Organism: Sideroxydans sp.; assembly: GCA_024636935.1. Classification (GTDB taxonomy): domain Bacteria; phylum Pseudomonadota; class Gammaproteobacteria; order Burkholderiales; family Gallionellaceae; genus Sideroxyarcus. The sequence goes on along the minus strand of JAGXGC010000022.1, from coordinate 15,679 downwards.
CGATGGCCGCTGTTGGATGACGCGCCTCGATCTGCTCGATCTGTTTCTCACGGCGGCGTATCTGAGCCTTGGCACGTTTGTCTTCTGCATCCTCGTAGGCGGTGACAGCGCGGTAGCCTGTGGCTGCGACGAACTCTGCGATGCAGATCAGCGCACCGTTCATTTGTTCTACGCGCACGGTCTGCCATTCATGGATGTCATACACCACCACGACTTCCTTACCGTTCCAGTGGCCAAGAACCTCGGCATTGCGGAAGCGCATGCCGCCGTATGGGCTGACGGTTTCGCGGGTGACTTTGACGATGGTGCGCGGACGGAAGGTGTCGATCAGGAATGCTTCGTGGGCTTCTGGTGTGTCGCCCATCAGCTCAGGTTTCCAGCCATTGGCAGCATGTTGAGCTACCGCTTCTGCGGGGGTCTGGTGGCGCAACTTGCCATCCTCTCCGCGCACCTTTGGCAGGCTGCGATGCGGGCGATTGTTATAGTCTGCGCATATACCGTTGATCCACTCCACCGCTTCGGCATGAGTGGTGAACACCATCCCTTTACCCATGCGCTCGGCTTCGAGTTTTTTCTTGTCGCGCTCTACTAGGTCGCCTGCGTTGGCCGCTTTCACCATGTCTGCGGTGAGTTTCTTGACGCGCTTAAAGGTCAGTTCATCCATCTGTCCTTTGCTCTGGTAGGTCGCCAGTTCACGGCTGCGCTTGTCTAGGTAGCTGACGTTGAAGTTTTCGCAGATGCCGTTGGCTTGGGAGTTTCCAACCTCTTGGGGGTGGACGACGGTGCAGCCGACACGCTCTTCGATTGAGCGCACTGGGTCTTTGGTGAAGCGTGCCGATCCGCGCACGATCTTGGTGGAGTCGGTCTGCACGATCAGCGGCACGCCAAACACACGAATGAAGTTCTCCAAGCCCTTAGCGATCACCTCGAATTTCTCGGTTAAACCCAATCCGGGTGGGGTGACGAAGCGAGTTGCTACATCGTGGTAGTGCCACACTTCATAGGTGATGAACTCGCCTGTCACAGGGTGTGGTGCAGTGAAGTGGGTGTTCCAGCCGTCCGCGTGGACTTCCATCGCTGGTACAAGCCCTTCATTGGTGCGGTGTTGATAGAACTTGTGGCTGCGCAACGCGGAGCCTGTATAGCGGCCTTTGAGTTGGTCGATCTGGCTGAACTTATCGCGGAATAATCGGCTCACTACGTGGTAGCTCGGGGCGGTTCCCCATTCTGCATTCCACTGCGATTCAAGTTCACTGTGCAGCCACGTCAAGCTGCTGCCTTGAGGGCGGCGGCGCAGGGATATCGCCAGCGCGTGCCAAGGCAGGATGCGCATGTCGGCTTGCGTGATCTTGGGCATCAGGTCGCCAGCCTTGTCCTTGGCGATCCAGCGCTTGAGTGAGCGCACCGATGGGTATTCATCGCCCTTGCGGCCACGGGCATCACGTGCCATGCGCAGGGTTGCGCATACGGATTCACCAAGTGTTCCGGCACGTGCCATCGTCAGCATGGTCGTGATCGCCGCTTCGCGTGTGCAACTGGAGGCGTGTTGCAACTCATCCAGCTTGCGCAGCACTGTTTGGCGTGCCAGCTTCTCTTCACGCTGGCGGGCGGTGCAATGATCTGGATCAAGCGGTACTACGGGATAGGTAGGAGTTGCGACTGTGGTCGCAACCCCCAACCCAGACGATGAAAGGGGAGCATCGTCTGAGTGCAAGCTTTTAACGCTGTGGTGCAGGATGGCTTCGCGCACTACTTTGGGTAGGGTGGCGAGGGGGTAGAGGCGCTTTCCCCCGCCCGGATGTGGCACTTCATCAAACGGCCATGATTCTTTGAGTGCACGCTTTTGACATGCCTGCTTACTTACGTCCAAGGCATCAGCGATCACCTTGATGTCGACTTTATTAGTCATGGCTTTCTCCAAGGACGCGCTTGATCGCCTTCTCTTGCTTGGTGATGTCCGCCCTCATCTGGTCCAATCTAACCAGTTCGACCAGAAGGCTTTCCTTGCCGGGAAGCACGCGGCATCCGAGCTTGCTGACGAATAGATTGGCAAGCGCCATCTGTTCGGTAGCGGCATCAAAAGCGATGGCGGTTTCAAGGTTTGGGATGTGATCCTCCGAGGCTTCGGAGGTGTACTTATCTAGGGTGTTTACCGATACCTCGCGCCCAAGTAGGCGGCTCATATCAGCGGCGATCTGGTAACGGTCTTTGGAGCATGTCTTGATGGCTTCACCCATCACATGGGCGATCTCGCCACGAAAGCGCCATGCACCCGGTGTCATTGGGTGCGCTTGTGGCACGGTGGCGAATAGGTCGCCAGTCAATGTGTCCACGATCTTGCGCATGTCAGGCGACCTTCAAGAATCTGCTGTCGGCGGCAGTTGTCTTGCTCTTGCGCGCCTTCTCGGTTGCGTTAAACTGCAATGCACGGAAGCCTCGTGGCTTGACTGAACCGTCTTTGTTGTAGCGAGAAGGCCATATTTCCATAGGGTGGACACCGATGGCATCGGCGATACGCTTTTCGTTGAGTGGATAGCTGCGGGTGAATACCGATGACAGCGTGCTTGAGCTAGTCAATCCGTAGGCTTCGGCGATACTGGAAAGGGTGATCCCTTTCTTATGCAGCGCATACTTAACGTCCGCAGAATCCCAGTCTTGATCGACTGGTTTTTTTGCCGTGTTGGTTGCCATGTTTTTAGCCTTTGCTTGGTTGTTCGATGGTTCGCATTAGAAATGGGATTCCATACCTTGTCAAGTGGCCTGACATGGTTGTCGCTATGTTATTTCATACCTTTGCAGGAAATTTAATGAACTTGTTTTATAAACATGAAGTTATTGATAGCGACAACCATCTGTTTGGTTGTCGCTGTTTGGTTGTCGCTAAATGATTTCTAGCGACAACCTGAAGGTGGATACTGGGAAGCGCATTAGAGATGCGCGCACGGAGCTACATTTGACCCAAAAAGAGTTCTGCGTCCTAACTGGTATGAAATTACCTTCCTTGAAGGATTATGAGCTTGGCAATTCCATGCCTGGTGGGGAGGCGTTAGTTGATTTGGGGCGCGCCAAGATAAACACCAACTGGCTGTTAACTGGTGTAGGTGAGATGTTCCTCAGTGAGGATATTCACAAGCTATATGCATGGGGTGCTGACGATATTGGGCTTGGAGCAAGCTCGCCTGCTAATCCAGTGTATGCAGGGGATCAGGTCTCTATCGATAAATATGTGAACGTGAGCGGCTCTGCTGGCCCCGGCAGTGAGGTTCACGAAGAGGCCGTGGTGCAGGTAAGGGTTGATGTGCGACTACTGCGTGAACGTGTTGGCAGCAACTTCAGCAATATAAAAATAGCGTCAGTGTCTGGTGACAGTATGGAACCTACACTGTCGCATGGGGATCAGGTGCTGGTTGACACATCGTGCAGTCGGTTCATTGATGATGCGATCTATGCGATCCAACAGGATGGACACTTGCGGTTCAAGCGTATTCAGTTGAAGTTGGATGGATCGATAGTGGTTAGGAGTGATGGCTCGACCAACATCGAGACCTACACAGCGGAAGAAGCGGCTCGATTCTTTATTGTCGGCCTTGTGATCCCGTTTAAATTCGGGCGATTCAAGATATAAGTTGTGCCAAATGAAGCGCAAAAATGGTTAATCCTTGGTCATTTTTGCGCTTTTTTAACCACCCTCGATTTTTATCTCTAATTGCCCTGTAACCCGCACAGCATCCCACTTCTTCCCGTTTTTTCTTGGTTCTTCCCATGTGCCAATACGAACACTCCCCCACAGATGCAGCGGGTCTGCTCAATGAAGGAAAAGCTGAAGATGCATACCAGCTTTTGGCGGCAAAGGATTTCGAGTATTCGGGTAATTCGGAATTTGACTATCTATTGGGAATAGCTGCTCTGGATAGCGGCCATCCGGATAAAGCAACGCTTGCCCTAGAGCGTGTTCTGGCTGTTGATCCAAACTTTGCGGGCGCGCGATTGGATATGGCCCGTGCGTATTTCCATCTGGGCGATCTTCCTCGCGCCAAGACTGAACTCGAAGCGGTGATGAAGCAGGAGCCGCCGGAAGCTGCGCGTATCACTATCGAGAAATATCTTGCTGCGATCGATTCGGCAGAAGAGGCTAAGAAGACGCGTTATTCAGCCTATCTGGAGGGCACTGTCGGCCGTGATACGAACGTCAATAATTCCACCAGCCAATCGGATGTAGCCATCCCTGCGTTCGGTGATCTGGTGTTCACTTTGAATGCCACCAGCCTGAAAACACCGGCCACTTACTATATGGGTGCCATAGGCGGGGAGGTTAACCATGACTTCACTGGCCAATGGAGTGTAAATGGCGGTGTCGATCTGCGGCAGCGCAACAATCATAAGATGCATACATATGACTTTGGAAGTTTGGATGCCCGAGCCGGCGCTGCCTTTGCAACAGGTGATGAAGTTTTTCGATTGGGCCTGACTTGGGGCTTCTATGAGCAGGCACATCTGAAGAATAGAAATTCATACGGGTTCACGGGGGGGTGGCAGCACACTTTCAATCCCAAGAATCAGCTCAATGTGTTTGGGCAATACGGCAAGAATCGATATTCAGATCCCACATATCAAGTGAATGATTTCAATCAAGCAGTCATCGGTGCGGGGATGCTGCATATTTTGGATGACGGTAAATCCGCGCTGTTTGGCAGTATCAATGGGCTAAAAGAAGGTGCGGTGCATGATCGTGCTGACGGAAGCAAATCTGGCTATGGCTTGAGGTTCGGCGGACAAACTTCACTCAGCGAAGAGGCCGAGGTGTTTGCCAACGTTGGCTTTCAAAGAGGGCAGTATGACAAAAGGAATCTCGCCTTCCTGGTCAAGCGCGATGACAAACTGTCCGATGCCACATTGGGTGCTAATTGGCATTTTGCAAAGCTGTGGACGTTCCGTCCCCAGATCAGTTATTCACGCAACAAATCCAATATAGCCATTTACAGCTTTGATCGTATCGATGCATCCATGACGGTACGCAGGGATTTTCGATAGTCTGCATGTGCAACATTCTTGAATGAGGTTGATCATGAATATCACCAAGCAAATAAAATATTTTCTAGCCTTCGCATCAGTCAGTCTGATGCTTTCGACTCAAGTTGCGGAAGCAGCCGTGGCCGGTAAGGTTCAATTCGTACACGGAAATGTAAAGGTCACGACTTCGGGGGTGACACGATTCCTAAAGAAGGGCGACAGGATATCCGAGGGTGATTCCATCTCTACTGCGATGTCATCCTCGGCTCAAATCAAAATGTTGGATGGGGGCTTTGTCGCGATCCGTCCGAATACGCAGATGAAGTTCGACCAGTTTGTATTCAATGGCAAGCAGGACGGCAGTGAGCGCAGCTTCTTTTCATTGCTCAAAGGCGGTTTCAGAGCAGTGACCGGCCTGATCGGATCCAAGAACAAGCGCAACTACAGAATCAAGACGCCATCAGCCACTATCGGTATTCGTGGCACCGATCACGAATCATACGTTGTACCACCTATTGGCCCAATGGGAGAGCCAATGGGAGGGCCAATGGGAGGGCCAATGGGAGGGCCAATGGGAGGGCCTGCCGGAAGCCCAGTCGGAGGGCCCGTTGGTGGCCCTCCCGCTGGTCCACAGCCAGGGACATATAGCAAAGTGAACGTAGGTGAAACGACACTCATGACGAACTTGGGCACGGTCAATGTGCTGCCCAATCAAATGGGCTTCTCAAGCGGACTGAATGCGCTGCCTATCCTGGCGCCGATCAATACAAGTATCTTCACTGTAGCTGCAGCCCCTAGCAAAACCATCAAGGAGAATGAAGAAGACAATGCCGGCAAAACCGGGCAAGGAGCTTCGGGGCAAAAGGACGGCGGAAAAAAACCGCAGGATGGCAATGCAAACCAAACGGGGAAAGGCGGGGATCAGGCTCGCAAGAACGGCGATGGAAACAAGGCGCAGACAGCAGCTGATGGCCCCGGCGCAGCCGGACCTGCGCCAATCAGGACTGTCGCGGCGGATACTGCACCAGTAGGTCCCGGAACAGTTTTGAACAATCCTCCTCCGGTTGGTGCTTTGCAACCGACGCCTGTAATCAATGCCCCGCAGTTGCTCGTCCCTGTTGTGCTGGTCAACTCAAGCTCAGGTACAACATTGAACACCACTACACAAACGTTTGTTCAGGACGGAACGACGACGACATTGGAAACGCTACTTCAGGGCGGAACGACGACGGCCTTTACCCCTGTGGTGACGGCACCGGTGACTAACCCCTATGTGGTGACCTCATTGATGGTCTCTGATAGCCTTTCGCTCTCCACATTCTCCAAACCTTACAGCTTCGAGACTTTGCCAGCATCCATCTCGCCGAATGCAATCAATCCTAGCTTCTCTGTGGTGTGGGGGGGCGGGTGCTCAACGGCACCATGCAGCACGGGGGCGACCTATACTTTGACCAGCGCATCGGGGGCGGTGACAGGCACTGCGAACAGCGTTAGCACGACTGGGATCAAGTTTGGGCGTTATGCGAGTGTGCCGACTCTGACAACAACAACGACATATTCTGGAGCTGCGCCTTCTACCGCCACGCAGACGTTTTCGGGTGGCTACGGAAGCTGGATTACCGGGCCCAGCGTGAATCCGTTCTATCTGCCGGAGGCTTTGGTCGGTACTGCGACCTATTTGCTGGATGGCGGTACCACACCAACCATGCAAGACGGGACGGCAGGCACAATCGGTTCTGCCAGTCTGTCAGTCAATTTCACCAATCAAACTGTTGGGGCGAATCTGGCATTGAGCGGAGGAGGTATTAACTGGACAGCCAGCGCCACCTCGATGCCACTGACTTCTAATAGTGGCGTCGGCAATTCACGCTCTCACTTTGATACTTATGGCGGCGGCACACTTAATGTGTTGGTGGGCGGGGCCGCTGGACAGGGCTATATTTCCGGCCAACTCACCGGCAATGGCGTCAACGGCGCTTTTCTGCAGTATTTCTTGACCGATGCCTCGACGCAGAGCATCAGCGGAGTCACGGCATTCAAACTCGATACGTTCAACGGCGCGCCTGCCACCACGGTTAATTTGGCTATACCGTATCAACTGGTGGCGATTTCCAGATATGACGCACTCGGGGTCTCTGGAAACGGCACAACTTACTTTGATACCAACGGAGCTTTTAATAACGCAGGTCGAGTGCTTAAAGACGCAGCGGGAAATCTCACCCGCTTTGACATGGCACCCAATAACAATAGTGGTGGGCAAATCGTCAGCCAGAACTCCAATAGCATATCCATCGGAACCGCTCTAGCAGTCAATCAAGGTAAGGACGCTGTTTCGGGAATCAGTTGGGGCCGCTGGCAAGGCGGTAATCTGGGCGTGACTGACCGTGTGACGAGCACGGCATTAGCCTCCATTAGCAATACGGGGAGTAGCCTGCATTGGCTGACGGCGCCGGTGATGACTGGGCCGGTGACCTTGCCTGCTTCGGGTACGTATACCTACACACTGGGGGGCGGCACCAGCCCGACTGACAATCTGGGTAACGTAGGCACCTTGAACGGGGCCACCTTGCAGGCCAACTTCACCGCGATGACAGTGAATGTCGGGGTGAATGCCACGGTAGGGGCGACCAACTATGTGGCGACCGGTACAAACTTGCCGATCCAGCAAACCATCTTCGGCGATGGCAACGGTGGAGGGACCTTCACCGCTACGGCAAACGGTGCTGCGATACAGGGAGGACTGGGCGGTTCATTCACTGGCATAGGGGCAACCGGTGCCGGCATCGTGTATGGATTTCAGAATAGTACAACGACAGTAAATGGCGTCGCTGCATTCCACCGATGATCTTTGTTGTGCTAGCTGCAAAAGACCTGCATCGATTGCAGGCCTTTTTTGTTGCATGCCGAAATTCATCAAGAAATCCTCAGGCGCACTATGTGCGTGGCGGTCCCTCCACTTCTTGGCACACCAAATAGTTCTCATCCCCCCCCATCAGGGCTATGGTTGCGTTATTGACACCGCAATCTTGTCGGGTATACGGTTCGGCTCTGCTCTTTGCGGGTCACTGGAAGGTGATTTGGCCAAGGCGGAATATGCAGGCGAGTGTGCAGTTCTTGTTTGAACAACGAAACGGGAAAGGGAGAATCTTGATGAGTAAACAGATAGATATGGGACGTCGCAAAGCATTATCCACCGGGGGCATAGGCTTGTTAGCCTTGTTCGGTGGTGCGAGTCTGCTTCGTCCGGGCGCCGCGTTAGCGGAGTGGAATAAACCGGCATTCACATCCAAGGCTGTAGAAGAAGCGTTGAATTCACTGGGGGCGACCAATCCTGAAGAGAGTTCGATCTTCATTCGTTTGACTGTACCCGAGATTGCCGAGAATGGTGCGGTGGTACCCGTCGGTATCTCGAGTTCGCTGCCGAATGTCGAGCAGATATCCATCATGGTGGACAAGAACCCCAACGTGCTGGCAGCAGTATTCAATATCCCAGAGGGCACTGCGGCAGAGGTCACCACCCGTGTAAAGATGGGCAAGACGGCCCATGTGGTTGCGTTGGTCAAGGCTGACGGCAAGTTCTACCGCACTTCGAAAGAAGTCAAAGTCACGGCGGGCGGCTGCGGCGGTTAACCGTAGCGGACATCATTCACTCGGATAAGGAAGACAAAATGGGCAAGCCAATGAAGATACGCGCCTCTGTCAAAGAGGGCATGACTGAAGTTAAGATCCTGATGCAGCACGACATGGAGACCGGTTTGCGCAAGGACGCAGACGGCACCCTGATTCCCGCTTGGTTCATCACCGAGGTCAAGGCGGAATATGAGGGCCGCACAGTACTGGACGCCCAGTTCGGGCAGTCGATCTCCAAGAACCCTTACCTGATGTTCATGTTCAAAGGTGGCAGTGCCGGCGAGAAGGTGAAGATCAGCTGGATCGATAACAAGGGCGATACCCGCAGCGACGAGGTAACGATCTCGGCATAAGAAGATGAATGAATTGGCTATGCGACTGCATGGCCATTTTTATATCAGGGAGAACAAATGAACACCAATCAGATATTCAGGGCAGTGATGGTGCTGGCATTATCGACGAGCCTGACAGCGGTAGCGGAAGAAAATGCCGTCACCGACTCAGAGCGTATCGAACAATATCGCGAGATGATCAGTGATGGAAATCCGGCCGAGTTCGATGAGATGCGCGGTGAGGAATTGTGGAAGACGCCGGGCGGCCCCAACAAGGTCAGCCTAGAGAAATGCGATCTTGGCAAAGGCAAGGGTGTGGTCAAAGGTGCTTATGCTGAATTGCCACGCTACTTTAAAGACACGAAAAAGGTGCAGGACCTTGAGTCGCGTCTGCTCACCTGCATGACTACTTTGCAGGGCATCCCAGAAGAGCAGATCACCGCCAAGCCATTTGCTTCCGACAAGAAAGATTCCGACATTTCATCCTTGGCGACCTATGTGTCCGGTCAATCCAAAGGCATGAAGATGAAGGTCTCCACCAAGCATCCACAAGTGAAAGAAGCTTACGAGATCGGCAAGCGCATTTTCAACTATCGCGCCGGACCATATGACTTCGCATGCTCCACTTGCCATGCCACCAGTGGCGTGCGCATCCGCATGCAAGACCTACCCAACATGCGCAGCAGCAAGAAGGACGCACAGACTGCCTACACAAGCTGGCCCGCCTACCGCGTCTCGCAAGGTCTAACTCGCTCCTTCCAGTGGCGCTTGAACGACTGCTTCCGTCAGCAACGTTTCCCGGAGCCGAAGTTCGCTTCCGAGGCAACCATCGCATTGACCACTTATCTGGCAGTCAGCGCGAACGGCGCGAAGTATGTCGGCCCAGGTCTGAAACGCTAGGAGATGACGAACATGAATACAAAATCGATGATTGGATTCGCGGTCAGCATCTCACTGGCCATGGTTGCTGTACCGTCGCAGGCGGGTAACACTGCAAAAGATCTGGACGCCAAGACCGCCATGATCGTGAAGCGTGATTTCCGTGACAAAGGAATCGCCAAAGCGACACGCGTCAACCAAGACGAGTTGCAGGCTGCATGCAGCAAGTATGTCGACAAGCTGCCCAAGAAGCTGAAAGCCAAACTGGAAGCCAAAGAAGCTGAAGCCATCAAGTGGCCAGCCGATGGGAAATTCATGGGCGACTGGAAAGCTGGCGAGAAACTGGCGCAGAGCGGCAAAGGCATGACCTGGAAGGACAAGGCGGAAGATCCGCGCGGCGGCAACTGCTACAACTGCCACCAGCTGTCTTCAACCGAGATCGCCTACGGCACCATCGGCCCCAGCCTACTGCACTTCGGTAAAGAGCGTGGCTACGGTGAAGACATCCAGCGTTACGCCTATGCCCGCATCTACAACGCCAAGGCTGGCAACGCATGTGCCAACATGCCGCGCTTCGGCCATATGGGCATCCTGACAGAAGATCAGATGAAGGATCTGGTAGCGCTGCTGCTGGACCCTGAATCCCCCGTCAACAAGTAACACGTAACGGTTCGTCCCTCCCGTTCGCGGAGGGGCGGCATCGTGCGCACACCGCATCAGCCTGCTTTCTAAAAAGGAAACACGATGGGCATGAATCGACGCGAATTTCTTCAGATACTGGCCATCGCCTCGGCGGGCGGCTTCGTACTGAACAGCAATGAATCCTACGCAGCCAGTGATGCCGCGCGCATGTACGACCTGCCGCGCAAAGGCAATGTCAGCCTGCTACACATCACCGACAGCCACGCGCAACTGAATCCGATGTACTTCCGCGAACCGGCGATCAATCTCGGCATCGGCGCTATGAGCGGACAGCCGCCGCACCTGGTGGGCAACGCGCTGCTCAAGCGCTTCGGCGTCAAGCCGGGCTCGCCCGAGGCGCATGCCTACACCTGTCTCGACTACACCGAAGCGGCGCGCACCTATGGCAAGGTCGGCGGTTTCGCCCATCTCGCCACGCTGGTCAAACAAGTGCGCGCATCGCGCCCGGGCGCCTTGCTGCTGGATGGCGGTGACACCTGGCAGGGCAGCGGGCAAGCGCTGTGGACCAACGGGCAGGACATGATTGACGCCTGTCTGGAGCTGGGCGTGGACGTGATGACCATGCACTTCGAGTGCATGTACGGCGCGCAGCGTATCAAGGACGCCGAAGAGGGCGTGCTGAGCGGCAAGATGGATGTGGTCGCGCAGAACGTCAAGACCACCGACTTCGGCGACCCCGTGTTCAAGCCCTACGTCATTAAAGAGATGAACGGCGTACCCGTCGCCATCATCGGTCAGGCCTTTCCCTACAGCACCATCGCCAATCCGCGCTACTTCGTGCCGGACTGGTCCTACGGCATTCAGGAAGACAACCTGCAAGAAGTTATCAACGAAGCACGCAGCAAAGGCGCGCAAGTCGCCGTGTTGCTGTCGCATAACGGCATGGACGTTGACCTCAAACTCGCCTCGCGCGTTACCGGCCTAGATGCCATCCTCGGCGGCCACACCCATGACGGCATACCCGCCCCTATCCCGGTGAAGAACGCAGGCGGCGTCACGCTGGTGACCAACGCTGGTTCCAACGGAAAGTTCCTCGGCGTGCTCGACTTCGAAGTGAAGGGAGGCAAGGTCAAAGGTTTCCATTACAAACTGCTACCGGTGTTCTCAAACCTGCTCGCAGCAGACAAAGACATGGCCGCGCTGATTCAGAAACATCGCGCACCCTATGCCGCCAAGCTCGACGAGAAACTCGCCACCACCGACGGTCTGCTCTATCGCCGTGGCAACTTCAACGGCAGCTTCGACCAAGTCATCCTCGACGCATTGATGAAAGAGAAAGATGCCCCCATCGCCTTCTCACCCGGCTTTCGTTGGGGCACCTCGCTGTTGCCCGGTGCGGACATCACCATGGATGACGTGCTCAACCAGACCGCGATCACCTACCCGTTCACCACACTCACCGAGATGACCGGCGCACAGATCAAGACCATCCTCGAAGACGTGGGCGACAACCTGTTCAATCCAGACCCGTACTACCAACAGGGCGGTGACATGGTGCGCGTGGGCGGATTGGAATACACCTGCGAGCCGAATGCCAAGATGGGTCAACGCATCCAAGACATGCGCCTGGCAGGCAAACCGCTCGAAGCCAGCAAGACCTACAAAGTCGCAGGCTGGGCACCCGTTTCCGAAGCCGCACGAGACAGAGGCGGCGAACCGATCTGGGACTTGGTGGCACGTCACTTGCGCAACGAGAAAGTGGTCAAGGTCACGGCACCCAACGTGCCGAAGCTGAAGGGAGTAGGGGGTAATCCGGGGATTGTCTGACGGTGATTGGCAGACTCATTAATAAAACGACGAAGTGAAACTGAAAGGGGAGAAAAATGGAATCACAAGTTATCTTGGGCATAAATATCGCAGCCATTGGCGTAATGCTGATCTGTATGTATCTGGTGTATTCACTGCGCAGCAAGATACCCGGCGGCGTCGTGGGCAAGCAGTGGGGATTTTTGACGGGATTGGTCACTCTGTTCACGGCAGGCTATTTCGTCACACCTTTCTTCACTCATCTACCGCCGAACATCATCAACATGATCGTTGCCCTGATCTTCCTGTTCGGTGCGGTCTACGTGCTGATCACCGTGAGGTTGATTTTCCGTGTCATCGAAGAGCTTGTATAAGTGGTCATGGATAGTGCTGCGGTTTTAGTCAAAACCGACAAGGGGACAGCAGAGTTGGCGCAGCGCAGCGACGCGGTGCCGCAAAAACTGCGGGCGATACTCATCATGGTCGATGGCAAGACAAAGTTCGGTGACTTGCTGAGCCGCTACGCAGACCTGCCTGATTTCAACGAGCATCTGCTGTGGCTGGTGGACAACGGTTTTGTACAGCCAGAGGGCAAGTCAGGCGATGCCGGTGCGCAAGTGGCAACGAGTCATGCCACTTTCACACCCACTGCTACGGGTCGTGCCGGGCTCATCGAGCTCGCACAGCAATTACTGGGTGAACACGGCAAGAATGTAGTGCAGCGCCTGCAAGACACTGAAGATGAAAAGCAAGCCTTGGTGGAGACGCTGGCGCGTTGTCACAAGCTGATCAAGCTGTCCATAGATGAAGGCAAGGCCGAACAATTTCGGAATCAAGGCATAAAACTGCTGGCCTAGCGCGCAGCTATCATTGAATGATGCACGCAATGAAAGGAATCCAAATGAAAACACTGCAAACACTCTTCGCCGCCCTATTGCTGGCAGTCACTCAATTCGCCGCTGCAGACGAACTCAGCTACACCGACGTCCAGCTACAGATCGCCAGCATCCAGGTGCAGGACGACATCAGCTTCGACGATGCGGTGGAATCACTCAAGCTGCGCGCCAACCAACACAACCTCAAATTCGTCGGCGTGAATAAGCTCTACAAAGAAATCGAAGCCCTCACCGGAAAACCTGCCAAACGCATGGAGATATTCAACTTCTGCGACGGACTTACCGCCAATAAGATGCTCACTGCCGACCACATGATGATCGCCTTCATGCCCTGCCGCATCGCCATCATCGAAGACAAGACAGGCAAGCGCTGGGTCATCTCCATGATGATGGATCTGAAGATGATCAAGGCAATGCCGGAAGACACACGCAAGAGTGCAGAGAAAGTGATGGCTGCCATGAAGGACATGATGGTGGCAGCGAGTACAGGTGATCTCTAAGTAATCATTGAACTGAAACAACTCAGGGTGAAGAGAAAATGAAAAATATATTTCAGCATAAGACCTTCGCAACACTGTTGGCTATCACGTTATCTTTCGCATCATTCTGCGCAGCAGCAGATGCAGGTTCTCAAGCTGCCAATACGCGGGAGAAAGTGGTGCTGCAAGTGAGCGACTCGGAGCCGGGGAAATGGAATCTGGCCCTCAACAATGCTAAGAATCTGCAGGAAGCGCTTGGCAAAGACAATGTGGATGTCGAGATCGTTGTTTATGGCCCGGGGATCGGCATGCTCAAGTTTGAGTCTGAAGTGGGTGCTCGGATAGATAAGGCAAAGGCCGATGGTGTGAAGATCGTGGCATGCGAAAACACTATGAAGAAAATGAAACTGACCAAACCGGACATGCTGTCATCTATCGGCTACGTTCCAGCCGGAGTGGTCGAGTTGATCCATAAGCAACGTGAGGGCTGGGCCTATATCCGTCCGTAAGTTCTCGATTGTAGAAAGTATGGCAGCGAGTACGGGGGATCTTTAAGCTGTGAATCGAGTGGGATTTACAGAGAGGGGAAGCTAGGAATTCACTGAGATCCATCTAGCTTGATCTATGCCCCAATCCTCAAATGCTTCGTGTGAACTGATCTTGTCATTGCAGGCTGATAGATCTAGTAGCTCAGGAGGGATGTGGCATGATTTATTACAGTCGTAGATCAGTTGCACGATTGGTTGCAATATTTTATCTGTCGATACCTCTCTTACTATCCCAAGCATGTCGCTTTCTAGGCGTACCAGAGAGCCCGCTGGATAGATACCTATACCCTTAATGAAAGCATCCACAAGCCGTGGATTGAAGTGTGTGCCACTTCCCTGATAAATCCTTCGTAGTGCTTCTGGAGGTGGTATTGGGGTGTGGTAAACGCGCAGTGAGGTGATTGCATCATAGACGTCAACGATGGCAAGCATCTGCCCGTGCAGACTGATCTGATCGCCTTTGAGCCCCTGAGGATATCCTGTGCCATCATATCGTTCATGATGCTGTGCAGCCGCGTTGAACGCGATATCGCTGATGCCTTTCATAGGCTTGATCAGCTCTGCAGAGCTCACAACATGATGTCTCATGACTCGGAACTCTTCATCGTCCAGCTTGCCCGGCTTGTTCAGGATGTGGTTAGGGGTGTTTGCTTTTCCGATGTCGTGTAGCAAGCCACCCAGAGAAAGCTCTTTTATCTCCTCGCGTGGGAGTTTCAAAATCCTGCCGAACGAAACGGCTAGTGCGGAAACAGATACTGAATGCTGAAATGTGTACTCATCGCGGGTCTTCATCTGCGTTATGGGCAGGAAGGTAGATGGAAAAGCAAACATCGAATCGAGAATGTTGTCGACGACAGGCTCGCACTGCGCAAAATCAACGCCTTGCCCCATGCGAACATCCTTCATGATGTTCTGCATCAGCTTATTGGTGTCTGAGTATAGTTTCTTGGCGTGATTGAATTGTTCAGAAGCGGAATAGCCAGACAAGATACTGGTGGCTGATGAGGATGCTTCGTTCAGAAAGCTTTGAGCTTTCTCCTCAAGTGAAGCAGTGGCTTCAAAGTCAGCGCCAAGTTCGGTATCAATTTCAAACTGTCCGGCTCCAGAGCCTTGGATCAGAGATAAAGTCTCGGCATCTTCGATAAGAAAACATTGCCAAGAAAAAGGGTGACTTTCCCAGGCAAGATTAAGGTCGTAGACATACATGCCAATCTTGAGCTGATCACTGGATATCTTTTTAATCATTCCACTATCACCTGTTCTCTGACTTGCAATATCTAAGGACATTGGCCGCTACGGGATGGTTGTAGGCTAACTGCATATTCTGGAGCAACGTGAACACCCATTCTGGGCGAACGTGAACAGTCATTCTGAAGGAACGTGAACACCGATTCTGCTCGAACGTGAACACTTTTAGCCATTCACCAGAATGAGTGTTCACGATGCCAGAATCACCG
>JAGXGC010000021.1 GCA_024636935.1 Sideroxydans sp. | reverse complement strand
TAGGGTTTGCTCGGCAGTTTGTCCGGTGAGGGCTTGTTGGGCGGCTTCATTGGCGATCGTGATGTTACCTACTGAGATGGCCGTGCGGCTCGCACCTGTTGAGCCGGAGGACATGTTGCCGTTCTTGAGGTTGTTGCCAAGCGCGCCTTTGGCGAGGCCGTATTTGCCTTGGCTGAACATGTCGCTGCTCACGTTGAATCCGCTGGTCTCGACACTGGCATCGGCCCGGTTGGCGAGGTCGCTTTGGGTGAGGGTGGCGGTGCTGAGGGTGTTGTTGCCTTCTGCGATGGCCTGGTCTCTGGATGCAATGACTGCGCCTTTGAGATCAGTGTTGCCTTTGACGTTGATCTGGAAGCCGCCATCACCCGCTTTGATGCCGCTTTGTTGTTGCACGCTGGCGTAGTTGCCGTTCGCTTTGGTTTTGTCAGCGTTGAGACTGAAGCTTCCCGATGTGCCTGCAAGGGGGACGCTGACGCCGAAGCCTGCGTTCTCTTGTTTGCTGGCATAGGTGCTGGTGTCTTGCAGACTTTCTATATTGAGGTCACCGCCCACATCTGCCACGATTTGTTCGCCGTTGGCTACGGCACCTTTGAGGTTGGTGTCGCCACCCGATTTTAGGGTGACTTTGTTGCCTGCGTTGATCTGGGTGTTGCTCCAGGTCTGGTCACTTCCATTGCCGCTTCCTTTGCCTCGGCTGGCTGAGACATCCACACTGTATCCAATTCCCTTGGGGCCAAAGTTTGCGCTTAGGCCGATACTGTTGCTGCTGCTCTTGTTGCTGCTGGTTTGGGTGCTGGTGTTTTGAGCGGCAAGAAGGTTGATTTGATTTTCCGCATCAAGGGTGGCGTTGTTGCCGGCGTTCACTTTACTGCCTTGGATAGTGATATTTGATTCTTTGCCCGCACCGGTGGCTCGGATGCTGAGGTTGCCGCCTGCGGAAATTTTGCTGCCTTGGGCCTCGCTCCATGTTTGGGTGCTGGTGCTTTCGCTGCTGCTGTTACCGATGGCTACACTGACTTTAAGGTTGGTCATTGCCGCTTGGTTAGCCGCGTCTCCCATGGTGGCATCTTGGGGTAAGTATTCCGAGACTGCGCCATAAGCATTATTTGCAGCGAGCACTGCACTTGTTGTGGCAAGGGCTTTGAGTCGGCCAGAGGATGTCTTACCTGCCGCTTTACCCATTTGGTTGATTGTTTGTGCGGCGCTCACAACGGCATTGCTCGCAGACACGGAGAGCCCGCTTTGTTTGAATTTGCTTACTGTAGTGTTGCTGCCTGTGTCTTGCACCTCACTGATGTCGACGTTCTTAGCGACGATGTCGATGTTGCCGCCAGTGCCTGTCGTAGCGTCACTAAAGGCGAGCAGGTCGCTTCCATTTTGAGTGTATTTCCCCCCAGCTTCGATGTTGATGTTGCCACTGAGACTACCAATTGTGCTGGCAGTGTGAGTAGTACTTTGGTTGGTTTGATCATTCGACTGTTGCTTGGTGCCCAAGGTAATGGATCCACCACCACCGAACAGACCAGAGGTTTTTTCGTCTTTGAAGCTACTGTTGGCCAAGGTATTCTCAGCGGCGGTGATATGGATGTCGTTACCCGCTTTGAGGCTTAGGTCGTTGCTGGCGGCGATGCCGCTACCCTTTACGTTAAGGTTTTTGCCAGATTGGATACTGACGCTGTCACCTTCTAGACTGCTGCCAATTGCATATGTTTCAGAAGTGCTGGTGCGCGTGGTAGTCGCTTTGCTTGATAAGAATCCTTTTTCTACGATGTTGGTTTGGGTGAAGGATTCGTGCTTCTCATCAGCGGTAGTGATGTTGACATCTTTATCCGCAACGATAGCAAGCTTGCCGTTCGCACTGCTGATGCTGGCGCTCTGCATGTTGATGTTTCCACCCTGTGTTCTGCTCGTGGCACCTGCGCCGTTGGTGGCTGCAATCGTGATGTTGCCTTGTGCATTGAGGCTTGTACCGAGCACTGTTTCATCAAGGTCCCGCTGTTGAGTGATGCCTGTATCAAAACTGGACTGTGTGCTGTTCTTGCTTGATGCAAGAGTTAGATCGCCACCTGATTTCAGCGTTGCGTCTTTACCTACATTCAGTTCGGCTGACGTTAGCGTCATGTTGTTGCCTGAGGTGAGGTTTAAGTTACCACCCGTGGTGATGCTGCTACCCAGTTGGGTCACGCTGCTGCGTGATGCGGCATCGCGCGAGGTGCTTGAACTTTCAGCGACGGTGACGACGCCCACATTCAGGTCGCGACCAGCATCAATGATTGCATTGCCGCCACTGGCAACAGTGGCTCCAATGATAGAGATGTCACGTTTGGCATTCATGCTCAGGCTGTTGGTGGCAGTTATGCCTGCTTCCAAACCCAATGAAGTGCCACTGATACTATTTGTCCCCGATGGGGCGTCAATCGATCCGAAGATCGAAGGGGCTGTCCTGCCTTCTGTTGTGGTGGTGCTTGCAAAACTACTACTGGCGCGTTGATTGATGATGTCGCGACCTGCGCTCAAGCTAACGTCATTTCCGTTGATCTTGCCAGAGAGGTTGATGATGTCATTGCTGGCGCTGAGTTGTGTCAGCCCTTGGCTGCTGATGGTGCCACCGATGTTTTTGATGTTGCTGGCTTGCAATACGGCACTGTTACGGCCCTGAATGAGACCGGTGTTAGTAATACTGTCTCCGCCCATGATGCTGATGTCATTGGCGGCGATGATGGCACCACCTGGCGAGAGATCGGCTTTGCTCAGCTGGGTTAGGTAGAGTTGCGGGGCCAGTACGTGTTCTATACGGCCATCAGGCAATGTCACTGTGCGATCTTCCAGCCAGACGATGTCTTGTTTCAGTGCTTCGATCTGTTGCGCAGTAAGCGCGATACCGGGTACGAGCTGAAGGTCTTGTGCTGCGGTGACTCCCGCATCCAGCAAGGCGGTATATTGCTCGTTAGCGGTGGCGTATTGGCCTACGTAGCGCTGGCCTGTTTGCTGCATGATCTGTTCGTTCACCAGCTTCTGTTCGTAAAAACCATCGCCCAGACGTTTTTGCATCAACGTTGGGTCAAGCGATAAGCGACTCAACATGTAGTCACTGGAAATGAATGTCTGATAACTGGTGAAACGCGAATCGGTAACTACCAGATATTGCTGTCCGGGTTGACTGTGTATGGTGTACAGCCCGCTGGTGGGAAGCGAGATGGATGGTGCAGATGAATTTAGCGCAGGCGCGCTACCCGCACCAACAGCTCCACCAGCAGGATTAAGCAGGGACGAGGTGGCCGAACCAACAGTACCCGCGTTGATGGTGGATACAGTTTGGGTGACTTTAGCATCTGAATATGACTGTGCATTTCCTTCAAGCTTTACTGAAGTATTGGTTATTGGGGTCTCTGTTGGGGTGAAGTTATATGTATTGTTTAGCGGATTGGCTACCCAGTTATAGATGCTCTTATATCCACCGGGACATGAGCATCCTACAAATGGAAGGCATATCTGGACAGTGGGACACCACTGTCCAGCGTATTGCTGAATCAACCCGTTGTATTGTCCGACTCGTGTTTCTCTGCGCAAGAATGCGCCGGAATTGTTCAGCACACTCTGGTTCGCTGATAACACCGCACCCGCGATGATGGTGCTGTATTGATTGCTAAGCGTTGTGCCACTAAGCCGCATATTTCTGCCAGAGAGTAATTTACCTTCGGCGGTGGTGTTGGCTGTAAAGCGTTGGTCTGTATAGGTAGGCGTATAACTTTCAGTACCATACAATACATTTTGGGTCGGCGTCCCAACGACTGGCGTGCCCTGCACAGATGGCCCCCACTCCACGCCCACCACAGCACGCTGGTTGGTGATGGTAGTTGCACTGATACGCAAATCATTGTCCGCTTCTATCGTGGCAGAGCTGTTCATGACACTGCCAGCCTTGCCCGTCACTGTATCCGTCGTTTGATCGATGACGTTGTTCGAACCGATGTTGATGTCTCCCAAACTATAGATGAATGCACCATCCTGATTGAGGAGGGCATTCGCAATGATGAGATTGACTGTCTGTGTAGCACCGATGAAGGCAGTGGCAGTTTGGTTGGTCAGGTTATTAGCGTTCAGACTAAGAATGTTTCCCATCACCGATGCACTATTGGTGAAGTTGTTGCTATGCGTCTCAATGTTATTACCTTCGATGCGACCTGCATTGACGATGTCGCCTGCTGTGGTCAACACGCTCGTGTTCGCATTAATGAGCGCTCCGCTTTGATTGGTGATGCTCGCTGCATCTACCGTTAGCTTTCCGCCCGCTTCCAGCGCTGCAGTGTTGATGAAGTTTCCGGCTCCGTTCAACGTCAACGTCAGATCACCATCTGCACCAAATACATTACCCGCCACATGGGTGTAATCACCCTGCAATGTGATGCTGTTGCTGCCCTTGGCAGTAACTGAACCTAATCCGCTATAGCCCCCAATGTTGTGGGTGGTGAGATTGATATTTTGGTTGGCCTGCACTTTGCCAGCGCTGTTGTTAATGCTTGCCAGGTTGAGGGTGGTGGTGCCGTTGCTAGAGATATCTCCAGCACTGTTGTTAAGTGACGCACTCGCTTGATCGAAGGTGATGTCGCCGAATGCGTAAAGCTTGCCACTACTATTGTCGAGTGCTGCGGTATTCAGGGTGAGATTGCTATTGCTGCCGATAAAACCGCTCACACCATTCAAAGCAGTGTTGATGATGTCTTGTGTGATGGAGAGGCTTAAGGTGCTTGTTCCGCCCAAACTCTTGATTGTTCCACCTGCGTTGTTGAGGCTGTTAGCGCTCAGGCTAATGCCACCACCCGCTTCCATATTGCCTGCGCTGTTGTTTATTGCACCACTGGCTGTGGCGATAAGGTTGCCTGCAATGGCTTGGGTTTGGGCATTGTTGAGATCAATACCGCCCGCGCTTGCATTCAGTGTGATGTTGTTCGAGGCTTGGGTACGGCTATTGGCAAGGTTAAGGTCTATCGCTGAAATACTGATGTCGCGTCCCGCAAGGTTGTTGCCGCTCATGAGAGCCTGGCTCTGCCCTGTCAGGGTGATGGTTAGGTCCCCAACTTGGGTGGCGTTGCCATTGACATCGATGCCTGCCCCTTGTGTGCCGCTGCTGTTAAGTGTCACAGCATTAAGGGTGAGATTGCCTTGGGCTGTGAGTAGTCCGCTATTGTCAATGTTGCCCGTGCTGGTCAACTGGGCATTTTTTTGACTGTAAAGTGTGCCGCTGTTGCTCAGGTTCGCTGCACTTAATATGAGATCACCTTTGCTGCCAATAAGGCTGTTCACCCCATTCAAAGCAGTGTTGATGATGTCTTGTGTGATGGTGAGACTTAAGGTGCTTGTACCACCCAAACTCTTGATCGTTCCACCTGCGTTATTGAGGCTGTTAGCGCTCAGGCTAATGCCACCTCCCGCTTCTAGGGTGCCTACACTGTTGTTTATAGCGCCACTGGCTGTGGCGATAAGGTCGCCTGCGATGGCTTGGATTTGTGCATTACTAAGGTCGATGCTACCCGCGCTTGCCTTCAGCGTGATGTTGTTCGCAGCTTGGGTACGGCTATTTGCAAGGTTGAGGCCTGTCGCTGTAATACTGATGTCGCGTCCCGCAAGGTTGTTACCACTCATGAGAGCTTGGCTCTGCCCTGTCAGGGTGACGGCAAGATCTCCAACTTGGCTGGCATTGCCGTTGGCATCGATACCCGCTGCGAGGGTGCCACTGCTGTTGAGTGATGCGCCATTCAGGGTGAGGTTGCTCTGAGCACTCAGTGAACCGCTATTGGCAATATCACCTGTGGCTGTGATCTGTACGTTCTGGCGACTGTCTAGGGTGCCGCTGTTGCTGATGCCTGCTCCACTATTGAGAGAGAGTTTGCCACTGGAAGTAGTTTTACCTGTGAGGGTGATTTGACCTTGAGTATCCAGTGAGAAGTCGCCTGCTTGAGCTGCCAATGTGCCTGCGCTGCTTACCCCTACGCCCGCTTCCGTGCCGATGAGGGTGATCTTGTTGGCATACATGCCGCCCAACAGAGCGACGTCGATGCCGACGGTGGGTTTGTTGGCATCGCCAGTAATGAGCTGAATACCTAGATCTGCATGGTTGACTTGGTTGGCACCGGTAATGGCGTTGAGGTTGTTGGCCCAGATTTCGCCGTTCACTTTGAGGCTGCGGCTGATGAGGTCGAGCTGATCGACATTACTGCCGTTCAAGCCCGCTGCACCGATTTGGATGTCGCCACCTATCACGCGATAGGCATCGAGACTGCCGCCGACGCCCATAACAGGTGTGCCGGTGGTCAATACACCTCGGCTGGTGTTGATAAAGCCGCAACCATTACAGGTGATGCCGTTGGGGTTGGCGATGATGACTTCGGCGCGTTGGCCTGCTACTTCTGTGTAGCCGTTGAGCTGACTGCGGTTGGCGCTGGTGACTTCGTTGAGGATGATGCGTGCAGATCCATTCACCAGGTTGGGGTTGCCTACTACATAGCCAGCCTGCTGAGTGCTGACGGCTGCGGCACTGTTATTGAGGATGGCACCGGACTGGTCGACGTTGAATGTGTTGTATTGGTTGTGCGAGACACCGGCGGCGCTGGGGGTGGCGATCTGCACCAAGGGTAGGCCATTGGCCGTTGCGTCAATCGTGGGCCTTTGATTCGCTCCTGCACCCTGTGATGCGATGATTTCGGCTGTAGCGGCGATGGGCTGGCCGATGTAGGCGATTAGGGTAATGATAGCGAGGCGACGACGCAAAGGGGATGGCTGCACAACATCGCTCAGGTTCGTTGATTGAGTTTGATGAATTGATTTACGGTCGTTCATGTATTCCCTCGCATCACGTATTTCTTGCTGGTGTCTTTAACGGTTCGTCTTAAATTCCACTTCACATCTGGTACATCATGCTGAAGCCTAGGGCCGGATCTTCGCTCCGATAACTCTGTGGTTTGTTAAGTGGCATGCCCGCAAACACTTCGTAGTTCATCCCGCGGAGCAAGGCACCACGCAGGCCGATAACGCAGCCCGCCAGATGATCGCCTTGCAAGTTGACGACGTTGTTGCCATAGACTTTTCCGTAATCGAGGCCGACGTAAGTTGACTGCTGTGTTTCGGGAATGGGATATGAGAGTTCGTTGCGCAGGAAGAAACCCTTCTCTGCGCCCAACGATGATTCGCCATCAAAACCGCGCACCGTCCAGCGGTTACCAATGGAGAACCATTCGCTGGCAAATAAGGGGGTATTGGTATTTTGTACGCGCAAGGTGGCGCTGTAGTTGAGGGGATGTTCTTTGATCTTGAACGGTATGTTCAATGTCGTATCCAAGGTCTCGAGACGATAGCGATAACTGCCATTGGTGATATTCGCTGCCTCATCCTGCGCGCCAAACCAAGGCGTGCCCCAACGATAGGCGATCGTAGTGTCCAACTGCGCCTGACCAATATTGTGCTTATGGATGAGCGCGAGCTCGGCATGGGTGGTGTTGCGCCTCTGCACTGCAACTTCGGTATCGTCGATGTAGGAGTGACTCCAACGTCTGGTGGTGCGGAACTGCACGCTGGTCTTGCTGAATTGGTCGCGGTGGAACAGGTAGTTCAGCTTCGTTTCAAAATTCTGCGACTTGCCGCTAGAAACAAAACTGGTCACGGCCCCTTGGATACGTTGGTGATAGGTGGATTCGCCAGCCAAGACGGATGCGGTCAAATAACCGAACGGGATGGAATATGAGAGGCTGTTGCCTTGGGTGCCGTGCTTATAGTCATCGCGATTGGATCTGAGTTCAGACCGATATTGAGCAGGTCATTCGCACCCAGCGGGTTGTCCCATGCGAACTGGAGACCGGCTTGATATTTTCCTGTGCCTTTTGCGCCCGTATCGTCCAGCGTTGCAACGATCCTCCACGGCTTAATACGCTTGACAGAGATCACGACATCACTCTCGCCCATGCTGCCCGCCGGGACGATCTGCATGTCGACCTCTTGGCTGGGTACACGTTTCATCTGCTCTAGCCCTTGTTCAAGATCGCGCAGATTGAGCAGCTTGCCTGAGGCGGTAGGGAATGCGTTCTTCCATGTCCCCGCTGTCTTGGTATCGGCGAACCTTAGCTCATGGATGAGCCCTGGCACCAAAGTGAGCTTGAGAGTGCCATTCGCAAGGTCTTGTTCTGGGATGCCGATACGTGTGGTGGAGTATCCGCAGGCTAATATCTGTGTCGCCAGATTTTGAATGAGGTAGTTGATACCCCCGTGACCGATGCAACGGCCTTTGAATTGCGCTAGATATTCTTGAGCAAAATAAAATGTGTCACGTGGGGACTCGCTAGCACCAAGTCGTTTGGCTTCAGAGGAAAGTTGCTCAGGAATATCAATACTGAATCGCCGGATCGTAAAACAAGGCGTTTCATTTTCTGGGAATACGGTTACTTCCTTTGCCGCTCGTTCAGCCTGAAGATGGACCCTAGGCTGTTGCTGCAGAAGTTCGCGCTCAAGCGCCTCTTGCCGCGCACGGTTGCGCAACGCCTCCGTGTCAGCTGTCTCTACAGCAGCATAAGTACTGTGCGTCCAAAGCGAGGACACAACAAATAGCAAAGCCCAGAAGTGGATGAGGTTGTTAAATAATTTATGCATCGAGCAAGGAAATCAGTGCAAAAAGAAGCTGGCGATAATCGCCAGCTCCGAGTTATTCGTTGCACCAACATTACTACATATTTTTGTAGGGGTATATATGCCAAATGGCCTATATATATTGCCTTAGGCCTATATATTTTTTCTCTCAGCATTGAAATTAGCGTAGTAGGCGCACTGTCGAAAACCAGTATTGAGGAACTTCTTAAACTGTACTGAATTGTACTTTTGGACGATAAAATAGGAACGCGGGGTTAGGCGAAACCGCCTAACCCCGCGTCTTTATTGGCCCTCACTCCATCGAATCATCGCTTGCAAGCCCTGCTATATATACGGTTCACCTCACCCACCCTGCTTTGTTACCCCCAGAGTTACCCCCGCAACTGCTTTCCCACACCTCAACTCTTCAATATTTTTCCATTGAGGCAGATCTAATGCCCCCACCCCACCCGCCCCCCCCCTCTTTGGGTCAACGGGAGATCCACCATATACTGCGAGTTTTAGAGAAGCACCCCCATATCGAAATTCATTAGGATCTTGCAAAATTTTTATATATTTTTGGCATTCACGTTGGGAAATCTGAATTGACTGCCCTAATTTTCAAGCCTAGCATGCGGCTAACTATTAACGTTTTTGGGTGCCCACGATGAAGAACAAGTTACTAGGGATTTTTCTGCTTCTCATCATTCAGCCTGCATATGCTGTCGAGTCTGAAAATGAGTGCCCTTTTGGAAATGAGTATAAAGACTCAAATAATAGCGAAGAAAGATCTAAAGCTATAGAGTCGATGCATGACGGCTGGTTCAGAGGCCACAATGTTGTGTGCGCTGCGGAAGAGGGAAACCTTCTTGTTAGGGACGGAGTAAGCAAAAATTGGGAAGCAATTCGCCATGCTTACGAATTTTTTTTATCGGCAGCATCGAACGAACAAAAAAATCGATACAAAGAAGTAGAAAATAACCTCAAGCTAACTAATCAATACAAAGTCAATCAACAACTCGCAGCGAAGCGTGAAAGACAACGAATTGCAAGGGAAGGTGACGGGTCTGATGATGATGAAACATGCAAAGGTTATGGAGCAAAACCGGGGACGCAGCCCTATATAAACTGCCGCATACAACTGCGCCAATTGAGTGATCAGGCTGCGCGCGATCAAGATCGAGCTGAACAAGAACAGTCCGCACATGAGGAAAATATTAGGAGGATTGAAGCAGACCGAAAAGCCCAAAGAGCTGAACAAAATCGTCGAGCTGCCGCAGAGGCAGAGCGGCGTCACTGGAAAGAAGTTGAGAAAGCCGGGCTACAAATGTATAGAAATGCCCAGCCAAAACCACCCCCCAAAAGTGTCAACACAGACTGCATTTCTGACGGAGTTTATACAAGCTGTACTTCGCGCTAGCTGAGAATAGCTTACATGTAAATTACTTCATCTTGGCAATTGCTGATGGCTTTCTGCCGGGCATACGTTTAGCTGTCGTCATACCCAAGTCATGCATCATGCTTTCAAGGCGGCGCAATTCAGCATGCCCTTCGCTGCGGGATTCTTTTGATTTTTGCGTCTCCAATCCATTCTTGTAGTTTGGATGTGCCATGCCCTTCAATACCGTATATGCCTTCCTTGCACCATGCATACGGCAAACTCTCATGCCATAAGCTGCTGGGTTTTGGCACTGAACTCCTGAGCCTTTTGCTTTCGCTTTACATTGCAGGGCACCGTGATTATTTACACTCGGTAGTGGCATAGGTTCCTTTAACGCAGCTATCGTGATCGTTTATCGCTGACCACATACAAAGTATTTTCCCGAAGTTCCCGAAACGTCCCGAAACGGGAGTCGATCTTTCCCGAAGTTCCCACCCACCCTATATAGGGTGGTGGAAACGGGATGAATGCCAATCAGGAAAGCCATAACTGACCATCCTTTTGGGAAAGTATCTCAGCGGCGATCAGCCCGTTGATTGCCGACAGTGCGCGCTCGCGTTTGCGCTTGGCATCACACAACATGGCGCTACCGACTGCTGCGATGGCATCCTCGGCATTGATTTTGACTGGCCCGCTACTCGGCTGAGCAGTGGCAGTACGAATGAGTGCTGTAATTTCCTTGTGCGCGATTATTTGATTTTGCCCTTTGGGCTTTTTGGGTACTGCTTTGAATACCGCGTGCGAGTCAGGCAAGACAACACATGACGTTATGTCTTCACCATCGCTATCAACGCCAAGCTTAACAAGCTCCAATCGGAAGTTATTCGGGATGCCATCAATACCGTCCTTGCTCTTTGACAAAGACCACATGCGACCCTTCGAGTCGCTTCTAACCTCAATGGCTGCATCCAGTGCCGCATGCAAGCTAGAGTGCCCACGCAATCCTTTCCCCGCGTCTTTGCCAGTGTGGTGAACAAGTATCACCAGTGAGTTGGTTAGCTCCTGCAATCGCATTGCGCGGCTTATGATGCGCCCCATGTCCTTCGATGTGTTTTCATCTGCCTCGGGTGCAGCCTGATTCAGTGTGTCGATAAATATGACACCGTCACCAGCGCCATTCTCAAGCAGCACCTTGGCAAACTTCTCGATGTCTCCATCATTGAACAACGATAAATGATCCGTCACCACTTTGAAGCTATCTGGTATTGATTTAGCGTGATGGCGCTCCCACGCATTCAATCTATTCGTAATGCCAGACGATCCCTCAAGAGCGACATACACAACTGGGCATGATTCTGTTTTGTTATTGAACCATTTCTTACCCATACAAATACTGACACCAATATCAAGTACAACGAATGTCTTACCTGATCCGCTGGGACCGTATATGGATGCTAGGCCATGCTTAGGCAAAATATGCTTAATGCGCCATGAAGCTGGAGGCTCAGCTTTCAAAGCCGCGACTGTTTTAAGCGTGTAATGCTTGGCAGATTTATCACCGCCCACAAGATGTAGTTCAAGCTTATCTTTCGCTAAGTTTTGCGGAACGTGCGAGGCAGCAGCTATGCCGAGGATGGATTGCACATCAGCCGCCAGAAACCCATTATCAAATGTGCGGCCTTTGGCAAGCACGCACGCTACGAATTTATCATGCTCAAAATTGCCGAACTTATACGCGATAGGGATTAACGTCCTGAGTTGTTCCATCGTTGTTGCAGCACTAAGCATTGGAATGTTCATCACGGCACCGCTTTCTTGTGCTTCGGCTCATGCTCATAGCCAAGTGCCATTGGTGATCTAATAGCGCCCTTGAACTTGCAAATGTTGCACACCTTCGGGTTATTTTTATCTAGCCGCTCGCACAAGGCAGGTTTGATTTCATCCTTGTGGATTCGACCCACGCGGTAAGCCAATTCCTCGTCTGAGAACCCGGGATAACCATCACTGCATTCCCGAGAAAGATTTGGCATGGCATGTTCAGTGATTGAAAGTGCCGCCCACCAATAAGGCTCAGAGACATTCCCCCGCAGTGCGTGGATCATCGCCATCTGTGGGCATCGCTCAATAATTAGATTGGCATCAGGAGTTGGTTTTGGAAGAAAGCATTGTTCGAGTTCCCGCAAACTCGTTCCCGCAAACCAGCCATTAGCCTTGTATTCTGCCCTGGACACAGGATCAAGATAAAACCCATCTATGTCACCGTGATGCATTGCCGGCACTACGGGGTCTTCTGCTCCCCTTATTGCCCAATAAGCCATCTGGCGATTATTTAGCCTTCTGGCTGGGGTCTGCTCTTCCCATGACTCCATCGAATGCGGCCCTCTACACCATGACTGCTGGATAGAGTCACATATCGCTTTGATCTCATCAGGGGTAAGTTTGTCATAGGTTTCTGCGGCTGGGTAATCAAGTGCGCGACCGTTGACCCTAAGCATCATTTTTTCCTCGTATCCAAACAGAAAATGAGTATCAGGATTGCTCATGATTGCCCCCGTCGATTGAATCCATCAACGCAAGGATGTCTGCCACTCGCCACGCGGATGTTCTACAACTCAACTTTACCGACTTTGGGTATCGGCCTGAGGCCACGCCAGCCCACCAAGAGCTTCGGCTAACGGGAAACAATGCTAGAACTTGTGGCAACCTAAGAAAGCCAGCCGGGGGAAGCGCTAACTGTGCATCAAGATTATGAGCTGCCGAGGTTTGTGGAAGTGATTTAAGGTTATGCATCATTCGCTCCTTTAGGGTTTAAATAAGTCCGATAGAACTCAGGAGCGAATCATTTCAGAATTGCTTTAAGGCACGGTTTAGCCTTGTCGTATTTTCATTACTGGGTAATCCTTGAAGTATCTTTGGACTGTTCGCTCACTCAATCCCTCGGTCAAGGCTATATCTTTAGCCCGTCCGCGAACGCCCCAAATTGATTGATATTTTATCTTCAACGCATCAATTAAAACTTCCTTATCGTCCCGCTGAGCATGGCTTACACCCTTTCCAATATTTGGGTTTCTATAGGGCTCGCACTGATCGTCATAAAGCATCAACCCACCGTTATATATTCCAGTGAATAGATGGCCGAGAGGCATTGTTACCATTTCGTCATGAGTAGGCTTTGAACGCTTTTTGATCCCGGCTGAGGTCAGCATTTCAGTTATTGCACGATCTTTGTCGCTGCGTTTTTTTGTTGGCATCACGCGGCCTCTGTTATTCGCAGCGGAATCACATCCGCGCCAGCCTTCAATTTATCTAAGTAATCTGCCCACTGCTGCATCATCTTCTTTCGCTCTAGCAGGTGCGCGGTGCGATTGTATGCTCGACCGTTTGGATCTTTAACAGCGTGTGCTAGTTGATGCTCAATGTAATCAACACGTACTTGCAACACTTCATCAAGAATCGTTCTCGCCATTGCACGAAAGCCGTGACCACTCATCTCATCCTTGGCAAATCCCATGCGTCTTAAAGCAGATAACACTGCGTTGTCGCTCATTGGCCTACCATTTGTACGCGCACCGGGGAATACATACTGCTTATCACCAGTGAGCGCATGCAGCTCACGAAGAATTTCTACTGCTTGTACAGACAATGGAACAAGATGTGGTTCACGCATTTTCATGCGTTCGGCTGGGATGTTCCACTCTGCCTTATCTAAATCAATCTCTGTCCATTCGGCTTTGCGCAGTTCCCCCGGGCGGACGAAAGTCAGTGGTGCCAGTTGCAGCGCACACTTAGTCACAAACGATCCCTGATAACTATCAATAGATCGCAGTAATCCTCCGATTGCTTTGGGGTCAGTTATCGCCGCGCGATGTATCTTTGTGGGTGTTGGAAGAGCTCCCCGCAAATCTGATGATGGGTCACGCTCCGCCCGCCCCGTCACAATGGCATAGCGGAATATCTGACCACAATAATTGCGGACACGATGTGCGCTCTCAATGGCACCCCGCTCCTCAATCCGGCGCAGCACCTTAAGCACCTCAGGCGGCGTAATATCGGCAATAGGGCGAGCACCCAGCCAAGGGAAGGCGTCATTCTGCAACCTAGCTATAACCTTATCTGCATTGGATGCGGCCCACCCCTGAGACTTCTTTGCAAACCATTCACGCGCAATAACTTCGAAGCTGTTCGACGCACGTTCTGACTTAGCGGACTTCACTGCCTTACGGTGCTCACTAGGGTCAATATCATTAGCCAGCAACTTTCGTGCGTCATCACGACGCTGCCTCGCATCCTTTAGGCTTATTTCGGGGTAAGTGCCCAGTGAGAGCAATTTCTCCTTACCACCAAAACGAAACTTGAGCCGCCACCACTTCCCCCCCGCAGGTGTGACAAGGAGGAACAAACCTTTCTCGTCTGACAGCTTGGTTGGCTTTGTGCCGGGCTTGGCATTCTTTATTGCGGTATCTGATAGCGACATGGGGGTAACTCCCTTCCGGTTAGTAACTGTTACCCCATAAGTTACCCCTAGTTACCCCCGGATGTCAAAAGAGTCAGTTGCTCCTCTCTGGACAATAAAAAACCCGCAAAGCCTTTAGCAGTGCGGGTTTCTTGGACTACTTCGTACAGTATTGGACATCCCTGCACTACTACTTTGGTGGGCCCTCACGGACTTGAACCGTGGACCAAAGGATTATGAGTCCTCTGCTCTAACCAACTGAGCTAAGGGCCCGTGACACTTAACTTTCGCCGTCGAGGAAGCTCTTCAGTTTCTCGGAACGGGAAGGATGGCGCAGCTTACGCAGGGCCTTGGCTTCTATCTGACGGATACGCTCACGGGTAACGTCGAACTGTTTGCCGACTTCTTCCAGCGTGTGGTCGGTGTTCATCTCGATACCGAAACGCATGCGTAGCACTTTGGCTTCGCGTTGTGTCAGGCTGTCGAGGATGTCCTTGGTGACGTTACGTAGGCTGTCGAACACGGCAGCATCGATCGGAGCCAATGAGTTGGCATCTTCGATGAAGTCACCCAGATGGGAATCATCATCGTCGCCCACTGGTGTTTCCATAGAGATAGGCTCTTTAGCGATCTTGAGGATCTTGCGGACCTTGTCTTCCGGCATCTCCATCTTGATCGCGAGTGTGGCTGCATCAGCTTCGATACCCGTCTCTTGCATGATCTGGCGCGAGATACGATTCATCTTGTTGATGGTCTCGATCATGTGCACCGGAATTCGGATGGTGCGCGCTTGGTCGGCGATAGAACGGGTGATTGCCTGACGGATCCACCATGTCGCATAGGTCGAGAATTTGTATCCGCGACGATATTCGAATTTATCCACGGCCTTCATCAAACCGATGTTGCCTTCCTGGATCAAGTCGAGGAATTGCAGACCACGGTTGGTGTATTTCTTGGCGATGGAGATAACCAGACGCAAGTTCGCTTCGATCATGTCGCGCTTGGCGCGGCGTGCCTTGGCTTCGCCGTTGGTCATCTGGCGATTGATCTCTTTCAAGTCGACGATAGGAATACCCACGCGCTGTTGTAGATCAACCATCTTTTTCTGCTGATCGACGATAGCTGCTTCGTGACGAGACAAAGATTCGCTGTATGGCTTCTTCGCAGCGATCTCGCGATGCACCCATTCCAGATTGAGTTCGTTGGAAGGGAAGGATTTGATGAAGTGCGGGCGCGGCATGTGCGATTTGGTAACGCACAATGTCTGGATAGCGCGCTCACTGGTACGCACTTCTTCAACCATCCTACGCATGGTGTCGCACAAGGCATCAACTTGCTTGGCAGAGAAGCGGAACTCCATCAGCTCGTCGGAAATTTGGCCTTGCAGCTTGTCGTATTGCTTGCTGCGATAGCCGTATTTCTCGTACGCCTTGCCCATCTTGGTGAACAGGTCACTGATCACTGCAAAACGAGTTAGCGCATCTGCACGTAGCTGGGCTAGGTTGGCAGCAACTGCGGCTGCTGCAGCTTCTGCTTGAGCTTCTTCGTCTTCTTCTTCATCGTTATCGGAATCGTCATCGCTAGAATCGGAATCATCGTCTGAGTCGCTGTTGCTATCGTCTGCGTCACTACCGATCTTAGCTTCGTCTTCACCGTCTACGAATCCGTCGATCAGCTCTTCTACGCGCATCTCCTCATTGGCGATCTTTTGCGCCAGCAACAAAATCTCGGCGATTGTTGCTGGGCAGGCGGAGATCGCCATGATCATGTGCTTCAGACCATCTTCGATACGCTTTGCGATCTCGATTTCGTCTTGACGCGTGAGCAGATTGACCACGCCCATTTCGCGCATGTACATACGCACAGGATCGGTGGTACGACCGAATTCGGAGTCGACCGTGGAAATGGCAGCCTCAGCTTCGGCGGCAGCGTCTTCATCTGCTACCGGAGGTGCCACCTCGTTCATCACCATAGATTCTGTATCCGGCGCCACATCGCAAACCGAGATACCCATATCGTTGATCATGCTGACCACGCCTTCGACCTGCTCCACTTCTAGCATGTCGGGCAGATGATCGTTGATCTCCGCGAAGGTCAGATATCCACGCTCTTTGCCGAGCAGGATAAGCGCCTTCAGGCGCGTGCGACGCTCTTCGATATCTTGCGAATTATCAGTTTGCTTACCAGCCGCTTCTGTCGCTTTGGCTTTGACGGCGGTATTCTTGGCGTCGCTTTTGGCCGTAGCAGTTGCTGTTTTGCCCTTGGTCGCAGTTGTGGCTTTCTTCGCCGGAGTGGTGGTTTTCTTCTTTTGCTGAGTCGCCATGCTCGGTTCCCAGAATTAAATTAATTAGCGGGTGGCCGTGTCTACGACCACCAAAAGGGCGCGGATTATAGCAGATTTATTCTACTTTTCCGAAGGTTAGCTTCCAACAAGGTGCGTATGGCCGTTTGCAATTACCGTGCCTACCTTCTGTTTTCAGCTCACTTCGGCCTTCAATTGCTGCAGTGCCTCATTAAGCTCAGCATGTCGTTCACGCTCTGCGGGGCTCATTCCAGACAATCCTTTAGCCAGCAGCAATGCCATTTCACTTTCGATCTCTGCTTTCCGGATTTTTCGCAGCAGGCCTGCGAAGTCGGAATCGATGTCGTAATCATCTCCCAACTGCATGACATCGCCACGCACAGAAGCAAATACTGACTCGTGCGCAGTATCTTGAAAGTGCTGAATCAGTGCCGCAGTACTGACTTCGTCCGCACCTTCGTGCAGCCAATCGGTAAGCGCGGCGATGGCAGCCCCTTCAGCACTTTCACTGGACCAATCGAGCGGTAATTCGCGGGCAAGCTCCGGCTTCATCAATAGACAGCGCAACATGTGTCGCAACTCTGAAGGGGCGTTACGCTTTGCCTTCTGCGGCGCGGGACGTTTGGAGGCTGCGACTGGTTTAATCGACCACAGCGCTTCCAGCTCCGCCTGCTCCAATCCGGCAAGTGCGGCGACTTCCTTGCGTAATAGCAAGGCAGTTGTTGGCGCAGTGATGGCAGTCAACAATGGCTGCGCATTTTTCACCAAGGCGCTTTTTCCTTCTTGAGTTGTCAAATCCACTTCTGCGGCCAGTTCACGCAAAAGATAACCAGACAGCGTCAAGGAATCATCCAATTCATGCTCGAAGGCTTCGGTGCCGAATTGGCGAATATAGGAATCCGGGTCGTGTTCTTCAGGAAGGAACAAGAAGCCGATGCGCTTGCCATCCTGCAATTGTGGCAAGGCATTTTCCAGCGCACGCCAGGCGGCTTTCTGTCCCGCACGGTCTCCGTCAAAACAGAACACCAGCTGATCACACAAGCGCATTAGCTTTTGCACATGGAAAGGCGTGGTCGCTGTGCCCAGTGTCGCCACGGCATATTCCACACCATGCTGCGCTAGCGCCACCACATCCATATAACCTTCCACCACGACTACACGCTGCTGTGCTCGGATGGCTTTTTGTGCCTGATATAGACCGTAGAGTTCGTGGCCTTTCTCAAACAACTTCGTTTCGGGTGAATTGAGATATTTGGGTTCGCCCTTATCCAGCACGCGTCCGCCGAAGCCGATGATCTGTCCGCGCACGTTGACGATGGGGAACATGATGCGGTCACGGAAACGATCATAGCGTTTCCCGCCCTCACCTTCGATCACCATGCCAGTCTCAACGAGTGAGGCGTCTTGATAGTTGGGCACAGCTGCTTTGAGCGGTTGCCAATCATCCGGGGAATAACCGATACCGAAGCGTGCAGCGACTTCACCAGAGAGGCCGCGCCCCTTAAGATAGTCGATCGCGCGCGGATTGTTCTTTAGTTGCTCACGGTAGTAACGTGTTGCGGTTTGCATCAGTTCGTACAGATCGGGGGCGACTTTTTGTTGCGGTGTATTTGATTCTTCGCGCGGCACTTCCAGTCCGATGCTTTGGGCTAAGTCTTCCACCGCTTCAACGAAACCAGATCCCATGTGTTCCATGACAAAGCCGATGGCTGTGCCATGCGCACCACATCCGAAGCAGTGATAGAACTGCTTGCTCTGACTTACAGTAAAAGATGGGGATTTTTCGTTATGGAAAGGGCAGCAAGCAACGTAGTTTGCGCCAGCTTTCTTTAATGGCACATATCGCTCAATGACATCGACGATGTCGAGGCGGTTGAGCAGATCCTGAATGAAACTTTTTGGAATCACTCCAGCCCCCGCTCGAAAGAGAACCACTGAATTCCGGCTAACACCGGAACGTTTGAATTACTTGGACAGTGCAGCCTTGACCTGCCCGGACACTTTTCCAAGATCGGCGCGTCCTGCCAGTTGCGGCTTGAGGATAGCCATCACTTTACCCATGTCCTGCACACCGGCGGCACCGGATGCTGCAACCGCCTGCTCAATGGCAGTCGCAACTTCAGCTTCGCTCATCTGCTGTGGCATGTAGGTTTGCAATACCGATATCTCAAACTTCTCGACATCTGCCAGCTCCTGACGACCTGCAGCTTCATATTGAGTGATCGAATCACGACGCTGTTTAAGCATCTTATCGATGATAGCCAGTACATCAGTGTCGGTCAGTTCAACCCGCTCGTCGACTTCCTTTTGCTTCATAGCAGCCAGCAACAGCCGGATAGCACCGAGACGAGCCGTTTCTTTGGCTCGCATCGCTGATTTCATATCTTCGGTTATCTGCAGTTTCAGGCTCAAGGTCTACCCCTAAAAAACAAAAGCAAAACGCCGCAACCCCGAAAGATTGCGGCGTCAGGACAAAACTGGATCAGTACAGCTTCGGTGGCAGAGTCTGGCTGCGCAGGCGCTTGTAATGGCGCTTAACTGCAGCTGCCAGCTTGCGCTTACGCTCAGCTGTTGGCTTCTCGTAAAACTCACGGGCACGCAAGTCGGTCAGCAGACCGGTCTTTTCCACGGAACGCTTGAAGCGGCGCATCGCAACTTCAAACGGCTCATTCTCTTTAACACGTACGGTTGTCATGGACAAACTACCTTTAACCAAAAATTCGAGGGCGCGATTCTACCGAACTCGCCTGCTACATACAACCAGTATTTATGCGACCGTGACTCGGCCGAATTTGCGCTTGCCTACCTGCGCCACGATTACGGCACCCGCCTTGATCTGCAAGGCTTTATCACTGACCTTCTCGCCATCCAACTTGACACCGCCCTGCCCTATCATCCGGATCGCTTCTGAAGTACTAGCGACCAGATCAGCCTGTTTCAGCAAATGGGCGATGCCGATGCCGCCATCGGTGGACTGCACAGTGATCTCTGGCATATCGTCAGGCAAGACACCTTTTTGAAAACGTGCCTCGAATTCGGCCAGCGCATCCTCGGCGGCTTTCTGTGTGTGGAAGCGTGCCACGATCTCCTGCCCCAGCATCACTTTGATGTCACGCGGATTGCGTCCTTGGGCGACTTCTTCCTTGAAGTTTGCGATCTGCGCCAGACTACGGAAAGATAGCAGGTCGTAATAGCGCCACATCAGATCGTCGGAAACAGACATGATCTTGCCGAACATCTCGGTCGGGGTATCGGTGATGCCGACATAGTTGCCCAGCGACTTAGACATCTTGTTGACGCCATCCAAACCTTCCAGCAACGGCATGGTGAGTACGCACTGTGCCGGTTGACCGTGATGCTTTTGCAGCTCGCGCCCCATCAGCAGGTTGAATTTCTGGTCTGTTCCGCCAAGCTCTAGATCAGCCTTAAGGGCGACGGAGTCGTAACCTTGCACCAGCGGATAGATGAATTCGTGAATGGCGATAGGCTGATTGCCTTTGTAGCGTTTGGAGAAATCGTCGCGCTCCAGCATCTGCGCCACAGTATGCGTTGCCGCCAGACGGATCAAATCAACCGCACTGAACTTATCCATCCATGTGGAATTGAACACTACCTCGGTTTTGGTTGGGTCGAGCACCTTGAATACCTGCTCTTTGTAGCTTTCGGCATTGGCAAGCACCTGCTCACGCGTCAATGGCGGACGCGTCGCATTCTTGCCCGTTGGATCGCCGATCATGCCGGTGAAATCACCGATCAGGAACAAGGCATGATGGCCCAAGTCCTGCAACTGACGCATCTTGTTCAGCAGCACGGTATGGCCAAGATGCAGATCAGGTGCTGTAGGATCAAAGCCAGCCTTGATGCGCAGTGGGCGGTTTTGCTCCAGCTTCTTGATCAACTCCGCTTCGATCAGCAGTTCATCGCTGCCACGTTTGATTTGATTAAGGATTTCTTGTTGACTCATGTCGAATGACCGCTTGTCTGTTTCTTGCCCGGGGGCCGGGCGGATTTTGATGGGGTATCGCTTTCTGTTAAAGTGGCGCCGTATTCTGCTTGCTGGTCGCAATGCCTTTCGCATATGCACCAGCGATGCCGCCGAGGAAGCACGAATGTTACCGCAAAACACCCTACTACACGCGCACAAGATGAAGCTGCGCTGGTTCGTCACCCTGTCCACCCTACCACTGCTCGGGGTGGTGACGGCGTTCGGCATCATGCCTCAGACCGCAGGTCTGTCGGCTTCACAATACAGCGTCGTAGAGAACATCGAACTGCCTGCGAATACAGAAAATCTGGCAACGGATTCCGTGTATTGGCGCAGTGACCGTGTGCAACGCGGTGATACAGTCGGAGAATTGTTGCGCCGCGTGAATGTGCAGGATCCTGCAGCAGATGAATTTCTGCGTCGCGCATCATCAGCTCGCTCCTTCCGCCAATTACGCGTCGGCAGAACTTTGCTGGTTGAGGCCGACGATATGCACAACTTGCTAGCACTCAGATACACCGACAACGATGGCAATCAAGTTCAAGTGCTCAAAGACGGCACCAGCTTCAGAGTGACGGAACAAGTTGCCGAGTCCGAACGTCGCGTTTTCGTACAGACCGGCGAGATTGCCAGCAGCCTATACGCAGCTACGGATGAAGCCGGCGTGCCAGATTCGATAGCCAATCAGATGGTTGAAATTTTCGGCGGAGATATCGACTTTCACCGCGATCTGCGTCGGAATGACAAGTTCAGCGTGATCTATGAGATGAGCTATGTGAACGGCGAATCGGCACATAAAGGCCGCATTCTGGCCGCGGAGTTCGTCAATCACGGCCGCACCTTCAGCGCCTTTCACTTCCAGAACTCTCGTCATGGCGGCGACTACTTCTCACCAGAGGGCAAGAGTATGCGCAAAGCCTTTTTGCGTTCGCCGATCGAATTTTCTCGTGTCAGTTCCGGCTTCAGCCGCTCCCGATTTCACCCTGTGCTGAACAAATGGCGTGCCCATAAAGGGGTGGACTACGCCGCCCCAATCGGAACCAAGGTTCGCTCAACCGCTGATGGCGTCGTATCTTTCGTCGGCACACGTGGCGGCTACGGCAACATGGTGACTTTGGAGCATCAAGGGCACTATCAAACGGTCTATGGCCATCTATCCAGATTCGCTAGCAATCTTCGTCGAGGACAACGCGTCTCACAGGGAGAGGTCATCGCCTACGTAGGCAAGACAGGGCTGGCCAGCGGCCCTCACCTGCATTACGAATTCAAGATCAGCGGCCTGCAGCGCGACCCATTGAAAATCGCACTGCCCGATGGCAAGCCGATCAGCGAAGCGCAACGTACCGCCTTTTCTGAGTCCACACGCGACCTGCAAGCACGCCTTTCACTGCTGCGAAATACGCGCATCGCCAAACTTGATTAAGTGAAAGCAGCTTCCGATCTATACATTGGCATCATGTCAGGCACCAGCCTGGATGGCATCGATGTCGCCTTGGTAGATTTTTCGAATGACAAGGCACAACTGCTATCTACTCATTACCAAGCTTACCCCCAGCAACTTAAAGATGTATTGCTAGAACTACACCAACCCGGTTTTAACGAAATACATCATACGCAACTCGTCTCAATTTCCTTGGCCCGCTCTTACGCAGAAGCAACCCTCGGATTGCTGAACAAAGCCGGGCTCGATAAAGATCACATTCAAGCCATCGGCTGCCACGGACAGACCATCCGCCATCGTCCAGAGCACGGTTACTCGCTCCAACTTTCAAATTCCGCTTTGCTGGCCGAATTGACAGGCACCCACGTGGTAAGTGACTTCCGCGCGCGCGATATAGCGGCAGGTGGACAAGGCGCACCGCTGGTGCCTGCTTTCCATGACAGGATGCTGCGCCATCCGAAGCGCCACCGCGCCATACTCAACCTTGGCGGCATCGCCAATCTCACCGATCTGCCACCCAACCTCACCACAACCGGTTTTGACACAGGCCCCGGCAACCTGCTACTGGATATGTGGATAGCCAAGCATCGTGGTGAATCGTATGACAAAGGCGGCGAATGGGCTGCCAGCGGCAAGATCATTCAAGTATTGCTGCAGCGCATGCTGGCCGAATCTTATTTCTCTAACCGCCCCCCCAAGAGCAGCGGACGCGACCTGTTCAATCTTGCATGGCTGGAAACTCATCTTGATGGCACAGAATTGCCGGTCGATGTGCAGGCGACTTTACTGGCTTTGACTTGCGAAAGCATCGCAAATGCTGTCAATAATTTCTGTACCGGCACTGAAGAACTGTATCTGTGCGGTGGCGGCGCGCACAACACTGCTTTGACTAACCTCCTGCAACAATGTCTGCCCTTGTGCCAAATTCAGAAGACCGACTCTCTGGGCATTCCGGCCGACTGGATGGAG
Source organism: Sideroxydans sp. (assembly GCA_024636935.1). Lineage (GTDB taxonomy): Bacteria > Pseudomonadota > Gammaproteobacteria > Burkholderiales > Gallionellaceae > Sideroxyarcus. The sequence continues at coordinate 49,375 of JAGXGC010000021.1, read as the reverse complement.
GCAATTGCTTTTGCTTGGCTAGCGCGCCAAACCATGAATCTCAGGCCCGGCAATCTGCCGGCCGCAACAGGTGCTTCCCACGCTTGTGTGCTGGGTGCAATCTATCCTGCATAAAGCAAAACGGGGCGCTTCCGCGCCCCGTTTTGCTATTCAATACTGCTTTCTTTATGCTGAGAACGAAGAACCGCAACCACAGGTAGTCGTTGCATTCGGGTTCTTGATCACGAACTGAGAACCTTCCAACCCTTCGGTGTAGTCAATCTCTGCACCGACCAAGTACTGAAAGCTCATGGGATCGACCAGAAGCTGCACGCCGTTCTTATTCATAATGGTGTCGTCTTCATTTACGACTTCATCAAAGGTAAAGCCATACTGAAAACCTGAACAACCGCCGCCAGTAACGAATACGCGCAGCTTCAACTCGGTATTGCCCTCTTCTTCGATCAACTGTTTCACCTTGTTGGCAGCACTGTCGGTAAACAACAGCGGATCTTGCATTTCAGTCACTGCATTCATGGTTGTACTCCTTGTCTTTTATTTCGATTCAGCGCCGCTCACCTTGAGCGACACGACTTTTTCTGACGTCTCATTGATATGCACCAGTTTGCCTTCAACGATCGCCCCCAACTGTATCTCCAGCGTCTTGTATCTTACATCGCCAGCCACCTTGGCCTTGCTCTGAAGTTCCAAGTATTCGGAAGCTTGAACGGGCCCGGTCACCATACCGTTGACCACCAGATGCGTAACACTGATCTCGCCGTGCACCTGTGCCTGCTCGCTCAATACCAGCGTGCTGGACTTGGCAGGATCGGCAATCACGCTACCAGTTACTTCTCCATCCACTCGCAGTCCACCAGTAAAGTGAATGTCACCATTGACTCGGGTACCTGCGCCGATCAAAGAGTCGATGCGATTCTGCGGTTTGCTGTGTTTACTGAACATCTAGTCACTCCATTATGAAAGCAATACCGTCTGTGTCACCTTGGGTTCTTGCATACCCTTTTCAAAGACACGTATTTCTACGCTATCGATATGCACACCTTCCGGCAATCGAAAGATACGCTCGACACGCTGGTAATACTTGAAATTTAGCCGCTGCGCCACGACCTCCGCCGAATTGGGCTCAGGGAATTGTAACACCACTTTTTGCCCGCCCTGATCACCGTTGACCAGTATCTGCAAGTCGCCCTGAAACACCCTTCCGCGTCGCTGGACACCTTGCACCAGTAGCATGCGGCAGTGGTATTCACCCGGCAAACTGGCAGGCTCAAGCTTGAGGCTGTGTATGGAAAGTTCAGCATCGCGGCCAGCGGTCAGTGGCAGACTCTGGAAGAACGAGAGGTCTTCGCGCAAACGCAGATTCTCGTCATGCAATGAATTCACTTGCTCTAGGACTTCGTCTGCTGCAGCCTGCTGGATCTGGGCCTGACGCTCATGCACTGCCAATTGGTTCACCTGCTCTGCATTCCGCATCTCCAACTCCTGCACTCGATCGCGCAGCACAGTGATCTCCTGCTCCGCTTCGCCACGATGGAAGCCTGCTAGCGCCATACCTGCGTCGTAGGCCCACCACACCAGAAAACCAAACACCAGCACGAAGGGTAATACGATAGCCCAGCGCACATACCAAGGCACATGAGGCCGCACCGCGAGACGCGGGGCAGAAATGCTGAATCGACGTTGGAATCCTTTAATCATTTTCTCAGGGTAACAATGGGACCAAATCAATACCAGTCTTTTCCGGCAAACCGAACATGATGTTCATATTCTGCACCGCCTGACCAGCCGCGCCCTTGACCAGATTGTCGATCACCGAAAGTACCACCACAGTATCGCCGCCTTGCGGACGATGGACGGCTATACGACAGATATTCGACCCCCGCACGGAACGCGTCTCCGGCATCCCGCCCGCAGGCAACACATCGACAAATGGCTCACCCGCATAGCGCTGCTCGAACAACGCCTGAAGGTCGACATCTTTAGTCAACCGCCCATAGAGCGTGGCATGGATACCTCGTATCAGCGGTGTCAAGTGAGGCACGAAAGTCAGTCCGACCGATTCGCCGGTCACATTGGCCAGACCTTGCTTTATTTCAGGCAGATGCCGATGTCCAGCCACGCCATAAGCCTTGAAGTTGTCACCCGCTTCGGAAAACAGGGCATGCACCTCAGCTTTGCGCCCCGCGCCCGACACCCCCGACTTCGAATCGGCGATAAGCGAGCTTTGCTCAATGACTCCGGCTTCCAGCAAAGGGATGAAACCTAATTGCACAGCAGTCGGGTAGCAGCCGGGATTAGCGATCAGGCGAGCGTTCTTGATCTTGTCCCGATTCACTTCAGGCAGACCGTAAACAGCTTCCGCCACCAAGTCAGGGCAAGCATGACTCATGCCGTACCACTTCTCCCATTCCGCCACATCCTTGATGCGGAAGTCAGCAGCCAAGTCGATGACTTTGACGCCTGCATCCAGCAAGGCTCTCACTTGCTGCATCGCGATACCGTTAGGCGTGGCAAAAAACACCACATCACACTGGTCTAGATGCGCCTCATCGGGATGACTGAACGCAAGGTCTACCCGTCCACGCAGGCTGGGGAACATCTGACTGACTGGCAACTCGGCATCAGCGCGGGAAGTGATCGCGCACAACTCAGCCTGCGGATGTGCCGCCAGCAAACGGAGCAATTCCACTCCGGTATAACCCGTTCCACCTACGATACCAACCTTGACCACGCTACCCTCCTGAAAAGTGGGCGAATGATAAATGAAAAAGCCGCCAAAAGGCGGCTTTCCCGGTTCCACACAAGCTTAACGCTTGGAGAATTGTTTCCTGCGACGCGCTTTGCGCAGACCGACTTTTTTACGCTCGACTTCACGTGCATCGCGAGTGACCAAGCCAGCTTGGCTCAGGGTCGGCTTCAGAGATGCATCGTAATCGATCAGTGCACGAGTGATGCCGTGACGCACAGCACCAGCCTGACCGGATTCGCCGCCACCGGATACGTTAACCATGATGTCGAACTTGCCCATCATCTCGGTCAATTCCAGAGGCTGACGTACGACCATACGACCGGTCTCACGAGAGAAGAATACGTCCAGAGGCTTGTCATTGACGACGATGTCGCCCTTGCCAGCCTTGATGAACACACGTGCCACCGCGCTCTTGCGACGGCCTGTTCCGTAGTTATAAGTTACGCTCATGATTAAGCCTTCAACAAATCGATTGGTTTGGGTTGCTGTGCGCTATGCGGATGCGTCGCACCTGCATACACCTTCAGCTTGCTCAACATAGCGTAGCCCAGCGGGCCCTTTGGCAGCATGCCGCGCACAGCCTTTTGCAAAAGGCGCTGCGGGTGACGCTGTTGCAGCTTAGTGAAGTTGGTTTCGTAGATACCGCCCGGGTAACCGGTGTGGCGGTAATAGATTTTGTCCTGGGCTTTATTACCAGTCACGCGCACTTTTTCTGCGTTCACGACCACGACGAAATCGCCGGTGTCTACGTGGGGCGTATAAATAGCCTTATGCTTGCCGCGCAGGCGGGTAGCGATCTGGCTGGCCAAACGGCCCAGCACTTTGTCAGCTGCGTCGACCAAAATCCAGTCGTGCTGGACTTCTTGCGCTTTAGCGGAAAATGTTTTCATGGCATTTCCTAAAACAATAAATGAATAACGGACTGCGAAGGGCGCGCATTCTATGCGAGACCATTACACCTGTCAAACGCTTATCGCGTTCCTGACTTGGCAGGTTCCGACAGGTCAGATTCAAGCAGCCCATCCAGCCACTGCTTCCAGCCTTCGAACTTCTGCCGCAGCCGCACCTGCCCCCCATTCATATCCACCTTTTGGGCCTTCCTGAGCCCAGCCGCCCCCATTCCAGACGCGAGCTGCGCCACCCCGAGCAAGCCAGCATCAGACTGGGGTAAACGGTACACAGCAGGCACAAGATTCGCTATCCCTTGCTGCAAACAGGCCAGATTGGACAAACCGCCCGAGAGATAGACGCTACCAACATCCAATTCGCGCTGGAAATCCTCAATTATCCGCGCAACACGAAAAATGATGCTTTCCTGTAACAGCAATGCGATGCGGCTCGCATCCAGATGATCGACCTGTTCAGAAAAGGTCAGCCCGATATCGCGCCGAAAGTAGGGCGCACCCAATCCGCTAGGCTCTGCCACGCAATAGATGTTGTCACTGGCCAAGGCTTCCGGAGAGCAGTTTTCGACCGGATAAGCAGCCAAGGCTGTCGCGATCGAATTCAACGTGCCTTCACGGGCCATATAAACATGATGCTGTGCATCAGCACACACTAGCGTCTGCAAATAACCCGCCCGCAAGCCTTTCCCGTGCTCACGATATGCTGCGACGAAACCGCCCGTTCCAAGATTGACCATCGCTTCGTGGCGTCCCGGCGCTATGCCGTGCCACAAAGCTGCAGACTGATCTCCCACGCATGCTTGCAGAATCAAACCGCTGTCGAGCTGAATTCTCAAACCAGTCGATGGCAATATCTCAGGCAAGGTGCTGGCATCCACCTCGAAAAGTTCGCAAAGCTCAGGTGACCACTGCAAGTCATGCACATCCATCAACAGAGTGCGTGCCGCCATCGAAGCATCGGTCACATAGTGCCGACCACTTGTCCAACGCCAGATAAGAAACGTATCCAGCGTACCCAGCAGCCAAGCCCCGCTTTCCAGATGCACACGCCATTCAGGATGCTCTCTGAGTAGCACTCTTAGTTTGGGGCCCAGATAATAAGGTGTGAGCGGCAAGCCAGTGAGCGTGCGAATGCGCCCTTCCCTTTCGTGCAAGTCTTCGCAACTTGCCATGCCTCGGTCGTCTTGCCATGAGATCAGTGGCGTAACCGGCCTACCGGTAGCGCGCTCCCACAACAGAAAGGAAGAACGCTGGCTACACAATCCGAGCGGCGGACGCACCTCGGTCTGAGTAAGGCATTCAGCCAACACAGCATCCGCCGCTAGTGCATAGGCGCTGGCATCACTCTCATAGCGTCCACCCCCAACTGAGACCTGAGGCGCATGTTGTGCCACGATGCCACTCAACTCGCCATCAGCAGACAGCAAACCCGCTTTTATGCTGGTGGTACCCAGATCAAGCGCCACAGCGATGATCATGCCAGACAAGCCTCTATCTCTTCAGCGATGCGTTGCGCATCCCAACCCAGCACTGGAGCCGCCTGTTCAGCCAGATGTTGCATCGCCCCCGCATCCAGCTCAGCCAAGATCAGCAATGGCATGCGACGGCGCAGCAGATCCGATAGATGCACTGCCATTTCATCGCGTGCACACAACAACAGATCTGCGTAGATGAATGGCAACTCCGGCACGATGCGCGCCGCATGCTGCGACGTCTGGGCGATGATATCGAGCACTTCTGCGGCACGAACGCCGTGGCGGCGCAGCAGCCATTGCGCACTTTCGGCATCGACTTCCAGACCTTGGGCCCGAAGCATTGCATCCGACATCCATGCCGAGAAACCGTACTGTGGCTTCCATGGAAGTCCGCGTTGATTACTCAAACAGGCAATGCTTTTCCCCAACCTTTCGCACACGGCATCGACGATCACTGCCGCATCCTCACGCGCAGAGGTGAGCTTGCCGCCGATAGCGTGATGAAGCCCGTTTGCAGTTGTTTTCAACTCCCAGTCTCTGCTTGCTACAGAAGGATTTGCATCATCACTTTGCTTCATCACGCGCACCCCGGCATAACTGCCGATGACGTCTGTCCTGCTCCAAGCCCGCTTGAGATAACCTTTTGCAGCATCGAGCAAGTAATCGATGTCAGCTTCCTCGACTCGTACCTGCTCGACATCACCACGATAGTCGGTGTCGGTCGTGCCCAGCAGCGTGCGACCGTACCAAGGAATGATAAAGAACACGCGTCCGTCTTCTTTCGCCGTCAGCAAGACCGCCTCCTGCACAGGTAAAGCAGGCAAGACAAGATGCACACCCTTGCTCAAGCGGCACCATGCCTGCCCCTGCTCGGTCTTCAACTCCCATCTGCCAGAAGTGCTGACACATTGCTTAGCACGCACATTAAGAGTTTTGCCGCCAATCACATCCTGCACTTCGGCACCGCACACCGTGCCGTCTTCTTCATGCCAATCGACCAGTTTCGCGTAGTTGACACATACCGCGCCGTTCGCCTTCGCCATCGCCCCCGCCACCAACTCCAACACCAAGCGTGCATCGTCAGTCTGCGCATCTCCGTATGTGAAACCGCCGTTCAATCCGGCTTCATTTAGAAATGGAAAGTGAGATGAGAATTCCCGCCCAGAGAAATGACGATGCTGCATCAACTCACCGGGAAAGCCAGCTAGCGTGTCATACAGCGTCAACCCTGCTTTCAGCAACAGCGTGCCGTTGCGACTATCGGCATACACCGGCACACCGAAACGCAAAGGCCATACCCGATGTGGAGCGATATCCAACAGCAGTTGACGCTCCTTCAGTGCCTTGCGCACCAATTTGAAATCGTAAGTCTCCAGATAACGTAGTCCGCCGTGAATCAGCTTGCTGGAGGCAGATGACGTCGCACCCGCCCAATCGTCCTGCTCTACCAGCGCCACTTTCAGCCCTCGCAATGCGGCATCGTAAGCCGTCCATGCGCCATAGATACCTCCGCCGCAGATGAGCAGATCGAACTCGCCTTGCAGGGCTGCAAAATTCCGTTTCATTTATCTCTCATCTGCAATGCCTTGTGCGGCACATCACTGATCAGAATATCCACCTCCAACCTCAAAGCGCGCTCGATCTCGGCCTCCGTGTTGCAGGTGTAGACGGCAATGGACTTCCCCCGCTCACGCAGCAGCGCAACCATATCTACATCCAGCGTGGATATCTCGACACAAAGTCCGTGCAGAAAGTCAGATTCATCCAGCGCCCTGCGCGCATCATTCACCGTATGTTCCGGCTCCATATTGAACACCAACGGGAACTCCGGATTAATGTCATGCGCGAAGATCAAACTATCCAGATTAAAAGAAGAGACCAGCACCCTTTCTTCGACATTCCCAACCAACGCCAACGTCTGGCGCACTTTGATTTCGTGCCGGGCGACATCTTCCCAACTTCGATTTTTGATCTCAAGCAACAAGCCACAGCGCGCCCGATAGTTCATGACGAATTCCTGCAGACTCATCACACCTTCTTGTTGCGCGCCGGGGAAATGTGCAGCGAAGTTCATCTCTTGCAACTGCAAAAAATCATAGTCATCGATACGCTTACCGGGCACACCGAGCTTCTTAAGATCACGGTCATGCCACAGCACTGCGACCTCATCACCACTCAATTGCACATCTGTCTCGATACCATCGATAGGGTATGTGAGCGCCCGGTCGAATGCCGAGCGTGTGTTTTCGGCTGCCTCGCGATTGGCTCCACGATGGGCATAGATCAATGTCTTGCTCATGGCAGCCTTTCAATGAAGCTGCTCATGGCGCGCTCCATTTCTACGTAATGAGGGTTGTACATAAGACGGCGCAACAATCCATATTTCAGGTTCTGCGTTGTCACCTCGCCCTGCCATGCAGTCTGCGATGACTGACAAGCCACGAAATGCGCCTCATCCTGAGAAACATAATGCAAACAGTTCGCATACCCACCGGCTTCGCCGTAATGGGTGTCGTCAGGTGAGATGACGATAGCGGTGTGCGCACTGGATAAGATGCGCTTCTCTGGCAATGCACTATTCACCCATTCCACATCTTCCCGCTGCGGGTCGGTCGTCGCATACCACAACATCTTTCGCACAGGATGCTGCACCCTTCCTATGAGATCGAGCGCTGCAGCCGAGATTACCGTCGCATCATCTGCACTTGCCGCCACGAATACCGGGATGCGCAGTTCGCCTTGCGGCAAAGCGTGCGTCAATCGCCACATCTGCGTCACCGCATTCATACAGAATGATTCGTATTTGTAACGATCATGGTCCGGCATCACGTTCAGCCAAGCGCAATGCGGCAAAAGCCAGCTATATCCTCTCCGCAAAATCGCCCAGCGCGCTTTACGTGCGATCTCCAAAGCGGGGGAGAACATGAACAAACCACGCACACGACTGTCGGTAGCTGCATGATGAAAGCTGAGAGCCGCACCGGCCGAGAAGCCCGCCAGATAGATTTCATCCACCTCTTCAGCTAGGCACTGCACCCCAAAGGCAAGCGCTTCAGCCCAATCCTCCCAGCGCACATCAAGTAGGTCGCCGGGTTGCGTACCATGCCCTGGCAGCAAAACCGCCATCACTCGAAAACCGTTGCGCTGAAAAAAATCAGCCAAATGTCGCATGTGATACGGCGAGTCACTCAGACCATGGGTAAGCAAAACACCCCGACGATACGGCTTCCCCTGCGCTTTCCTGAACACCTCGGCAGGAATTGATTCAAACGGTGCATTACCAGCAACGATCTGCTCGGCCTCCGGCTTTCCAGCATGCACCTGACGCAGCATCGCCTCAGTCTTGCAAATATATTCTGCGAACGACAATCCCCCCCCGGCGAAACGGGAGTTCAATCCGGATGGGCGGTGGCGCGACTGCAAGCTGATCGAAGTAAGTGAAGTCATGGCGGGCATTGTACCTGCGGTGCACTGGCTATAACGCCCTCTGCAGGCGTATCATGCGCCACCCGTTTTCAAGCCTGTCTTTATGTCCTGGTTTCTCACCAACCTCGTCAGCGCCTTCCTGCTCCCACCGCTCAACTTTTTGCTTGTGGCTGGCATCGGCCTGTACCTTTGGCACAAGCGTCCACGCGTAGCACGCATCCTGCTCACGCTTTCAATTGCCGGCATATGGCTGCTTTCCACACCTTTCGTGGCGGACAGCCTATTGCAGAGCCTAGAAGGAAAGCCCGTCAACATCGCCAAGAATCCTGCCGACGCCATCGTGGTCTTGAGTGGCGGCCAACACTTCAATGCAAAGGAGTATGGCGGCAATACGGTCAGCAAGGAGACACTGGCACGCGTGCGCTATGCCGCCATGCTGCACCGCCAGACCGGCAAACCTGTTCTAGTCAGCGGCGGGAACCCGCAAGGCGGCGGTGCCGAAGCGCCACTGATGAAACAGGTGTTGGAGCAGGAATACTATGTGCCGGTGCGCTGGGTAGAAGAAACTTCTGACAACACGCTGGAGAACGCACGACACAGCCACGACATGCTGGCGCGGGAAGGCATTGAGCGCATCTACCTCATCACTCAGGCGTGGCATATGCCACGATCGATGCAAGTCTTTGAAAACGCCGGCTTCACAGTCGTCCCTGCTGCCACGGCCTACACTACGCGCTATGAGACCAACCTTTTAACCTTTATCCCCAACGCAGGCGCCTTACTCGACAGCTACCGTTTCATGCATGAAGTCATCGGCATGCTCTGGTATCGGATAAAATCTTAACGCAACCAACTAGGGAGCTATCACATGAAAGCACGCATCAAATGGGTGGAAGAAGTCTCATTCTTGGGCGAGACTGAGAGTGGACACGCTGTCCTAATGGATGGACCTCCCGCTGGCGGCGGACGGAACCTAGGGCCGCGCCCGATGGAAATGCTGCTACTCGGCACTGGCGGCTGCACCACCTATGATGTCATCCACATCCTGAAAAAATCGCGCCAGCCGGTGACTGATTGCGTGGTGGAGATCGAAGCACAGCGTGCGGAGACCGATCCCAAAGTATTCACTGGCATCCACTTCCATTTCGTAGTGACCGGCAAAGGCCTCAAAGCCGATGTGGTGGAACGCGCAATCAAGCTGTCTGCCGAAAAATACTGCTCCGCCTCCATCATGCTCGGCAAAACGGCTGACATCACACACGATTTCGAGATACAAGAAGGCTGTAGCGCCCTCTCACAAAAGTAAAGATTCGACTCAGACCCAGTAGACGGTCTTGGTCATCACCTTGGACATGCCGCGCATAGCCAACTTTACCGGCAAGGGCAATTCAGCAGCACCGAGTTCAACGGCCATATCGGAATGGCTGACTTCATCCACATACATCTGCTGTGCCACAGCACGGCTCTTAGCATCCTGAGCCGGCAGGCCATCTAGATGGCTTTGCAGATGCGCCCCAACCTGACGCTCCGTCTCCGCCAGAAAGCCCAAGTTCCACTTATCCCCTAGCGCCCCAGCGACTGCGCCGATCGCCAAGGAACTGGTGTACCAAAGCGGATTAAGCAGACTCAGTCGCCCGCCCAATTCGTGAACGCGATGCGAGGTCCAAGCCAGATGCTCGGTCTCTTCCCAAGCCGCATGGTTGAGTTTCTCCTGCACCACCGGATCACGTGCCGTCAGTGCCTGCCCTTGATACAAAGCCTGCGCGCAAATCTCGCCGGTATGGTTGATGCGCATCAGCGCCGCGGCATGTTTCTTCTCCGCCTCGCTCATCTGCGCATCGGGAATGTTCGCATCAGGATAAGGACGCGCAGTCGGCGCTTTGGCGAACAGCGTGCGCAAGCCTTTGTCGAATTCAACAATCAAGGTATCCAGATTCAGCATGCTTCTCTCCCGACTTCTTTAAATATAGCCGCAAGGGTACTGGATTCCAGACCTTGCGGGAATGCCCCAATAAAAAAACGGGCATCCGAAGATGCCCGCTCTCTATCCAAATCAGAGGGTAAGACTGATTTAGAACGACTTGCGCAGACCAATAGCCAGAACGGTCGTGTCAGTCTTCACATTTGATGCTTTGGCACTTACCTGATGCAGAGCAGCGTAAGCAGTGGTGCTTTTCGACAGAGTATGCGCATATGCCGCAGTTAAAGAACTGTCGTCATTACCCGCAGTTGCCATCGAATTTTTCGCATAGCTACCAATCACGGCGCCAGACCCCATTGGAGCCACCACACTAAAAGAAAGTGCTTTGTTTGTTCCTGCACCACCCTCTGTCTTGTTAGTCTGGTAAGTAGCCATCAGCTTGGCTACACCCAAGTCATATGCGCCACCAAAGGCCATATCAGTAGTTTTGTTATAGCCAGCGTCTTCATTAGCTGTACCCGCATACACAGCACCAACAGACAGAGGGCCTTTTGCATAGGTTGCCGACATCAAGGTCGCAGTCGTCTTGTTGCCAGTAGTTGCACCAGATGCTGGTTGCACCAACGCATCAGCCAAGTTAGTGGAGTAGTTCACTGCAACAGTCACATCGCCCATTTTTGGGGAGATGTAGGCCAGTGCATGTTGCGCACGTTTAGCACCTGCAGCAGTACCAATCAGGAAAGAGCTGTTGACAGCTTGCAGAGGAGTTACTGCAGAACCAGCAAGCGGGTCATACATTACTTGCCAGTCATAACCTGTCGTTGGCAAAAAGCCTGCAGCGACAGTACCGAAATCACCAGCCAAAGCCACCATTTCGCGACGTGCGCTGCCCACAGTATCGGAGCTTCCAATGTCCAGTGCGTATTCAACATGTGCAATCGCTGTCATGCCGTTATCCAAACCTTCAACTGCCTTAACGCCGATGCGGGAGGTAGATAATCCACCAGAGATCATAAACATAGAACTCTTCAAGCCTGTTACAGATTTATTGATTACAGCAGCATCAGCAATACCGTAAACAGTCACATCAGCGGCGAAAGCCGGAGCGGAAAAAGCGGCAGCAACAGCCAGTGCGATGATTTTCTTTTGCATGTGAAACTCCTCTAGTTATTTAAGTTGGGTTGCTATGAAGACGATTGTCGGTCTGCTTCATTCGTCTTGCCGCGCACCGTACTATCAACAGCTTACGGGATGCTTACGACGTCACAAATCTGCAACGCCGCTCAAGACCACCGGCAATCAAGCCCTTACAGCGAGCTCGGCGCGGATTCTGCACCAACAATCTCAGCGCAAATTGACTTGCATCAAAATTCACATGGTTTGTTGCTAATTTACAACGGGCTATTTTGTGACCGACCGATAGCCGCAGGGGAATCAGGCCAATACACACCAAAGGGGCACCCGAGCGGGGGATTGCAGAGCATGCAGCGAGATGATTCGCCGCATTGAGTGACAGTCAAGCGCTACCGAGAGGGAAGGTACTGGACAGCGCCGCGCCCGGATCAGCAGCGCGCATAAAAGCCTCTCCAACGAGGAAGGCATGCACCTGATGATCACGCATCAGCGCAACATCGTCTGCCGTGAAGATGCCGCTCTCGGTAACGACGATTCGATCTGAGGGAATCTGCTCCAACAAGTCCAGCGTGGTTTGCAGACTGACTTCAAAAGTGCGCAGATTGCGATTGTTGATGCCGATCAACGGCGTCTTCAGTTGCAGCGCGACTTCCAACTCCTTGCCATCGTGCACCTCGACCAATACCGCCATACCCAATTGATGGGCCAGCTTTTCGAAAGCCTGCATCTGTTTGAGCGACAAGGCGGCAGCGATCAGCAGGATGGCATCCGCCCCCATCGCGCGCGCCTGATAGATCTGATATTCGCTCACCATGAAGTCCTTGCGCAGCACAGGCAATTCGCATGCTGCACGGGCCTGCTTCAGATATTCGGCACTGCCCTGAAAGAATTGCTCATCGGTCAATACAGACAGGCAAGCAGCACCGTACTGCGCGTAACTCTGCGCGATCTCGGCCGGATGGAAATCCTCCCGGATCACCCCTTTGCTAGGGCTGGCTTTCTTGATCTCGGCAATCACCGCAGCTTGGCCGGCGGCGATCTTGCTGCGAATGGCGCCAACGAAATCTCTCGTCAGAAGCGCATGCTCAGCTTCGGCACGTATCACGGGCAAGGGTTTGGCTGAAAGTGCTGCGGCCACTTCCTGCGCTTTGACTGCAAGTATCTTGTTGAGGATGTCGGACATGCTGGATTCTCTTGAATAAGGCGCGCATTCTAACGCATGCGCAATGCTAAAATGCGCGCCACTGATATCCAGACAAGCACCATGAACGACATCAAGGAATATATGAAAGGCGTCGGGCAGCAAGCCCGCGACGCATCACGCGCGATGGCGATGGCGGATACCAATGCCAAGAACCATGCGCTGGAGAACATCGCCACAGCCATCCTGCTCAATAGCGCCAAGCTGATCGCTGAGAACGCCAAGGATGTCGCCGCCGCAAAGCAGAACGGACTCGACGACGCCTCCATCGACCGTCTCACTTTGACCGAAAAGACCGTCAAAGGCATGGCCGAAGGCCTGCGCCAGATCGCCGCGTTGCCCGACCCCATCGGCGAGATTTCAGACATGAAATACCGCCCGTCCGGCATCCAGGTCGGCAAGATGCGCGTACCGCTCGGTGTCATCGGCATCATCTACGAATCGCGTCCGAACGTGACGGCGGATGCGGCGGGCCTGTGCCTGAAGTCGGGCAACGCCTGCATCCTGCGTGGCGGCTCAGAGGCCATCCATTCCAATCAGGCCATCGCGGCTTGCGTGCATCAGGGTCTGCGTGAAGCGGGTTTGCCGGAAACGGCGGTACAGGTGGTGAACACCACCGACCGCGCCGCCGTGGGCGAACTCATCACCATGAAGGAATATGTGGACGTGATCGTGCCGCGCGGCGGCAAGAGCCTGATCGCGCGCATCTCGGAAGACGCCAAGGTGCCCGTCATCAAACATCTGGATGGCATCTGCCATGTGTATATCGACAACGAAGCCGATCTCGCAAAGGCGATCCGCATCGCCGATAACGCCAAGACACACCGTTACGGCGTGTGCAACGCGATGGAGACATTGCTGGTGAACGCCAACGTGGCGGCACAAGTATTGCCGGAGCTGTGCGGCATCTACCTCAAGAAAGGCGTCGAACTGCGCGGCGACGAAGCCGCGCGCAAGATCGTCGCGCAGATGAAGGTTGCCACCGAAGAGGACTGGCACACCGAATATCTCGCGCCCATCCTGAGCGTGCGCGTGGTGGCGAACGTAGACGAGGCCATCGAACACATCAACACCTACAGCTCGCAGCACACCGACAGCATCGTTACCGAGAACTACAGCAAGGCGATGCGTTTCCTGCGCGAGGTCGATTCGGCCAGCGTGATGGTGAACGCCTCCACACGCTTCGCCGACGGCTTTGAATATGGTCTGGGCGCGGAGATCGGCATCTCCACCGACAAGATCCACGCACGCGGGCCGGTCGGACTTGAAGGCCTGACTTCGCAGAAATATATCGTGCTCGGCAACGGGCAAATCCGGATTTAGCCGTCATACCGGCGCAGGCCGGTATCCAGCGGTTTTATTCAAAATGCATTAGTTTTTGTCCTCGCATTACGAGGGCTTATTTAATTAACTGGATTCCGGCCTTCGCCGGAATGACGGCAGAGAGGAAGAACATGAGCACAATCGAAATCAAAGTACCTGACATCGGCGGCTTCAAAGGCGTGGCCGTCATCGAGATATCAGTCAAAGCGGGCGATACCGTCGAGGCAGAACAATCTCTGATCACACTTGAAACCGACAAGGCCACCATGGACGTGCCCGCACCTGCTGCAGGCACCATCAAGGAGATGAAGGTCAAGGTCGGCGACAAAGTCAGCGAAGGCTCCGTGATCCTGCTGCTGGAAAGCAGCGCTGCTGCGCCGGCTCCGGCCCAAGCAGCACCTGCCCCGCAAGCTGCAGTCCCCGCTGCAGCTCCGCAGGTTGCACCGACACCCACAGCAAATGTTGCCAAAGGCGATATCCACGCAGAAGTCGTGGTACTGGGCGCAGGCCCCGGCGGATACACAGCCGCTTTCCGCGCTGCCGATCTTGGCAAGCAAGTGGTCATGATCGAGAAACATGCATCGCTTGGTGGTGTATGTCTCAACGTCGGCTGCATCCCATCCAAGGCGTTGCTGCATGTCGCCAAGGTGATCAACGAAGCTGAGGAAGTCAGCCACCACGGCGTGACCTTCAGCAAGCCAAAAATCGACATCGACCAGATCCGCACCTGGAAAGAAAGCGTGATCAGCAAACTAACAGGCGGTCTCGCTGGTTTGGCTAAACAACGCAAGGTGCAAGTGGTACGCGGCCTCGCCAAATTCACCTCACCCAATTCCATCGCTGTACAAACCGAAGAAGGCGAGAAGATCATCACCTTCGACAACGCCATCGTCGCAGCAGGCTCCAGCGTAGCCCGTATCCCCGGCTTCCCTTATGAAGACGAACGCATCATCGACTCCACCGGCGCATTGGCACTGAAGGACGTGCCGAAACGCATGCTGGTCATCGGTGGCGGCATCATCGGTCTGGAGATGGCGACCGTATATGAAGCACTGGGCGCAAAAATTTCCGTGGTCGAGCTGATGGATCAGATCATGCCCGGTGCAGACAAAGACATGGTCAAGCCGCTGCACAACCGTATCGGCAAGCGTTACGAAGCCATCATGCTGAAGACCAAGGTCACCAAGATCGAAGCTGAGAAGAAAGGCTTGAAGGTCACCTTCGAAGGCGAGCAGGCACCCGCCGAACCGCAACTGTATGACAAGGTGCTGATGGCCGTGGGCCGCCGTCCGAACGGTCGCGAGATCAACGCCGAAGCGGCTGGGCTCGTCGTCAACGAACGCGGCTTCATCCCGGTCGACAAACAGATGCGCACCAACGTGCCGCACATCTTCGCCATCGGCGACATCGTGGGCGACCCAATGCTGGCGCACAAGGCGGTGCATGAAGGCAAAGTGGCGGCGGAGAACATCGCCGGACATAAAGCCTTCTTCGAACCGCTCACCATCCCGTCCGTTGCCTACACCGATCCGGAGATCGCATGGATGGGTCTGACCGAAACGCAAGCCAAGGCGCAGGGCGTCGAATACGAGAAGGCATCTTTCCCGTGGGCCGCTTCCGGCCGCGCGCTGTCCATCGCCCGCGAAGAAGGCTCGACCAAGGTATTGCTCGACCCGAAGACCCGCCGCATCCTCGGCATGGGCATCGTCGGCGTCAACGCGGGCGAGTTGATCGCCGAAGGCGTGCTGGCGCTGGAGATGGGCGCGGACATGGAAGACATCGGTCTCACCATCCACCCGCACCCGACCCTGTCGGAGACCTTGTGCTTCGCTGCCGAGATGGCGGAAGGCACGATCACCGACCTGTTGCCGCCACGAAAGAAATGATCAGGGGCGCCCTGCTGCTCGGCATGCTCACACTTGGCATGCCGGCCGCAGCGTTCAATCTGGATGATCTCAAGTCCAAGATAGACGGGCTGAAGCAATCCAGTTCAGCGCCGTCTTCATCCCAGCCCACTGGACTGGATGCGTTCTCGCCTCAGCAGCACGCAGAAAGTCTCAAGCAAGCGCTCACGCAAGGTGCCGAAACTGCCGTAAAGGATCTGGCGCGCGTGGACGGCTATCTCGGCAATCCCAAAGTGCGCATCCCTTTACCGGAGAACCTAAAAAAAGTGGATAGCGCCTTGCGAAAGGTCGGCATGGGTAAATACGCCGACGAGTTCATCACCTCGATGAACCGGTCTGCCGAAGCAGCTGTACCGGAAGCAAAAGCATTGTTGATCACAGCGGTGAAGAACATGACCGTGAACGACGCCAAGGACATCCTGCTCGGCAACGATGATGCGGCCACACAATATTTTCGTCGCAACACAGAAACTGCTCTGGATGCCAAATTCAAACCCATCGTGGGTCGCTCGATGCAAAAAGTCCGTCTCGCACAGGCTTACAACCGCTTTGCGGACAAAGGCGTGAAGCTCGGACTGGTCAAAGAAAAAGACGCGCACCTTGATGACTACATCACCAGCAAGGCGCTGGACGGACTCTATTTGATGATCGCAGAACAAGAAAAAGAGATTCGCGCCCATCCGCTGCAAGCCACCGGCGCCCTAGCCAAAAAGATTTTCTCCGCACTACGCGGGCAATAAAGAACGATGCCGATGAAATTCGAATTCATCAATCCCTACATCTACTTCGACCGCGCCCTACCTGATCGCTGATCACTGAATAGGTCAGCATCCACAGTGGACACATTTTCCCAATTCCTCACCAGCGACATCAGTCTATGGGGTCTTTTCATCAGCAGTCTGCTGGGCGCAACGCTGCTGCCTGGCGGTTCGGAAGCGGTACTGTTCGGTGTATTGAAACTACACCCAGAATTGTTCTGGCCCGCACTGTTGGTTGGCACACTTGGCAACACGATAGGGGGCATGATCTCGTTCGGCATGGGCTGGCTGCTGCCGCAAACACAGCAACTCAAGCATGTGGAGAAAGTGCGGCAACACGGCACGCCCGCATTACTGTTCGCATGGGCGCCTTTGATCGGCGATGCACTGTGTCTGGCTGCAGGCTGGTTACGCTTAAATCCATGGCACGCAGCGCTATTCATGCTGCTGGGGAAATTCCTGCGCTATCTGGTGATTGCGTTGACCGCTTGAA
This sequence comes from Sideroxydans sp., assembly GCA_024636935.1. Lineage (GTDB taxonomy): Bacteria > Pseudomonadota > Gammaproteobacteria > Burkholderiales > Gallionellaceae > Sideroxyarcus. Next base: position 32,086 of record JAGXGC010000021.1, on the reverse strand, counting down.
TCAATGCGTCAGCTTGCGTTCGATGGAAGCTTGTGTCGATAACACGATGTCCTGCAACGGACCACCGAGTTTCGCTGCGCGCTTTACATATTCCAGTGCTTCCTCATCGCGCCCCATGTCGGAAAGCGTCTGAGCCAAGTTATTGAGTGCGGCAACTGATTCAGGATGCGCGGTGACTGCTGCTCTGAACTCCGCTTCAGCTTCATCCATGCGCTTCATCATGTAAGCGACATTTCCCAAGGCGATGCTGACACCCAGACTGCCCGGCCAACGCTCCTTTGCGGACAAATAGGCCGTGCGCGAAGCAGGCAATTGCCCTGTCCTGCCGAATGCGTTCACCGCCGAGACATACTGCGTTTCCTCAGCGGTATAGGGTACTTTTTCCGGCGGTAGGGCAACCATTGCCCAGTGCGCACTGCGCGCCCAAGTGTTTTCAAACGCAACAAGAGACATCCGCTGATGACTTTCACGCCCGGAACGCAGGATGACTTCCTTTTTTTCAAAGTCGTATCCAATAACCACTGCGTAGTGCCAGATCGGATACCAGTCCAAAGCTAGATTCTGCAACACCACCACCGGCGTGCCGCGAGCGACCTCTTCCAAGACCTCGCCCAACACAGGCGACATTTGATAGGCGACCAAACCATGACGACGTGCGGTGCCAAACATTTCAATCTGTAGCGCACCCTCACGGCTGGGGAGGTAGACCTCAGGCTTTAACATGTCAGGATCGACCGCCAAACCGGCATGTTTCATGACCATCGCCAACGCAGCTGGCCCACACTGAAAATCTTCTTGTGGAAAGAATGGCACGTCGACCAGCTCGACCTGACGCGGCAAGGTGGCGACTTTTTCTTCCGACAGTGCTGCCGGAGGCGGGAGTGTCCTACATCCGCTGATTAGCAGAAGGAATATGCCAGCCATCAGGCTGGCATAAGTTCTAGACATCTTGGATCAGCGCATTGAACGTGTGAATGGGAATACTTTGGTGAAGCCCAAAATGTCGGTCACCAGCAGTACGATAAAAATTAATACTGCCGTACCAAGAATGTCGCCACCTGCCGGCAATTGATCTAGCTTGCCTGCGATCTGCATCGCTTCATCGTCTGTCAGTGCATCGACACGCGCTTGAGCCTGCTCGGTCGTGACACCACGCGTCTCCAGCTGCGCACGCACATCGTCACGATTCACCAGCGCCATGATCTTCGCGCGCCCCTGTTCTGCCAGCGCATGATCCACGATGACATCGGTTTGAACCATACCGGCCGAAGCTGTTAACGGCATCGCCATAGTTGCCATAAGCACAATCATCACGCGACTTGTCCAACGCATAAAACTAGAATTTTGCATCGTCATCTTGAATCCTCCTGAACAGGTTGAAGAACGGCCATAGGCATATATGGTTGCGGCAAAACTAAGGATGCCGCGGAGCGATACTAGCAGGGGCTCATCCGCTTCCGCAATGACTAACTTGCGGTAATCAGTTGGCGTAGCCGATATCGCGCAAAGCATCATGAATCTTCCCGGCCAGCCGTGCATGCCCTTCCGCGTTCGGATGTATCTGATCGCCCTTGAGCAGGGGATCGGACAGCACCTCGGCAATGGCATCCTCGATCAGCGGCACTTGATGCGCTGCCGCGACTTGACGATAGAACTCTGGCGCGGAGAGGTTACGCAGCACGGCACCGGTCAAGCTGGGCAACGGGGTCGCCACCACAACCACCTGCGCACCCTCAGCTTTGCATCTCACGATCATGCGCACCAGATTCTCCTCGATCTCCTGCACTGGCAAACGACGCAACATATCGTTGCCCCCAAGTGTCAGCAGCACCAACGCAGGCCGGTGTTCTTCAAGCAGCGCGGGCAAGCGCTTCAACGCATCACCGCTGGTGTTGCCGTTCACGCCTCCGTTGATCACCTGCCAACCTGTGCTTGCCGCCAACAGGGTCGGCCACGCCTGCTCGGGCGACACACCCGCCCCCGCAGTCAGGCTGTCACCCAACGCCAGCGCCACGCTGCCAGAGGGCAAAGCTGGAAGCTTCTCCGCCTCGCCGCAAGCAGCCAGCGTCAGAACCAGGGCGAGCAGCAAAAAACGCATCAATGCACCCCTTTCAGCATCGCCACGCCCCACGCCACGCCGAAGCCGTTCACCTCACTGGCAACGATTCCCAAGCCACCTTCGCAACGACTGGAAGACAAATCAACATGCAGCCAAGGCGTGTCATTTTCGACAAAGCGCTTGAGGAAGCGCGTGGCGAGGATGTGATCTGCATCGCCGGTCAGCGTGCATTGCTTGATGTCGGCCACTTTTGAATCCAGTTCTGCTTCGTAATCTTCATCTTGGGGGAAGGCACATAGACGTTCTCCACTCAGCTTGCCGGTATTCACTGCACGCTGTGCCAATTCATCGCTGGTGGCGAACACGCCGGAATAACGCGCCCCCAACGCAGCCGCCATACTGCCGGTGAGGGTGGCGAAATCGATCATCAGATCAGGCTTCGCACGTGAGGCGAGTGTCAGTGTATCGGCCAACACCATGCGGCCCTCGGCATCGGTATGGATGATCTCGATATGCGTACCGTTCAGCGCCTTGACGATATCGTTCTGCTTGTAAGCCTTGGGGCTGATGTGGTTCTGCGCGATCGCCAGCCAGCAATCGATATTCACCGGCAGCTTCTGTTGCGAAGCTGCGAGCAGGATGCCCAAACTCACAGCCGAACCATTCATGTCTTCATGCATATTGTGCATATAGCGCGCCGGCTTCAGGTTATGCCCGCCGGTGTCGAAGCAGATGCCCTTACCCACCAGTGCAACGTTCTGTTTCGCCTTCGGATGTTTGTAGCTCAGATGCACGATAGCAGCATCTTCCACTTCGCTACCCTGCGCCACCGCGACAAAAGCTCCCGCTCCAAGCTTGCGCAGCTTAGGCATGGTGAATTCTTCGATCTTCCAGCCATTGGCCTGCGCCAGCTTCTTGATACGCTGACGATACAAGCCCGGCGTCAATTCGTTCGGCGCTGTCACCGTCAGTTCGCGGCTCAACAAGTTTCCTGCCGCCAATGCGCGCAAAGCGTCGAATGCCTTCTTGTCCACATCACCCACCAATGTGATCTTCTGCAGCGGCTTGCGCTCATCCTTCTTCTTGCGCATCGGCAACAACGCACTGTTCACCCATGCGCCATACACTGCTAACTCCGCTGCACGCTGCGCTGTTGCGCCGGACACTGCGATACATAACATCTTGGGTTGTTCGTCCAACAACAACTGCAAAGCCTTGCGTACCAGCACCTGTTGCGCGAATGTGTCTTTGGCATCATCCAACATCGCCCAAGCCACCAGCGTGCCGTCCGCTGCGTTGGCAGATACTGGCGATTTCGCCAGCTCTTCAGCCTTCATAGCGCGGCGCTTGAGTACGGTCGCGAGCAGTGCGCCATGCGCTGCATCCTTGGGCAATGTCTTGCTCTTCGGCAACAGCACCAGCAAGTGCGTGGTGGTAGGCAGGGTTTTGGTTACGGTCAGTTGTGCTAGCATTGCGGCCTCTAAATTTAGTCAATCAACGCCGCGATTATACGGGCTACCCCATGCGCCAATACCTCGATCTGATGCAACATGTGCTGGACCACGGCACCACAAAATCCGACCGCACCGGCACCGGCACCACCAGCGTGTTCGGCTACCAGATGCGCTTCGACCTCTCACAAGGCTTCCCGCTGGTCACCACCAAGAAGTGCCACCTGAAGTCCATCATCCATGAACTGCTGTGGTTCTTGCAGGGCAGCACCAACACCAAATACCTGAAAGACAACGGCGTCTCGATCTGGGATGAATGGGCGGATGAGAACGGCAACCTCGGCCCGGTGTACGGTAAGCAGTGGCGCACTTGGGAAACCATCGACGGCCGTGCGATCGACCAAATCAAGATCGCAGTCGATCAATTAAAGAACAATCCCGACTCACGCCGCATCATCGTCTCGGCTTGGAATGTAGGCGAGCTGGACAAGATGGCGCTGGCCCCTTGTCATGCTTTCTTCCAGTTCTACGTGGCCGACGGAAAACTGTCGTGCCAGTTGTACCAACGCAGTGCCGATATCTTCCTTGGCGTGCCGTTCAACATCGCCAGCTATGCGCTACTGACTATGATGATGGCGCAGGTGTGCGGCTTGCAGTACGGCGACTTCGTGCACACCTTCGGCGATGCGCACCTGTATTCCAATCACATGGAACAGACGGCATTGCAACTGTCGCGCGAAACGCGTGCACTGCCAACCATGAAGATCAATCCGGATGTGAAAGACATCTTCGACTTCAAATTCGAGGACTTCACATTGGAGGGCTACGACCCGCACCCACCCATCAAGGCGCCTGTGGCTATATGAAACCGATCATCTCAATCATTGCTGCAATGGCAGAAGATCAACGCGTTATCGGAGTAAGCAATACATTACCTTGGCACCTACCTGAAGATTTAAAGCACTTCAGAAAAATGACGTCTGGGCATCCGATTTTGATGGGACGCAAAACGTATGAATCAATTGGGCGTCCATTGCCCAAAAGAGAAAATATTATCATTACAAGAAATACAAACTATCAGGCGAATGGCTGTGTAATCAAACACTCATTAGAAGAGGCGATTGCGCACTGCTCGAATAGTGGGGAAGTATTCATTATCGGGGGCGCAGAACTATATAAGCAGGCGCTTTCCATTGCGGATCGCATGTACCTAACCGAAATAATTATTCAGCCTCCAGATAGTTTTTTAATCACCTTTGAAGGTGATGCGCACTTCCCGGAATTTAGCAACGCTGAATGGACTATCACTGATGAAACAAAACCAAAAGTGGCAAAAAATATCTCTTACAACGATAAAATAAAGAAACAAAAAGCTCCTTCGAGTATTTTTTATCGCTTCGTTACTTACAGCCGTATTTAGACCAATCCCCTGCTTTATCTAAAAGGCAAGACTGGCTGTGCGCCCATCCACTGCCCTCATACAGCTAACGACAAACATTCTGCCTAGCTGTTTTCCACATAAAACCGGATAGTTAGCCGAGCACCACTCGCGCTCGGCAATACCATCTTTGTCGACATAACTATAACTTTATTGCACAAACAGGCCAATCCGATGTTAGGATTCGTTCACTTTGTCGACAATCGGAGTTTTCCAGTGTTGATTTCACAGCCCCAACAAGGCACTTTAGCCGACCTCGCCACCCACAAATTGGCACAGAGCATCGTGACCGGCGAACTGGCGCAAGGACAGAAGCTGAACGAAGCCGAACTGGCCGAACGCTTCGGCATGGGACGCGGCCCGCTACGCGAAGCATTGCGCCACCTGGAAGGCATGCGACTGGTGAAGCGCACCCCGAACGCCGGTGCGCGCGTCGTCATACTGGACCGCAAGACCCTCTCTGATCTGTATGCCGTGCGCGAAGCACTGGAAGGCATGGCCTGCCGCATTGCTGCTTCACAAATGAGCGACGAAGATATCGCCCAGTTGGCCGCCCTACTCGACAGACACGAAACCCAAATTGAAAAACAAGGCGGCAAGGTCTACGCACAGAGCGAAGGCGACCTCGACTTCCACTACCAGATCGCACGCGGCAGCCGTAACCAGATGCTGATGGACCTGCTCGGCAGCGAGCAATACCAATTGCTGCGCATGTGCCGCTACCGCACCAGCCGCAACGCGCAACGTACCAAACCCGCACTCAGCCAACACCGCCAGATCGTCGAAGCCCTAGCGAACCGCGACGGCGAACTGGCAGAGCTATTGATGCGCCGCCACATCCAAGGCGCATGGCGCAGCATCAGCGAAATGATCGATAAAGAGGAGCGCGCGGCATGATTTTGCTTAGCCGTCATTCCGGCGCAGGGCGGAATCCAGTGGGGTCATTCAATATGCAGTTGGCGTTTGTCCGCTACGCGGAATTTATATATTCGCTGGATTCCGGCCTACGCCGGAATGACGAGGTTTAAAGATTTACGGAGAAAATACATGACACAGATATCCAACACCCCCGGCAACAAACTACGCCAAGCCGTCGCAGACAATCACCCGCTGCAAGTGGTCGGTGCTGTAACAGCCTATTGCGGCATCCTCGCGCAGAAGACCGGCCACAAGGCGCTTTATCTTTCCGGCGGCGGCGTGGCCGCTTCTTCGCTGGGCATCCCCGATCTAGGCATCACCACTTTGCATGATGTATGCGAAGACGCGCGCCGCATCACCGCCGCCAGCGACCTGCCCTTGCTGGTCGATATCGACACCGGCTGGGGTGGCGCTTTCAACATCGCACGTGCCACCCGCGAAGTCGCGCAGTCCGGCGCGGCAGGGTTCCACATCGAAGACCAGGTGATGCAAAAACGCTGCGGCCACCGTCCCAACAAAGCCATCGTCAGCCAGCAAGAGATGGTGGATCGCGTGAAAGCGGCAGTGGATGCTCGTGTGGATAGCAGCTTCGTCATCATGGCGCGCACCGATGCGCTGGCCGTGGAAGGAATGAGCTCCGCCATCGACCGTGCCCACGCCTGTGCGGAAGCCGGTGCCGACATGATCTTCCCCGAAGCGATGACCACGCTGGAGCAATACGCCGAATTCACCAAGACGGTGAAAGTGCCGGTGCTGGCCAACATCACCGAGTTCGGCGCGACACCGCTGTTCACCACCGAGCAGCTGGCAGGTGTGGGCGTGAAGCTGGTGCTGTATCCGCTGTCCGCCTACCGCGCAATGAGCCAGGCCGCGCTGAACGTGTATCAGCACATCCTCGCCGACGGCACGCAACAGAACGTAGTGGACACCATGCAAACGCGCATGGATCTTTATGACTATCTCGGCTACCACGCTTACGAGCAGCAGCTCGACCGCCTGTTCGCCGAGAAGGGCGCAGATTAACCATCAAGCAAGGGAGCAAGCGATGACTGAAGAGACCACCTTACCCAAACCGAAAAAATCTGTTGCCCTCTCCGGCACCGTCGCGGGCAACACCGCAGTATGCACCGTGGGCCGTACCGGTAACGACCTGCACTATCGCGGTTACGACATCCTCGACTTTGCCGAACAAGCCGAGTTCGAAGAGATCGCCCATCTGCTGATCCACGGCACACTGCCGAACGCAGCCGAACTCAAAGCCTATAAAGCCAAACTTAAAAAACTGCGCGGCCTGCCGCAAGCAGTGAAGCAAGCGCTGGAAGCACTCCCCGCCAACGCGCATCCGATGGATGTGATGCGCACCGGTTGTTCGGTACTAGGTACGGTGGAACAAGAAGCTGAATCGCACGAGGCAGGCAAGACCAAAGAGATTATCGACCGCATGATGGCGAGCTTCGGTTCCATGCTGGTGTACTGGTATCACTTCACTCACAACGGCAAACGCATCGAAGTCGAGACCGACGACGATTCCATCGGCGGACACTTCCTGCATCTGCTGCACGGCAAACCTGCACGCGAATCTTGGGTACGCGCGATGCACACCTCGCTCATCCTGTATGCCGAGCATGAGTTCAACGCATCCACCTTCACCGCACGCGTCATCGCCGGCACCAACTCCGACATCTATTCCTGCATCACCGGTGCCATCGGCGCATTGCGCGGACCGAAGCACGGCGGCGCGAACGAAGAAGCGTTCCGCATCCAGAGCCGTTACAAGAGTGTGGACGAAGCCGAGGCAGACATCCGCGAGCGCGTGGGTCGCAAAGAGATCGTCATCGGCTTCGGTCATCCTGTGTACACCATCTCCGACCCACGCAACGAAGTGATCAAGCGCGTGGCGAAGCAGCTCTCGGAAGAGAACGGCAACACACTGATGTTCGACGTCGCCGCACGACTGGAAACGACGATGTGGGACTTGAAGAAGATGTTCCCCAACCTCGACTGGTTCTCGGCTGTGTCCTACAACCAGATGGGTGTGCCGACCGAGATGTTCACGCCGCTGTTCGTCATCTCACGCGTCACCGGTTGGGGTGCGCACGTGATGGAACAACGCGCCGACGGCAAGATCATCCGCCCCAGCGCAAACTATGTCGGGCCGGAGAATCTGGCCTGGGTGCCATTGGCTGAGCGCGGCTAAAAAGCAAAGGGCGACCTGTCTAAGGTCGTTCTTTCCCGCACACGTTCTTTCAGAAGGACATCATGAATACCGAATACCGTAAACCTTTAGCCGGAACCAAACTGGACTACTTCGACACCCAAGCGGCCGTCGAAGCCATCCAGCCCGGCGCTTATGCCAAGCTGCCCTACACTTCCAAAGTGCTGGCAGAACAACTGGTGCGCCGCTGCGAACCGGAAGAATTGACCAATGCACTGAAGCAGCTGATCGAACGCAAGCGCGATCTGGATTTCCCGTGGTATCCCGCCCGCGTGGTATGCCACGACATCCTCGGCCAGACCGCATTGGTAGACCTCGCCGGTCTGCGTGACGCGATCGCCGATCAAGGCGGTGACCCTTCATTGGTCAACCCTGTCGTGCCGACCCAGCTCATCGTCGATCACTCTCTCGCGGTGGAAGCTGCCGGTTTCGACACGGATGCGTTCCGCAAGAATCGTGACATCGAAGACCGTCGCAACGAAGACCGCTTCCACTTCATCGAATGGACCAAGACTGCGTTCAAGAACGTCGACGTGATCCCTGCCGGTAACGGCATCATGCATCAGATCAATTTGGAAAAGATGTCGCCGGTGATCCAGGCGCGTGAAGGTGTTGCCTTCCCTGATACCTGCGTGGGCACTGACTCGCACACGCCGCACGTCGACTCGCTGGGCGTGATCGCGATCGGTGTCGGTGGCCTGGAAGCCGAGACCGTCATGCTGGGTCTGCCTTCCATGATGCGTCTACCGGACATCGTCGGCGTGAAGCTGCTTGGCAAGCGTCAGCCGGGCATCACTGCCACCGACATCGTGCTGGCGCTGACCGAGTTCCTGCGCAAAGAAAAGGTGGTCGGTGCTTGGGTCGAATTCTTCGGCGCAGGCGCGGACAGCCTCACCATCGGAGACCGCGCGACAATCTCCAACATGTGTCCGGAATACGGCGCGACGGCGGCGATGTTCTACATCGACGCGCAGACCATCACCTACCTGAAGCTGACCGGCCGCGAGCCAGAGCAGGTCGCCCTCGTGGAGAACTACGCCAAGACCACCGGACTGTGGGCGGATCAAATGACTGCCGCCGAATACGAGCGTTTGCTGGAATTCGATCTATCCAGCGTGGTGCGCAACATGGCAGGCCCATCCAATCCGCACCGTCGTCTACCGACGTCCGCTCTGCATGAGCGCGGCATCGCTGACGAAGAAAAATTGAAAACAGGCAAGGGCGAAGAAGCGCAAGGTCTGATGCCGGATGGTGCAGTCATCATCGCTGCCATCACTTCCTGCACCAACACATCCAACCCGCGCAACGTGATTGCAGCCGCGCTGCTGGCGAAGAAAGCCAACGCACTGGGGTTGGTTCGCAAGCCTTGGGTCAAGACTTCTTTCGCGCCGGGTTCCAAAGTCGCCGAGCTGTATCTGAAAGAAGCAGGCCTGCTGTCTGAGCTGGAACAACTGGGCTTCGGTATCGTCGGCTTCGCCTGCACCACCTGTAACGGCATGTCCGGCGCACTCGATCCGAACATCCAGCAAGAAATCATCGACCGCGACCTGTACACCACCGCCGTCCTGTCCGGTAACCGCAACTTCGACGGTCGTATCCATCCTTATGCGAAGCAAGCCTTTTTGGCTTCCCCGCCGCTGGTGGTCGCTTACGCTATCGCGGGTACGGTGCGCCTCGACATCGAGCAGGATGCGCTGGGCACCGACAAGTTCGGAAAGCCGGTCATGCTGAAAGACATCTGGCCTGCCGACGAAGAGATCGACACCATCGTTGCCGCATGCGTGAAGCCGGAACAGTTCAAGCAGATCTACATCCCGATGTTCGATCTGGGCGTGATCGAAGCGGCAAAAAGCCCCTTGTACGACTGGCGTCCGATGTCCACCTACATCCGTCGTCCGCCATATTGGGAAGGCGCACTCGCTGGCGAACGCACCCTGAAAGGGATGCGTCCACTTGCCGTGTTGCCGGACAACATCACCACCGACCACCTGTCGCCTTCGAACGCGATCTTGGCCAACTCTGCTTCCGGTGAATATCTGGCGAAGATGGGCGTGCCGGAAGAGGACTTCAATTCCTACGCGACGCACCGTGGTGACCACCTGACCGCACAACGCGCCACGTTCGCCAATCCGCAGTTGGTCAACGAGATGGCCGTGGTCGACGGTGAAGTGAAAAAAGGTTCCCTTGCCCGCGTCGAGCCGGACGGCAAAGTGATGCGCATGTGGGAAGCCATCGAGACCTATATGGAGCGCAAGCAGAACCTGATCATCGTGGCGGGTGCCGACTACGGCCAAGGTTCTTCGCGTGACTGGGCCGCAAAAGGTGTGCGTCTGGCCGGTGTGGAAGCCATCGTTGCCGAAGGTTTCGAGCGTATCCACCGTACCAATCTGGTCGGCATGGGCGTGCTGCCGCTGGAGTTCAAGGCGGGCGATACGCGCAAGACTTACGCTATCGACGGTAGCGAGACCTATGATGTGGAAGGCGACATCACACCGCACGCCAACCTGACTGTGATCATGCACCGCGCCAATTGCGAAACGGTGCGCATCCCGGTCACCTGCCGTCTGGATACCGCTGCCGAAGTACGTGTCTACAACGCGGGCGGTGTGCTGCAACGCTTCGCGCAGGACTTCCTCGAAGGAGCAGTCTGATGGCCCAAGTTTCACAGATCAAGATCCCTGCCGCGTATATGCGTGGTGGCACATCAAAGGGGGTGTTCTTCCGACTGGAAGACCTGCCGCAAGCCGCACAGGTGCCGGGCAAGGCGCGCGATAAGTTGTTACAGCGCGTGATCGGCAGCCCCGATCCTTATGCCGCGCACATCGATGGCATGGGCGGCGCAACCTCCAGCACCAGCAAGTGCGTAATCCTGTCGAAAAGTTCTCGCCCCGACCATGACGTGGATTACCTCTACGGCCAAGTCTCCATCGATAAAGACTTCGTGGACTGGAGCGGCAACTGCGGCAACCTTTCCACAGGCGCGGGGGCTTTCGCGATCCATGCCGGATATATCGATGCCGCACGTCTGGCGCAGGATGGTGTCTGCACCGTACGCATCTGGCAGGCCAACATCAACAAGACCATCATCGCCCATGTACCGGTCAGCAACGGCCAGGTGCAGGAGACCGGCGATTTCGAGCTGGATGGCGTGACCTTTCCGGCAGCCGAGATCGTGCTGGAGTTCATGGATCCATCCGATGACAGCGAAGAAGGCGGAAGCCTGTTCCCGACCGGCAATCTGGTCGATCAACTCGATGTCCCCGGTGTCGGCAGTTTCCCGGCCACCATGATCTCAGCCGGCATCCCGACCGTGTTCGTGAATGCGGCGGATATCGGCTACACCGGTACCGAATTGCGTGAAGCCATCAATACCGACGCGGCAGCGCTGGCACGTTTCGAGAAGATCCGTGTGGCGGGCGCATTGCGTATGGGTTTGATCAAAACCCCTGAGGAAGCCGCAACGCGCCAACACACCCCGAAGATCGCTTTTGTCGCACCACCAGTCGAGTATGTGTCATCAAGCGGAAAAGTCATCAGCGCCTCCGAAGTCGATCTGCTGGTGCGCGCCTTGTCGATGGGTAAACTGCATCACGCCATGATGGGCACGGCAGCGGTCGCCATCGGCACGGCAGCAGCGATCCCCGGCACACTGGTGAATCTGGCAGCGGGCGGCGGTGAACGCGATGTGGTGACGTTCGGACATCCATCCGGCACACTGAAAGTCGGTGCAGCCGCCAGCGAGAACGGCGGCGATTGGAAGGTTGAAAAAGTTACCATGAGCCGCAGTGCACGTGTGCTGATGGAAGGCTGGGTGCGTGTTCCCGGCGATAGTTTTTGATATTGGTTTTGCAAACTGCTTGAAAAAATCCGCCTGACCTCCCCGATCAAGAGTGGAGGCGGGAAGGGGGTTCTTAATGAGAGGAGTCGACACATGAGCTACCAAGCCGAATACCAACGTTCGATGAATGACCCGGAAGGTTTCTGGCGCGATCAGGCCAAGCTACTTCCGTGGTTCAATTTTCCGCAAAGCATCCTCACGCAGGATGAAGACGGCATCGGCCACTGGTTCGCCGATGGCGAGATGAACACGTGCTACATGGCGCTCGATCATCACGTTAAGAACGGACGCGGCGATCAGACGGCGATCATCTATGACACCCCCGTCACCGACACCAAGAAGAAGATCAGCTATGCCGAACTGACCGACGAGGTCGCACGCACCGCAGGCATGCTGGCCGACCTCGGCGTGGTCAAAGGAGACCGCGTCATCATCTACATGCCGATGATCCCCGAAGCCGTCGTCGCCATGCTGGCGGTGGCGCGACTGGGCGCAATCCACTCGGTGGTGTTCGGCGGCTTCGCACCGCCCGAGCTGGCCGTGCGCATCGACGATGCCAAGCCCAAAGTCATCATGACGGCTTCCTGCGGTATCGAAGTGAAGCGCGTCATCGAATACAAACCACTGGTCGACAAAGCCTTCGAACTGGCGAAGCACAAACCGCAAAGCTGTGTGGTGCTGCAACGCCCACAGGCGGTTGCAAGCATGATCGAAGGTCGCGATCACGACTGGTCATCACTGCTGGCAAAATCAAAAGCTGTGGATTGCACGCCGGTGAAAGGCAGCGATCCGCTATACATCCTCTACACCTCCGGCACCACCGGCAAACCTAAAGGCGTGGTACGCGAGAACGGCGGCCATGCGGTCGCGCTTAACTACAGCATGAAGTCCATCTACAACGTGGATGCGGGCGATGTGTTCTGGGCCGCATCGGATGTGGGCTGGGTGGTCGGTCACTCTTACATCGTGTACGGCCCGCTGCTGCACGGCTGCACTACCATCGTGTTTGAAGGCAAACCCATCATGACGCCGGACGCGGGCGCACTGTGGCGCATCATCTCGGAATACGAAGTGAAGTCTTTCTTCACCGCACCGACCGCATTCCGCGCCGTAAAAAAAGAAGACCCAGAAGCCTTGCTGATGAAGCCTTACGACTTGAGCAAGTTGCAGGTCATCTTCTCCGCAGGCGAACGTCTCGATCCGCCCACACAAGAATGGCTCACCGAGAAAAGCGGCAAGACCGTGGTCGATCACTGGTGGCAGACCGAGACTGGTTGGGGTATCACCGCCAACCTGTGGGGCGTGGAACCCAAGCCGGTGAAACTCGGCTCCTCCACCCTGCCCACGCCGGGTTTCGACGTACGTATCCTGGACGAGAACGGCAAGCAGATGGCAGCCAACGAACAAGGCTACATCGCCATCAAACTACCGCTACCGCCAAGCTGCATGAATCGAGTATGGGGCGACGACAACAAGTTCCGCGATAGTTATCTGAGCTTCCTGCCCGGCTACTACACCACCGGCGACGGCGGTTACATCGACGACGAAGGTTATGTGTTCGTGATGGGGCGCGTGGACGACGTGATCAACGTGGCGGGCCATCGCCTATCCACTGGCGAGATCGAAGAAGTCGTGGCAGGACATCCCATGGTGGCGGAGTGCGCCGTGATCGCGCGCGACGATGCACTCAAAGGACAAGTGCCGATGGGACTAGTGGTACTAAAGACCGGCGCCGACATTGCAGAAGACGTGCTGCAAAAGGAAGTGATCACCCGCATCCGCGAACACATCGGTGCCATCGCTTGTTACAAAGACAGCATCATCCTCAAGCGCCTGCCCAAGACCCGTTCCGGCAAGACCTTGCGCAAGACGCTGAACGGCATCGTCAACGGTAAGGAATACACCGTACCGTCCACCATCGACGATCCGGGTGTGATCAATGAGATCATCGAGACTTTGAAGAAGAAAGGCTTTGTTGCCTAAGTTGGCGGTGTGAACCTGCCACTCGGTGAGTGGCAGGATGAAATCTTAAAGGCTGGTTCTCGGCCATAGCGGCCAGTGGGCTTAAGATAGACAGATGGCCGTTATGGGATGCATAGCAGCCATAGGATGAAGGATTATTGTTTTCCTATATTCGGAATATCGGCAGTCTAGCCATCCTCCCTGACCCATTCAAAATATGCACAACCTATGAGGCGATCACCATATCCTTCGATGGTATAGGTCGCGCCATTGAAGGACGTTCCAACGTACATCTGCCCAAATTTAAAGAATATGTCATCATCTAAATTAAGTTCTGGGCACCATACACAGCCAATATATCGGAGAATTCTGTGGACTTCCCTTCGTTCATGCACGGCAGCAATGTAGTCCGGCGCTATTGCTTCGATGGCCGAATGTAACTGGTGATACTTAAAGTCTGGATAGAACTCCCTTATGCCGACGAACATCTTTGCGTATGCGTCATTCAGCTTGAAGTCCTCCATGTGCTCTCCAATCAACAATCCTTCTGGCATGAGAATGACCTTCCTTTCGTGCATTCAAAATTAAAATTGAATCGATTTTCCGAGAAAAAAGGATACAAGCCAGCCGCGACACTTTGCGTCGCACATCGGTGAAATATTCAAAGGCAGCCATCCGCTTTCAGAAGTATTCCCCCGATCTCTAGCGAATATTCATTCCCCCTCCAATTGATTTCGCAATGTGGCTATAAGCGGTTGCAAATTACTTAGGGTAGGAAAGTTCCTGCGACACATCTCGTCGCTATATTGGTCGATAATGAGACTGTCTTATGAGATGTGGCCAATATGCGTAATCTTTCAAAGTCCAAATTAATTGCCTATCGCCAATGCCCTAAGCGGCTTTGGTTGGAAATTCATCACCCAGAGTTACGTAACGACTCGGCAGGTACTTTAACTAGCTTCAGAATCGGCTTCTCGGTCGGCGATGTTGCGCAGCAAATATACGACCCGGAGCAGCTTGGCGAAGTGATTGATGTACAACGCGATGGTTTTGCTGCTGCACTCAAACGCAGCACAGAATTATTAGAGTCAGATAAGCCTATTTTCGAGGCAGGTTTTTCTGCTGGAGGTGCTCTTGCATTTGCAGACGTCATGCTGCCCATAGAGCAAGATGGCAAGCGGATGTGGCATATGGTTGAGGTGAAGTCTTCTACGCAAGTGAAGGCATATCACCGAGACGATGCCGCCATTCAGTCATTTATTGCAGCTAAGGCTGGTGTGCCGCTCATCTCAATTGCATTGGCCCACATTAACAATCAATTTGTGTATTCGGGAGACCGAGATTATCGCGGTTTGCTCAAAGAGCACGACCTAACAGGTGAGTCATTAGCTCGTGAGGGGGAGGTTTCTGAGTGGATCGAAGCTGCGCATGCTACAGCTGGCCTATCTGATGAACCAGATAAGAAAACTGGCAAACATTGTAAGACTCCTTTTGAGTGCGGTTTCCTGTCCTACTGTCAGTCGCAAGAACCGCAAGTTGAATATCCGATTAGCTGGTTGCCAGGAGTCCATTCAAAAGCACTTAAGGCACATGCAGCCAGCTACTCGGCACCAGACTTGAGGGATATGCCCAATAACTTGCTGAGTAAATTGCAGCAGAGAGTTAAGGCTCAGACTTTATCAGGAGAAGTTTATTTTGATAAGACAGGTGCCGTTGAGGCACTTGAAGCTTATTCATTCCCCGCATATTTTCTCGACTTTGAAACTATCCAGTTCGCCGTGCCAATTTGGAAGGGAACTAGACCATATAGGCAAATTCCATTTCAGTTCAGCCTACATACGTTGGATGAGCGCGGGAAGCTTGATTCCCACGCATTCTTGGATTTATCTGGTGATGACCCCTCTCTCGCCTTCGCCCAATCGCTTATTGCGGTATGTGGAAAGAGTGGGCCAGTGTTTGTTTATAACGCAGGTTTTGAGGGTGCTCGAATCAAAGAACTTGCTGAGAGATTTTCCGAGCTCGCTTTAGATTTGCTGGCAATCAAAGCCCGGCTGGTCGATTTGCATCCAATTACTAAGAAAAATTACTACCATCCTAGTCAACGAGGTAGCTGGAGTATCAAGGCCGTATTACCTGCCGTTGCACCAGACCTTAGTTACAAGGCACTGACAGGCGTAAAGGATGGAGGAATGGCTATGGATGCCTACCTTGAAGCTATTCACGGAGAAACGACACCTGAGCGCAAGGTCGAGATTGAACAGCAACTTCTTGCTTACTGTGGGCTTGATACCTATGCAATGGTGCGACTGTGGCAGTTTTTGGCAGGGCGCTCTGATCTATCTCTTGAGGAGCTGTGATGTCTAAACGACCTGATACAAAAGAAACTGTCTTGCTTGCATTGGAATTGATGCGGCGAATTCCTCGCAATGGATTGGTGACTGCCAAGGAGTTGCACGAGCAGCTGGCCGATACTGAGGTTAGTCGTGACCTACGCACCATCCAGCGACAGTTGGAAATGCTTAGTGAGCATTTTGATATTGAGCGTGATGATCGCAGCAAGCCATATGGTTATCGTTGGAAGTCTTGTTCCCAAGGAATGGGGGTGTCGATACTCAGCGAACAAGAAGCACTGTTACTCTCTTTGGCCGAGCAGCACCTGCGCGGCTTGTTGCCCGCCAGCCTCATCAAAACTATGGACGGTTTCTTCGTTCAGGCACGCAAGAACCTTGAGCCATACAACGAAGACAAGGGAAAGCGTGAGCGCGAGTGGCTGAAAAAAGTGCGCGTGGTCAGCACCACCCAGCCGCTTCTACCCCCCAAGATCAAGCCCGGCGTATTCGAGCAAGTCAGTAATGCGCTGTACGCCAACCAGTGGCTGAATGTTGACTATGAGAATGCCGCAGGGAAACGCACTGATGCCGATGTGATGCCACTGGGATTGGCACAGCAAGGACCGCGCCTTTTTCTCGTGTGTCGCTTCAAGGGCTACGACAACGAACGCACTCTCGCACTGCACCGCATCATCTCAGCGCAAGCCTCGACATTTACATTCGAGCGCCCCAAGGATTTCGATCTGGAGAAATACGACAACGACGGGCGCTTCGGTTTCGGCAATGGCAAACGCATCAAACTGACTATCGTTCTAGATAAGGAAAACGGTTATCACCTGCTTGAATCACCGCTCTCTAAAGATCAGCAAGTACAGAAATTAGATGGTGACCTGTACCAGATCACTGCAACGGTAGTGAATTCGGCAATGCTGGATTGGTGGCTGCGCGGGTTTGGCGATGCTCTGCACAGCAGCATTAAGGAAAACCTGTCTGAAAAAATCGTATGAGTTACTGCATAGCGTAATGAAGATGCAGTCAGTGGGCTGATGTAAAAATACTTATTGAAGGATCAATGTATGCGTCAAATCGTTCTTGATACAGAAACAACCGGCCTTAACCCCGCCACAGGGGATCGCATAGTTGAACTGGCTTGCATTGAGCTAGTCGATAGAAAAAAGACTGAGAATCTTTTTCATCATTACATCAACCCGGAACGGGGATGCGACTTAGGTGCTTTGAAAGTGCATGGACTCAGCCCCCAATTCCTCGATGACAAACCAAAGTTTGCAGAAGTCGTTGATTCGTTCCTTGAGTTCGTGCGCGGGGCTGAACTAGTTATTCACAATGCCCCGTTTGATATGGGCTTCCTTAATAGCGAGTTGAAGCGTCTCGGTATGCCGCCACTTAATTCTATTTGCTCTGGTGTGTGCGACACATTACCACTTGCCAGACAGAAGCATCCCGGGAAAAAGAATAGTCTGGATGCGCTGTGTGTGCGCTATAAGGTTAACAATGCGCATCGTGATCTTCATGGAGCCTTGCTAGATGCCGATTTGCTGACGGAGGTGTTTCTTCGCATGACAACTGAGTCAACAGTTTCATAGTTGCGGGAAGTCGAAGCACAGGCCACTTTAAAATTTTTAGTACACTCCGGAAGCATAAAAAATCAAATGAATCTAAAGACATATGCAGTTGACACAACCAAGGTTGATATTTCGTATGACCATGAGTTTGAAAAAATGCCAGCGCTGAAGTGGTGGCCTTGGATTGGAATGGAGTTCAAAAAAGCCAAGAACAAAACATTAATACTTGGCGAAAGCACTTACATATGGAAAGCAAAAAGTACCAATGAAAACGAACGGAAGGAAGAAGAAGCTTGGATCAGAGGAAGAATCAGTCGAAATGATCACTTGCGCATCTTGCATCAAAATCTTGTACTAAAGTTCAATAAGAATACAAAATATGCTCGTAATATAGAACGAGCCATTTTTCAATCGAACGCGCCTTCAAACGCGGATAAAGCCAAGCTTTGGGCATCTGTTGTGTACCACAACTTGGTTCTGCGCGACATGTCTACAATCAAGGAGCGCCCCACAAATGCAGACTATGCAGATGGCTGGGAGGAGATGCTTGGTCTCGCAATGCTATTAGAGATAGATCAGTGCATTGTTTACGGTTTGGAGTGGAGAAAAATTAACGAACTTATTTCGATATTAAAGACCCGAGACGAGCGCGGAGAATTGACATTCAAGCGCCTCAAAATAGCTCAAGAAATTGGCAATTCATCTCCCTGCGTGATTTCCATTGAAACCAACGGGCAACACTTGAAAATTCTTTTTATCCGGCACCCCAGTGCATTCTTCACCTGGAAGAAATGGGGGGCTGTTATAGCAACAGAAATTCTGTCACCCATTGAAATCCGCTGAGCCACTGCCAGACCGGATTGTTTGGATTAACACCTCGCCACGCTTCCATGCGACGCATTCCATCGCACCCTGTTGCTATCGTTCGTCTGCACTTAAATGGCATTTATGCCGGTAAGTTGCGTTGCACCTAGTGGCTTGTCCTAGGAGCCTCTTTCAGTAAGACAGGCACAACGATAAAGGAACGTAATCATGGCAATTGGAAATGCAGTAGAGCGCGGCAGCTTGGTTTATATCTACGATGAAAAAGGACGCCAGACAGCCACGGTATCGAAGGGGAGTGGGGCAAACGATGGCCTCAAGGGGTACACCTCGTCAACCGTGAACGTGCGGCGCGGATCGCTGATTCATTCTTTTGACGCAAAGGGACGCCAACTCAGCACTAGCTCGGCTCGATAGACGCAAGTGTTGTGTAATTTGTTATCGCCGTCGATTCATATTTCTTTTGCTGAATGGCTGGCGATAACCTTCGATTTAAGGATGCTGTATGAATGATGTTTTGACTGTGGGTTTGGGCGGTGCGGGATGTTCGATAGTGAGCCAGATTAAATTGGCGGAGGGTATCCGCAAGATGGCAATTAATACTGATACCCAAGCACTGCAATCGTTAGATCCCCAATCTTTTTCAGGAACGCTCTTGATAGGAGCAAAGACTTGCGGGGGATTAGCTGCTAATTCCCCCGAAAAAGGCTACCGTGCCGCAGAAGAGTCACGCGCAGAGTTGAGCTCCCTGATAGCTGGTACGCGATTGTTGATAGTTGTCGCGGGGCTGGGCGGCGGGACAGGTTCTGGTGCATTGCCCCTCATAGTCCAAGTTGCTCAAGCGAATAATATTGAAGTGTTGGTAGTAGCTACCTTGCCTTTCAGCGTGGAGACTGCGCGACGTGAAATTGCATTGGTGACATTTAACGAGCTAAAAGATAGCGGGGTATGTGTTCAAACCCATGATCTGGCATTGGCAGACAAAGATATCTCAGTAGAGATGGCACTAGAAGAATCAAATCGGGATATTGAAGAAATTATTGCGAAATGGATGCAGCAAGGTCACTCGCCAAAAATCCCCAATAAGCTGAATAAAGTCAGCTCAGGTGGAATTGTTGAAAAATCTAGCTTAGATTCATTACCAATAGCAAAGCTTGTTGTTGCTATCTCTTCTCGTGCGCTCTTTAATCTCGATGAAAGCCACGCCGTTTTTGAGAAGGATGGTGTGGAAGCCTACTGCCGCTACCAAGTCGAGCGTGAAGAGATTTCGCTTGAGCCGGGCGTGGCGTTCGGTCTGGTGAAGAAGTTACTGGCACTAAATGAACGCGACCCTGCCAATCCGCGCGTAGAGGTGATTCTTCTGTCGCGCAACAATGCGGATACTGGGCTGCGTATTTTCAATTCAATCAAGCATCACAATCTAAATATCAGTCGCGCCGCTTTTACGCGCGGCGAGAGCACGCACCCCTACATTTCGGCATTCGGCGCCCACCTGTTTCTCTCCGCTGAACCAAGTGATGTACGCAAGGCGCTGGAGGCGGGCTTTGCCGCTGCAACGATTTTCCCTTCGGCGGCTGTGCCGGTGGCGGATGCCGACTCCTCGCAGTTGCGCATTGCTTTCGACGGTGATGCGGTGCTTTTTTCGGACGAGTCAGAACGTATTTTCAAAAGCGAAGGGTTGAATGCATTTGAAAGCAACGAGACGCTGGCTGCCAAGCAACCGCTGCCAGGCGGGCCATTCAAAAACTTCCTCGCAATGCTGCACCGTATTCAACTGGACTATCCGTCAGACACTGCCCCCATCCGCACCGCACTCATCACTGCACGCGGAGCCCCTGCCCACGAACGCGTTATCCGCACCTTACGTGCATGGAACATCCGCATCGACGAAGCACTATTCCTCGGCGGTATGGATAAGGGGGCATTCCTTAAAGCGTTCGGTGCGGATATTTTTTTTGACGACCAGCAAAAGCATTGCGAGTCCGCGCGCCAGCATGTTGCTACAGGGCATGTGCCGCATGGGGTGGCGAACGAAGGCTAACAAGACTCAATTGGAATGTCCGCTTGGAAATTCGTAGCCGGCTATTGGCCGCGCTTACCCGATAGTCTGCTAAGGCCGAATTCTTGACCGCTGCATCCTCGGCCGAAGCAGCCACTTTGATTCCAGCGGGGTTGCTTTAGCTTTCGATCCAAGCCGGTCATTGCTCAAAATAATTGCGATGCTGAATATTTTCGGCATGCAATAATTTCAGTATGACATCAGACAACGTGAGGGGGGGCTATGCGAATTAATGTATATATTCAGGAAGCAAGAAATCCGGAGGATGGATTCACCGCAGACGAATGCGCAACTCTTCATAGGTTTGATCAAGTTATATCTGAGTGTTGGGTGCGGTCTTCAAATTCCACCAGTAATTTGCGTTGGGAATATAGGGGTGTTAATGATCAGCACCAAAGGGTAGCCGAACTCGTTGCGGTGGATAACGGGCGCCTTATTCATCATGAGCCACTGTATTCACTAAGGACAAAAAGACCAGAGAATTTTGAGATTGAATTTATTCGGGCGGCCAATGAATATTCAAGAACGAACTAAAGGATTTAAGGGATGTGGTGCATCCGCTGATTCTAAATTTAATTGGTCAGTGCGCCCCCGTTTGTCGCACCCTCCAATTAAATTAGCATTATTAACTGTCGCAGAAGTTGATATGAATAGGGGGTAGGAATGAAGCGAACGGATGATGATTTTCGTGCAATGGTGGATGTCGTGGAAATGAAGCTAAAGGATGTGGATAGCCTTTTTGCTACAGTGAAGTTCTCGCTATCGAACTCTGCTGCATATCAATGGAAAAAATTGTTTACAAAGGATGAAAGCAGAAATGAGCTGTATGAATTTATAAATGACTCAATTTCATCTCGTAGGAAAAAGTTGGATAACGAATTGGTTTTAATGTTGCAGCAACGCTATTACCTTGCGCCGGGAAATTTGAGGGAAAAATTGGATCGTTGCTGGGCTGATTGCTTGTCAAATTCCTTTGCAAGAAATATCGAGCAGAAAGATTGGAGGGTTATAAATCATCGCACGATGCTCATTGGTGGGGTAGTGTCCATTTTTCATGACCCGCAGTTGGTTACGATTGCCTCTCAAGCTTGGCAAGCCTATCTAGAAGCAATTCCATCCATAATAAAAAAGGAGTGGAAAGGCGCAAGCGATGAGTGATTCTGGCGTTGAATTAAGTGATCGAGATAGGGCGCACTTAGCCACAGCAGGTGCAATGTATCTTAGGCAATATTCACATGATGCTCCAATATATCTGTGGATGAAAAATAACGGATTAGGAGAGTCATCCTACGGGGCAATCATGGATGCGGTTGGTCGACGTCCTGGTATTTTCGACCACCGACATTTTGGACATCATGTAATTTATGATTTCCCAATCGGTGACTTGAGGAATGCCCCCGACTTTCTTGAGCATCTATTAATTTCAGATTTTTTCACAAAACAGGGTATCCCATTAGTTCCTGGTGAGCTTCTGGAAGAAGCTGGTATTCGTGAGCTTTGTACAGTAAAAACTCTTCAGTGGAATTTCGTTAATGCTTTCGATGTGCTCTCAGGCACTTTGGCTATTTACGGTGGTTATAAAAACATATCAACTTACTGGGACGGGCAAGAGTCAATCGAGTCTTTTACTGACCTAGCCAAGCAGCTTGGTGTTGGTGTCTTGGAGTTGGCGATTGCAGCTTCAACAAAAAATCCTTTTCTTCTATTTGGAGCAACCCTACAGTTGGCTGGAACAATGAGAGGGGTATTTACTTCCCCGACAAAGGCATATTTTCGACGAATTGCGGGGCAATATGTTTTGGTATTTGCCCCCTACGAATTTTCCATACAGAATTGTTGGAAGGAGTATGAGTTCTCCAGAAGAAATTTGTTTGAACGACATTCATTTGCACTTCAGAACACATGGGGTGAATACGAGTTCACTTCAAAAAAACTCTAACATCACATTGGGTGAGTAGCGTTGATCAGTAATGTCTTTTACTCCTGAAACCCTCTTTCGCCACTGAGCCTATCCCGAATTTTGTGTGTGGAGGTCGTAGCGTGCTAACCGACGGATCGATGAATTGATGTCTGCTTTGGTCACTAAGCTGCCAAATTCCGATACATGATCAGATGGCCGCTTTGGCCGAGTAGCCGCCCCTTCGCAAAGGGTAATGTAACCCCCACCCCGCGCGTATAATCCGCCGCCATGCAAAACCAACTCCTAGAACTCCTCTCCCCCGCCAAGACCGCCGCCATCGGTCGTGATGCGATATCGCACGGCGCCGACGCGGTCTATATCGGTGGGCCGTCGTTTGGCGCACGCGACAAAGCGGGAAATTCGATGGAGGACATCGCCGAGTTGGTGAACTATGCGCACCGCTTCCGCGCCAAGATCTACGTCACGCTCAACACCATCCTGCACGACTCCGAACTGGAAGCTGCGCGCAAGCTGGCTTACGACTGTTACGACGCGGGTGTGGATGCGCTGATCGTGCAAGACATGGCGCTGCTCGAACTCGACTTGCCGCCCATCGATTTGCACGCCTCCACGCAATGCGACATCCGCACACCTGAGAAAGCAAAGTTCCTCGCCGAGGTCGGTTTCTCGCAACTGATGCTGGCGCGCGAACTCACCATCGAAGAGATCATCAAGGTACGCTCTGCAGTACCGAACGACACCGTAATCGAACACTTCATCCATGGCGCGTTATGCGTCGCGTATTCCGGCCAGTGCAACATCAGCCACGCGCACACCGGACGCAGCGCCAATCGCGGTGACTGTTCGCAAGCCTGCCGTCTGCCCTACACGCTGGAAGATGAAGATGGACGCGTCGTCGCTTTCGAAAAACATCTGCTGTCGGTGAAGGACAACAACCAGAGCGGCAATCTGCGCGCACTGGTCAATGCCGGGGTGCGCAGCTTCAAGATCGAGGGCCGTTACAAAGACGCGCCCTACGTGAAGAACATCACCGGCCACTATCGCCAATTGTTCGACGCGATCCTCGAAGGACGCAGCGATCTGCGTGCCGCTTCCAGTGGCAAGACCAAACTGCTGTTCACACCGGATCCGGACAAGACTTTCCATCGCGGCTCGACCGATTATTTCTCGCAAGGTCGCAAGGCAGACATCGGCGCATTCGACACGCCCACTTTCGTCGGCTTGCCGCTGGGTGCCGTGTCGCAGGTCGGCGACAAATGGTTCGACATGGAATCGAGCGAAGCCCTCGCCAACAGCGACGGTCTGAACTATCTGAACAATCGCGAAGTGATTGGCTTGCAGGCGAACATCGTCGAACAGCGCGGCCCGGTGTGGCGCGTGTTCCCGAACGAACCGATGCACACGCTGAAGGGATTGCGCGCGGGCGTTTCTGTCAGCCGCAATCGTGACCATGCGTGGGAACAGGCACTAAGCAAAAAGTCCGCCGAGCGTCGCATTGGCATCTCTGCCACGTTCGCCGAGACCGCAGCAGGTTTCTCGCTCACGCTGCTGGATGAAGACGGCTTCCTCGCCACCGCCGAAGCCGCGTTCGAGAAACAGCCCGCCAAGAATCCGGCAGAAGCCGAGAAAAGTGTAAGCGAACAACTCGCGCGTTTCGGTAGTACCGATTTCGAACTGGATGCATTCAACGTCAGCTGGTCACAGCCTTGGTTCGTGCCCAGTTCGCTCGCCAACAAATTGCGCCGCGAAGCGGTTGAAAGACTCGAAGCCGAACGTCTCGCTGGCTACACGCGTCTAGCGCGCAAAGCCGCAGTCGAACCACCTGCGAAATATCCAGAAGAGACACTGAGTTTCCTCGACAACGTGTACAACGCTGCCGCGCGGAAATTCTACGAGCAGCACGGCGTGAAACTCATCGCCGCCGCATACGAATCGCACAAAGAAGCGGGTGATGTATCACTGATGATCACCCGCCACTGCATCCGCTATTCTCTCAGCCTGTGCCCCAAGCAAGCTAAGGGCGTGATCGGTGTGCAGGGCCAAGTGCGTGCCGAGCCGATGACGTTGATCAACGGCAGCGAAAAGTTGCGTTTGGAATTCGATTGCAAAAAGTGCGAGATGCACGTGATGGGCAAGGCGAAGAAACATATTTTGAAGATGCCGCCGCCATCGGTCATCCCACTCACTTTCCACGCACAACGACCCGGAAACTGACGCTACTGCGACGTATTCACCTTCGCACGCCCCCTGTCAAAAGGGTGTGAAAGCAGGATTTTTCTACAGTATTCGTGGGACGAATGACATAGTTTTAAACTATCCTTGTCCTACACCCTGACTAAAGCACAGCAATGAACACCAACACCGAGCAGAGCATTTCAGAGACGACATTTCTAGGATTGGCTCCTTTTCTGCGCGCCAGTGTGGCTGGGCAGGACCTGAAACCCTATGCAGAATCTTTGCTCGCCGAGGCCCAACAGAAACAAACAGACGGCCCGCTATGGATGAATCTATCTGTCGCGATGCAATGCATAGGGCAACGCGACATCGGCCTTTCCATTCAGGCTATGGCGCTTGAGCAACAGCGCATCTTCTTCCTGCCCGCGATGCAGCAACCTGTACTCACGCGCTTGCTGGTACTGATGGCACCCGGCGATATCGCGGCTAACACACCTATCGATTGCTTGCTGGAACGTACAGATGTAGACCTGATCCTTTATTACGTCAGCCAGCCCGATCCTTTCGCCTTGCCAGTGCCCGAACATGATGTGGTGCTGGTCGCCATCAGCGAATCCGATGGCAACCGTGCCACGCTTCTCGCACTAGAAGAAAGATTAAAAGACTGGCCACAGCCAGTCATCAATCAGCCGAGCAGCATCCCTTGCGTCGGCCGCGATGCCGCCAGTGAATTGCTGCAGGATGTGCCGGGCATCGCGATGCCCCCGACACTGCGTTGCGATCGCAAAGCATTACAGGCTATCGCTTCTGGCCTGACCACTCTCGCTGCGAGCTTCCCCAGCAACGACTATCCCATCATCCTGCGCCCCTACGATTCACAAGCGGGACGCGATTTGGCGCGAATCACTTCTGTGGCAGAACTCACGGAATATCTTTCCCAAGTGCAAGCCACCGACTTTTTCCTCGCGCGTTTCATCGACTACAGCGGCGACGACGGCCTGTTTCGCAAATTCCGTATCGCGCTCATCGACGGTCAGGCTTTCGCAAGCCACATGGCCGTCTCTAATCACTGGATGATCCACTACCTCAACGCGGGCATGTACGAAGATGCAAACAAGCGTGCCGAGGAACTCGCCTTCATGGATCACTTCGACGATTTCGTACAGCGCCATCACGCCGCGCTGGACGAGATATATCGCCGCACTGGACTCGACTATCTATTGATCGATGGTGCCGAGACGCGCGATGGCGAACTACTCATCTTCGAGATCGATCACACCATGGTCGTGCACGCGATGGACTCGGAAGAATTGTTCCCATACAAGCAGCAACACATCGCCAAGGCACGCGATGCCTTCCGCACCTATCTGCAACGACTGACAACGGGAACTCATGGTGCATAAGCCCAGCAACAGGCTGAACTTCTCCGGCGGCCCCGGCGCCTTGCCTGAGAGCGTGCTGCAACAAGTGCAGCAGTCCATCATCGCCGTGCCCGAGGTGGGCTTGTCTGTCCTCGGCATCAGCCACCGTTCCGACTGGTTTGCTGCGGTCGTACAAGAACTAGAAGACAATATCCGCACCCTGCTTGGTATATCCAAGGACTATCACGTGCTGTTCCTGCAAGGCGGTGCGACACA
The DNA here is from genome assembly GCA_024636935.1 of Sideroxydans sp. Taxonomy (GTDB): domain Bacteria; phylum Pseudomonadota; class Gammaproteobacteria; order Burkholderiales; family Gallionellaceae; genus Sideroxyarcus. The sequence goes on along the minus strand of JAGXGC010000021.1, from coordinate 5,678 downwards.
GCAGTTCTCCATGATTCCCATGACGCTGTTGCGCGGCAAGACCACGCCCGCGGAATATCTGCACACCGGCTACTGGAGCGGCAAGGCTCTGGCCGAAGCCAAACGCGAAGGCCCGATGCGCGTGTTGTGGAGCGGTGAAGCGAATAACTTCAACCGCCTGCCCACAAATGAAGAACTCGCCTATTCGCCAGACGCACCCTATCTGCATTACATCTCCAACGAGACCGTAGAAGGTCTGCAGTTCCAGCGCGTACTTGGCCGCGATGACGTGCCGCGCGTGTGCGACATGTCGTCCGACTTTCTGTCACGCCCCTGCGAAGCGGATCGTTACGCCATGATCTATGCTCATGCGCAAAAGAACATCGGCCCCGCTGGCATGACGGTGGTGCTGTTGCGCGACGAGATTTTGAAAGACGCACCGGACGACCTGCCAGGCTTCCTCAACTACCGCAGCCACATCAAAGCCCACTCCATCTTCAACACCCCGCCTGTGTTCTCCATCTATGTCGTGTTGCTGGTAACGCGCTGGCTGCTGAACGATATGGGCGGACTGGAGAACATGGCTGCGCTCAACGCCAGCAAAGCCGAACTGCTCTATCGCACACTAGACCAAAGCGACAACTTCTACCGCGGCCACGCCGCCATCGCCGACCGCTCGCAGATGAACGTATCTTTCAATCTGCCAAGCAAGGAACTGGAACAACGCTTCCTGAGCGAAGCACAAGCCGCCGGATTCTCCGGCCTCGGCGGACATCGCTCTATCGGCGGCATGCGCGCCTCGCTCTACAACGGATTGACGTTGTCGGCGGCGGAAGAGTTGGCAGGGTTCATGGCGGAGTTTAAGAAGACGAACGGCTGATTTGCGGCGAAAAGGAATCATGCGCACTCGGCCTTACAATTGATGACAAACAACAATAAGTTGAATTTAAACTGCTCCAATGAATTTTCGTCATAACCTAAATAGCCTGACCACGCGCCTGATCTTTGTAGGAATAGCTTTGCTGGTCGTGGCAGCACTCGGTAGGATATTTCTGTTATCTGATTTTTTGCGCACGGACATTTCCGCTTTGAGCTCTGCTCAGTTGCTCACGTTTGCCAATTACGCGGCTAAGAATGTGGATCATGATCTGGTGGAGAGGCGCGCTTTATTGGAGCAAGTAGCGAAAAGATTCCCGCTGGATCTCTTGAGCCAGCCCAAACAAATACGCAAATGGTTGGCCGAACGCGCCGACATCAACCCTCTGTTCTCAGAAGGTTTCATTGTGTTGAATACGTCAGGCATCGTGCAGGTGGACTATCCGGCGCGGCCTGATAGAGCAAGCACGTCATATAACAGCCATGATCACTTTCAGAGATCCTTGAATGGCGAATTCGCCATTGGTCGCCCCTTCGCGGACATGCTCTCTAAAGTGCCGGTGTTGCCGATGTCTATGCCCTTGCGTGATCGTGGCGGTAAAGTGCGGGCGGTTCTGGTCGGGATTTCGGCACTCCATTCTCCGAATTTCTTGGAAGTCTTGTACTCGACGCCTATCGGTAACACAGGCAGCTTATTGCTCATTTCTGCACGCGACAAAATGTTCATTGGCGCATCGGATCCCAGTATGGTCTTAAAGGCCACGCCCAAGGACGGGGTGAATAAATTGCATGATCAAGCGATGAAAGGATTTCGTGGCGTCGGCATGACAGTCAATGCGCAGGGGAGCGAAGAATTGGCAGGCATCGCTTCCGTATCCAGCAGTGACTGGTTCGTTGTAGCACGCTTGCCTACCAAAGAAGCCTTTGAGCCAGTCACCCGCTTGCGAAACTATGTGATGGAAAACTCATTTGGCATCTTGGCGATCTACTTGATCGTTATCGTGCTAGTGATGAATCACGTAATGAAGCCACTGATGAATGCGGCGCGCCATGCCGATCGCATGACGCAGGGAGAGATTCCGCTCGAACCACTACCTGTGGTGCGTAATGATGAAGTCGGACATCTGACCGCTGCGTTCAATCGTGTGCTATCGAAATTGATCGAAAGCCAAGCCACCCTTGAGCACGTCGCGCATCACGACACATTGACCGGACTACCTAATCGCATGTTGCTCGCAGATCGCATGAAGCAAGCATTAGCGCGAGCGAAACGCAGTGAAGAAAAAATAGTTGTTCTGTTCCTTGATCTGGATGGCTTTAAATATATCAATGATCACTCGGGACACGAGGCTGGGGATGCCGCTTTGTGCGAAGTGAAAGAACGTTTGAGTAGCGTCATGCGGGGCGAAGACACATTGGCCAGGATCGGCGGCGACGAGTTCGTTGTTCTGTTGTCCGACTTGAATGAGGATGCAAAGGATTCAGCCGAATCAGTTGCAAATAAATGCCTCTCGATCTTTCAGGAGCCTTTCATCATTCACGATCAGCCATTCAAGTTAGGTACTTCTATCGGCATCGCGATAAGTAATAAACACAGCACGCCAGAGACTTTACTTATTGCCGCTGACCAGGCGATGTATAAGGCCAAGAACGCGGGAAGAGGACAATTTTTCTGGGCTTAGCTCTAATCAACAAGGACGTCATCATTGCGCAGGCTGAACGCCAGCTCGCCCTCCCTCACGGCAAATGATTTTGCCGATGCCGGCAAAGAATCTATACTCCGGCACTCGTTATGAAACATTTCATCGATAGCTTGAAGTTGGATACAGGGAGTCGTTCATGAAAACATATCTTATGTCTTTGCTTGCCGCTGCGATGATGCTGTCCGGTGCAACCGTATTTGCTCTCGGCGAAGAGGGCGGCGGCCATAGCAGCTCGACCGCAAAACTGGAAGTTGAGGAACTGAAGCCGGCTGTAGAAGAAGCAGCGAAAGAACCTGTACCGGCAATGAAACCAACCAAGCACTACAAGCGCAGCAAATCGAACAAGCAGCGTGCCAAGGACTTGGATTTCAGGCACTGCCTAGAACTTGAAGACAACGCTGCGATCGCGCAATGCGCACGGGAAGAATAAGCTCGCACTCGCAACACAAGTCACTGCGCAATTGACTGCGCACCAATGCGCGCCAGACCATTTCTGGTGCGCTTCATTGATCCGCATCAAACAATATGATTAAACTTAAACTGCACTGGCAGATACTCATCGCCCTTTTGCTGGCCGCTATCGCCGGTTCGCTGACTGGCACCGACGCGACGCTGTTCGGCGTGCGTTATTACGCGGTGTTCGATTTCATCGGCACACTGTTCCTCAATGCATTGAAGATGTTGATCGTACCGCTGGTGGTGTCGTCCATCATCGTCGGTATCGCTGGCATCGGTTCGGGCGGGGCGTTCGGACGGCTGGGGATGAAGACCTTGGGCTATTACGCAGTAACCAGCTTGTTCGCCATCCTGGTCGGCCTGACCATTGTGAACATGACCTCGCCCGGCACCATCGACGGCCAGCCCGCGAAAGAACAGTTGGGCATGGAGCAGGTGAGCGCAGAGGTGGTTGCGCGCGTGGAAGGCAAAGGCGCGGGCGATCTGGTCGGCGTCTTCTTGCGCATGGTGCCGACCAACATCGTGTCGGCGGCGGCAGACGGCCAGATGTTGGGCTTGATCTTCTTCAGCCTGCTGTTCGGTTTCTTCATGACCAAGATCGAAGAGCCTTACGCGGAGAGTCAGTACAAACTCTGGAGCGGGATATTCCAAGTGATGATGAATATCACCGACTGGGTGATGAAGTTTGCCCCCATCGGCGTGTTCGGTCTGGTGGCAAAGGTGGTGGCGAGCACCGGCTTCGCGGCCATCGTGCCGCTGGCTTGGTTCTTCTTTAGTGTGTTGGCCGGTCTGGCTGTGCATTTCCTGCTGGTATTGCCTGCCCTGCTTTATTTCGTGGGGCGGGTGAATCCTATGCGTCATTACCGCGCGATGGCACCCGCCCTGCTCACCGCCTTTTCCACCAGTTCGTCCGCCGCCACCCTGCCGCTGACCATGGAATGTGTGGAGAAGAACGCGGGCGTCTCCAACCGCACCAGCAGCTTCGTGCTGCCACTGGGTGCGACGGTGAATATGGACGGCACCGCGCTATATGAATGTGTGGCGGCGATGTTCATTGCGCAGGCTTACGGTATCGAGCTGGGTTTCGTGCAGCAATTCACCATCGTGCTGCTGGCGCTGGTCACTTCCATCGGCGTGGCGGCTATCCCGTCCGCCAGTCTGGTTGCGATCACCATCATCCTCGCCGCCATCGGCCTGCCAATAGAGGCTATCGGCCTCATTCTGGCGGTGGATCGGGTGCTGGATATGTGCCGAACTTCGGTGAATGTCTTTAGCGATTCCTGCGGTGCGGTTATCATCGCGCGTCTGGATGGTGAGCAGAATGTATTGAGCGATACGCCCCCATCCCGCAGTTAAAGCTAATGAATCAATAAGTTGTTCTAATCAGGAGTATCCGTTGAGCGTCAATTACGATGAGTCGTCATTCAAGGTGCTGCGCGGCCTGGACCCCGTGCGCCAGCGCCCCGGCATGTACACCACGCTGGACAATCCCAACCACATCATCGCCGAGGTGGTGGATAACGCCTGCGATGAGGCACTAGCCGGTTTTGCCAAGAACATCTTCGTCACCGCCCACATCGACGGTTCAGTGTCGGTGCAGGACGATGGTCGCGGTATCCCGGTCGGTCTACATCCGGAAGAGAAGAAGTCCGTGGTCGAGGTCGCTTACACCGTACTGCATTCGGGCGGCAAGTTCGACAAGGAAGCGGGCGGTGCTTACCAGTTCTCCGGCGGTCTGCACGGCGTCGGCGTGGCGGTCACCAATGCGCTGTCTACCGCACTCGAGGTCACCGTATTCCGTGATGGTGGCGAACACCATCTGCGCTTCGAGCACGGCGTCGCCACCCAGCCGTTGCAACGCGTCGGCGAATGCCCCAAACGCAAGACCGGCACCAGCGTGCGCGCTTGGCCGGATACGAAACATTTCGATGCACCCAACGTCAATCTCATACAACTGGAACGCTCATTACGCTCCAAGGCGGTGTTGCTGCCGGGCGTGGTTGTCACGCTGCTCATCGAGAAGAGTGGCGAGCGCAAAGAATGGACTTACCCGGACGGCTTGCGTGGCTACCTGACTCAGGCGCTGGATGCGCAGGAAGACGGCGGCTCTTTGATCGCACCGATTTTCTCCGGCGAGCGCTATGTTCCCAAAGGTGGCGATGACAACTACTCCGAAGGCGAAGGCGCAGCCTGGGCGCTAGCTTGGACAGAGGAAGGCGCGATCACGCGCGAGTCCTATGTGAACCTGATCCCCACCTGGAACGGTGGCACGCACGATTCCGGTCTGCGCGATGCGATGTTCAACGCGGTGAAGAGTTTCATCGAACTGCACGGCATGATGCCCAAGGGTGTGAAGCTGACTTCGGACGACGTGGCCAACCGCGCCAGCTTCGTGCTGTCGACCAAAGTTCTCGACCCTTCCTTCCAAGGTCAGACCAAAGACAGACTGGTTTCGCGCACCGCGTTGAAGCTGGTGTCCAACATGATTACCGACCCGCTGCTGCTGTGGCTGAACGAGCATGTGGATTACGGCAAGCGCATCGCCGAGGTGGTGATCAAGCAGGCGCAGAGCCGCATGAAGTCGGCGCAGAAAGTGGAGAAGAAAAAAGGTTCTTCGGTCGCGGTGTTGCCGGGCAAGCTGACCGATGCAGCGGACTTCAATCC
>JAGXGC010000020.1 GCA_024636935.1 Sideroxydans sp. | reverse complement strand
TTCGCTACTGGCTTCTTAGCTGCGACTTTCTTCGCTACTGGCTTCTTAGCTGCGACTTTCTTCGCTACTGGCTTCTTAGCTGCGACTTTCTTCGCTACTGGCTTCTTGGCTGCAACTTTTTTCGCTGCGGACTTCTTGGCGGCGACGGCTTTCTTCGCTACCGGCTTCTTTGCTGCTGGTTTGGCTTTCTTTGCTGCTACCATTTCAACCTCCTTGAGATTTGAAAGTTAATAAGAACAACACTTACTACTCCTCCAGCATGCTGCAAAGCAGCAGTACCAAAGCCTTTGCGGCGCAAGCCACCTGCGCCATTGATCCGATCAAAACTTATACTCGACCCGCTTTCGCCTCAAGACGAATGTCGAAATTCATTGCAAGCTGACCAGACATCAAATCTGGTCGAAAAGTATATTCTGTGAATTTGGAGGGAGGAACGCCCCCGAGAGAAATCTCGCTCTTCAATTGCGCGGTGAACGCAAAGGGTGATGCCGGAAATGTAGTTACTTCTTGAATATCGAGTTCGCGCAAGCGAAGCCCCCTTTTTTTTATCCAACAACTACTATAAATAGCAGTTTCTGTGGATTTTCTTACTACATCTTGCGGTTGCAACTTTATCCGAAATATGTTTGATGTCAATAAGCAATCGCTGTTTTTTTAATATTTATTTACACAGATCGCTATCGTAATTTCTATCTGCCGCTCAGTAAAAATTTCGCCCCTTCAATGGGGCGAAATTTTTACTGCATCAACACTCTTTCTGAATATCAATCCCAGGAAAGCGCACCACCCGTCTGATATTCAGTTACCCGCGTCTCGAAAAAGTTTTTCTCCTTCTTCAAATCGATCATCTCTGCCATCCAAGGGAAGGGATTTGTCGCCCCCGGATACAGGACGTCCACACCGATCTGCTGGCAACGACGATTGGCGATGAAACGCAGATACTCTTTAAACATACCTGCATTGAGCCCAAGCACGCCGCGCGGCATGGTGTCTTCTGCGTAGCGATACTCCAACTCCACCGCCTTGGTGAAGTGTCCTTTCAGGCGCTCTTTGAATTCCGGCGTCCACAGATGCGGATTCTCCAGCTTGATCTGGTTGGCCATGTCCACACCGAAGTTCAGGTGGAGCGACTCATCTCGCATGATGTACTGGAACTGCTCAGCAGCGCCCGTCATCTTGTTCTGACGTCCTAGAGCCAACACCTGCACGAAGCCAACATAGAAGAACAAGCCCTCCATGATGCAAGCGAACACAATCAGGGATTCCAAAAGCTTCTGATCGCTCTCAGGAGTACCCGTCTTGAAATCAGGATTGGTCAAGGTGTCAATAAACGGCAGCAAGAACTCATCCTTGTCGCGAATACTTTGCACCTCGTGATACATGTTGAACACTTCACCTTCATCCATTCCAAGGCTTTCAACGATGTATTGGTAAGCATGCGTGTGTATCGCTTCGTCATAAGCTTGGCGCAGCAGGTACTGACGGCATTCTGGCGCGGTGATGTGGCGATAGGTGCCCAGCACGATATTGTTCGCAGCCAGACTATCTGCGGTGGAGAAGAACCCTAGGTTGCGCATGACCAAACGACGCTCATCCTCTGTCAGGCCATTCGGATTCTTCCACAGCGCGATGTCTGCCGACATATTGATCTCTTGCGGTAGCCAGTGATTCGCGTTGCCCGCATTGTATTTTTCCCAAGCCCAGTTGTATTTGATTGGAACCAACTGGTTTACGTCCGCATTGCCATTGATCAAACGCTTATCTTCTACACGGATACGGCCAGTCGAAACCGAGGCAATGGTGTAGTCATGTTCAGCCGCAGTGGCAGAAGCTGCGCCCATCGCGCCCATGCGCGCTACAGCAGGTGTGGCTGCTGGCATCACAACATCTTCAAAATTCAGCATGTATAGTCCTTTTCTTCTTGTATCCCCCGCGCGGGGCGCGGAGGAGATGCTATTTTCTATTTGCTACAGCTCGGCATGCCGCCGAGCCGCGTTGCTTGTGCCTTACTGACAGGCTTCGCACTCTGGATTGTCGATCGAGCAGAACTGCGTTTCTTCTGTAGCAGGCGCTGCCGACATCTCGCCTGCTCCGCCACTAGATACCGAATTCAGCGATCCCGCACGCGAGGTGGACTTCTCGGCGGAGGTCGCGCCCAAAGTACGCAGATAGTACGTAGTCTTCAAGCCGCGCACCCAAGCCAGTTTGTAGGTCTCATCCAGCTTGCGGCCGGATACGCCGGACATATAGATGTTCAACGATTGCGCCTGATCAATCCACTTCTGACGACGCGAAGCGGCTTCGATCAACCATTGCGGCTCAACCTCGAATGCTGTTGCATACAGGCTACGCAGCTCTGCAGGGATGCGGTCGATCTTGGTCAGGCTGCCGTCGAAGTACTTAAGGTCTGCCACCATCACTTCGTCCCACAAACCTAGTTGCTTCAGATCGGTCACCAGATGCTCATTGATAACAGTGAACTCGCCGGACAGGTTCGATTTAACGAAGATGTTCTGGTAGGTCGGCTCGATACAAGCCGAAACGCCGATAATGTTGGAGATGGTCGCAGTCGGTGCGATCGCCACACAGTTTGAGTTGCGCATGCCGTGTTGACGAACACGTTCACGCAGTGCGTCCCAGTCCATAGTGACCGAAGTATCGACATCGACATAACCGCCACGTGCTTCGCGCAATAGATCCACGCTGTCGTGCGGCAGAATACCCTTGTCCCACAGGCTGCCACGATACGATGCATAACGACCACGCTCTTCAGCCAACTCGGTAGAAGCCCAGTAAGCGTAATAGCAGACTGCTTCCATCGAGCGGTCAGCGAACTCCACTGCCGCACCCGAGGAATACGGGATGCGCAGGGTATGCAGGCAATCCTGGAAGCCCATGATACCTAGGCCGACCGGACGGTGTTTCAGGTTGGAATTGCGCGCCTTGGCAACAGCGTAATAGTTGATGTCGATCACGTTATCCAGCATGCGCATGGCGGTGTGCACTGTACGCTGCAGCTTCTCGTGATCGATCTGACCATCAGCAGTCAAGTGCGCGGTCAGATTCACAGAGCCGAGATTACATACAGCGATCTCATCTTCCGAAGTATTCAGCGTGATCTCGGTACACAGATTGGAACTATGCACTACGCCCACGTGCTGCTGTGGTGAACGGATGTTGCAAGGATCTTTGAATGTGACCCATGGGTGACCGGTTTCGAACAACATGGTCAGCATCTTGCGCCACAGGCTCTGTGCCGGCACCTTCTTGAACAGCTTGATTTCGCCGCGCTCAATTTTCTCTTCGTAAGCGACATAGGCCCGCTCAAACTCTGCTCCGAACTTATCATGCAGGTCAGGACAAGTAGAGGGTGAGAACAAGGTCCACTCGCCACCTTCCATCACGCGCTTCATGAACAGATCCGGGATCCAGTTGGATGTATTCATATCATGCGTACGACGACGGTCATCACCTGTGTTCTTACGCAGCTCGAGGAATTCCTCAATATCGAGATGCCATGTTTCCAGATAGGCGCACACCGCACCTTTACGCTTGCCGCCTTGGTTCACTGCCACAGCGGTATCGTTCACCACCTTGAGGAACGGCACCACGCCCTGCGATTTGCCGTTGGTACCCTTGATGTGTGAACCCAGCGCACGCACATTGCTCCAGTCGTTGCCCAGACCGCCGGCAAACTTGGACAGCAATGCGTTTTCTTTCAGGCCTTCATAGATGCCGTCCAGATCGTCGGCAACAGTTGTCAGATAACAGGAAGAAAGCTGTGAACGACGCGTACCGGAATTGAACAATGTTGGCGTCGAACTCATGAAGTCGAAACTGGACAGCAGACGATAGAACTCGATAGCGCGCGCTTCGCGGTCCACCTCATTCAAAGACAGGCCCATCGCCACGCGCATGAAGAAGGCTTGCGGCAATTCGATGCGCTTGTCTTCGACATGCAGGAAGTAACGGTCATACAAAGTCTGCAGACCAAGGTAGTTGAACTGCAGATCACGATCCGAATCCAGCGCAGCCGCTAGGCGTGCCAAATCAAAACGCCCCAACTCCTCATCCAGCAGCTCGGCCTCGATACCGCGCTTGATGAATTTTGGGAAATACTCTGCATAACGAGTTGCCATATCGGCTTGTGTCACCGCCTCGTCCAATATCTCGCAGCAGATGTTGTTCAGCAGCAGGCGTGCGGTCACAAAGCTATAGGCCGGATCTTGCTCGATCAATGCCCGGGCAGACAGGATGACGCACTTGCGCACTTCCTCCATTGCCACGCCGTCGTATAGATCCTTCAGCGTGCTCTTGAGAATCTTGGCTGCATCAACCGCATCACCCAAACCAGCGCACGCCGCCTCGATATTGGCTGACAGTGCCTGCACATCCAGCGGACGCTTCACACCACCTTCCGTTATGTTCAGCGAAGGCACCTCTGGCGCTGTGTCTGCTTTGATCTTGGCGCGCTCCTGATTGCGGCGCTCGCGATAAAGTACGTACGCGCGCGCCACATCGTGCTCGCCCGAACGCATCAAGGACAATTCGACTTGGTCCTGAATATCCTCGATATGAAAAGTGCCTCCATGCGGCTGACGACGCGCTAGCGCATTCACCACGCCCTCAGTCAATTGCTCAACCATCTCGCGCACGCGCGCGGAAGCTGCACCCTGACCGCCGTTCACGGCGATAAAGGCCTTGGTCATGGCAATGGAAATCTTGGATGGCTCAAATGTCACAACAGATCCATTGCGACGAATGATCTTATATTGATCCAGCATCACACTGGAAGAACTTGAAACCGACTTGGACTCGCGAGAAGCGAACACGTTGGCAGATACGGATGGCGATGCGGTTTCAGAAGCTTGCAGCATGTATTGTCCCCTTTTATTTGCAGATATCGTCCGGCTTTGCACCAGAGCGGTTTTACGCAGAAAACACTATATATAGTGGTCTGACCTGCGAATTGGGGCTAATTCTAGTAGCTGAGGAAATTAATGCAAGCGGAAATTTGGCCTATATATTTTCAAATTTGGCCACCTCCCGCCGTTACGTGGATGAGTGGCCGAGTAGCCTGAAATATTGTTCCCATTCGAAGGTCGGGCCGGGGTCGGTTTTTCGTCCGGGCGAGATTTCGGCATGGCCCGCGATCTGTCGGATTGGATAATGTCGCTGCAAACGGCGCGTCAGGCGAGACAAAACCACATATTGCACTGGCTCAAAGGGCATAGTGTCGCAGCCTTCCAGCTCGATGCCGATCGAATAATCATTACAGCGCTCACGCCCTTGCCACACGGACACCCCAGCGTGCCATGCCCTGTTCCCGCAAGCCACGAACTGGGTGATGCGGCCGTCACGGCCAATCAGAAAGTGCGCGGAGACTCGTACGCCTTCCAATTGCGCATAATATGGATGCACACTGCAATCCAATGTATTGGTGAACAGCTGTCCTACGCTCGGCCCACCAAATTCGTCCGGCGGCAGGCTGATGCTGTGTATAACCAGCAAGCTGACCCGCGTGTGTGCTGGTCGAGCATCGCAGTTCGGTGACGCAATACGCCTGACCCCGCTCAGCCAACCTTTCGAATCGAACTTCACTACTGCTTGTCCTTGTCTGTAATCGACAGCCTGTCCATTCGGTAACGCAATGCTCGGAAGGTCACCCCCAGTATCTTGGCGGCAGCAGTGCGATTGAAATGCGTCTGATGCAATGCTTCCAGTATCGCCTCCCGCTCCACGCGGTCCAAATAATCGGTCAGCGGGTACTTACCACCCGCTATAGCCGACTGCTGCTCAACAGCCATAGGCTTCAATTGCAGATCATCCGGCTGAATAACCCCCTCTACACACAAGGCTAGGGCGCGCTCAATCACATTCTCCAGTTCGCGCACGTTGCCCGGAAAGTCATATGCCGACAGCACTTTGAGTGCGGCGGGAGAGAACTTCGCACCGCCCGCCCCGCCGATCCGCGTCAGCAACTGCTGGGCAATCTGCGGAATGTCTTCATTTATTTCTCGCAAGGCCGGCATGCGTAGCGCGATCACATTCAACCGATAGTAAAGATCCTGACGGAAACTCCCCTCACGCACGCATGCCTCCAGATCACAGTGCGTAGCGCTCAGAATGCGCACATCGACTGCCTCTTCTTCAGTCGCACCTACTCGGCGCACTTTCTTTTCCTGAATGGCGCGGAGTAGCTTAACTTGCATCGCCAACGGCAGATCAGCCACCTCATCGAGCAAAAGGGTGCCCTGGTTCGCCGCCTGAAAAAATCCGTCCCTGTCCTTGTCAGCGCCGGTGAACGCACCTTTGCGATAACCAAAGAACTCGCTCTCCATCAGACTCTCAGGGATGGCACCACAATTGACCGCAATGAAAGGCTGGTCGCTACGCGCGCTTTGCTCCACGATCAACCGCGCCGCCATCTCCTTGCCGCTACCCGACTCGCCACTGATATGCACCGGCGCCTGACTGCGTGCAACCCGGGCTATCAACTCGCGCGCTTGATGCAGGGGCGGTGCATCGCCCAGCAGGACCGACAAGGACTTGCCAGTCTGCCCAGTCTCCGCAGGCAAGCGCAATGCGGAGTGCACCAGCGTACGCAATTGCTCCAGCGACACCGGCTTGGACAGATAATCAAAGGCGCCCGCCTTGAGCGCGGCCACGGCATTCTCCATATTGCCGTGCGCAGTGATCACCGCAACAGGAAGGTCCAAATTGCTTTCGGCAATGTGACGCACCACATCCAGCCCTGTCCCGTCTGCCATGCGCATATCAGTGAGGCATAACGCATAGCGACATTCGCCAAGCCGCATCTTTGCTTCGGACAAGCCACTTGCCTGCGTCACGTCCAGCCCCATGCGCACCAGCGCTAGCTCCAGTAATTCCAGAATATCGGGCTCGTCGTCCACAATCAGTACGTTCGGTATCCCTGCTGCCATCTCTTTTCCCTTATGCATCGTCGGTACTACCGAATGTGATGCTGAAACACGCACCACCCCCGGTACCGCGCCTATATCCAATCACCGCATCATTTGCTTCGCATAACTCGCGCGCGATATACAGTCCCAATCCTGTTCCGCGACTGTCTGTGGTGTAGAAAGGCTCGAACAGATTCTGAACTTCCACCTCCGCCACTCCCGATCCATCGTCCTCGACTTCAAGCAATTGCCGTCCTTCAGTATCCTGCTGCCATCTCATCTGCACGCTACCGGCTTGCTTCCGACTATATCGCAAAGCATTGCGGCACAGGTTCCACAGCACTTGTTCGAAATGGCCACGATCGAAATTGACCACACAACCTGCTGGCAGCTCAAGAGCGAACACTTCGCGTGACACCTGCTCCACCTGCGCCAGACTATCGACAAATACTGACAGCGCCTTCGGCACCTCTATTCTTTCCATTTGCGAACGATCGCGGCGATTGATCTGCATCACATCCTGCACGATACGATTCAGGCGTGAAGTGTTATCCAAAATGATCTGCAGCAATCTCGTCTGCTCTGGGTTGCGCGGGCCTTCCTGCATCAATTCGGTGGCATAGCTGATTGCCGACAGAGGATTGCGCACCTCATGCGCGATGTTCGCGGTCAACCTGCCCAATGCGGCCAGTTTCACCTGCTGTGCCTGCTCCTGTATGCGCTGCATATCCTCCAGCACAATCACCGCCCCCCAGAAAACACTCCCACCAATCTCCAGGAAGCGCACCCGAACCATGCGGTTGGTACGCGGCAACTGTAGCTCATCGCCACCTAGAGCATGATTCTGCCGCCATGCGGCATACATTGCCTCCAACAAAGGCGAGCACTCACCCAACCCCACCTGCTGTTCCGCAGAGAATGCATATCCCAGCAAACGCCCCGCACTGGGATTGAATTGCCGCACATGACCGCGCTCGTCCACTACCAGCATGCCATCCGGCATGCCTTGGATCATCAGGCGGTTAGCCTCGGCCATGCTGGATAGATCCTCGCCGCGGCGGGCAGCCAACCGCTCACTGTCCAAAGCATATTTAGACATCGTATGCGCCAGCCAGGCCACAGCGAAGTAGGACGTACTCAGGATGCCCGTCTGAAAGAACAGCGCTTCCGATGCATCACGCGTCAGTACCGCATAAGCATGACTCAGTAGTAAAGTGATACTGGCCAATGCTGCATATAACAGCGTGATGCGCCCATGACTGATCATGCCCGCAAAAGCCAGCGACACCAGTAACAACATGGGCAAATTGCTCTGCACACCGCCGCCAATGAAACTCAGCGCACTGATGCATACGATATCGACGCACATCTGGAAGGCCAGTTGCCAACCAGGCTGCGGCCTGCGCCATACCACAGTCAACACCGACCCCAATACCAGCATGGTAAATGTAGCGCTGAGCCAGAAGAACAGTCCTTGCTCGTGTATCGTCAACGACAGCGCTGTCCCGAACAGCGCAGAAGTAAAGACCAGCACACCACCCAGAGTCAGTCGATACAGATTGAACAGAGCAAGAGAACGCCAGAGACTTTCCGGCGACAACGAGGCTGGCGGACGCCAAGCGGCAAACAATGAGACTTCGGGATTTGTGCTATCCCGCATGCGCGTCATTCCGGTTTTGATTCGCGCCGGTGTGCCTCACAACAATAATAATTGTTGCCAGAGGATACGGCTTCACTCTTGGGAAGATTCAATCCGCAATAGGCACAGCTCACCATATCTTCAGTCTGCGAAGAATTTTGCGTCTCGGATGGCGGGCGGCGAAAACGGCGCAACAGCCAATACACCAGCGCGATAGCCACCACCAGAAAGATCAGACGTGCCATGACTTGCCTCCCGGTCATTCATCGACCGTGTGAACCTAGAAACATAATTGGCGCGCCCGGCGGGAGTCGAACCCACGACCCTTGGCTTCGGAAACCAATACTCTATCCAGCTGAGCTACGGGCGCCTGTTTGAGGGCGCGAAGGATAGCGGCTTTTGACCTTACAGTCCAACGACTAGGCGCTGAAACACGCCAATTGCTGGGCGTGACAGACATAGGCTTTGGCATAGATCAGCGCCAGCCATATCCAGAACAACAACAGGAACGCAACCAACCCCAGATACTGCTGCAAGATAAAACGAGGCGTCAGTAGCTGCGCCAGCGAAATCACCGGCGCAGCAATCACTTGAAACAGTCGGTAAACGGGATTCTGTTGATAGTTGCGGCCGGCCAATACGCGCAACATGCCTTGCGCCAGTAATGACAAGGCCGCGACTTCCACCAAGGCCTTGAGCAGAATGACGAGGAACAGTATCGGATCTTCCATCGTCAACTCAGAATATCCCTCGGCCTTCGTCTCTAGCCAGATTCGGATAACGCACATAGTCCACTAACGCCTGCACTTTGGCGTTGGGCGGGCGACTCAATACGCTGCCGAGGATGACGCCGACAAAACCGACCGGTATGCCGAAGATACCCGCCGAAATCGGATTGATATCCCACCACAGCGGAGCGTTCACGCCGAAGAAGGGATAGGTTATGTACATATAGATCATGCAGACACTTAGCCCGCTGATCATGCCCGCAATAGCACCTATCTTATTGGCACGCTTCCAGAAAATACCCAATACCAGTGCCGGGAAGAACGATGAACCAGCCAGCGAGAACGCCGCCCCCACCATAAACAGGATATCGCCCGGCTTTAGTGATGTGACATATGCAGCGCACACCGCCACCACTAACAACAAACCCTTAGAGATTGCCAGACGCCGTCCGGTTGGCGCTTTCGGATTGATCATTTTGTAATACACATCGTGCGATAAGGCATTGGCGATGGTCAGCATCAAGCCGTCAGCCGTTGACAATGCCGCAGCCAGACCGCCAGCAGCCACCAGCGCGGTGACCACGTAAGGCAAGCCCGCGATCTCCGGCGTTGCCAGCACGATCAGATCGCCACCGATTGTGACTTCGGCCAGTTGCACAATACCGTCCTTGTTGATGTCGCTCACATTCATCAGCGCCTTGTCCACTGACGCCCAAGCCGACACCCAGCTCGGCAACTCTGAAAAACTAGACCCCACCAGCAAGGTATACACATCGTATTTGGCCAGCACCGCCAGCGCCGGTGCAGTGAGATACAACAGAGAGATGAACAGCAATGACCAGAACACCGACAACCGCGCCTCTTTCACCGAGGTCGTTGTGTAAAAACGCATCAGGATATGCGGTAACGCAGCCGTGCCAACCATCAGACAGAACACCAGCGCGAGGAAATTCTTACGTTTGTTATCGCGCGTCTCTTCATCCGGTCCGGCATAAGGCTCGGCATGTGCCGCAATGGGAGAGGATTTCAAACGGTCGGTCTCGACTTCGGCGCGCCATGCATTGTTCGCGGCGGCCACTGTTTTCGGAAATGTATTTAGCGCCTGCTCCGCAAGCGCTATATCAGTATCCGCAGCATGCCGTTTACGCAGCGCGGATAAATTCGCTTCCAAAAGGCTTCTCTCTGCCCTCAGATAGTCCTCACCACCAGCATCCAATGCGTGCAATCGTGCTTCCGTATCTGTCTGCCGCTGCTTCAATATCGCGCGCACTTCTGCTTCTCGCGCACCATCTGCTGTATTGGCGTCATTGAGCACCTTCTCGCGCGCCGTCACCTGCTCCAGCACATAACCGTATGCGATCTGCGGTACAGGATTGCCGGTATGTTTCACCGACAGCCAGATCACCGGAATCATATAGGCCACGATCAGGATCACATACTGCGACACCTGAGTCCAGGTCACTGCACGCATGCCACCGAGGAACGAACAGAACAGGATGCTGCCCAGACCGACGAACACACCCACGCCAAAATCAAGGCCGGTGAAGCGGCTGACGATCAACCCCAAGCCATATATCTGTGCGATGACATAAGTGAAAGAGCATAGGATGGCAGCGAACACCCCGATCATGCGCGGACCGTCGCCACCGTAACGCGCCCCCAAGAAGTCCGGCACCGTGTATTGCCCGAACTTGCGCAAATAAGGCGCAAGGAACAGAGCCACCAGACAATAGCCACCCGTCCAGCCCATGACAAAAGCCAGTCCATCGTAACCGGAGATATACAACGTGCCGGCCAAACCGATGAAACTCGCCGCCGACATCCAATCCGCTGCGGTCGCCATGCCGTTGAACAAAGCGGGGATGCGGCGACCGGCCACATAGTATTCCGACACATCCGAGGTTTTGGACAGGATGCCAATGCCTGCATACAAGGACACGGTCACGCCAAGGAAAATATACCCCAGCGTCTGGTTGGGCACCCCCATCTGTTCGAGGATAGACAACAGCACGACAAAACCGATCACGCCCCCGGTATACAGCGAGTAGTAACGCTTGAGCTGGGAAGCGAATTGCGACTGGCCTGACATCAAGCGTCTTCTCCCACGCCATACTTTTCATCCAGCTTGCCCATGCGCCAAGCATAGAAACCAACCAACAACAAATAGATCAGCAATGCGCCTTGCGCGGCCATAAAGAACGGCAAAGGAAAACCGAGAATGGTCAACGTTTGCAGCTCGCGCGCGAACCAACTGACGGTGAACGTGGCGACGAACCATATCGCCAGCAGTATGCTGGTCATGTGCAAATTGCTGCGCCAATATCGTTGTTGTCTTTCACTTGCCTGCATGACTTTAGCTACTCCACTCTTCATTTCCGCTTCCGCCATTTGGACAAACCGGCGCTTGCACATAGAATGCAACCCAGCAGCGGACGGCAAAAAACCATAAGCATACCTGCCCGCGACGAACTTAACCCCATTCCCTTACATGGTGCTGACACACGATGCGCATCTTGATAGCCGAAGACGATGAAGTACTAGCGGACGGCCTGAGCAATTCCATGCGCCATTCTGGCTATGCTGTCGATTGCGTAAGAGACGGGCAAGCTGCCAAGCTGATTCTCAGCGGCGAACAGCCGTTCGATCTAGTCATCCTCGATCTGGGGCTCCCCAAGCTGGACGGCTTCAGTGTGTTGCGCTGCCTGCGTGAGAGCAATCGTCA
Organism: Sideroxydans sp.; assembly: GCA_024636935.1. Taxonomy (GTDB): domain Bacteria; phylum Pseudomonadota; class Gammaproteobacteria; order Burkholderiales; family Gallionellaceae; genus Sideroxyarcus. The sequence goes on along the minus strand of JAGXGC010000020.1, from coordinate 110,641 downwards.
GGTACCCGTCATCATCCTCACCGCGCGCGATGGAGAAGGCGACCGCGTTAAAGGACTTGATCTCGGTGCAGATGACTACATGATCAAGCCGTTCAGCCTACCCGAACTAGAAGCACGCGTGCGCGCCCTGATTCGGCGTGGCCAGTGCGGCATGAACCCCGTCTACAGCTGTGGCAAACTCACCTTTGACAGTGTCGCGCGCCGCACTATGATTGACGGCATACCACTGGAACTCACCACACGCGAGTTGAGTGTGCTGGAAGCATTGATGTTGCGTACAGGTTGGGTGGTCAGCAAAGAGCAGCTGCTGGAGCGTCTATATAGTTATTCCGAAGAGGCTAGCAACAACGCGATCGAAGTCTATATCCATCGCCTGCGCAAAAAAGTCGAGCCTGCCGGCGTCACCATCCGCACCATCCGCGGTTTGGGATACGTCATTGACAACCTACTCCAGCCCGCAAATTGATCCCCCTTCCTCCTCACACAGCCCCTTTCCGCGGCTGAACGCAACATGGAAAGCCAGATTAGATCCCTGCGCAGCTACCTCATGCAGCGGCTACTCATCTCGCTGTATCTACTATGGATCGCCAGCACCGCCATCGGCTATTTCGCCACCATCAATTATGCCAATCAGCCCTATGACTTGGTATTGCTGCAACGTGCCAACGAGATTGCCGCCCAGCTCGCACTCGGCAGCGGACAGGAAAAGTTGAATGCAGAACCCGCGTTGCCGGACGGTAACGAACCCGGCATGCCAGACCGTGTCGTCTACACCGTGACTGACAGCGAAGGTCGGAAACTAGCCGGCAACGGCAACACGCTGCGGCCGCTTTCCTACCGGCGCGGCCGCCCAGGACCGCTGTTCAGCAACGGCGAGCGTGAAGGGGAGAAGACGCGCATGGTCAGCCTGACCTTCTTTTCCAACGGCCATACCCTGCAACTCCATGTCGCAGAGACCACCCAGCAACGGCAGGCATTGATACGTGGCATTTTGGCCAACATCGTTATTCCTCAATTACTACTGACGCTGATTGCACTAGCTGTGGTGTGGTACGGATTGAAACAAGGCCTGCGGCCGCTAGAGCGGTTACGCAACGAAGTCGGCATGCGGCAACGCGACGACCTAAGCCAGCTTGACGGCAGCAAGGCTCCCGCCGAAGTGCGGCCTCTGATCGACGCGGTAAATGATCTATTGGAGCGCCTGAAACAAGTGATGGCGGCACAACAGCGTTTTCTGGCCGATGCGGCACATCAATTGCGCACACCTTTTGCCGGATTAAAGACTCAGGCAGAACTGGCACTGCGCACAGATGAAGTCGCGCAGAAGCAGCATGCATTGCGCCACATCCTCACCAGCACCAAACACGGCACGCGTCTGGTCAACCAGCTACTCGCTCTGGCTAGAAACGAACCCGCCGGACTCAGCACAGATCGCTTCACCCGCGTCGACCTGCGCCAACTGGCTCAGGAATGCACATTGGAATGGGTGCAGATGGCACTGGAAAAAGGCATCGACCTCGGATACGAGTCGGACAGCAAGCCACTGTTCTTGCAATGTGATGCCGCCAGCGTGTCGGAGATGCTCAATAATCTGATCGACAACGCGATCCGCTATACGCCGCCCGGTGGGCATATCACGGTCAGCACCCTCGGCTCGCCCGGCTACGCCATGTTGTGTGTCGAAGACAATGGACCCGGCATCGAAGCACAACACCGCGAACGCGTATTTGAGCGCTTCTATCGCATTCTGGGCAGCGGTCAGAGCGGGAGCGGACTCGGCCTGTCCATCGTGGCCGAAGTTGCGAAACGGCACGGTGCAGAACTAACGCTCACAGAGGGCGCGGATAGTAGGGGAACGCGTATCTGCGTCCGTTTTCAGCTACTTACGCAAGACTGAAAACGACTCGGATACTCATTCCACCTTTTTCTTCTGCACCATCGGATGGGCATGCCGGGCCAGAATGAAGTCTGCAATGATCTTCAGCCAAATCGTCATGCCAGCTGTCGCACTCCATGTCGCATAGTCGAGTTTGGCCATCAATACCCCAACAATCACCCAGCTCACAACTACACCGCCCAATAAATTGATGGCCGCAGCATAGGGTGCAAACTTCTCAGGCTTGGCTGGGGACTCACCACGCTTGAGTGCCACTTCCGAGAAATCGCGCCGGATTGCGATGCGCCAGAAACGCCGCAACCAATAGAATGCGATTGGGAAAAGAGCGAGGAACAACAACCAAGTTATAGCAACACCCACATCAAAAACCATATTCACTCCAAGAAAAAACCCCGCCGGGATGCGGCGGGGTCTATGTTACATGCAGATCGACTTGTCTTAGTGGCGACCGTCGACCGCTTTCGCACCGCGCGGTGTACGTACGCTCTCCACCAGATGCTGGATATGCTCCGGTGGCTCTTTAGTGAACTTGTCTACCACAAAGGCCACAATGAAGTTAACCATCGCACCGACTGCACCGAAGGCTTCTGGCGTGATGCCGAAGAAGCTGTTGGGGCCACCGATCAAAGGCAAGTAGTCAGTACCCTTGATGAAGAACAATCCCTTGTGCGCGAACACATAGAACAGGGTGATGGTCAGGCCAGCCAACATACCGGCGATAGCACCTTCCTTATTCATCTTCTTGGAGAAAATACCCATCATGATCGCTGGGAACAGTGACGAAGCCGCGATGCCGAACGCCAATGCCACGGTTCCAGCCGCGAATCCCGGAGGATTCAGACCAAGGTAACCTGCCAGCACGATGGAGCCTGCCATGGCGATTTTACCTGCCATCAACTCACCCTTCTCACTGATGTTCGGATTAAACACGCCCTTCACCAAGTCATGCGAGATGGCTGAAGAGATCGCCAACAACAGACCGGCCGCAGTCGACAGCGCAGCAGCCAGACCACCGGCAGCCACCAAGGCGATCACCCAGTTAGGCAACAGTGCGATCTCAGGGTTAGCCAGCACGATGATGTCGGCATTCACCGTCAGCTCGTTACCTTTCCAGCCTGCAGCTTCTGCCTTGCCCTTGAATTCCTCGTTCTTGGACTTGTCGTTGTAGTACTGGATGCGACCGTCGCCATTCTTGTCTTCAAACTTCAACAGTCCTGTAACTTCCCAGCGCTTCATCCAGTCCGGACGCTCGTCATACTTGATTTGCGATTCAGCTGCATAGGGATCAGCATTCTGCATGACCACGCCCGGCGTGAGCGTACGGATCAGGTTGGTCTTGGCCATTGCAGCGACTGCCGGAGCAGTCGTGTACAGGATGGCGATGAACACCAGAGCCCAACCGGCAGACAATCGTGCAGCATGTACGCTTGGCACCGTGAAGAAGCGCATGATCACGTGCGGCAGACCCGCAGTACCGATCATCAGCGACAAGGTGTACACGAACATATTCAACGTGCTACCAGCCGTGGTGGTGGTGTACTGACCGAAACCAAGATCGACCACGATGCTGTCCAGCTTCTGCAACAGTGAGATGTCGCTACCTACCAGATTGGAACCCAGCCCCAGTTGAGGGATGGGATTGCCGGTCAGCTGCATGGAGATGAAGATTGCCGGGATGGTGTAAGCGAAGATCAACACCACATATTGCGCCACCTGAGTGTAAGTGATGCCCTTCATGCCACCGAACACTGCATAGGTGAACACGATGCCCATACCTACATAGATACCGGTCTCATTGCTTACACCAAGGAAGCGAGAGAAGGCGACGCCCACACCGGTCATCTGACCAATAATGTAAGTCAATGAAGCCACCAACAGACACAGCACCGCAACGGTGGAAGCTGTCTGCGAGTAGTAGCGGTCACCGATGAACTGTGGCACGGTGAACTTGCCGAACTTGCGCAGATAAGGTGCCAGCAGCAAAGCCAGCAACACATAGCCACCCGTCCAACCCATCAGGAACAAGCCGCCACCGTAACCCATATTGGAGATCAAGCCTGCCATGGAGATGAAGGAAGCAGCAGACATCCAGTCGGCAGCCGTCGCCATACCGTTGATGCGCGGGCCCACACCGCCACCGGCGACATAGAACTCAGAGGTCGAACCGGCACGCGCCCAGATGGCGATGCCGATATACAGAGCGAAGCTCAGCCCCACCACCAGATAAATCGTTGTTTGCAGATCCATGGTATCCCCTTATTCTTCGTGAACGTCGAACTTACGATCGATCTCACCCATCTTCTTGGCGTAGACGAAGATCAACGCTACGAAGATGTACATGGATCCCTGTTGGGCGAACCAGAAGCCCAGCGGGTAACCACCCAAATGAATGTTGTTAAGCAGATCGGCAAACAAAATGCCGGCCCCAAACGAGACCACGAACCAGACGATCAGGATCTTGGTCAGCAGGCCCAACGTCGCCTTCCAGTAGGCTTCGCCACTTTTATCCATGCTTGTTCTCCCTTATAGGTTTATCAAAGCGCCGCGCCCAGCATGAATCCATGCCTGCCCGACACTGCTCGCGGCAGGTTACGGGAGCAACCTTACAATCATCTTACGTTGCTGGCCCAGCGTTGCGCACGTTCCAAATCACGCAATCCGGCGTAGCAGGAGATGTCCTTGCGCTGAGCCTGTGACTGGGCGATCTGTAACAATTGTGCTGTCGCAAGCGCATCGGCCAACGCGTTGTGGCGCGCCTCGATGTGGATTCCGAAGCGCGTGATCCAATCGTCCAATACGCGATGGCTGCGCATCAGGTCACGATTGAGCGCGGGCATCACATAGGCCAGATCCAGCCAAGAATGTTTGAAGTTGTAGTTCAGATACTGACGCATGGCGCGCCGAATCATGGTCTCGTCAAAGGCGACGTGAAAGGCGACCAAAGGCGCTTCGCCGAGGAATTCAAGGAAATCCAGCAATGCATCGGCAGGCGGCACCCCTTCTCGTTGCACCGAGCCCGAGATGCCATGTATCAGGATATTTTCCTTGCGACTACTCTGTTGCTGCTGCAATACCACAGAGAAACTGTCACCCATCACCACACGCCCGCCAACAACGGCCACGGCGCCGATAGAGATCAGTGTGTCCGCCATCAAATTAAGACCGGTGGTCTCCACATCAACCACCACATAACGCGCTTGATCGAAAGGCAACTTCGTATCTGGCGAAGGCAACTTCTCCCATGCTTCCAATCGTGCTTTTTGCTGCACATTCAGCTTGGCGCGCGGCGCGAACCAGCGCTGCAGCAACTTCTTCACAGCTGATAGTCCAGCGCCAGTTTGGCCTGCACCTTGCGCGCCTGACGGAACGATTCCTTAAGAATGCGCCTGTCCAGCTCATTCAAGGCTGCGGGGTCGATCAGATTGTCCAGTTGCGCGATCTCGGCCTCGCTCAGATCTGTGCTGGCTTCATAGTGGTGGCGCAAGCGCAACATCTGGATGAACAGGAAGGCATCTATCCAAGCTTCCACTTCCGCCTCTGGCACATGCAAGGCTGCAGCACTTTGGCGCAGGCGCTGAATGGTACTTGTATGCGTGGTGCCGGTCGCAAGACTGAAGATGCGTGCTGCATCGACAAATGGTGCCAAACCACTAAGTTTTAAGTCGATGCGCTTCGCATCATTTAATACGAAATCGCGCACCACGCCCAGTGGCGGACGGTTGCGCATCGCATTGGCTGCCATCTGATGCAGGAAGCGGCTGTTGCCGCGTGCTAGTTTTTCCAGCCAGTTACGCAAGGCTTCCGCCAGTTTGCGCTGCCCAGCGAGCGCTCGAAAATCAAAGAAAATGGAAGCATGCAGCAATGCCTCTGGCGAGCCTCTATCCACCCACTTGGTGAACACCTCCTGCCATTCTTCCAATGACAAGCACCACTTCGGATTGGAAGCCATGATGTTGCCCTTGCACAACGGGAATCCACAGCGGGCCATCGCCTGATTGATGCGCAAAGCGACCGGCAACAATATCTCTCTCGCTTCGTCTGCGGTCATGCCGTCCGGCAAGGTGAAGATCGCCGCATTGTCCTGATCGGTATTCAGCGTCTGTTCATAACGGCCGCCGGAACCCATCACCAGCCAACATAGATTCTCATGCAGCGGCGTACCTGTCAGCGCCGATGCGTCGCATTCCAGCTCTATCAAGCGGGCACCCAGCAGATCGTTCAGCGTGGAGATGAACAAAGTGAGCTGCTCGGCAGCTACACCTTGCGCCATCATATTTCTTGCGAGCGAACGAATGTCGCGACTCAGCACGACCAGCGTCTCCACATCCGCCGCTTGACGCAGCGCACCGCTGATCTGTCGCAGACCGACACGCTGCAAAGAGAACAGGTCGCGCTCAGACAGGATGCCGCTCAGGGTTCCATCTGCTTCAGTCACCAACACATGACGAAAACCAGCACGCGCCATCACCATCGCCGCTTCGTATGCCGCCGCCGTGGGCGGCAAGGCCATAGGGTCCGGACTCATCACTTGCGAGATCGGCACGTCTGTCGATAGGCCGGGCAACACCACGCGCCCGAGCAAATCGTTCAGCGTGAAGATTCCCAAAGGCTTGCGCTGTGCATCCACCACCACCATGGAGCCAACACGCAATTCGCGCATGGTACGCAACACTTCGAGCAGCGCTGTGTCGGGCGTGCAAGTCACCGGCTCGCGCCGCAGGATCTCTGACAGCGGACTGGACAGCGATTGTTGTTCGGTCGCCGCCTGTGCGAATTGCGCGCGCATGGCTTGGTGAGATTGTTCGAACAGAGCTGTGATGCGCCGTGTGCAAAAATCTTTAAACACCGGAGAGAGTTCAAGCAGTTCATTGAAATCGGCCGCATCCAGCTCGAAACAGAAAACATCCTCAGCCGCGCGATAGGTCGATGTCACTGCACGCCCAGCCAACAATGCCCCCACCGGAAAACTCTCGCCTTCATGTAGTTCGATCACCGCATCGCCACTGTCATCGCCTTGTCGGGCACCGCGCACCAGCCCCTGTTTAATGATGAAAAAGCGCTGTGATTTACCCTGCGCAGGCGAAGCGATCACTTCCCCCTTGGCGTAGTAGGCGAGCTTCGCTCGTTCTAGCAGCCAAATTTGATGCGCTCCCTCGAAGCGATCGAATGGCGCGTGGGCAGCGAAGAAGGTTAGTTGCGAAGCATGGATTGCGCTCAAGACAAAGCTCCCGTCGTGGATGAACCGATGGTTTATTATAGACACAGCTTCTTTCTGGAAACTGACATGGCTTTCACCAACCCATCTGCCGATGATATCTGCCGCTTGTTGCGAGAATCGCACACGGTCGCCGTCGTCGGCCTCTCACCCAACTCGACTCGTCCAAGCTTCAATGTCGCCAAAGCCTTGCAAGGTTTTGGTCATCGCATCGTTCCGGTGCGCCCCTTGGTCACGGATGTTCTAGGCGAGCAGGCTTATGCCGATCTGGAGAGCATCCCTTTCCCGGTCGACATCGTGGATGTGTTTCGCGCACCGGAACATGTGCCCGCCATTGTTGATAGCTGTATAAAACTCGGCATCAAGAAGCTATGGCTGCAGGATGGTGTGGTGAACACAGAAGCTGCACTGCGCGCGCAGCAAGCTGGCATCACGGTTGTGATGGATCGTTGCATGTTCCGCGACCACACCCAACTGTGCGCCGACGTATAATCCGCGCATTGTTATCAGGTAGTCGACCATGACCCTCAAATTCACCAAGATGCACGGCGCAGGCAACGATTTCGTCGTCATCGATGGCATCCGACAGTCTCTGGCTCTGACGCCCGAAAAGCTGCGCTTCATCGCTGACCGCCATTTCGGTATCGGCTGCGACCAGATATTGCTAGTGGAAAAGTCTCAGCGGCATGATGCTGATTTCCGCTATCGTATTTTCAATGCCGATGGCGGCGAAGTGGAGCAATGCGGCAACGGCGCCCGATGCTTCGTGCGTTTCTTGCACGACAAGAAGCTCACCAGCAAAAAAGAGATCGTGGTCGAGACCAAGAGTGGCCTGATCTCCCCCCGATTGGAAGAAGATGGCCGCGTCACAGTGAACATGGGCGCCCCCATATTCGAGGCGGTACGCATCCCCTTCTCCAGCGACAGCGACGAAACGGTGCAAACGCTGGATGTCGACGGGCACACACTACAAATCACCGCCATCTCCATGGGCAATCCACACGCTGTTCAAGTGGTAGATGACGTGGATAGCACACCTGTTACTGCGCTGGGACCATTGATTGAGAACCACGCACGCTTTCCCAAGCGGGTCAACGCAGGCTTCATGCAGGTGCTCGATCGCACGCATATTAAACTGCGCGTATATGAGCGGGGTGCAGGCGAGACTTTGTCCTGCGGCACGGGTGCTTGCGCGGCAGTAGTGAGCGGCATCCGTCGCGGTTTGTTGGATGACACGGTGCATGTCGCCACACGCGGCGGTGCACTGACCATCTGCTGGTCTGGCGACACGAACCCCGTCCTGATGACCGGGCCAGCCATCACGGTGTTCGAAGGCGAGATCAACCTGTAAAGGAAACATATGAAATCCGAAGATATTGCACGCTACCTGCAGGACCACCCCGAATTCTTTGAGCAGAACTCAGAGATGCTGGCCGAGATCAACCTACCGCATCCACATGGCGGCCGCACCATTTCGCTTTCTGAGCGCCAGATGCTCACCATGCGCGATCGTGTTAAGTCGTTGGAGAAGAAACTGCGCGAGCTGCTGGAATTCGCCAAAGAGAACGATTCACTACAGCTCAAAGTCCACCAGTTCAATTGTGCTCTGTTCGGCCCACATGACCGTGCTACCTTGCAGAGTCTGGTCGCGCATAATCTGAACGAGATTTTCGCTGTACCGCACGTGGCCTTGCACCTGTGGCGTGACGAGCCGCCCAGCGCGGAAGTGCTGGCATTCACCGACGAACACGCCCTGCCTGTCTGCACCCATCATGCAGTCGCCGATACGCTTGAGTGGTTCGGCGAGTCCGGCAACCATCTGCGTTCGTTCGCATATTTGCCGCTGCGCGCGAACGGTCAAACCATCGGTCTGCTCGTGCTCGGCAGCGAAGACAAGGAGCGCTTCTATCCCGAGATGGGCACTGTGTTCCTGCAGCGTATCGCCGAGACACTGGGTAGCGCGTTCAGATTGCATGTCTGATCAGCTGCTCACGCTAACCGGCTATCTGGCCTACCTGCAGCACGAACGCAACTATTCACCCCACACCTCCGACAACTACGCACGCGACATCCGTCGCCTGTTCGACTTGGCCGGCAGCACAGCGCTGGCAGAATTGAAGAGTCATCACATCCGCCGCTACATCGCGCAACTGCATGGCAGCGGCCTCTCCGGTCGCTCGCTGGCGCGCGTGCTTTCTTCATGGCGCGGCTTCTACAACTACCTGATGCGCGATCACGGCTGTCCCGGCAATCCCTGCGTCGGACTGCGCGCACCCAAGTCACCCAAGACATTACCGCATGCGCTGTCGCCGGATGAGGCCGTGAAATTGGTCGAGATGAAGGTGGAGACGCCGCTGGATGCGCGCGATAAAGCGATGTTCGAGTTGCTCTATTCTTCCGGCCTGCGTCTGGCCGAGCTGATCAGCCTTGATCTGACATCCATGCAGGACACCCTGCAGTCGAATGAAGTGCGCGTCACCGGTAAAGGCAGCAAGACACGCGTGGTACCCGTGGGGCAAGCGGCCATCTCAGCCATCAAGGAATGGATTCAGGTGCGTGAACAGGTTGCGAAACCTGATGTAGTCGCATTGTTCGTCGGAACACGCGGCGCACGTATTTCACCGCGCACTGTGGAATTGCAATTGCAAAAATGGGCCGTCAAACAAGGTCTCAACAGCAAAGTGCATCCGCACATGCTGCGCCACTCTTTCGCGACCCATGTACTGCAATCATCTGGCGATCTGCGTGCAGTGCAAGAGATGCTTGGCCACGCCAGCATATCCACCACTCAGGTCTACACCCATTTGGATTTCCAATATCTGGCGAAGATCTACGACGGCGCGCATCCGCGCGCCAAGAAGAAAAGCTGAGATAAGCGGGCAGGCTACCCGCTCGAACTTCAACGTTGCGAGATGACGTCCAGACCAGCCTCTACCCAAGCACTGGTTCCGCCTTGCACATTAACAACCTGAGTAAAGCCCGCTTCCTGCAGTATCGAGACAGCCTGCGCAGAGCGACGCCCTGAACGGCAGATCACCGCGACTGGTTTGTCCTTATATGCCTCGATCTCTTGCAGTCGCGCCCCCACCTGCCCCAGTGGCATCAGCTTGGCATTCACTGCATGCACAGCCAAATATTCCTGCGGTTCACGCACGTCCAGCAACAGCGCGCCCTGCGCACTCATACTTTGCGCGGTCTTCACATCCACCCCTTGGCTGGCCTGCAACTGCTGCATCGCCAGCATCAAACCCAGCACTGCGGTAATAGCCCAAAGTATCTTGTTCTTCATATTCACCTCAAGCTAAACGGTATGCAGGAAATCCGCTCTGCACCCAAGCCATCATCCCGCCGCGCAGGTTGAATACATTGGAGAAGCCCTGCTGTTGCAGGAACATGCAAGCCTGTGCGGAACGCGCACCGCTGCGGCACACCATGATTAGCTTCTCGGACTTATCCAGCTCGTTCGCCTTCAACGGCAGTGTATGCAGCGGCAATGCCTCGGCCTTGGGTACGGTGCCCTGTGCGATTTCTTCCATCTGGCGCACGTCAATGACGCGCATCTTGTGGCCGTCTTCTTCTACCCACTGCGCGAACTGGTTCGCATCGATCTCTTTAACATTCATACCAAACATGCTCTGCCTCCTGGATATCAAGTGCTGGCATATTAGCATATTCTAATTTACTTGCAAGGTATTGGGATGGGCGAAGCCGGGGATCCCTCTTGCTATGCATCTCTTATCGACACTAAAAGCCGCGAGATGTTACGCGCAGCACGAATGCCTACCCTCCTGAGGGCTTCCCCCTCGGGACATCTCAGCACGAGGATCTGTGTAAATCAGAGCGACGAGGCCGACAACGATGTTGTCGGCCTCGTGCATCAGTGTTGACTCACGAAAGGTTTGAAGCCCAAACGTCCGGCCAGCACATTGGCCGCGCGGCGCGCCTCTTCTGAATCGGCATATGGCCCGAGTTGGATGCGGTTGATGCCGCTAGTACGCAACAAGATGATGCTCTTGCCGGTATCACCCAGTTCAGCACGCATCTTGGACAGGAAGCTTTCGGCACCCTGCTTCTCCTTGAAGGCGCCGAGTTGCAAATACACTTTCCCGGCAACATTGGGAGGCATTACCGGCATGATGGTTTCAGCTGCGACAGATTCAGCTTTCACTACGGGCGTGGTCACGACTGCAGCGATCGGCGTGTTGCCATTGACGGCGATACTTTCCACTTCCACCTCGGCGCTACCATTATTGACGTAGCCCAGTTTGTACGCGGCGGCATACGAAAGATCGATGATGCGGTCATGCAAGAAAGGGCCGCGGTCATTCACGCGCACGATAACGGTTTTGCCATTTGCCAAATTGGTCACGCGCGCATAGCTGGGCACCGGCAGAGTGGGATGGGCGGCAGTCATGCCGTACATGTCATAGGTGTCGCCAATAGAGGTGCGCTGGCCGTGAAACTTCTTGCCATACCAGGAAGCCGTACCACGCTCCTTATAGCTGCCGACAGTTTGCAGCGGCGTGTAGGTCTTACCTAGTGCTGAATATGGACGGTTGGCATAACGATGCAACGGCTCGGCTTTGGGCACTGCATCTGGGATACTGTCCAGATTGGCTGGAATATCAGCCCCAGGGCCGTCTCCAGCCAGATATTTTCCGCCTGCTGCGGCCGGTGCGGCGGCTGGCTTGCTCTTGGCTGGCGTGCTTGTGTCGCGGCGCGGTATGTTGGAACAGGCGCTCAGTAGTGCAAGACTGGCAAGAATGATGATCAGATTTCTGTTCATGGTGACTCCCTCAGGTTTTGACCAGACGTTGATGGGTATGGATGCTCATCAGCACACCGAAGCCGAGCAACAGTGTGAGCATGGAGGTACCGCCATAGCTTACCAGCGGCAACGGTACGCCGACTACCGGCAAAATACCGCTGACCATTCCCATGTTAACGAAAGCATACGTAAAGAAGGTGAGCGTGACACTGCCCGCCATCAGGCGTGTGAAATAAGTGGAAGCACTGGCCGTAATCATGAAACCGCGTCCGATAATGAATGCGAACAGCCCCAGCAGGAACAGATTGCCGACGAAGCCGAACTCTTCCGAATACACGGCAAAGATGAAGTCGGTAGTGCGCTCGGGCAGGAAATCCAGATGGGTCTGCGTACCCTGCATATAGCCTTTGCCCAGCAATCCGCCCGAGCCGACAGCGATCATGCCCTGAATGGTGTGGTAGCCCTTGCCCAAGGCATCCTGTGAAGGATCGAACAGCATCAGGATGCGGTGCCGCTGGTAGTCATGCAGCATGTTCCACAAGAAAGGTGCGCTGGCTGCCGCTCCCACCAGCAGACCGCCAATGACACGCCAGGACAAACCAGCAAGGAACAGTACATAAAATCCACTAGCGGCGATCAGGATGGAGGTGCCCAGATCGGGCTGACGCAGAATCAAAGCGACCGGCATCAACAACAACAGGGTGGCGATCACATAATTCTTCATGGTCAACGTGGCTTCGTGCTTTTCGAAGTACCAAGCCATCATCAGCGGCACAGCGATCTTCATCAATTCTGACGGCTGGAAATTCATAAAGCCCAGATTGAGCCAACGGCGTGCGCCGTGGCTGATCTCGCCGAACAATGCGACCCCGATCAGCAACAACATCCCTAGCACATAGATCGGAACGGCGATGCGCATCAACCAATGCAAAGGCATGTTCGCGACGATCCACAACGCGACAAAGCCGATGGCGATGTTGCCCAACTGGCCCAGCACGCGCATCTCATTGCCGCCGCTGGCGCTATACAACACCAGCAGACTGACTAGTAGCAATGCACCCAAACCGGATAACAGAACGGGGTCCAGGTGCAGCATGAAGCGTTGCTTGATCAACCTCAGATTCATCAATCGTCCTCCACTCCCTCTTTTTCGACCACCTTCTGCAAGGGCTTGGGTTTCTTGCCGAGCAAATAATAATCCAGCACCTTGCGAGCTATGGGTGCTGCAGTCGATCCACCGTGGCCTCCGTTCTCGGCTAGCACGGCCAGCGCGATGCGCGGCTTGTCGGCAGGCGCAAAAGCAATGAACCATGCATGGTCTCGGTTGTATTCTGAAACTTTCTCAGCATCATATTTCTCTCCCTGTTTGATGCCGATGACCTGTGCCGTACCGGTCTTGCCCGCAACCGGATATCCAACTCCCCAGAACGCTCCTACGGCGGTACCCCCTGGCTTGACCACGGCCTGCATGGCGCTCTTCACCAGCGCCAGATGTTCTGCCGGTATGTGCAGGTCATAGAGCGGCTCCGGCGCTGCCTGCGGTTCGTTCGGTGCATGTTGGATCTCTTTTACCAAGTGTGGCTTGTAAGCCACGCCATCATTCGCCAGTATCGCGGTCGCGAATGCCAGTTGCAGCGGCGTGACTAGGTTGTAGCCCTGTCCGATACCCGCCGATACGGTGTCCCCCGGATACCATATCTGCTGGTGTCGCTTCATCTTCCATTCCGTGGAAGGCAGTAGTCCCGACACCTCGCCTTCAAGATCGATGCCGGTACGTTTGCCGAAGCCGAACTGATCCAGATATTCATGCATGCGATCTATGCCCAACTCGGTCGCCAAGCCGTAATAGTAAGTGTCACACGACACCACCACCGAAGCGAACAGATCGACCCGTCCATGGCCGCTGGTCTTCCAGTCGCGGTACCGATGCGAACTGCCTGGCAGCATGAAGTACCCGGGGTCGCTAATACTGAAACTGGGCGAACGTACATCGAAGTGCAATCCGGTCAGCGCCATGAACGGCTTGATGGTGGAGCCGGGCGGGTACTGGCCACGCAGGGCACGGTTGTTCAGTGGCACATCGGGCGAATTGTTCAGCGCATCCCAGCTTTCGGTATCGATGCCGTCGATGAACAGATTGGGGTCGTAGCCCGGTTTGCTGACAAATGACAAGATCTCTCCGGTGGCCGGATCGATCGCAACTAGCGCACCGCGATAGTCTCCGAACGCCTGCTCTGCCACTTCTTGCAAACCGGCATCCAATGTCAATTTCAGATCCTTGCCAGATTGTGGGGGTGTGCGCGACAGCATACGTACCGCGCGCCCCCCGGCATCCACTTCGATCTGCTCGAAACCGGTCACGCCATGCATCTCTTTCTCGTAGCGCTGTTCGATACCTGTCTTGCCGATGTAATCCGAACCCATGTAGTTGCCGGCCAGATTCTTCTTGTCCAGTTCATCCAGTTCTTGCTGATTGATACGGCCGATATAACCCAGCAGATGGGAAGTTGTTTCAGATAATGGATATTCGCGGAACAAACGCGCCTTGATCTCCACGCCGGGAAAGCGGAAGCGCTGTGCGGCGAAGCGCGCCAGTTCTTCGTCGGTCAAACGTGTCTTCACCGGTAACGTCTGCAAGGAACGGCGCTCTGACATCAGCTTTTTGAAACGACGCAGATCCTTGGGTTTGATCTCGACCAACTTGCCTATCTCTGCAATCGTCGCATTCAGATCTTTGATCTTTTCCGGTGTCAGCTCCAATGTATAGCCTGCATAGTTACGCGCCAGCACCCTGCCATTTCGGTCGGTGATCACGCCGCGATTAGGTACGATGGGGACCACGAAGATGCGGTTACTCTCGGCCATGGTGTCGAAGTACTCATGCTTCCACACCTGCAGATAAAAGGCTCGCGCCAGCAGGATCGCCATCAGCAAACCAACGAAGCTGAGGCAGAAGACCAGACGCAAACTGAATAGATAGCGTTCGCGCTGATGGTTCTTCAGCTCGGCATGCGGCGTCATAGTTCGTTAGGGTTGCGGCGCGGACGGCGCAGCGTCTGGATAAGCAAAGTCAGCGGCGCCCACAGCAGGGCGGAAGTCAGACTGCCAAGAAAGTAGTTCCACTCGATATAGCCGCGCACCTGCCAGTGCACAAGCGCGTAGACAGCGTAGCTGGCAAGTAGCAGGACGAATACATGCACAGACTGCTCCTTCAAGCTGAACATCTGCACGCGACGATTCAACACCTGACCACCGAACGCCAATACCGCATAGGCCAGCGCATGCTGGCCGAACAGACTGGCATCCGCCACGTCCACGAAGATGCCCAGCATCCAGCCGATGCCAATACCCACGCGGTGAGGTTTATGCGTGCACCAGTACAGCAGCATCAAACCGACGAAATCGGGGCGCAACACCAGTGCCATACCGTGCCAGGGTAACCACTCCAGTATCACCGCCACGACGAAGCTAGCAAGAATGAAGCGCCTGCTGGCGGGGAGCAGAAATTCCCTATCCATGCTCATCTCATATCTCATGGCGCCCCTCGCAGTGAACTTTTCTTGAGCCGCACGGAACTCCCTAACGCCTCTTCCGAAGTTGGGCGCGACGGCAAGGTCGGCACACCGGAAACGATCAGCAGGGTGCGATGCCTATCCACACCAGCCAAGGGTATGCAAGTGATGCGCGCGAACGGGTAGGCCGGGTCTCGCTCAATGCGAATCACTCTGGCGACAGGCAGCGCGGAGGGATAGGTTCCATCCATACCCGAAGTCACCAATTCATCCCCGATCTGGATGTCTACGTCCACAGGCTGATAGCGCAGATCAAGTTCACTGATGTTGCCCGAACCGAAGACCGCTGCGCGCAGACCGGTGCGAACCACTTGCACCGGGACCACGTTATCCTTGTCGGTCACCAGCGTAACCTCGGACAGGAATGGATAGGTGCGCGTGACCTGACCGACCACGCCGCTATTGTCTATCACCGCACGACCGGCTTGCACGCCGCCCTGCTCACCCACATCGACGAACAGCTTGCGTTTGAAAATATCGCGTTCCAGATAGACGATCTGCGCCGCCTGCACGCTGTATTCGGCGCGTTGCTTGACTTCCAGCAAGGCGCGCAACTGCGCATTCTCGTTCAGTACCGTTTCCATCTGGCTAAGTTGCGCCGAGTCGACATCGTGCTGCAGATGCAATTGCGCATTCTCGGCGACTAAATGGCTTTGCAAAGAAACAAAAGAAGAAGCACCGTCCCACATCTCACCCGGCAAAGCGGTCAGACGCTGGAAAGGATAGATGATGATGGAAATGACTTGTCGCGTGGATTCCAGATACCGGTAACGCGCATCCACGAACAGCAACAGCAGTGACAGCACCGAGAAGAACACCAGCCGCGCGACCGCACTCGGGCCGCGATTGAAGAAGCGCAGGGTGCGGGTGTCTTCCAGCGCCACTTAGATCAATCGGAGGTGAAGATGTTGGTGTATTTATCCATGCAGTCCAGTGCCTTGCCGGAACCGCGTACCACGCAGGTCAGCGGATCGTCGGCGATCACCACTGGCAGGCCGGTCTCTTCCATCAGCAGACGGTCGAGGTCACGCAGCAACGCGCCGCCCCCAGTGAGCACCATGCCTTTGCTGGCGATGTCTGCGCCCAATTCCGGCGGCGTCTGTTCCAGCGCTGTCTTCACTGCGCTGACGATGCTGTTCAGCGGATCGGTCAACGCTTCGAGGATCTCGTTGCTGGAGATAGTGAAACTACGCGGCACGCCTTCAGCCAAGTTACGGCCGTTCACTTCCATCTCGCGCACTTCGCTGCCCGGGAAAGCGGAACCGATCTGCTTCTTGATCTGCTCGGCAGTGGTCTCGCCGATCAGCATGCCGTAGTTACGGCGAATGTAGTTGATGATGGCATCGTCGAACTTGTCGCCGCCGACGCGCACAGAACCGGAATACACCGCACCACCCAACGAGATCACGCCCACTTCAGTCGTACCACCGCCAATATCCACCACCATGGAACCGGTCGCATCTTCAACCGGCAGGTCAGCACCGATCGCGGCTGCCATCGGCTCTTCGATCAACTCCACACGGCGCGCACCGGCACCGTAGGCCGATTCGCGAATCGCGCGGCGCTCAACTTGCGTCGAACCGCACGGTACGCAGATCACGATGCGCGGGCTGGGAGTGAAGATGCTGGATTTATGAACGCGACGGATGAACTGCTTCAGCATCTGCTCGGTCACGGTGAAGTCGGCGATCACGCCATCCTTCATCGGGCGAATGGCCGTGATGTTACCCGGTGTACGGCCCAACATCTGCTTGGCAGCCAAACCGACCTGCTGGATCACCTTCTTACCGTTGGGTCCGCCCTCTTGGCGAATCGCCACGACGGATGGCTCGTCGAGCACGATGCCGTGTCCGCGCAGCCAGATCAGTGTGTTAGCCGTACCAAGGTCAATGGCGAGGTCGTTGGAGAAGTAGTTATTGAACAGTCCGAACATGTTGAGTCCTGTAGTCTAAAGGGGTGTCGCAAAGGGCGGCGTATGATACCCTATCAGCCCTGTTTGAATATAGTCTTTGCCATGTCTTTAAGTACCCAGGATGTAGAAAAAGTCGCTCGCCTGGCTCGCCTCGCGATGAGCCCGTCCGAAATCGAAACCTCTCGCAACCAGCTCAACGGCATTTTCGGCCTGATCGCCGAGATGCAAGCCGTGAATACCGATGGCGTGGAACCCATGTCCCACAGCCAAGATCTGGCGCAGCGTCTGCGCGAGGACAAGGTCACCGAAAGTAACCAGCGCGAAGCCTTCCAAGCCGTCGCCCCGCAAGTGGAGCAGGGTCTGTTCCTCGTTCCCAAAGTCATCGAGTAATCCAGCATGTTCGAATCCAGCCTCAAGCAACTCGGCGACGCTTTGCGCGCCAAGAATATCTCCAGTGTCGAGCTGACGCAAAGCTATCTCGACCGCATGGCAAAGCTCAATCCCGAGCTCAACGCCTTCATCACCATCAATCCCGAGATGTCGCTGGCACAAGCCAAGGCAGCCGATGCGCGCCTCGCGGCGGGTACGGCCGATGCGTTGACCGGCATCCCCATCGCACAGAAGGACATCTTCTGCGCCAAGGACTGGTTGACCACCTGCGGCTCCAAGATGCTGCACAACTTCGTGTCGCCCTACGACGCGCACATCATTTCGCAATTCAACAACGCGGGTGCAATCAACCTCGGCAAGACCAACATGGACGAATTCGCCATGGGCTCTTCCAACGAGACTTCGCACTACGGCCCGGTGAAGAACCCCTGGGATACGGCACGCGTGCCTGGCGGCTCCTCCGGCGGTACGGCAGCTGCAGTCGCAGCGCGCCTGTGCGCAGCCGCTACCGGCACCGACACCGGCGGCTCCATCCGTCAGCCTGCCGCACTGTGCGGCATCTCCGGCCTGAAACCGACCTATGGCGTGTGTTCCCGCTACGGCATGATCGCCTTCGCTTCCAGCCTCGACCAAGCCGGCCCGATGGGCCGCAGCGCGGAAGACTTGGCGCTGATGATGAACGTGATGGCCGGTTTCGACGAACGCGACTCCACTTCGCTGCAACGCGACAAAGAAGACTACGCGCGCGATTTGAACAAACCGCTGACCGGCCTGCGCATCGGCCTGCCCAAAGAGTTCTTCGCCGAAGGTATGGGCGCTGATGTCGCGAAAGCCATCGAAGCCGCCATCGCTGAATACAAGAAGCTGGGCGCGACCATCGTCGACATCTCGCTGCCCAACTCCAAGCTGTCCGTGCCGGTGTATTACGTGCTGGCACCCGCAGAAGCGTCGAGCAACCTGTCGCGCTTCGACGGCGTGCGCTACGGTTATCGCGCGCCCGAATACGGCGATCTGGCCGACATGTACGAGAAGAGCCGCGCACAAGGTTTCGGCGCCGAAGTACAGCGCCGCATCATGATCGGCACTTATGTGTTGAGCCACGGTTATTACGATGCCTATTACATCAAGGCACAACGCATCCGCCGCCTGATCGCGCAGGACTTCGTCGAAGCATACAAGCAATGCGACGTAATCATGGGACCGACCTCGCCTTCTACCGCCTTCAAACTGGGCGAAAAAGGCGACGATCCGGTGCAGATGTATCTGTCCGACATCTATACCATCGCGGTGAATCTGGCCGGCTTGCCCGGCATGTCCATCCCTTGCGGTTTCGGTGACAACGACATGCCGGTCGGCTTGCAGATCATCGGCAACTATTTCGACGAAGCACGCATGCTGAATGTGGCGCACCAATATCAACTGGCGACCGACTGGCATAGCCGCGCGCCTAAAGGGCTGTAAGGAAACAATATGACTTGGGAAATCGTCATCGGTCTGGAAGTGCATGCGCAGCTTTCGACCAACTCTAAGATCTTTTGCGGCGCGTCGACTGCATTCGGCGCGGAGCCGAACACGCAAGCCGATGCGGTGAGCTTGGCTTTGCCTGGCGTGTTGCCAGTGTTGAACAAAGGCGCGGTGGAACGCGCCATCAAGTTCGGCCTCGCCACCGGTTCGCACATCGCGCCCCGCTCGGTGTTCGCGCGCAAGAACTACTTTTACCCCGACCTGCCCAAAGGCTACCAGATCAGCCAGTTCGAGCTGCCGGTGGTCGGTCAAGGTGCGCTGACCATTCAAGTCGCCCCGCTGTCCGGCAATGCAAAACCTTATGAGAAGACCGTGCGCATCACGCGCGCCCACCTCGAAGAAGATGCGGGCAAATCGCTACACGGCGACTTCCACGGCATGACCGGCATCGACCTGAACCGCGCAGGCACTCCGTTGTTGGAGATCGTGTCGGAGCCGGACATGAATTCCGCCGCCGAAGCCGTGGCTTACGCCAAGGCATTGCACACACTGGTGCGCTGGATCGGCATCTGCGACGGCAACATGCAGGAAGGTTCGTTCCGCTGCGACGTGAACGTGTCGGTGCGCAAGCCCGGCGAGCCACTGGGCACACGTCGCGAGATCAAGAACCTGAACTCGTTCAAGTTCATGCAGCAGGCTATCGACTACGAAGTGCAGTGGCAGGTGGACACCATCGAGAATGGCGGCAAGGTGCAACAAGCCACCATCCTGTTCAATCCCGATACCGGCGAGACGCGCGCCATGCGCAGCAAGGAAGACGCTCACGACTACCGCTACTTCCCCGATCCCGATCTGTTGCCGCTGGAGATCTCACCCGAATGGATCGAGCAGATGCGCGCCACGTTGCCCGAACTGCCGCAGACCAAACAAGCACGCTATGTGAACGAGCTCGGCCTGTCCGTCTACGATGCAAGCATCCTCACCGCTTCACGCGAGATGGCGGACTTCTTTGAGGCAGTGCTGGCCGCTGTGCCAAATGACGCCAAGATGTGTGCCAACTGGATCATGGGCGAATTGAACGCGCAGCTGAACCGCGACGGCCTCGACATGGCACAGTGTCCGATCAGTACCCAGCAATTGGGCAGCATGCTGATGCGCATTGTGGATGGCACCATTTCCAACTCCGGTGCGAAGGAAGTGTTCCGCACCATGTGGGCGGATGGCGGCGAAGTGGATGCCATCATCGAAGCCAAGGGATTGAAGCAAGTTTCCGATGCGGGCGCGATCGAAAAGATCGTGGACGAGATCATGGCAGCGAATGCTGACAAAGTTGCCGAGTATCGTAGCGGTAAGGACAAACTGTTCGGCTTCTTCGTCGGGCAGGCGATGAAGGCCAGTAAAGGCCAAGCCAACCCGGCTCAACTCAACGATATCTTGAAGGCGAAGCTGGCGGGTTAAGTTTTCAGGCTATTGAAAAACGTAGCGAGGATGGTCAGATGCAAGGCGCACGGAGCGCAGCGACTGAGACATACCTTCAGGTAGGCGAGGAAGCGAGCACCGCGCAACGCCGCAGATGACCACCGCAGTAGTTTTTCAACAGCCTGACAGGTCGTAGCGCATCACCCGGTAAAACCCACCAAAGCAATATTCGACGTGCGGCTCGCCGGCCAGTGACTTGCCCTGCTTACGCAAAGCTTCATCCAGCTTGGCCGTCACGTCTTCCTGCCAGAATCCTGGCAGGAACGGCTCCAGTGTTCCCAACACCCAACGCGTGAGCGGAAAACGATACAGCAGATGATGATGCGGCGTCGCCGCATATTCAGTCACCAGCACCGACCCGCCCGGCTTCAACACACGCGCCATTTCATCGTAGACATTCTGCCGTGCTTCTGTCGGCAACTCATGGAACAGGAAGAACAAGATCAATTGGTCGAAGGCATCGTTGGCATAGGCCAGTGTCTCTGCATTCATGCGTGTCAGATGGATGCGGCGCGCGATGTCTTGCGTCTTGCTGCGCGCCAATTCCAGCTGGCCTGTCGCCACATCACACAGATGCACTTCGTTATCGGCGTTGCGGAACAGCGAGGGCGTGAGCTTGCCGTAGACACAGGTCAGTTGCAGCAGACGCGCACCGGATCGCGCATCGACATGTCTGAGCGTCTTTTGTAACAGCTTGTCGTATTGACCGAACAGGATGGCATTGATGATGGGCTGGTGGTCGAAGAACCAGATGCTCTTGTCCCACAGATAGGCCCACCAGTAATGATGCGCCAGATATTCGGGCACGCCACCTTTGATGAATCGTTTGTAGATCGCCATCAGTTCTCTGCGCGCGGCTTGTGGGGCGCTTTGGCAAACAGCAGGTCGTACAACCAGTTCGGCAACAACTTCATCACACGCCCGACCAAACCCATCTGCCAGGGCACCACCTTGAACGAGCAACCGCTTTCGATCACGCGCGCAAAGCGGCCTGCCGCATCGTCCACTTCCAGCATGAACGGCATTGGGTACGGATTGATGTCAGTCATCGGCGTGCGAATGTAACCGGGACAGATGGTCACCACCTTGATGCCGCTGCCGCGCATTTCCAGCCGCAGGCTTTCCATGTAGGAGATCAATGCCGCCTTGGAGGCAGAATAGGCACCGGCGCCGGGCAAGCCGCGAAAGCCTGCCACGCTAGCGATACCGACCAGCCTGCCACTCCCTGCTTCGCGCATCTTGTCGATGAAAGGCTGAAAGGTTTGCACCGCACCCAGCACATTGATATCCATCACATCGCGGAACACATCATTGTCTTCAGCGTGGCGCGTCAGCGTGCCGATGCTCACACCCGCATTGGCGATCACGATGTCCGGCACCCCTATACGCGCCATGAAATCATGAGCGGCCGCACCGATTGCTGCGCCATCGCGCACATCGAGCGTGTAAGGGAATACCTTGTCGGGGAATTGCGAGGAGAGTTGTTGCAACAGTTCGCCGCGGCGGGCGAAGGCGGCGACAGTTGCGCCGCGCTCAAGATAATGGCGCGCGAGGGCTAGACCGATGCCGCTCGACGCGCCAGAAATGACCACCTTCATTTCTGCTTGCTACGTTCCTTGCGGGCGATCTTGATGACTTCGTCCAACACGCGGATGGTATCTGCCGGCTCCAGTCCGGTGATGATGTATTTGCCATCCACTGCGATAGTGGGCGTGCCGCGCACACCATAGCTACGTACCAATTGGTTGCTGCGTGCGACCTTACCCGCCAGAGAGAAGGAGTTGTAAGCCGCATCGAATTTGCTGCGATCCACACCGCGCTTGGCGACGAAGGTGGCGATCTTTTCCTGGTCGCTCAGATCGGTACCGAACACATTCCATGCTTCGAACAGATCGTTGTGCAGGTGATCGCGCTCGCCAATTGCTTCCAGCGCATAGAAGGTGCGCGCCATCGGCTCCCAGGAATCACGGAAAATAACCGGCACGTATTGCAGGTCGACATCCTTGGGCATGTTCTTTTCCCACTTACTGAACGGGCCATGCAGATGGAAACAATGTGAACAGCCGTAGAAGAAGAATTCCAATACTTCGACTTTGCTGCCGCTGCTGGTCGGCTGGGCTGGGCTCAAGACTTTGTAGTCACGACCGGCCATCACTTCAGCTTGGACTTGCACAGCACACAACATCAGCAAAACAACGATCAGTTTACGCATGAGAGCCATCTTCTTCTCCTATGGTTATTGGGCGCGGACGGCAGTTGCATCGATGCCGTTGGTTTTCAGACTGGCGATGGTCGTGTTTGCTGCGGCTAGCCCCGTGAATGGCCCAAGCCGGACGCGGTGCCACAGACCTTTTTCAGGAATATTGACGCTGACGATGCTGGCCTCGAATCCGCCCAGTGCCAGACGCGCCTTGAGTTTCTCGGCATCATCCGCATTCTGGAACGAACCGGCTTGTACCAGGTACGGCGTTGCATCCACAGGAGCTTTGGGCAGCGGCTTGGCGACAGGTGGCTGCTTGGACAAGGTTGCACTTTCTGATTTGTCCGGCAACACTTTGTAGAACTCGAACTGGGGCTGCGTCGCCGTTGCAGGCTGAGTAGCTGCGGGCTGGGGCACGACGATTTGAGGCACCGGCTTGGGCAGATCGCGCGCCACGGACGGTTGGCTGAAGGTGGTCGGATTCTTTTTCACCATATACCAAGCGACGATACCGGCGATTGATACCCCTATCACCATGCCGATGATTAGTGATGCGATCGCTTTAGACTTTTGTGCTCCGCCTGCAGAGGCCATGTTATTCCTTTAGTGAGATTACATTTGCTCGGGCGCTGAGACCCCAAGCAGGGACAATCCGTTCCGTAACACCTGCGCGATAGCCGCGATCAGTGCCAATCGCGCCAGCTTGATGCGCTCATCATCGACCAAGAAGCGGGACGCATTGTAATAGCTGTGAAAATCAGCCGCAAAGTCCTTCAGATAGACCGCGATCTGGTGCGGCGCGAGATCGTTTGCTGCCGTCTCGATCACCGTGGGGAAATCGATCATCTTCTGCAGCAACACCTTCTCGTAGTCGCTTTCCAACACAGTCAGATCGACTGCATGCAAAGATTGTCTGTCACCGCCCCACTGCGCCAACACCGTAGAGATACGGGCATGCGCGTACTGGATGTAATACACCGGATTGTCGTTGCTCTGCGATTTAGCCAGGTCGATGTCGAACACCAGTTGCGAATCAGGAGAACGTGCAGCAAGGAAGTAACGCGTTGCATCGCAACCCACTTCGTCGATCAGGTCGCGCAAAGTCACATAGCTGCCTGCGCGCTTGGAGATCTTCACCTCTTCGCCGTTCTTCAGCACCGTCACCATCTGATGCAGCACATAGTCCGGCCAGCCCTGCGGGATGCCTGCATCCAGCGCCTGCAAACCGGCACGTACGCGGGTGATGGTGGAATGGTGGTCGGAACCCTGCTCGTTGATGACGCGCACAAATCCGCGATTCCATTTTTCCAAATGGTAGGCCACGTCCGGCACGAAATAGGTATAGCCGCCGTCGCTCTTGCGCATCACGCGGTCTTTGTCATCACCGAAGTCGGTGGTGCGCAACCACAGCGCATCGTCTTGTTCGTAAGTGTGACCGCTGGCGATCAGCTTCTGCACCGCAGCCTCCACCTTGCCCTCGGTATACAGCGAGGACTCCAGCGAGAACACATCGAATTCCACTTGGAAAGCGCGCAAGTCCAAATCCTGCTCGCGGCGCAGATAAGCCACCGCAAAGTGACGGATCGCCTCGGCATCATCCACATCGCCCTTGCCGGTGATGTGCTGATCGTCCGCTTCCACAGTCTCTTTCGCCATGTAAGCGTCAGCCACATCCTGAATGTAGTCACCGCGATAGCCAGACTCAGGCCATGACGGATCTTCCGGCGTGATGCCCTTGCAACGCAGTTGCACCGACAACTTCAGATTGTCGATCTGCACACCCGCATCGTTGTAATAGAACTCGCGCGTCACATCCCAACCTGCCGCATGCAGCACGTTGCACAAGCAATCGCCCACCGCCGCACCGCGACCGTGACCCACATGCAAAGGCCCAGTCGGATTAGCCGACACGAACTCCACGCCCACCTTGCGACCTTGACCGACATGCACATGGCCGTAGCCCGCACCCGCTGTCAGCACGCTATTCACCACGGCCTGCTTAGCTGCCGCTGCGATGAATACGTTGATGAAACCCGCACCCGCGATCTCCACCTTCTCGATGAAATCGGTCTGTGGCAATGCCTCGATCAGCGCCTTCGCGATGTCACGCGGTGACTTGCGCAAAGGCTTGGCCAGTTGCATCGCAAGATTGCAGGCGTAATCGCCATGCGCCGACTGCTTGGGACGCTCGATGAGAATGGACGTGTCTGCCGACTCCGGCGACACCTCGCGCAGGGCCTGCGCGAACAATTCGGAAAGATGGGATCTGAAATTCAGGACTACGGACATTGCGGGACGCCTTCAAAAGAGGCGCGGATTATAGCATCGGGGGGCTGGTCGCACCTGTGACCGTTCGTCCTGAGTAGGCGAAGCCGTATCGAAGGATGAACGGCCATTAACTTCAACACCGTCGGGGGTAGCCCGACAGCTAGTTACTTTTTCTTGCTTCGCCAAGAAATAGTAACCAAAAAGAAGGCGACCCCAGCTTCCCGCCCACTTCGTGGGTTCCCTGCGTTGCTCGGCAAGTCAGGCGGCGGCGGAACTCGCGCTGCGCGCTCAGACAGTCCTCCCCGAAATCCCCTGACTCGCCTGTGCTACTCGGCGGCGCACAGGGGATGGAAATTCAAAACCCCAAAACCCAAATCAACCCCGCGAGGCGGGCAATGCCCGCCTCGCCAAAAGAAACGTGCGCAAAGCGCACACAAAACCGCCTTTGACTTTCATTCCCTTGAGCGCCGCCTCGTTCAGAAGTGAACGAGGGCACCCCGAAGGGGCGGCAAACCAGGGTCGCCTTTTCTTTGGTTACTTTCTTTTGGCGAAGCAAAAGAAAGTAACTTGCTGTCGGGCAACCCCCGACGGTTTTGACTTTGATCGATGGGTATCGCTGCGCTTACTAAAGAACATTGCTTTTGCCAACATTGCAAACAGAACATAAGGTTTGCAGGTTTTCAATAACTGTTTCGCCTCCCTTTGTCCAAGGCTTTATGTGGTCAACATGAAGGGTCACGGATGAATCCTTTGATGGGCTGGCTCCGCACATTCGGCAAATACAACTATCCCTTATTAATACTGTGGCTCGCAAACGCCAATTAATCTTTTTGGTTGTTCTTTGTCTGTTGTTGTGATCTCTCTCTATTGGAACACGAGCATCAGCAACTGCCCCCGCATCGGGACTTCCGACATATTGAACAAACGCAACTAGTGCTTTATTCCACGAACCAAATCGCTTCTCATATGTACCTAATGAAAATTTCGACTTCCCCAAAGCTTTTGACAAATCTTTACCAACTGGCTGACGCCCAAGCGCTTGCCATAAATTAGCGAGGTTCTCGAACAACTCTTCCTCAGGAATGTTTATCCGATTGGTAAAAATCAGGCCTGCAGCATCAAGGGCTTTATTCCATCCGCCAAATTTCCTCAATATGGTTGTGGCTCCAAAGTTTCCGTGCAAATCATAGTCAACCTTAGTAATTGACTGGCTTTGTAGATGCTTAGCTACGCGCTGCATATCAACTATCAAGTCAGCATCTGGAATATTGCGGCGGCGAAGTTTTAGTTCAAAATTTTTCATTAATTAATCTTGCAAACAATTATGGAAATACAACTCAAGAATATTATTCCCCCGCCGGCAACCGAATCATGTACTGCCCCGACTTCTCTTCCTTCTGCAACACCACTAACTTGTGCTTCTGCGCATCCTCGATCAATTCCTTGAATGAACGATAGCCGTAATAGGATTCGGTGAAACCCGGTTTGCGGCGTTGCATGGTGGGTTTGACCATGGAACCCCAGATCTTTTCGTCGGAGCCGCGTTCGGAGATGAGGCCTTCGACGGTTTCGACCAGAAAGTCCATGGCTTCTTGTTTCTTGTCGTCGTCGCTCTTTGCGGCGGCAGGTTTGGCTGTCTCGACTTTTGCTTTAGCAGGCGCTTTCTTGGCAGCTTGTTTCTTCTTGGCTTCCTGTACGCGCACGAGATCGTCATAGAAGATGAATTCGTCGCAGTTGGCGCTGAGCAGGTCGGAAGTGGAATCCTTCACGCCGATCCCAATGACGTATTTGTTGTTCTCGCGCAGCTTGGAGACCAACGGCGAGAAGTCTGAATCGCCGCTGATGATGACGAAGGTGTCAACGTGGGCTTTGGTGTAGCAGAGGTCTAGCGCATCAACGACCAGACGGATGTCGGCGGAGTTCTTGCCGCTTTGCCTCACGTGGGGAATCTCGATGAGTTCGAACGAGGCTTCGTGCATGGGCGCTTTGAATTCTTTGTAACGCTCCCAATCGCAATAGGCTTTCTTGACCACGATGCTGCCTTTGAGTAGCAGGCGCTCCAACACTTTCTTGATATCGAACTGCGCGTATTTGGCATCGCGCACGCCCAGCGCCACGTTCTCGAAGTCGCAGAACAATGCCATGTTGGTGATCTCGGGTTGGTTTGCCATGTACGCACCTCCTTTACCGTGATTGTAAGACTAGCCGTACAGCACAAGCGATTGTATTCCAAATAGATATGAAACTTCACGCAGGTTTATTGCTCCCTGGCGTTACATGCGACTCACTTGCTCCCCAAAATCCTACACCTGCTTCCAATCGGTAAATTCATAAACCTTATTTGTGTCTGTCGGGCCATGAGTGATCCACATGATCATCCGAATCATGATGCGATCGATGAAACGATAACTAGGATAATTGAGTTTGCCTGCAAAGACTGCCAGATGTTTCGGCTTCCACAAGATCTGCTTCAAGAATCTCTGCAAGTATGGGTTGGTTGCAGGTGTGTTCTTTTCCGGTTTGCGCGCAACGACGTTCACCGAAAAGAATGCATTCGCTTTGCTGTCTAGGATATGGGCGTTCTGATTAACGAAGGCGGTGACCCGAGGCTGGTGCTTGCCGTAGCGGATGCTCGCACCGATCACGATGGTATCGAACGATGGCAAATCATTTGCACTGCAATCCGCGATCGGCAGCAAGGTGACCTGGTGAGGGGACTTGATCGTCTGCTGTATCCGCTGGCATATCTCCAGCGTATGCCCGTCGGTCGTTGAGTAGGCAATAAGTATGTTTGCCATTCTATGGACTCTGAGTGGGCGGCTGAACACCCAAGCCGACTAGGATCCTCCCAGCCGGATCGGACATTCCGCCAAACCCTTTATGCCCCGCCAAAGAAACCAATGGCGACCAAGGCGAGCAACGTCAATCCGAAAAGGATGAGCACGATGCCGAGTATCTTCGAAGCCAATGTCATTGGCATGGACGGTGCATCAACCAGATATTTCTCCAACTCTCCCGCATCGACAAGGCGTTGATACTGTGCTGGGTGATCGCGTCTAAACTCATCCAGAGATTGGGCGCCGGTGAACATGACGATGTCAGGCGGCGGCAACTTGTCTGGACGGAAGTGATTGTTGAAGAAGTGCACCGTGAACAAGAACACTGCTGCCAGGAACGCCTCTTCCGCATGCACCACGGTCGCGACATTGAATACCCAGCCCGGCAGATAGGTCGCCGTCACATGCGGCATTGCCAGCATCAGACCGCTGGTACCGATGATTGTGACGCCCCAGAACACGGCCCAGTAGTCGAACTTCTCGAAATAGGTCCAACGATCGAACATCGGTTTCGGCCCTTTGCCGAAGAACCACTTGAACATGCCGTAGCAATCCCGCAAGTCCTTCCAATTTGGAATCAACGAATCTGGTCCGAACCAGCGGAACTTCTTGTCGCGCAGCAACTTCTGCATCACATAGATGAAGTGCGTAAAGAAGATCGCTACGAAGAGACCTGCCACGATACGATGAATATGGTTGATCGTATGCGGCCCACCTAACCACTCCGCCACCACCGGCGCCCAAACGGTCTCAGCGAAAAGGGCTGTCGTACCGGTTAATACCAAGGTCATGGTGACCAGTGCGAAGACCAAATGGGCTAAGCGCCAACCCCATGGAAAACGCTGGAAGAATTTCTTTTCATCCACCGGCAGATCGCCCGCTCTGACATAGGAGGCAACTTTGCCCTCTTTCTGCTCTTTCCATTCGCGGTAATACCAGAGTACGGAATGTAGCCAGAAGAAGACGAACACGCCTATCAATAAGGCGATCATGAATTTGGTCACGATCCACATCTGCGGATACTTCGCAAAATCATGGCTGTTAGCGTGAGGACTGAACGTCAAGAAGCCTTCGGTGGCTGTGTTCATGCCGGGCTTCCTGTCGTTATGGCACTTCTGGCATGTCTTCAGGCGTTTGTCCGGATGCACTCTGGACTTCGGATCATCCGCCCTACGAACGTCATGACTTCCGTGGCAATCGAAACACTTGGCTGTATATGCATAGCCTAGTGAACTCACTTGGCCGTGATAGGTCGCGCGGTATGTCTTGAAGTTCTCTTCATGACAACCGCCACAGTTCTTCGTGATCTCTAATTTGATAGGGGATGCCCTTGGACTGCCTATCGCATGTGTTGTGTGACAGTCGATACAGGCTGCCGCATTATGGTTGTTGTTCTGGAGTAACTCTTGTCCATGGACAGACTTTGCATACTGCCCTAGTTGCCCTTCATGGCAACTTTCGCCACAGACTTTAGGCGTATCGTGATGCCACTCATCATGCTCAGCCGAGCCGCTTGGGGCCACATTGAAAGTATGGTCGTCATGACAATCGTGACAAGTGGCGTTTGGCACATCCGGATTGTCTGCATTGGGCTTGGCGTGTGATGACTGCTTATAGACTTCGATGTTTTGCATCACTACGCTCAGGCCGGCCTTCTCTTCAAGCGTACCTTCACGCAATGCTTTCACCCACAAGGAAATGTGGCACTCCTCACAGTCTGGTTTTTTTGCTGTCTTAGAAATCTTGTGAGGGGTTTTCCCATCAGTTATCTCAACATGACAAGTCACGCAGGCGACGTTTGCATGCACGCTCTTCTGAAATTTTTCCGGAGGAACTGCATGCAGCTCTCGCTTTTCGCCCTTCGAGTCCTTTGTATGTTTGACAGTCTTTCCGTCGTGACAAACAAGACAGGATGCGTTCTTTGACGAGACTTCATTTGGCAAAACTAATGCAAGCGCAGCATTCGAGAACCAGCCCGTAGCAAGAAACAACAACAGGCATAAGCCTTTGGGCAAAGAACGGAGCAACACGAGGGTTTTCATTTTTCTTCCAAACTATTTGGAGCGTCATTCATTACGTCCAATGGCATAAAGGTGATGCTGCATGACAAGCTGCATCACCCTTTGCAATTACATCAGCGTGACAGGATCCATTTAGCCAGATTCTTCACTTGTGCTGGATCGGCTTCGACCTGTGGATGGTCGATCATATCCTCGCCAAGTTTGACTGTGCTCGGTTGCGTAAGGTGCTTGATGATTGCAGCTTCCGCATCTGCCTTACCCTTCCGCTCTGCCGC
Source organism: Sideroxydans sp. (assembly GCA_024636935.1). Classification (GTDB taxonomy): domain Bacteria; phylum Pseudomonadota; class Gammaproteobacteria; order Burkholderiales; family Gallionellaceae; genus Sideroxyarcus. The sequence continues at coordinate 80,343 of JAGXGC010000020.1, read as the reverse complement.
GATCTTCTTATATGAGCGCGCCGTCTTTGTCTTGGTCACATCATGGCAATTCAAGCATCCGTTCTCATTCAGCAGACTCTTCGCATCTGCGTCGTCCACCGAGGCCTGCGCACCTGTAGCGAAGAATGCCGAGATCATAAATACTGCACTTGATATCAAAACCTTGGTTTTCATTTTATTTCTCCTGAAGTTCGATTGCTATTCCCTAACTCAAAGACGCATCATTTCGCCTCTTGCGCTGAATAATAGTCAGCCAATCCCTCTATGGTGGCATCGAAGAGCATCGTCGAGCTTATCGAGTGCATCGCCGAATTTCCGCGATCACCATCACGATAGGTTGTCATCGCATTGATCAGGTAGCCACGATTCTGGCCATTCAGCTTTGGAGTCAGCATGTCTGGGTTGGTATTGCCTAGGCTATGGCACAGATCGCATTTCTGCACCAATGAATTGATCGTCTCTGGAGGTGCAAAGCTGGTTTGTGCTGGTAGCTCTGTCGCGAAATAAGTAGCGATCTTGTTGATCTCACTGTCCTTCAATCCAGCGAGCGATTGATGCATCACCTTATGGTCACGCACGCTGTCGCGATAGGATTTGATCACCTTATTGAGATACTGCACATTCTGCCCGGCCAGATTTGGCACGCTCAAATCATCGCCAGAACCTGAAGGGCCGTGGCATTTGACACAAGCGCTAATGAACTGAGTACCCTCATGCGAATTGATAGCCTTGCTAGAAGGCGACTTCGGTTCGTTCAGCGCGAAGTAGATGGCGATATTCTCTATGTCAGCCGCACTCAGTCCATTGAGCTTCGCATGCATTGCGGGCATCGTGCGCGTTCCGTCAAGATAGGATTTGGTTGCTTTGATGATGTATTGCGGATGTTGTCCGGCCAAACGAGGGACGCCCGCCACAGTTGTATTCCCATCTTTACCATGACAAGTAGCACAGGTCTTACTCAGCGCTTTGCCGCGCTCGTAGTACGAATATTCTACTTTTACTTTGGACTGCGGCTTGACCACAGGCGGCAGACTTGCGTAATAACCGACTGCATTGCGTAGCTGTTGATGAGAAAGTCCTTCTGCGACATTCATGACCTTACCACTGCTATCGACGCGCTTGCCGTGGTCATAACTTTGAACAGCTTTCATCAGATAGGTTTCAATTTGTGCGGCCAGATTAGGAATGTTGTCTGCAACACCTTTGCCATCCATACCATGACAGATCGAACAACTACTCTGGGCGACCACCTTGCCCGCCTCCAGATCCAATGGCAATTTCGAAAGATCTTGGGGGCCATGTTTTTCCGAACATCCAGCTAGAAGGATCAGCAGTGTTGCGAGTGCAAAGATATTTTTGTTCATGACATCCTCATTTTGAAATTTGATTCGAAATATCCATTTCGTATGCATTGCCCAATGTTTTGGTGATTCTACAACATGCCTTCGTACTATTGCCGCTCAGCACCAACACGAATCAAACGACCTTGCCAGGATTCATCAGCCCATGCGGATCGAATGTTCGCTTGATGCTGCGCATCAGCTCTAGCTCCAGCTTACTCTTGTAATGTGTTATCTCTTCGCGTTTGAGCTGCCCCAAACCGTGTTCGGCGCTGATGCTGCCATCCAGTCCAGTCACCACCTTGTAGACGATAGCGTTGACATCGTGCTCATGGGCTTCGATGAAGGCTTTGTTCAAATTGGCATCGAGCATGGAGACGTTGTAGTGGATATTGCCGTCGCCCATGTGGCCAAAGGCGACGATGCGGATGCCCGCATAGATCTCGCGCAATGCGCGACTGGCATCGGCAATAAATTCACCCACGCGACTGATTGGCACGGATACGTCGTGCTTGATGCTGATCCCTTCGGCTTTTTGCGCCTCGGCGATGTTCTTGCGCAACTTCCACCAGCGTTCGGCATGCGCCTCATCGCTGGTGACTTCGAATGCGATGACTCCTTCAAAATCCTGCAAAGCACTTCGCAAGGCATCGTCCAAAGGTGTGGGCAGGACATTGCTCAGCTTGGTGATGATCAACCACTCATGCGGTACGGCAAAGGGTTCGTGTGTATCGGGGATGTGCTTGAACACCAGATCGAGACACGCACGCGAGATAAGTTCGAAGCCGCTGATTGTGTCACCACAGGTGGCGCGCAGGTGGGCGAGCAAAGCCACGCCTACGGACGGATCACGCACAGCGATGCATGCCGTGGCGGTGGCTCGGGGGCGCGGGTAGAGCTTAAGAACGGCAGCTGTGATGATGCCCAATGTGCCTTCTGCACCGATGAATAAGTGCTTGAGGTCATAGCCGGTATTGTCTTTGCGCAAGCGACGCAGACCATTCCAGATGCGGCCATCCGGCAACACAACTTCCAACCCTAGCACCAGATCGCGTGCGTTGCCATAGCGCAATACACCGATGCCGCCAGCATTGGTAGAGAGGTTTCCACCGATCTCGCAGTGTGGTGCTATGGCGGTGAGGCCAAGTGGGAACAGACGCTCAGCGTTATCTGCCGCATCGTACAAGGAGGCCAGTTTGCACCCTGCCTCCACGGTCATGGTGTAGTTGGTCGCGTCTACCTCGCGTATGCGATTCATGCGCGACAGATTGATGATGATCTGAGGTGTGCCGTCTGCCAACGGTACCGATGCGCCACATAAGCTGGTGTTGCCACCCTGCGGCACCATTGCGACACCGTGCTCGGCGCATAGTTTGACGATTGATGAGACTTGCTGCGTATCAGCAGGGAACACGACTGCTATCGCTTCGCCCTGATAGCGACCGCGCCAGTCTTGGCAGTAGCTAGCCTTTGCTTCTCCTGTTAAAACAGCATCGTCGCCAGCCATGGCGGCGATGTGCTCGATCAGTTTTTCTTCAGAACTCACGTTGCGTCAGATGGCGGGTATACCGGGTGATTCTTGCGGAGCGGCAGTATCCACATCTGGTACAGCGAGGTGAAGATCATGATGGCCGCTGCGAGGCTATAGCCGAAGCCGCCGATGATGACGAACCATGCGAAACCGGGGTGCCACTTGGTCAGCCACCAAGCCAGTACGTCCACGATCAGGAAACCGAACGGCACCGAGATCAGGATGGCCTTGTGCATCGGCGATATGCCGGTCGAGTAGGTGAATATCCAGCCCACAAAGAAGAAGATGAACGAGATGCCGAACAGGTGGATGTGCGACACACGCGTCAGCGTGGCCATCGGCTGACCCTCGTCAACGGCCAGTAGTTTCTTCATCGTATCCTTGTTGCTAAGGTCGGGCAGGCCGGAGATGTTGGCATGGCAGGGCTGGCAATACTGATCGATGTCCATGGATATGCGGTTGTCCCACGCTTCCGGCGAGGCGCCGGTCTCTGCCCATTTGATCATCGCCATGCGTACATCAGGCGGCGCATTGTCCTTCATCGAGCCGTTAAGCTTGGACACCAGCTTGGAACCTTCTTCTCGATTGCCGTAATAGCTGTAGACGATGTCATCGACCGACAGGCCGACCTTGCCGTCAGCCATACCGTGGGTCAGCATGATCTGCCCACCAGCGAACAGCAGACCCAGCCCGACCACCAGTAGGTAGCCGCTGAACAATGTCTTTAAGGGAAGTGCTGCATTGGAGAGGGTAAAACGCTGGATTTCCATTTATTGCTCCATTCAGTTATTCGGGCGCATTATAACGCCTATTTCAGTAGGGACTTATATAGCTCTATCGGGTCATTCTTCAATATTCCATTGGATCCACATCCAAAGACCACCGAATCTTTTGCGACGTCAGAGTATCCAGTTCTGGTTTCCAAATTCTTAGGAAAGACTGCAACGTTTTACGCGCATCGCTTTGCACTAGCAACTGGGCGCGGTGATGGTTGGCGCGTTTTGGCATGGCCGCAGGAACAACACCATATATTTCAACTTCCGATCCGATCTGTACTGCTGCTATGCGCGCCTGATTTAGAAATTTCATCACCAGCTGCTCTTGCATGCTTTCCGCGCTCAACAAAGCCTGAAATGCAAAGGGTGGCAACCCTGCCATCTGGCGCTCTACCAGCAAGGTCTGTGCCCAGATTCTGTAATCATGGGCACGCAGTGCCTGAAACAAAGGATGGTTTGGAAAAGCACTTTGTACAATCACTTCGCCTGCTTTGTCGGCACGTCCGGCGCGACCACCTACTTGGGTGAGTTGTGCAAAGAGCTTTTCAGAGGCACGAAAGTCTGCGCTATACAAGGCACCATCTGGGCTGATCACGCCTACCAATGTGAGATTGGGAAAGTCGTGACCTTTCGCCAGCATCTGCGTACCGATGAGGATGTCAGCTTCGCCATCGTGGATCTGTTTGCGCATGGCTTCCCAGCTGCCTTTGTTGCGCGTGCTGTCTCTGTCAACGCGTAGGATGCGCGCTTCAGGAAAGTTACTTTGCAGTGTTTCTTCTAAGCGCTGCGTACCGATGCCGACTGGTTTGAGGTCGACATCACCGCAGGTTGGGCATGCATGCGGTACGCGTTGTTGATGGCCGCAGTGATGGCAACGCAGGCTGCGATCTTTCATGTGCAGCACCAGTTTGCCTGTGCAGTTTTTGCATTCTGATAACCAACCGCAGGCACTACACATCAACACCGGCGAGTAGCCGCGACGATTGACGAAGATCAGGCTTTGTTCTTTGCGCTGCAATCTGGATTCGATAGCAGTGAGCAATGGCTCACTCAAACCTTCTTGCAACGGCAGCTTGGTGACATCCATGCACCGCACGACCGGCAAGGTGGCGGGTTGCACAGCACGTTGTGTGAGCTGCAATAATTTGTAGCGTCCGCTCTGGGCGTTGTGCCAGCTTTCCAGTGAAGGTGTAGCTGAACCGAGCACAATTGGTACGCCGCGCTGGTTGGCGCGGAAGATGGCGACGTCACGCGCCGAGTAGCGCAAGCCGTCCTGTTGCTTGAAGGATGGATCGTGCTCCTCGTCCACTAGAATCAGGCTCAGCTTTGGCAGCGGCGTGAACACGGCCAAGCGCGTCCCCAGCACGATGCGCGCTTCGCCGGATTGCGCCTTGAGCCAATTCTGCGCCCGCTCGCCATCGGCCAGGCCGCTATGCAGACTGACCAGATCGACATTGGGGAAGCGACTGCGGAAATAGTTTTCCAGTTGCGGGGTGAGGTTGATCTCGGGCACCAGCAGCAACACTTGGCCCTGACGCTGCAACATCTCGTGCATCAGATGCACGTAGATCTCGGTCTTGCCGCTGCCAGTGATGCCGTGCAGTAGGAAGCAGCCATACCCCTGTTGTTGTATGACAGCATCTACAGCTTGTTGCTGCTCAGAAGTGAGTGCATGCGCATCGTTGAAAGTGTGCGTGGTGCGATGCACCGGTTCACAAGCTTCTACCCATCCTGCTTCCAATAACACCTTTAGTGCAGCGGGGGCGCTCGGAGATAGGCTGCGCAGCTGGGCACCACTGAGCGGCGCTTCGCGCAGTGCTTGCAAGATGCGCTGCTGCACTACGCGGCGCTTGGGCAGCGTTCCTACATCCAGTGCCTTACCCGCAGCACTCAGCGTGTAGTCCAAAGCCTGCTTTAGCTTGATCGGTTCCAGCGCACGCAAGCGTGTCGGCAAGGCAGACAATACAGTCATGCCCAAAGGGAAGTGGTAGTAGTCGCTGCAGAATCGCAGCAGGTTCAGCATATCCTGCGGCAATGGCGGCACGTCATCCAGCGCTTGCATCACTGGCTTGATACGGCCATCTGCGAGATCTGAACTTTCAGCCCATTCCATCGCGATGCCCAACACCTGTTTTCGACCGAATGGGACGAGTACACGCTGACCGATCTCGATCTGCATTTCTTCGCTTACAAAGTAGTCGAAAAGTGTTGACAAGGGCACGTCGAGCGCGACGCGAATGATGGACATTTTATGCAGAATCTTTCCGGTATTTTGTTTGAAGTTTAGCGAATCTCATTGAGCGATATAGAGTTTTTTTGTTGTCCACATTTCCTGTGGATAACAATGTGGACAACTGCCAATGAAGTACGCTAACTACAAACAGTGTATACAGTTTTTTTTCTTCGCACATTTTCGAAGCAGTTTATTACCGCCTTAACTTTCAATAACTTACATCGTCAATGCAAAAGGCCATGGATGCTGCCACCCATGGCCTTTCAGTTTTAGACGCCTGTTCATAAAGCGGCGTCTGTCAAGATGTTTCTAGTGATATTTTTTGCTGAGTTCGTGCACTGCCTGCACCAAGGCTGCAGCGTTCTCCGGGTCGGTATGTTGCGAGATGCCGTGGCCCAGATTGAACACATGGCCGCTACCGAAACCGAAGCTGGACAACACCTTCTCCACCTCGGCTCGGATCACGTCCGGCGTGGCGAACAACACGGTCGGATCTAGGTTGCCTTGCAGGGCGACCTTGTTGCCGACCTTCTGACGTGCCACACCGATATCCATGGTCCAGTCCAGCCCCACTGCATCGCAACCGATGTCCGCAATACTTTCGATCCATAGACCGCCACCTTTGGTGAACACGATGGACGGGATACGTACACCGTCTTTTTCTTTGATCAGACCATCCACGATACGCTGGGTATAAGCCAACGAGAATTCGTGGAATGCGGAGTGCGACAACGCACCGCCCCAGGAATCAAAGATCATCACGGCTTGTGCGCCCGCTTCGATCTGCGCATTGAGGTAAGCGGTCACTGCTTGTGCAGTCACGTTCAGAATGTGATGCATCAGCTTGGGTTCTTTGTACATCAAGGTCTTCACCTTGGCGTAATCGCTGCTGCTACCGCCTTCCACCATGTAGCAACCGAGTGTCCACGGGCTACCGGAAAAGCCGATCAGCGGCACGCTGCCATCAAGCGCTTTGCGGATCTGTGACACAGCGTCCGTCACGTACTTCAAATCCTTGCCGATATCCGGCACTTGCAGTGCCATGATGTCTGCTTCTGTCTCAAGTGGGCGCTCGAACTTCGGACCTTCGCCTTCCGAGAAATACAGACCCAGACCCATTGCATCGGGGACGGTCAGGATGTCGGAGAACAGAATGGCAGCATCCAGCGGGAAACGCTCCAGCGGCTGCAATGTCACTTCAGTCGCAAAGTCCGGGTTCTTGCACAGCCCTAAGAAGCTGCCAGCCGTACGGCGCGTGGCGCGATACTCAGGCAGGTAACGACCGGCCTGACGCATCATCCACAGCGGTGTGTAATCGGTAGGCTGGCGCAGCAGCGCGCGCAGGAAGGTGTCGTTCTTTACTTTGAAATTCATGAAGCCCCCAGAAGAACCTCACCACAGAGTTAATCTGTGGTGGATTTGTTTTTATAAAAATTATCGTGGCAACAACGACGAGCCCATCAGGAACTCGTCGACCGCGCGTGCAGCCTGACGGCCTTCACGGATCGCCCACACCACCAGCGATTGACCGCGACGCATATCGCCGGCAGCGAACACCTTCTTCACGCTGGTTTGATAGCACTTGTCGCCTTCGGTCGTTGCCAACACATTGCCGCGGCCATCCTTTTGCACGCCGAATGCATCCAGCACTTGCGCCAATGGATTGGTGAAGCCCATAGCGAGGAACACATAGTCAGCCTTCAGTTCGAATTCGCTGCCTGCAACCTCGACCATCTTGCCTTCCTTGAACTCGACACGTACGCACTTCAATGCTTTCAGTACGCCGTTCTCGCCGACGAACTCTTTGGTGGCGATGGCCCAGTCACGCACACAACCTTCGTCGTGCGAGCTGGAGGTGCGCAGCTTGAGCGGCCAGTTTGGCCAAGTCATCGGCTTGTTCTCTTGGTCTGGTGCGCGCGGCATCACTTCGATCTGTGTGATCGATGCGGCACCGTGACGATTGGAAGTGCCCACGCAGTCGGAACCTGTATCGCCGCCGCCGATGACGACAACATGCTTGCCTGCGACATTGATCGGGTTCTTCGCATCGCCCGCCACTTCTTTGTTCTGCGGGATCAGGAATTCCAGCGCGTAATGCACACCAGCCAGTTCACGTCCCGGCACAGGCAGATCGCGCGGCTGCTCAGAACCACCCGCCAAGATCACTGCATCGAAATCCTTCTTCAATGCAGCAGGGCTGATGACTTTCTTCGCATCGTTGACGATGCCCTTACCGGGCAATTCCTTGCCGACGAAGGTATTGGTCTGGAACTTCACGCCTTCGGCAGTGAGTTGCGCCATACGCCAGTCGATCAGTCGCTTGTCCAATTTGAAATCAGGGATGCCGTAACGCATCAAGCCACCGATGCGGCTGTTCTTTTCGAATACGGTCACAGCATGACCGGCGCGGGCCAGTTGCTGCGCAGCAGCCATACCGGCAGGACCGGAACCGACCACGGCAACTTTCTTGCCTGTCTTTTTCTTGGCGCGTTGCGGTACGACCCAACCGTTTTCGCCCGCCTTGTCGATGATGGCGTGCTCGATGGATTTGATGCCGACAGCATCGTGACCGATGTTCAGGGTGCAAGCCGCTTCGCACGGTGCTGGGCAGATGCGTCCTGTCACTTCTGGGAAGTTGTTGGTGGAATGCAGCACTTCGATCGCCTGCTTCCAGTTTCCGCGATACACCAGATCGTTCCAGTCGGGGATGATGTTGTTGACTGGGCAACCGTTATTGCAGAACGGGATGCCGCAGTCCATGCAACGTGCGCCCTGCTGTGTCGCTTCGCTATCGGACAGATGTGCAACGAACTCCTGATAATGCTTCAAGCGTTGCGCTACCGGCGCGTAGCCTTCGCTGACGCGCTCAAATTCTTTGAATCCGGTTGGCTTGCCCATTATGCGACCTCCTTCTGCTGCTGCGCCGCGATCTCTAACAACGCGCGGCGATATTCGGTCGGCATGACCTTCACGAACTTGGGCAGGTATACCGCCCAGTTCTCCAGGATCTGCTTGGCACGTGTACTGCCGGTGTAGCGCAAATGCTTCTCGATCTTGCCACGTAGCGCCGCTTCGTCAGTCTTGTTCAGATGGTTGAAGTGCACGCGACCATGACCTTCCACTTCGCCGGTCTCACTCAGAGCAGCTTCTTCCGGCACCGCTTCCAACTGAACCATAGACATGTTGCAACGCTGATGGAAGTTGCCGTCTTCATTCAACACGTAAGCCACACCACCTGACATACCCGCCGCAAAATTGCGTCCGGTATTGCCCAACACGACGACCATACCGCCGGTCATGTATTCGCAACAGTGGTCACCCACGCCTTCGACCACAGCTACCGCACCGGAGTTACGCACCGCGAAACGCTCACCTGCCACACCGCGGAAGAACACTTCACCGGCTGTCGCACCGTACAGCACGGTGTTACCGACGATGATGTTGTCTTCTGCGACGAGCTTGCTGTCGTCGGATGGTTTGACGATGATGCGACCACCGCACAATCCCTTGCCCACATAGTCGTTGCCTTCGCCTTCCAGCTGGAAGGTCACACCGCGTGCAAGGAAGGCGCCGAAGCTTTGACCGGCAGTACCCAGCAGCCTCACGCGGATGGTGTCATCCGGCAGGCCGGCATTACCGTGACGCTTGGCCACTTCGTGCGACAGCATGGTGCCAACACTGCGGTTGACGTTGCAGATCTTGGTTTCGATGGTGACCACACGCTTCCCGTCCAAAGCTTCTTTGGATTGGGCGATGAGGTCGTTGTCGAGTGCCTTTTCCAGTTCGTGGTCCTGCACTTCAGCTTGACGGCGTGCCACGTCAGCACCGACCTTGGGCTGGTAGAACACCTTGCTGAAATCTAGACCCTTGGCTTTCCAATGCTTGATGCCTTTGCGTTTGTCGAGCAGATCACTGCGGCCGATCAGATCTTCGAACTTGCGCACGCCCATCTGCGCCATCAGCTCACGCACTTCTTCAGCAACGAAGAAGAAGTAGTTCACGACATGTTCCGGCTGGCCGGTAAATTTCTTGCGCAGCTCTGGGTCCTGTGTGGCGACGCCAACCGGGCAGGTATTGAGGTGACACTTGCGCATCATGATGCAGCCCTCGACCACCAACGGTGCGGTGGCGAAACCGAACTCATCAGCACCGAGCAACGCACCGATCAACACGTCACGACCGGTCTTGATCTGACCGTCAACTTGCAGACCGATACGGCCGCGCAGCTTGTTCAGCACCAGTGTCTGCTGTGCTTCGGCCAGACCCAGCTCCCACGATGTACCCGCGTGCTTCACGGAAGACAGTGGCGAAGCACCTGTACCGCCGTCGAAACCGGAGATTACGATGTGGTCAGCCTTAGCTTTGGAAACACCCGCAGCTACTGTACCCACGCCAACTTCAGACACCAGCTTCACCGAAACTGAAGCACTTGGATTCGAGTTTTTCAAGTCGTGGATGAGCTGCGCCAAGTCTTCGATGGAATAGATGTCGTGGTGCGGTGGAGGTGAGATCAGGCCAACGCCCGGTACCGAGTGACGCAATTTGCCGATGTACTCGGAAACCTTGCCGCCGGGCAGCTGACCACCTTCGCCGGGCTTCGCGCCCTGCGCCATCTTGATCTGGATTTGGTCAGCGCTGGACAGATATTCCGCTGTGACGCCGAAACGTCCGGAAGCGACTTGCTTGATGCGCGAACGCAGCGAGTCACCCTCCTTCATAGTCTGATCGGCTTCGATGCGACCTTTGCCGATGATCTCGGACAGCTTCTCACCGCCATACAAAGTCTTGAAGCGATTTGGATCTTCGCCACCTTCACCAGTGTTGGACTTGCCGCCGATGCGGTTCATCGCAATCGCCAATGTGGTGTGCGCTTCAGTGGAGATGGAACCCAGCGACATCGCGCCAGTGGCGAAACGTTTGACGATGTCTTTTGCCGATTCCACTTCGTCCAGCGCCACAGCCTTGCCCGCAGACTTGATCTCGAACAGGCCACGCAGCGTCATCTGACGCTGGGTCTGATCATTGATCAGCTTGGCGTACTCTTTGTAAGTCTCGTAGTTGTTCGAACGAGTGGAATGCTGCAACTTGGCGATGGAATCCGGCGTCCAGGTATGCTCCTCACCGCGTGTGCGGTAAGCGAATTCACCACCCGCATCGAGCATGTTTTGCAACAGTGGATCATTGCCGAATGCGCCAATGTGAGTGCGCACTGCTTCTTCTGCCACTTCGCTGAGGCCGATACCTTCTATCTGCGTAGCTGTGCCCGGGAAGTAACTCTCAATGAAATCGCTATTGAGGCCGATGGCTTCGAATATCTGCGAACCGCAATAGGACTGATAGGTCGAGATGCCCATCTTGGACATCACTTTCAACAGACCTTTGTTAATAGCTTTGATGAAACGCTTGTGACCGTCCTTTGCAGTCACGCCAGCTGGCAGGTCGAAGGACGAGATACTGTCGAACGCCAACCAGGGATAGACTGCTTCAGCACCGTAACCAGCCAGCAATGCGAAGTGATGCACTTCGCGAGCCGAACCTGTCTCGACGACCAGACCAGTGCTGGTGCGCAGCCCTTCACGTACGAGATGGTGGTGTACTGCGGCGGTAGCCAGCAGAGCGGGGATCGCCACTCGCTTGTCTGACATGCCGCGGTCAGACAGGATCAATACGTTGTAACCGGCGGCGACTGCCTTGTCAGCTTCTTTATACAGGGCTTTGATCGCTGCTTCGCAACCAGCTGCACCGTTCTTCACCGGATAGGTGATGTCCAGTGTCTTGGATCTGTAATTGCCCTTGGTGAGCTTGTCGATGTTGTGCAGCTTGGCAGCATCTTCGTGCGACAGCACGGGCTGATGCACTTCCAAACGTGGCGCCGGACTCGTTTCATCAACGCCGAGCAAGTTCGGCTTTGAGCCAATGAAAGACGTCAGTGACATCACGATCTCTTCGCGGATCGGATCAATAGGTGGATTGGTCACTTGCGCGAACAACTGTTGGAAGTAGTTGTACAGGACCTTGCTGCGACCGGACAGTACCGGCAATGCAGCATCGCTACCCATCGAACCAGTTGGCTCTTCGCCGGCAGTTGCCATCGGCAACATGATGAACTTAAGGTCTTCCTGCGTGTAACCGAACGCCTGTTGCGCATCAAGCAAGCTGACAATGCTCTCCTGCTTGCGGGCAACGGTGCGCAAATCATCTAGGAAGTAACGCGATTCCTTGATCCACTTGCGGTATGGCTTTGCAGTGGCGATCTGTTTCTTCAGTTCGCTGTCATCAATGATACGTCCTGCTTCCATGTCGATTAGGAACATCTTGCCCGGCTGCAAGCGCCACTTCTTGACGACCTTGCTCTCCGCAATCGGCAGGACGCCCATCTCGGACGCCATCAATACAACGTCGTCGTCGGTGATCAGATAGCGCGCAGGGCGCAGGCCGTTACGGTCCAACGTTGCACCGATCATGCGACCATCGGTAAAGGCTACTGCTGCGGGGCCGTCCCACGGCTCCATCAGAGCGGCATGATATTCGTAGAACGCACGGCGCTCTTCATCCATCAGAGGATTGCCTGCCCATGCTTCTGGGATCAGCAACATCATCGCATGCGGCAAGGAATAACCGCCTGCCACCAGTAGTTCCAACGCATTATCGAAACATGCCGAGTCAGACTGGCCTTCGGTGATGAGTGGCCACAATTTTTCCAAATCACTGCCGAGGAAGCTGGACGACATTGCTGCATGGCGCGCAGCCATCCAGTTCACGTTGCCGCGCATGGTATTGATCTCGCCGTTGTGGGCGATCATACGGAACGGATGTGCCAGATCCCAAGTGGGGAAGGTGTTTGTGGAGAAGCGCTGGTGCACCAGCGCGAATGCGCTGACACAGCTTTCATCTTGCAGATCGAGGAAATATTCGCCGACCTGAGTCGCTAGCAACATGCCTTTGTAGACGATGGTGCGAGAAGACATGGACGGGATATAGAAACCCTCGCCTTGCCCCTTTGGTAATTTGCTCACCGCATGTTCGACCGTCTTGCGAATGACGAACAACTTGCGCTCGAATGCATCTTGATCGACGGTCTTCTTGCCGCGAGCGATGAATACCTGACGAACCATAGGCTCGGCTGCTTTCACACTCTCGCCCAAGCCGGAGCTATCCACTGGCACATCGCGCCAGCCCAACAACGTCTGGCCTTCAGCCTTGATCTTAGCTTCGACGATCTTTTCGCATGCCGCGCGTGCCGCTTTGTTACGCGACAGGAACAACATACCGACACCGTATTCACCAGCTTCCGGCAGTTGGATCTTATTCTTGGCAGTTGCCGTGCTCAGGAAAGCATGCGGAATCTGAATCAAGATGCCCGCGCCATCGCCCGCCAAGGGATCTGCCCCGACCGCACCGCGGTGCGTCAGATTCTCCAGAATGTTCAGCCCTTCACTTACTCGGTCGTGACTGGCTATACCTTTAATATGTGCGACGAAACCGACACCACATGCATCATGTTCATTGCGCGGGTCATACAAACCTTGCCGCGCGGGCAACGAAGAATTATTCACCTTGTTCCTCACCTCATTCATCCGACAACACAGCGACAAACGCCGCTTTTTCGGGAAATTTATCCAAAAGGGCGGGAATGCTACCTTAAACCGTAGGTGGTGGGCAACCGAGAACCGGTTAAATCTCTTCTATGGCGAAAATTCGCCTATGTTCCCTAATCGCATAGCGATCAGTCATCCCGGCGATGTAGTCGGCTACAGTGCGTGGAAGGTCAGCTTTCTGCTGGTTACTGGACTGCGGTGGTAACAGGCGGGGGTCTTCCATGAATGCTTGGAACAATTCACGGATTACGCGACGTGCTTTAGCACTCATGCGCATGACACGATAATGACGATAAAGCTCGGTACGCAGGAAAGATTTAAGCTCACTATTCCATGCGCGCATCTGGGGGCTAAAAGCAACCAAGGCAGGCGCAACTCTCACGTCTTCAAGAGATTTTGGTTCGCACTCTGTAATGTTAGTGAGCGTCTGCGCAATCAAGTCTGTGACCAACGTATTGATCATTCGACGTACTGTTTCGTGGACGACGCGTCGTTCCGCCAACTGTGGCCAAGCTAGTCTCACTTCCTCTAGATGTCTAGCGAACAGATCCACCTCAGTCATCTTGTCCAACGTCAGCAGGCCAGAACGCAGACCATCATCGACATCGTGATTGTTGTATGCGATCTCATCTGCCAAATTTGCCACTTGTGCTTCCAAGCTTGGACGGTGCCCCAGTAGAAATCGCTTCCCCACATTGCCCAATTTTTCGGCATCTTCCCGAGAGCAATGCTTAAGTATGCCTTCTCGCGTCTCGAAACACAGATTCAGTCCATCAAATGCTGCATACCGCTCCTCAAGCACATCAACTACTCGAAGTGATTGCAGGTTATGTTCAAAGCCGCCGTATTCAGCCATGCATGCATTAAGCTCATCCTGCCCTGCATGCCCGAATGGCGTATGCCCCAGATCATGGGCAAGTGAGATGGCTTCCACCAAGTCCTCATTCAGCCCAAGACGGCGCGCTATAGATCTGCCTATTTGCGCCACTTCGATACTGTGCGTTAAACGGGTCCTGAACAGATCGCCCTCGTGATTGACAAATACTTGAGTCTTATATTCAAGCCTGCGAAATGCACTCGAGTGGATGATGCGGTCGCGATCGCGCTGAAATTCGCTTCGACCGAGTGGACTCGGTTCGGAGATTAGCCGACCGCGCTCACTTTGCTTGACTGCATATGGCGCGAACTGCTGTTCAGTCACAACATGCCTCCAGCGTTTCTTTCAAGGTTGATTCAGGTACATCACCTGTCATGACAGCACGGCCCAAAGCCTCCAAGAGAACAAATCTGACCTTGCCTGCCGAAACCTTCTTGTCCAGCCCCATTAGCTCTTGGTATTTTTCGACTGGCATGCTCGGTCCGCTCACTGGCAGATTTGCGCGCTTAAAAATATCACGCACTCGCGCCACGTCTGCCCCTGTCAGCCAACCCATACGATGCGACAAATCTGCCGCCATCATCGTGCCCGCAGCAACAGCCTCGCCATGCAGCCATACACCGTAGCCCATCCCATTTTCAATTGCATGTCCAAATGTATGGCCCAGATTCAGAAGTGCTCGCTCGCCGCTTTCTCGCTCATCGTTTCCAACTACTTCTGCCTTATTCTGGCAACTTCGCGCAATTGCATATTGATGCGCCTCCTTGTCTCTCGCCAGTAGCTTTTCAAGGTTCTGCTCAAGCCATTCTAGGAATGGCAGATCACGGATCAGTCCGTATTTGATCACCTCTGAAATACCTGCTCTCAATTCACGATCAGGAAGCGTATCGAGCGTTTGTGTATCTGCCAGCACCATCAATGGCTGATAGAAGGCACCTATCATGTTCTTACCCAGGGGGTGATTGATCCCGGTCTTTCCGCCGACGGACGAATCAACTTGAGCTAGCAGCGTGGTAGGTATCTGAATAAACGGTACGCCCCGCAAGTAAGTAGCAGCTGCAAATCCCACCATATCTCCTATCACGCCTCCACCTAGAGCAATAAGGGGTGTGTTTCGCTCACTATGCGACCTTAGAAGCGAGTCATAGATAGCGTCCATCGAATCGGAATTTTTATACTTTTCCCCATCCTGCAAAATGATGCTATCGCAACGCACTCCATTCGCTTCAAGATTTGTTTTGAGTTGATCCAGATACAAGGGAGCTACTGTTGTATTGCTGATAATCACCGCACGATTATCCAGAAGATAAGGCAATAACAATTCGCATGTGTGCAACATGCCGCTGCCTACATATATTGGATAACTACGCTCGGCAAGGCCTACTTTCAGTGTCTGCATTTCTAGATACTTTCTGGTGCTGATTTGTCAGAAGATTGATAGTTGGCAAGCATTTCCAGCAGTTTGACCAGCAGAATCTGCACATTTTGTTTGCCTGTGTTTATTACGATGTCAGCTATGCTGTTATATAGCGGATCGCGTTTTTCAAATAAGGCCTGCAATGTTCCTCGTGGATCGGCATTCTGCAACAAAGGTCGATTGTGGTCATGCCGTGTGCGCTGCCACAGGTCGTGTACATTGCTTTTCAGATACACGACGACTCCTGCATGCCTCAGCAACTCACGATTAATTGGGCTCAATGGAGCCCCTCCCCCTGTTGCAAGAATGATATTGGTTCTTCTGACCAAATCTTCCAAGGCTGCAGTTTCTCTTTGCCTGAACCCATCCTCCCCTTCCACATCAAAAATATGCGGAATGGTCACGCCTGTGCGGCGCTGTATTTCCTCGTCACAATCAATAAACGATTTATTGAGCTGCCTAGCCAACAACTTTCCAACTGTTGTCTTCCCAGAGCCCATCAGGCCAATCAGGATTATGTTGCCTGCGTTCAGTTTGTCGGCTGTGTTTGATTCCATGCTTGGAATTGTAACGGAATTCATGCTTTTAGCCCCTCAATACAAAGGCCCGGCATTGCTGGGCCTTTGTATTGAGGGGTCGCTACCTTGTTAATTTGTCCCGAGCGAATTTTTTAATATCTTCGGTGTAATGAACACTAGCAATTCTTTCTTGCTCTTGACCACAGTGTTGGTTTTAAACAGCCAGCCAAGTACCGGGATATCAGCCAAGCCAGGCACTCCTGATGTTGAGTTAGAATCATCCTGAGTGTACACGCCGCCGATGACCACAGTCCCGCCATTGTCGACCAGCACTTGTGTATCCACTTTCTTAGTGTTTATACTTGGCACTCCAGAGTAGATGTTGCCGACAGAGTCCTGACTTACACTAATTTTCATAGTCACGCTATCATCTGGCGTGATTTGCGGAGTCACTGTCAACCCTAAGACTGCCTTCTTGAAAGCCACACTAGTAGCTCCGCTACTGCTGGCCTCCAGATACGGCACTTCAACGCCAGACTCAATGGTTGCAGCAGTTTTGTCACCCGTCACAACTCGTGGACTAGCTATATTTTTTGTAGTGCCATCAATTGCCGATGCATTCAATTCTAGTGTAAGCGTTTTGGTTGCAGCGGCGTTAAACAGCGTCATAGTCAGCCCACCCAATCCAGATGCCGCCCCTGGAAGATTCAGACTGCCACCTGAGATGGCGCCTCTTCCACCATTGCCGACTGCGAATCCCCCACCTTGAGCCTGAGTTGGTCCCGTATATCCCAAACGCCCACCCAATGTGTGGTTGAAAGACTCCCCCGCTTCCACGAAGCGGGCTTCAATCAATACTTGGCGAACTGGCACATCAACTAACTTGATCAGTTTGCGCACTTCTTCAAGGCTGGAAGGAACGTCTTTTACAAAAAGCAGATTCGTTCGCAAATCGAAATTGGCGCTGCCACGATTCGACAGAATCTTTTGCTTGTCGTTTGAGATGAGCTTAACAATGTCGCCTGCCTTGGCATATGCCAGTTCGAAATTCTCTGTACGAAGTGGCTCCAGCTCTGATATCTCTTGGCGAGAAGAGAATTCGATCTTTTCTTTGGCAGCTATCTCCTCGCGCGGGGCTACTTGGATGACATTGCCATTTTTTCGCATATCCAGGCCACGGCTCTGCAGGATGATCTCGAAGGCTTGATCCCACGGCACATCCTTCAAACGCAAGGTTAGGCTTCCTGAAACTGTATCGCTGATGACCATATTCAATCCTGTGAAATCCGCGATTACGCTCAAAGCTTCTCGAGTAGAGATATTCTGGAAGTTCAGCGTTAACTTTTCTCCAGAATATCCAGGAGAATTACCTTTCACTAATTTGTTTGGATCCTCAGCTACCGCCTTCACTTCTACAATGAATTTGTTGTCTGTTTGGTATGCCGAATACTCCCACAAGCCCTTGGGCTCGATAGACAGTCGCGCATTTCCTCCTTGGACAAAGGCGTCAATCATTTGAACTGGGGTTGCAAAATCAGACACATCCAATTTTCGCTGCAAATTGCGGGGCAATATTGCTCTTTGGAAATCCACGATCAATGCTCTTCCCTGCTGTTTGATATCAATGCCGATATCAGCATCAGACAAATCAATCTGAATTCGGCTTTCGCCGTTTTTGCCTCTACGGAAATCTATGTCACGTAAACTGTGCATCTGGGCGCTGGAAGATGCATCTGCAAAATGAGCTGCAGGAACTGGCGCCACGCCGCCTCCTATCCCCTTCGGCTGAAGAGTAATCAATACATCATTGCCATCGACTCGGGTATCGTAGCCAACCATTTGAGCAAGATTGATAACTAAGCGAGTTCTATTTCCTGCCTGAACGATGTTGGCACTACGTAGCTCTCCCTCGCCAAAAGTCTGCATGGAGGTGCCCAGCCCATTTTCGGTATTGGGAAAGTCGAATGCAATACGCGGCGGGGTGTTGATCGTAAACGCAGCCGGCTGTCCTTTAGGTGGCGACTTCAATCCCACCTTCACGACGAGTTGGCCACTCTCGTTGCTTGCACTGATAGACTCAATACTGTTCGTCAATTCGATATTATCCTGAGCTTGGGCATTGAACGTGCTCAGCGCAAGTGCGATTGCAATCACTCGGAATACTTTATGTGTTGGCATATCAAGCAGTTTCATTTTTAACTCCTAATCATTCGATCAATTGCAGGCTACTTTCACGCTCTGTCCAGTCGCCAGCACTATCCTGAACCATTTCCTTGACCTTAAGATCGGTCTCCGAGATCGATGTGACCTGCCCGAAATTCAATCCTATGTAATTTCCAACCTTGACTTGATGTATTTTTCCTTCGGATGAGCGCAGAACAGCATGCCCAATCCCTTTTTGCGAAAGATATCCCACCATCTTCATACTTTCTAATGGGTAGTCTTCCAACTCCTCCTTGGGACGATCAAAATCTGGCTGGTTCAGCCCACCTCTCCCAGAACCCCCTGTTTTAGTCTTGCGAGGCTTGAACGGATCTGGCAAAGAGGCCGTGTTGTCATACGCAAACGGCTCATAAGGCTTGATGTCAGGGGGCGGCTCGACTTTGCCGCGCATATCAGCGCCAGCATTGTTAACAAAGTCCCTCAGGTCCTGGAACTCCTCCCCGCCACAACCTGCAATAACCATGGCAAATAGGACTATAGTTATACGCGCGTTCATCGCTTTTTCCTCTGAGCTGCTAGCGCTGCTTTTTTCTGGGCCGCCAACTCCGCCTCATCCAGATAACGATAGGTTTTTGCAGTGGACTCCAAGCTCAACATACCACCGGCAAGGGGGGCTATTCGTATATCGTTCAATGTAACAATCCGTGGCAACTGAGATATGTCACTCGCGAAATTTCCGAGATCGTCGTAACTGCCTGTTACTTTTAGCGCAATAGGCTGCTCGGTAAATACACCCGTAGCCACCTCGCCGCCTGGACGGAACAGTTCAAATTGCAACCCTCGGCCCAAACCTGCTTGGTTGATATCGGTAAGCAAAGCATCCATCTCTGATTTGCTCGGCAATTGCTTCAGCAAAGCCCCAAAAGACTGTTGCGTGTCGATCAATTGCTTCTTGATGATATCCAGATTGATTGCTTCACGTTTTTTTGCAAGGAAAGTTTCTTTAAGGCTAGCTTCTTCCTTTTTTATCCTAGTCAAATTGTCATATTGTTCTTGCCAGTCAAAGAATCCGCCTGCAGCCACGACCAGTAAAAACATTGATAGGAATGCCGCCAGCTTAACCAACCAAGGCCAATTCCCCGGCTTTTGGGGATCGATATTTTTCAGTTCTTCCAAAAAGTTCATGGCCACCCCTTACCTCCCCTTGCCCGAACCAGAAGACGTTGTACCTGTTGAGTCCGCCTGCTTTGTCAGATTAAAGTTCAAAGAGAATTCATTTAGTCGTGAACCACCTACGTTTGCCGCATGGATTTCCACCAATGCAGGTGAATTTAGCCATGGGGAATCCTCTATGGCTCGCATCAAGGTTGAAACGCGGGCATTAGATTGTGCATACCCTACTAGACTGATCCTCTGTCCCGCCTGCTTCAACGATTTCAGGTGAACGCCTTCGGGCAAAATCCGCAACATTTGATCCAGCAGATGCACTACATCCGAACGTGTGGACTGTAGATTCTCGACCACATTTTTCCTGGCCAACAAAGATTGCGTCTGCTGCCTCAATTTCTTGATCTCAGCAATCTGCCTGTCTAGCACCGCAGTCTCCTGCTTCAGGTACTCGTTGCGCCTTTCCTGATAGGATATCTGAGTACCGATCGCCACATGCACCAATCCGACCAAGAATGCTCCAAGCAAAATAGATATCACACTGAGTACGATGAACTGCAGCTGCTTGGCACGCCGCTTCTCAGCGCGGTGCGGTAGTAAGTTTATACGTATCATGATGGATCGAACCTCCGCATCGCCAAACCGCAGGCAATCATAAGCGCCGGTGCGTCTGTCTGCAGTTGTCGCGGCTTGATTCTTGATGAAAGGGTCATCAGTTCAAATGGATTCGCTACCAGTGTACTTACCTGGGTGCGCGTTGCCACCGCCTCATCCAAGCCTAGCAGGGCTGCACATCCTCCAGAAAGCACAACGTAACTCACCTCGTTATACTGGGTAGAGGTAAAGAAAAATTGAAGCGCGCGTGCCACTTCCATCGCCACGTTTTCGCGGAATGGGGCAAGCACATCGCTTTCGTAATTTTCTGGTAAACCGCCGTTTCTTTTGGCCGCCTCAGCCTCTTCGGCAGTCAGTCCAAATGCGGCTTGTATCTGTTGCGTGAGCTGGTTGCCGCCCACCTGTTGATCTCGCGTGTATACGGACTGTCCATTTCGCAGAACGTTTACGTTCATTACGCTCGCACCAATATCTACTACGGCGATGCACTGATCTTCAGCCCCACTAGGCAACTGAGATCTGATTTGATCGAATGCAGCTTCAGCGGCGTATGGCTCTACATCCATAACTACAGCTTTTAAGCCCGCGGTCTGCGCTGCAGCCACTCTATCTTCGACGTTCGCTTTGCGCGATGCAGCCAGCAAAACCTCTATTTCCTCTGGATTGTTCGGCGATGGCCCAATAACCTGGAAATCCAAATTCACCTCATCAAGGGCGAAGGGAATATATTGATTCGCCTCAGATTCGACCTGATATTCCAAATCATCTTCGCGCAAACCTGCTGGCAACATGATTTTTTTACTAATCACCGCTGCAGCAGGCAGAGCCAAACTCACATTCCTGATACGCGTGCCCATACGCTTCCATGCGCGTTGCAGCGCCTCAGATACTGCATCAAGATTATTGATGTTGCCATCACTTACAGCATCAGATGGCAAAGGCTCGATTGCATACCTTTCCACTACAAAACCGTTCTTTTTCGGCGCCTCACTCAATTCCACCATCTTGACGGATGACGAACTGATATCCACACCTATCATTGGCGGCGTGGAGGTTTGCAGAAAATCTAACGGGATGTCAAAATTTCCTTTAATCATAGGATAGTTAGCGCACTTCCGTATAAACTGGTTTAAATCCTAGCAATAACTCTCGCAGGTGTAAAGTTTTTTCTATATGCGTCTCTAATGGCCCTAGGGCGATATAATCTAGGTCTAACTTAATCAAGAATTGATAGTCATGACTTCACGCTGGTGGTTTTATCCCGCGGTCGGCATTCTGATGCTCCCGCTTTTGCCGCTCCTGCTTCTTCTCTTTGCAGCGATCCTCACCTATCCCACCCTGCCTTCGCTTGAAGCGCTTACAGACTATCGTCCCAAGTTGCCTTTGCGCATCTACAGCACTGAAGGTGTACTTATTGGAGAATTCGGGGAAGAGCGGCGTGAGCTTGTGAGGATTGAGGAAGTTCCCGAGCGCATGAAACTGGCTATTTTGGCTGCCGAAGACGACAGATTCTATGAACACGGCGGGGTCGATTACGTCGGCGTCCTGAGAGCCGCCTATTCCAACTTTGCTTCTGGAGGTGTCAAGCAGGGAGCCAGCACCATCACCATGCAGGTGGCGCGAAACTTCTTCTTGTCCAAGGAAAAAACACTCAGCCGCAAGTTCAATGAAATGCTTCTTGCCTTCAAGATTGAACACAACCTTAGCAAAAGCGAAATTCTAGAGCTTTACATCAACCACATTTATCTGGGGCAACGCGCCTATGGTTTCGGTGCCGCCGCTCAGGCTTACTATTCAAAGCCCATCAGTGAATTAAGCACTGCAGAAATGGCCATGTTGGCCGGCTTGCCCAAGGCGCCCGGCGCCTACAATCCAGTTGTTAATCCCTCGCGGGCTAAGCTCAGGCAGGAGTACATCCTGAGACGCATGCGCGATCTTGGATATATCACTATTGAGGAATACAACCTCGCTCTTGCCGAGCCGATTCAAACTAAACAGTCTGCTTATCATCAAGAATTCTCTGTTAACGCGAGTTTCGTATCCGAACTGGTTCGGCAGGATTTGTATGACCGTTTCCAGGAAGATGTGTATACCCAAGGTTATAGCGTCTACACCACCATACGCGCCAAGGACCAAGAAGTTGCTTACGCATCTCTAAGAAAAGGTGTTCTTGAGTATGACCGTAGACACGAATATAGAGGCCCAGAAGGCTTTGTTGACCTGAAGAAAAATGATACAGATGCCCTGCTAGACAAGGCTTTGCAAGACGTTTCCAGCAGTGACGAACTCATTCCGGCAGTTGTATTATCTGTTAGCCGCAAAGGAATTTCTGCACGTGTAAAAGGTGGCCTGACTATTGAAATACAAGGTGAAGGGCTGCGTTTCGCCCAACGAGTAGTTGATGGTCGTTGGGTATTGCATCACCGCATCAAGAAGGGCGCGCTGATACGTGTCAGCATGACCAGTCCTGAAGCATGGGAGATCACACAGATTCCGGAAGCTGAAGCTGCTTTTGTTTCTGCTGATCCGCGCACCGGCGCCATCCGCGCTTTAGTTGGTGGATTTGATTTCAGCCGCAAGCAATTCAACCATGTCACTCAAGCGTGGCGCCAACCAGGCTCCAGTTTCAAACCCTTCATCTATTCGGCTGCACTTGAAAAGGGCTTTACGCCTGCTTCAGTTGTCAATGACGCCCCCCTCGTCGTCAATTTGACTGATACCGGCGGCGAGCTTTGGGAGCCAAAGAATTATGAAGGTCGTTTTGAAGGCCCAATGCGATTGCGTCAAGGACTAATAAAATCCAAAAACCTTGTCTCGATACGCGTGCTTCAATCCATTGGGCTCGAGTATGCTCAAGACTACGTCACAAAATTTGGTTTTGATCGCGAGAAGGTCGGCCCCTATCTCACCATGGCGCTAGGCGCTGTTTCTGCAACACCTTGGCAGATGCTGGGCGGCTACTCGGTATTTGCAAATGGCGGATATCGTGTCACGCCCTACCTGATCCAACGCATCGAAGATGGGCAAGGCAACATCATCAGCCAGACCGTTCCGGTCGAGGCGGGTAAAGATGCCGAACAGATTCTCGACATCCGTAACACTTTCACAATGGTCAACATGATGCAGGACGTCGTCAAACATGGCACCGCGATACGCGCCATGCAGCTTGGCCGACAGGATCTGGCTGGCAAGACGGGTACAACCAGCGAGTCGATGGACGCCTGGTTCTGCGGATTCCATCCCACTCTGGTGGCTGTCACTTGGTTGGGTTATGACAATCCACACAGCTTAGGTGAAAAGGAAACCGGCGGAGGTGCAGCGCTGCCTATATGGATGGGATACATGGGCGAAATGCTCAAGGAAACACCTGAGATCGAATACACCGTCCCCCCGCATATGGTGACTGCGCGCATCAACGATGAAGGCCTACGCGATCCCGACGGCTCACATATCGAATATTTCTATGAGGAGAACGTGCCTGCTGAGCGCAGCTCCAGCCTGCTGGAAATATTCAAGCCAACTGAATCCGGTTCTGATCAGCTATTCTGATGCGCAAGCCTCTTGTACCGCATCGCGACCTGATGCGCGCTCAACTTGCGCATCAGGCTGCCAAGCTGATGGCCGACGGCAGCATCACCGATCACGCTATTGCCAAGCGCAAGGCCGCCCGCCAACTCGGCGCTGACGACACTCACCACCTGCCAAGCAATGAAGAAGTCGATCTGGCGTTGCAGCAATATCGTGCACTGTACCAGCATGAAGAACATCCTTCCGTACTGCGAAGTCTGCGCGAGGAAGCTCTGAACAGCATGCAACAGCTAACCCAGTTTCAACCATATCTAACGGGGTCAGTGCTGAGTGGTTCGGCGGGCGTGAATTCAGATATCAATCTGATGCTCTTTTCAGACGATCCTAAAGCTGTGCTGCTTTTTTTGCTCAAGAACAAGATCGAATTCGAGAGTGGAGAATGGCGGCTGCGAATCAGTGGGCGCGAAGAAACAGTCCCCAGTTACACATTGACTGCCGAATCCGGGATTCAGACTCACATCGTAGTGCTTCCTGAAAGCGCCCGGTTCAGTGGCAGTCGCCACCCCAAAACACATGCGGACATCACGGCAGTTGAAGCGCTATTAGCTGCCTGACTTCAACCAACGTGCAGCATCAAGCGCAAAGTAGGTCAGCACGCCGTCTGCCCCCGCACGTTTGAAAGACAGTAAAGCCTCCAGCACACATGCCTCTTCGTTGAGCCAGCCATTCTGAGCCGCTGCCTTCAACATCGCGTATTCGCCGCTCACCTGATATACGAAGGTCGGCGCTTTGAATTCATCCTTCACGCGACGCACGATATCCAGATAAGGCATGCCGGGTTTGACCATCACCATGTCTGCGCCTTCTTGCAGATCGAGGCCGACTTCCCACAATGCTTCATCAGAATTAGCCGGGTCCATCTGGTAGGTATATTTGTTGCCCTTGCCCAAATTGCCACTGGAACCCACTGCATCGCGGAACGGACCGTAGAAGCTAGAGGCATATTTAGCTGAATAAGCCATGATGCGAGTGTAGATGTGCTTCTGTTCGTCCAGTGCGGCGCGTATCGCGCCGATTCGGCCATCCATCATATCTGAGGGCGCGACAATGTCAGCACCTGCTGCAGCATGAGTCTGTGCCTGCCTTGTCAGTACAGCAATCGTCTCATCGTTCAACACATAGCCGCTGTCGTCGATCAGACCGTCTTGACCGTGGCTGGTATATGGATCGAGAGCGATATCGGTCATCACACCCAGCTCAGGGAAGTTCTTCTTCAATTCGGCAACTACGCGCGGCACCAAGCCATCGGGGTTGTACGCTTCTTCTGCCCCCAGACTTTTCTTAGAGGCATCAATCACTGGGAAGATCGCCATCACCGGCACGCCCAGCTTCATGCATTGCTCAGCATCCTTGAGTAGCAGGTCCAGTGTCTTGCGTTGCACGCCCGGCATGGACTTCACGTCCTCGGTTTTGTTACTGCCTTCCAGTACAAAAATCGGATAGATAAAATCTGCAGGTGTGAGCACATGCTCACGCATCAAGTCACGCGTGAATTGGTCTCTGCGCATGCGGCGCATTCTAGATTGAGGATACTGTCCGAGTATTTGCATGGCTATTCCCAATATTTTAGTAAAGTAATGGAACTATTTTCGTGTTACTCCGTCTGAGCGAACAGGTAGCGAGAGCTACTTCCCGTTTCTCCTCCCTGAGCGGGCGTCTTTACCCTGTAAAGACCTTCTGCCCCTGAATCTTTCCCCTTTGGTTCAGGGGCATCTTTTTGCCTGTCAGTCTTGCAGCCATCCGGCGATCACACCTTCCGCTTCGTCAGTACCGGTCTTTTTCAAACTGGAAAACAACTGCGCCGAGCATTGTGGAAAATGTTCCGCCAGAAAATCTTTCACTTCGCGTAGCGTCTTAGTCGCCTGCTGGCGGCTCAATTTATCTGACTTTGTCAGCAGGATATGGATCGGCTTTCCAGTCGGGGCGAACCAGTCCAACATTCCTTGGTCTCGCTCAGTCAGCGGATGCCTAGAATCCATGATCACTACCAGTCCGGCCAGCTCTTCACGTGTCAGTAGATACTGGCTCAGCAAATGCTCCCAATGTGCCTGAATATCCGAAGGCACTTTGGCATAGCCATATCCGGGTAAGTCGACTAGAAAGCGATTGTCCCCAAGGTCGAAATAATTGAGATGCTGGGTTCGCCCCGGCGTCTTACTGGTATAGGCCAGACGCACATGGTTCGCCAGCGTGTTGATCGCGCTGGACTTACCCGCATTGGAACGCCCGACGAAGGCGACTTCCTTGCCGTTATGTAGCGGCAAGTCTTTCATATGGTTGACGGTGGTGAAGAACGCCGCCCGCGAGAAGAGTCCCATTATTTCCAGGCCGCGAAGATCTTGTCGGCGGCCGCGATGGTCGCTGCGATGTCGGCATCGCTATGCGCAGCCGACACGAAACCCGCCTCGAACGCCGATGGAGCGAGATACACACCTTCGGCCAGCATCGCGTGGAAGAAACGATTGAATGCTTCCTTGTCGCTCGCCATCACCTCGGCATAACTGGTCGGTGCTTTCTCGCTGAAATACAGACCGAACATGCTGCCGATAGACTGGGCACTGAACGGGATGCCGTGTTTCTTGGCGCTGGCTGCGATACCTTCGGTCATATCTTTGGCAATCTTGGTCAGATGCTCGTAGAACCCAGGAGCTTGCACCAGCTTCAAAGTAGTCAGGCCTGCTGCGACGGCAACCGGGTTGCCGGACAACGTACCAGCTTGGTACACCGCCCCCAGCGGAGCGAGACATTGCATGATTTCACGACGACCGCCGAACGCAGCTGCCGGCAGACCGCCACCCATCACCTTGCCCAGCGTAATCAGGTCCGGCTTGATGCCAAAGTGTCCATGTGCACCTTGCAGGCCGACGCGGAAGCCGGACATCACTTCGTCCAGAATCAGCACAGCGCCATGCTTGGTACACTGGCTGCGCATCGCATCGAGGAACTCGCGCTTGGGCAAGATCAGGTTCATGTTGCCCGCTACCGGCTCCACGATCACCGCAGCGATCTCGTCGCCGTATTCTGCAAAGGCCTTTTCCAGACCCGCTGCATCGTTGTAATCCAACACCGTAGTCAACGCAGCAATCTCTGCAGGTACGCCAGAGGAGCTCGGCTGCCCGAAGGTCAGCGCACCGGAACCGGCCTTGACCAACAGGCCATCGGAGTGCCCGTGGTAGCAGCCTTCGAATTTGATGATGCGAGAGCGGCCGGTGAAACCCCGCGCCAAACGAATCGCTGTCATGGTCGCCTCGGTACCGGAACTGACCAGACGCACCATCTCCAGCGACGGCAAGATCTTGCACAGCAGTTCGGCGATCTCCAACTCGCTCGCAGTCGGCGCGCCGAAACCCAAACCTTCGGCAGCTGCATCTTGCACCGCCTTCACGACTTCCGGATGGCAATGACCAACGATCATCGGCCCCCAAGAATTCACATAATCGATGTACTGCTTGTCATCGGCGTCCCAGACATAAGCGCCTTTGCCGCGCTTGAAGAACAGCGGCGTGCCACCGACCGATTTGAATGCGCGTACCGGCGAGTTCACACCACCGGGAATGATCTTCTGGGATTCGTCGAACAGTTCTTGATTATGCGAAGTCATGCTGGATTACCTTGCTCAATTAATTGGGAAAATTCTTTTGCTGCTTGTTCGATATCTGGCGCTTGCCACAGTGCTGAGATCACAGCCAGTGCATCCGCGCCTGCCGCAACCAACTGCTTGCCATTTTCAAGCGTGATGCCGCCGATCGCGACGATGGGCACTTTCAGTTCTCGGCGTACGCTTTCCAACATGGAGACTTTGGCTGCTACCGCACCGGGTTTCACGCTCGACGGAAAGAACGCACCGAACGCTACATAGTCAGCACCTTGCCGCACAGCATCCATCGCCAGCGGCGCGCGATTATAGCAAGAGGCACCGATCAACTTGTCGCGCCCCAATGCCGCCCGTGCAGCGGCGATATCGCCATCCTCCGCCCCCAGATGCACACCATCGGCAGAGACTTGAAGCGCTAACTGCACATCGTCATTGACGATGAAGATCACGCCGAACTTGCGCGTCATATCGCGCAAAGCTGCGGCCTGTTCCTGCTGTAACACTGCATGGGCAAGCTTGTTTCGATATTGCAGGACATCTGCGCCACCACGCAAAGCGCATTCCACTTGTTGCAACAGCTTGGCCGTATCTAGCTCATCCGGCGTGATGGCATACAAACCTTTAATGGCGCGTCTCCTCGCCTGCATCATCTTCGTCACGCGCCCAGAACAAGCGATCCGGAATGTGTTGCCCCATGCCGGGACGGAAACCATATTTCAGCGCTTCCCATGTGTATTCCTGTGCCTCGCGCACGGCATCTTCCATGCTCAAGCCATTGGCGAGCAAAGCGGCGATGGCCGAGGCTAGCGTACAACCTGAACCATGATAGATACCCGGCAGGCGCGGCCAATCATCACTGCGTATCTGCCCGCGCTCGCCGTACAGGGTATTCACCACCTTGGGTGTGTGTTCGTGTGTACCGGTGATCAACACATATTCGCAACCCATTCCAAGGATGCGCTTAGCGCATTCGGACAGGGAAGGATCGTCTTCTTCGTTGTCTTCATCCACGACCAAGCGGCGGGCTTCCATGCTGTTCGGCGTAAGGATCGTCGACTGAGGCAGTAATAGCTCACGCAATGCATCCAGCATGTCCTCGTTGGCCAGCTCATCGCCACGGCCGGAAGCCAGCACGGGATCGAGCACCAGCGGAATATCCGGGTAATCCGAGACTATTTCTGCGATAGCAGCGATGTTATCGACACTACCCAGCAAACCGATCTTGAACGCCGCGACCGGCATATCTTCCAGCAGCGTGCGTGCCTGATCGATCACCAGATCAGCATCGACCGCCTGAATATCTTCCACGCCGCTGGTGTCCTGCACCGTGATGCCGGTGATCACCGACAACGGATGACAGCCCATGCTGGCGATGGTCAGGATATCGGCCTGCAACCCAGCTCCGGAAGTGGGATCGCTGGCAGCGAAGGTCATTACGATAGGAGGAATGTCGGACATGAAGAAGCGCCGTCTGAAGGTGATGAATGAGGTGCGATTCTACCCGAAAGCCAGCCTTTCAGCGGCTCAAGGGAAAGGAGCTGAGCTTTCGCTGAGGAAATTGGCGATGCGTGTGTATTCCGCTACGCCCAAGTTCTCGGCTCGCAACTGCGGGTTGATATCCAGCCGGGAAAAATCACCTTCCGCAAGGTAGTCGCGCAGCGTATTACGCAAAGTCTTGCGGCGCTGGCCGAAGGCCGAGGCCACGACCTTGGCATACAAAGCTTCGTCCTTTACCGTGATCTGCGATGCGGGCAGCGGAATCATGCGTACGATGGCCGAATCCACCTTGGGTGCTGGACGGAACGACTGCGGCGGCACATCCAGCAGTTTCTCCATATAAAAACGGTATTGCAACATCACCGACAAGCGCCCAAAGGCTGCCGTGGAAGGCTCTGCCACCATGCGCTCCACCACCTCGTTCTGCAACATGAAGTGCATATCCGTAATGCCTTCGGCATATTTGGCAAAATGGAAAAGCAGCGGCGATGAGATGTTGTAAGGCAAGTTGCCGACGATACGCAGCGGTGTACCCAGCGTCGCAAAATCGAACTTCAGTGCATCACCTTCGTGGATGACGATCTTGTCCTGCGGATAATCGGTTTTCAGGCGGGCGATGATGTCGCGATCGATCTCCACCACGTGCAACCTGCTCAAATGCTGCATCAGCGGACGCGTCATCGCGCCCAAGCCGGGACCGATTTCCACCATGTTGTCTTCTGCAGCAGGACGGATAGCCCGCACGATGTCGGCGATGATGTTCTGATCGACCAGAAAATTCTGGCCGAATTGTTTTTTAGCTTTATGCCCGCTCATATTTCACCATCTCCGTCGCGACCTTGATCGCCTCCAACAAGCTGCCGACATTGGCCTTGCCTGTTCCTGCCAGTTCCAGCGCCGTGCCGTGATCGACCGAAGTGCGGATGATGGGCATACCCAATGTGATGTTCACGCCCTCGCCGAAGCTGGCGTGCTTCAGCACCGGCAGACCCTGATCGTGATACATCGCCAGCACGGCGTCGCATTCACGCAGACGGTGTGCTGCGAACAACGTGTCCGCAGGCAATGGCTCGCTCACATTCATTCCTTCCGCGCGCAACTTATCCAGCACAGGGATCATCACCTCGATCTCTTCGCGCCCGAGATGTCCGCCCTCGCCTGCATGCGGATTCAAGCCTGCCACCAAGATGCGCGGTTGTGCGATGCCGAATCTACTTTGCAGATCGCGGTGCAGGATGCGCAGGATATCTTCCAGCAAGTCGGGCGTGATCGCGTCCGCCACTTCGCGCAAAGGCAGATGTGTCGTGGCCAGCGCCACGCGCATACCACCGCCGGCAAGCATCATCACCACTAAAGGCGTGTGCGTCTGTTCAGCGAGGAATTCTGTGTGGCCCGTAAAGGGGGTGCCTGCATCATTGACGACACCTTTGTGCACCGGCGCGGTGACCATGCCGGAGAACTCACCGGACATACAACCCTGTGTCGCACGGCTCAACATCTCCAACACGTAGGATGCGTTCGCACTATCGAGCTTCCCTGCTGTAGTGGGACGCGCAAGCGGCACATGCAAAACACTCAGCTTGCCGTTCGCCAAGGGTTCAGCGGGAGAATAGTCATGAAACTCAACCTTGATGCCGAGCTGTTCAGCTCGTTGCTGCAGCAACGCTTTATCTGCGATCACGACCAGCGGCTGAGCTTGCTGTGCGAGCTGCAGACACAGGTCGGGACCTATACCTGCCGGTTCACCGCTGGTGATGACTAGCGGGGACGGCACCTTATTCGCGATATTCGATGAATGCGCGGTCGCGCAGCTGGCGCAACCAATCCTGATAGGCATCATCTGATTTGTAGGTGCGGATGGCTTGGCGGGCCTGTTGTTTCTTCTGCTCGGCGCTGATGTCGGTATTCCTGCGTTCCAAAACCTGGATCAGGTGCCAGCCGAAGCCTGATTGCACCAGGCCACTGACTTGCCCAACTTTGAGTGCATCCATCGCCTTCTCGAATTCCGGCACGGTCTCGCTGGGTGATATCCAGCTCAGATCACCGCCTTGCGCTGCGCTACCATCTTCAGAGTGCAAACGTGCCTGTTCTGCGAAATCCGCGCCTTTATCGATACGGCGCTTGATCTCCTGCAAACGAGACTTCGCTTCGTTCTCCGGCACCAGCTCGCTAGTCTTGATCAGAATATGGCGTGCATGTGTCTGAGTGATGAACACCGGCGTGTCTGAGCTGCGCCTATCGATCAGCTTAATGATATGAAAGCCTGAAGGACTGCGCAGCAAAGGGCTCAGCTCCCCGGGCTTCATGTTCGCCAGCGGTTCGCTGAACAAAGCGGGCAGCTGGTTGGTCGGGCGCCAGCCCAATTCGCCGCCTTGCAGTGCATCTCGCGCATCAGAATATCCGGCTGCCACTTGTGAAAAAGGCGCGCCCCCCTTCAGCTTGGCCATCGCTTCATCTGCCTTGCGCTGGAAATTACGGATGCTGACAGCGGTAGCCTGCTCAGGCACAACCACCAATATGTGAGCCAGCTTCAGCTCTTCACCTTTATTGCCTTGGGTCTCTTGGGTAGCCAAAAACGCTTCAATATCGGCTTCGCTAATGACCAACTTGCTGTCTACCTCGCGCTCACGCAGACGACCGGTAAGCATCTCGCCACGAATCTCTTCGCGAAACTTGGCGAAGTCGATGCCTTCCTTTTCCAGTTTGCTACGGAAGGCCGACAGCGATGGGAATTTGTTCTGCTGGGCGATACGCTGTAGCGCACCTTCGAGCTGAACATCATCCACTTGTACTCCAGTTTCTTTGGCAAACTGCATCTGCAGTTTCTCCAAGATCATACGCTCCAGCACCTGCCTCTCAAGGATGCTTCTGTCGGGCAACTGTGTCCCCCGGCTCTTCAGCTGGCTGATGACCGTCTGCATACGCTGATCAAGTTCCAAACGGGTGATGACATCGTCATTCACCACAACGCGAATGTCGTCTATGAGCTTGGGACTGGGGGCTGTTTCAGCCGCAGCGACAGAACTGGCAAGCAGCAACAACGTAAACGCGATTCGTAATTTAAGCATGTACTTCTTTCTAAAAGAGGATCAATGCAAGCCTTGTTCCGGCTTGTCGGTGGGCAATTCATTCAACTTGATATAGCCAGGGACGCTAACACGCAGAGCCTCGAGCGGATCAGATCCGATACGAACCATATCGCTCAATTCGAGTTGGACGAATATCCCGGTGGTCCGTTCAGCCGTAGCCGTGGCAAAACTTTGCAACACCATACGCACCGACCAGCACGCGGCATTATACTCAAGCCCGCCCAGCGCCTCCAGAACGCGATCTTCACGCAATGAATAGTTGAGTCGCCCCACGCCATACCAGCGTCCAAACAAAGGCCTCTGGCCTGAGATGTCCATCTGACGCAAGGTGTCACGAGTGTAGCGATAACCGAGGTTAAGCAACTTGCCCGCCTCGGGATTGTAGCGAGCTGCTGCGCTGTAAGTCTGTGTGTGGGTCTGGTTCGGGTTGTACTGCAATTGACTATCCAGATTCCAAGCGCGCGTCATCCTGCCGCCCAGCATCAGCAGAATGTCCGAGCGGCTGTTGCTGTCTGGCAAGGCGCCCAGATTCACTTGCGGTGTCTGAAAAGTGAAACGTTCCGCCACCGCCATGCGCAAGCGCTCGGTTCCATCATCCTCGTCGATCACGCGTGAAGTCAGCGCCAGTGTCACCATTTCCGCATCACCTACCCGGTCACTGCCGAGAAAACGGTTCTCAGTGAAAATTTGACTGAAGCTAAAAGGCGCAAGTGCGGTATCGAAGTTCGGTAGTTGCGACTGGTTGCGATATGGGATGCGCACATAGTAAGCACGCGGCTCCAATGTTTGCATATAGGCATTACCTAGGAACGAATCGTTGCGTTCAAAGATCAGGCCGCTGTCCAAGCTAAAGATCGGCAAAGTGCGTTGCGTATTCGGCACAAAGGAAGTGTTATTGGCATCCAGCTCATAGCTGCTGTAATGCAGGCCCAACTTCGGCGTCAGGAAGTAGCCTGGCTCGTTCAGCAATGGGTAGCTGATCGATGGATTGAGCACCACCCGCTGCCCGCTCACCAAAGTCGGATGGCGAAAGTCCACATATTCACTCGTGAAATTCAGCGTGCTATCCGCAAGGTGACGGCTTGTGTTCAAAGTCAGTTGCGGCTGGCGCCGATACGGAATCCCCACTGGCGCCAACGGGTCCTGCAGTGTCTGATAACGCTGCACTCTGGCCGAAGCATTCCAGCCGTATCCTGCATAAGTCACAACGCCTTCGCGCAATAAGTTAGCTTGTGACGTACCGCTAATTGCCCCCGACAAATCGCGGTAATAGGCATCGTCAGATACCACATTCGCATCAACTGATGCTGCAAAGCCGCCACCTATATTGTGATAATGATTGATACCAAAATGGGCGCGGTCCAGATTGCTCACGCGATCTCCGGCAAGCATATCGGCATGGATCTCGCCGCTGTAGCGGGGGCGCAGATAACGGAACTCATTATTAAATTGCGTGCCACGCTTGCTGATAAAGCGCGGCGCGATTGTCGCGTCGAAATTTGGCGCGATATTCCAGAAATACGGCAGTGTGATCTCACTGCCGCCAGAATTGGTGCTCCCGAAAACGGGGCCCAGAAAACCCGATCGCTTGTCATCGTTCAGTGCGAAATCCATCCATGGCGTGTAAAGAAGTGGCACGCTCTTGAACTCGACCCTGGCGTTGTAAGCAACACCAACCTGTCTGTCGCGGTCAAGCTCCAGCGTACTCATGCGGATCAACCAGTCATCATTGCCGGCGGGGCAGGTCGTATAGGTTGCGGTGCGAAAGGTCTGGTGCTGACGGCCTTCCATGTTCATCACTACTGCAGTACCGCGAGCGTTATTCTCGCCGATGAAAAATTCTGGCTGCGCCATTTCGCCGACATCAAGATCCAGATTCATCTTTAGTTTGGGGCCGCTCATCACGGTCTCACCTTGCACGATGCTCACATTGCCATCGGCATATACATCCTGTTTTTCCTGCTCGTAAAGCAAGTGGTCGGCTTTTACCACACGACCCTCCTGACGCAGCTCCACCTTGCCAGTCGCTTCCATTAGATCTCCTTGTCTCGCTTCCAAGCGTTCAGCGCTGATGAATGCGATACTTGGCTCATCCTGCGGGGGAAGGCGTTTGAAGGTGCGATCCAACTTGAGCGGCAAGGTCTCAGCTACTGCCAGGCAGGGCAGGGCGAACAACAGGAAAAGTGCGAACTGGCGCGAACGGAAAAGCATGGGCGGGTCGGTCAAATTAAGGTGCTAAAATCGCACAAAACCCTCATTAAGGCAATCAAATGCAGCGTCAACAACAGCTTACCGACTGGCTTCCCACCCTTTTCCCCGACCAAACGTTCTCTCTTACACCCGCTTCCGCCGACGCCAGCTTCCGCCGCTACTTCCGCGCCACCTTCGGCGACGGCACTACCAAAGTGGTAATGGATGCCCCGCCGCAGCACGAGAACTGCGAGCCCTTCCTGCACATCGGCAAGTTGTTCGAGCAGGCTGGCACTCATGTCCCCCATGTGTACGCTCAGGACTTGGCGCAAGGTTTCCTGTTGCTGTCCGACCTTGGCAACACCACCTATCTGCAAGCCATGCAGACAGAAAGCCCCAAGCGACTATACGGCGCAGCGACCGATGCGCTGATCAAGATCCAGCTTGCCTCCAAACCCGCTGAATTGCCGCCCTATGACGAAGCGCTACTGCGTCGCGAGCTAGAGATGTTCCCCGAGTGGTACATCAAAAAGCATCTGGGGGTAACGCTCAACGACAAACAAAAGGCAAAGTTGGAGGAAGTGTTCCAGCGCATCCTCGCCAACAACCTTGCTCAACCCTGCGTCTACGTGCACCGCGACTACCATTCACGCAACCTGATGTACGTGCCGGACAACGATCCCGGCATCCTCGATTTCCAGGACGCCGTCTACGGCCCCATCACCTACGACCTCGCTTCACTGTTCAAAGATGCCTACATCCGCTGGGAAGAGGCCGACATCATCGACTGGCTGATCAGTTACTGGGAAAAAGCTCGCAAAGCCGGTCTGCCGGTACGCGAGGACTTCGGAGATTTCTACCGAGACTACGAGATGATGGGCGTGCAACGCCACATCAAGGTGCTGGGCATCTTCGCGCGTCTGTATCACCGTGACGGCAAAGACGGCTACCTGAAGGACATGCCTCTGGTGATGGAATACCTGCACAAAGCCTGCGAACGCTACATCGACCTCAAACCGCTGCTGGTCATATTGCTCGAACTCAATATCCAGATGGAAAAGGCCTGATCCATGCGTGCCATGATTCTGGCAGCAGGTCGTGGCGAACGCATG
Source organism: Sideroxydans sp. (assembly GCA_024636935.1). Lineage (GTDB taxonomy): Bacteria > Pseudomonadota > Gammaproteobacteria > Burkholderiales > Gallionellaceae > Sideroxyarcus. The sequence goes on along the minus strand of JAGXGC010000020.1, from coordinate 45,037 downwards.
CGGCCGTTGACCGACCACACACCCAAACCGTTGTTGCGGGCGGGTAGCAAGCCACTCATCGTGTGGCACATCGAACGTCTTGTTTCAGCAGGCATCACCGATCTCGTTATCAATCATGCCCACCTCGGTATGCAGATCGAGCAAACACTGGGTGACGGAGCTCAGTTCGGTTCGCACATCCGTTATTCGGATGAAGGCAGTGCGCTGGAAACAGCAGGTGGCATTGCGTTCGCGCTGCATCTGCTAGGCGACGAACCATTCGCCGTCGTGAACGGCGACATCTATTGCGACTACGACTTCTCACACCTGCCCGCCCAAGTGAGTGCGCTCGCCAACAGCGACGATATGGCGCATGTGGTGCTGGTCGACAACCCCGAGCACAACCCCAAAGGAGATTTCGGCCTGCTTGGTCAGCGCGTCACGGACGCAGCCCCCAAACTCACCTTTAGCGGCATTGGCCTGTACAAACAGGCCCTGTTCTCTGGCATCACGCCTGGCGCCAAAGCACCCTTGGCACCACTGCTGCGCGAACAGATCGCACTGAACAAGGTCAGCGGTGAACATTATTCGGGCTTGTGGATGGATATCGGCACACCGCAACGGCTGGATGAACTCGACAAGCAATTGCATGCGTCGCAGAATGCGGGTCATGTCTAATCTTGCCCATTTCCACCAGCGTCGTCGCCGCCTATTCGAGAAGATGGGGCAGGGCATCGCCGTCATCCCCACCGCACCCGAAGTCGCACGCAATGCCGATGCGCACTATGACTACCGTCACGACAGCCACTTCTATTACCTCAGCGGCTTCGCCGAACCGGAGGCGGTAGTGGTGCTGATCGCCGGCAAGGCGATGCAGTCCATCCTGTTCTGTCGCGAAAAGAACCCCGAACGCGAGATATGGGACGGCTTCCGCTACGGTCCCGATGCAGCCGCCCAGCACTTCGGCTTCGATGCCGCCTATCCCATCGCGCTATTGGATGAGAAGCTGGCCGAGCTGATGGCCGATCAGCCGACCCTGTATTACCCGATGGGTGCCAGCACAGAATGGGATACTCGTTTACTCAAAGTGCGCGAAGCGGTGAAATCTAAATCTCGTAGTGGCGTCCAAGCCCCATCCCATCTGCGTGATGTGCAAGAGTTACTGAACGAGATGCGCCTAATCAAAGACAACACCGAGCAAGACATCATGCGTCGTGCCGCCAGCATCTCTAGCGAAGCGCATCGTCGCGCAATGCGCTTCACGCGCTCCGGCCAATATGAATATGAAGTAGAAGCCGAGCTGCTGCACGAGTTCTGTCGCCACGGTGCGCGCCAGCCGGCTTACACCAGCATCGTCGCCGGTGGCGCCAACGCCTGCACGTTGCACTACGTGGGCAACAACGCGCAGTTGCAAGACGGCGATCTGTTGCTGATCGATGCCGGTTGCGAGCTGCAAGGTTACGCCGCTGACATCACCCGCACTTTCCCAGTCAATGGCAAGTTCTCTGCTGCGCAAAAAGATGTGTACCAGATCGTGCTGGCCTCGCAAGAGGCCGCCATCGCTGCCGCGCGCCCGGGCAATTCGTGGGATGCGCCGCATCAAGCAGCCCTGCGCGTACTGTCTCAAGGTTTCATCGACCTCAAGCTTTGTCAGGGCTCGCTAGAGTCCGTGCTCGAAACCGAAAGTTACAAACAGTTCTACATGCACCGCACTGGCCACTGGTTGGGCATGGATGTACATGATGTCGGTGAATACAAAGTGGATGGAAAATGGCGTACGCTGCAAAGCGGCATGACACTGACAGTTGAACCCGGCTGCTATATCCGTCCCGCCGACAACGTACCCCACGAACTTTGGAACATCGGTATCCGTATCGAAGACGACGTATTGATCACGCCGCACGGCAATGAAGTATTGACTCAGGAAGCACCCAAGACTATCGAACAGATCGAGGAGGTGATGCGTCATGAATGAACAATATGATGTCGCCATCATCGGCGGCGGCCCCGTCGGCATCGCACTGGCCTTGGCATTACGCGACAACGATCTGAAAGTAGCTCTGCTTGAAGCACGTGAATCCGAGATCAACACTACTGACCCGCGCGCGCTCGCGCTGTCATACGGCTCCCGCCTGTTGCTGCAAAGACTGGGCGCATGGCAGGCACTACAGAATGTCAGCGGCATCAAAGTGATCGAAGTCACACAGAAAGACAGCACCGGCCACACCACTTTGCGCGCCGACGATCTGAACGTGCCAGACATGGGTTACGTACTGCCCTACACCGCGCTGCATGCCGCATTGCAACAGGCACTGCATCAGACTGATGCGGATTGTCTGTATGGCGCCGCTGTCAGCGACCTGTCCAGCGACAACGAGCAGTCGACCATCGTCTATCAGCACAACGGCGCTCAACATACGCTCTCTGCAAAGATTGCCGTGGTCGCCGACGGCGGCAAACTGCTGGAAGCCAAACACCCACCGCAGATCACCGACTACGGTCAGAGCGGCATCATCGCGCACGTCACTACCGATGGTTCGGACAGCGGTGTCGCCTTTGAGCGCTTCACTGCCCAAGGCCCGATGGCGCTGCTGCCCTATATGGACGGCTACGAATTGGTGTTGACCGCGGCGCACGAGCAAGTACAGACGATGTTGGGCTGGGACGACGCGACTTTCCTGCAATACCTGCAAAGCCACTTCGGTGAACGGGTCGGCAACTTCGTCACTATCGGCAAACGCAGTAGCTACCCCTTGCGCCTCAAACGCGCGCCCGACATCACCTTCCCGCACACTGTGCTGATCGGCAATGCCGCACAGACTTTGCACCCCGTTGCTGGGCAGGGTTTCAACATGGGTATCCGCGATGCATGGGAACTGGCACAAGCCATTCTCGACCACGCGCCAGACGGAATCGGCTCTGCCGCCATGTGTGCCGCCTACCGAAACTCACGCCGCATCGACCGCAATGCTGGCATCCGTTTCACCGACGGCTTGGTGCGTCTGTTCTCCAATGATCTTCCGCTGCTGGGCCCGATGCGTGCTGCCGCACTCAACCTGCTCGATCACATCCCGCCCGTCAAAAAATTCGTAGCCAAACGCATGATGTTCGGTGCCAACGGCTGATGAACAGTCAACAGCAAAACCTCGCCATCCTTTTTGCCGACATCAGTGGCAGCACCGCGCTGTACGACAAGCTTGGCAACGATGTCGCGCTGCGCATGGTCACACGCACGCTGGCCATCCTCACCCGCATAGCGCTCAATCACGATGGCAAGCTCATCAAGACCATAGGCGATGAAGTCATGTGCACCTTCCCGGATGCCGTAAGGGCCGTCAATGCTGCCCGTGCCATGCAGCTGGAAATCGAGCATCAACGTCCCGGTGGCGAACATGCGATCTATGTGCGCATCGGCCTGCACTACGGCGAGGTCTTGCTGGAGCACAACGATGCATTCGGCGACACTGTAAATCTGGCGGCGCGCATCACCGCCATCACTCGCGCCCGCCAGATTCTCACTTCGCAAGCAGTGATAAGTGAATTGCCCGAAAAACTGCTCAAGCAAACTCGCCCGGTACGACGTACCGCATTTCGTGGCAAAGCAGAATCATTCGATGTCTTCCAGATATTGTGGGAGCAGGAAGACACGACAAGCACGCGCATCGGCATTCAGTCTTACCGCAAACCAGCCTTATCCCGTAATGAACTGATGCTACGCCACGATATTCAGGTAGTCACGCTGAGCGAACGGCAGCAAAGTGCCGTGCTCGGTCGTGCTGAAGATAATGACATGGTGATACTGGACAGCCTCGCATCACGGCAACATGCCCGCGTTGAATTCAACTTCGGTAAATTCCTGCTCACCGACCACAGCGTGAACGGCACCTTCGTGCGCTTCAGCGACGGACAGGTTATAGAGCTGAACCACCAGCAGATCGTATTGCATGGTGCGGGGGCAATCAGCCTAGGACGGAATTTCGAAGAAGCGGCTGGTGATGTGATTGAGTATCTGGCGCAATAACTGAAAATCCTGCTTAAAACTGGATGTCGCTTGGCTTGAAGGAGTAACCGATGGTGAAATTGTTCTGGTACAACTCGATCCGATTCAGGGTCAGTCTCGCCTTGTTCGTGCTATTCGCGCTGCAAGCATTCACCGCCGGTTTCACGTTGTACGAAGTTGATCTGCGCAAGCATGATTACGAAATACTAAATCTTGCCGGCCAAACGCGCGTCATTAGTCATTCTTTGGTTTTCCAGTCAAACAGTTACCTTAAGGAAGGCCTGCTCAGCAGTTTAAATGGTCGTGGCATCAATGATCTATATTTCGAGAACCTGCAGCAGAACATGCAGTTGTACGAAAAGATCATCGCCGGCTTCCGCAATCGCCGCCTCGACCCCGAGATTACCGGACTGGATGAACCGCTGACCTGCAGTTGGGATGCGCAATCCAAGAATCAACTGGATGTCAGTGCCGCAACCTGGGATCACTTCCGCGATGGTTTGCAACAGACGATCGCGCGCAACCGTTTGAGTCCTGAGAAAGCCGCAGCCCGTTTCGTCGCCGAGCACGGTGAAGAGCTGGCGAATTCTTCCGACCGATTGAGCCGGGCTTTCCAGCACATGATGGAAGGCAAGCTCGCCACCATCCGCCTATTCAACCAGTTAGCAATGGTCGCGACCGGACTGCTCTCGGTCCTGATCGCTATCCTGCTCTACCGGAAAGTGTTGCGCCCGCTCAGCAGCACAGTGCAAGGGTTCTCCAGAGTATCCAACGGAGAACTCGGCTATCAACTTCCCGCCGTACCGGACAACGAGATCGGACAGATGGCCCACGCCTTCAATCGTCTGTCAGACCGCATGCGCAGTCTGTTTCGCCTCACCGACCACATCAGCCGCAGCACCAGCCTGTATGAAGCGCTCAAGTTCGTATGCATGGAGTTCCGTACCTTTCTGCCGGTGCAGTGGGTCGGTGTGCTGCTGCTGACACCTGATCGCAAACAGGTCGTGTTGGAACGCCTATACAGCGACACACGTAGCGCGCTCAAGGAAGGGGATCATTTCGAGTTCGCCCTCGGCGCACCTGAAGTCGCATTGGCCAAAGGCGGCGCACTGGCTATCGACGATCTTGCTGCATTTTCCCGCGACAAGCGCGCAGATTTTATGGCTTCCAGACTGGCTGCCGATGAAAAGAATTCTGCCCTGCTGGTGCCAATGAAGCAGGCAGGCGGCAGTGATGCGATCCTGGTATTCGCTACCTCCCAGAAAAATGCCTACACACCGGACCATGTCGCTTTCCTCAGCAACATCGCCGTCCAGATCGGGCAGATCATCGAGAAGACCGTGGTCATGGAGGGTTTGGTAGTCGCAGCGGTCGAAGGCTTGGCCAAGCTGGCCGAGAGCCGTGATCCCGAGACCGGCGACCATCTGGTGCGGATGAGCTTGTATTCGGCAATCATTGCTGAAGAGTTGGAGCGGGATGACAAGTATCAGTCACTCATCACACCGGCCTTTGTCCGCGATGTGTTCCGTTTCGCACCCATGCACGACATCGGCAAGGTCGGCATCAGCGACGATATCCTGCTCAAACCGGGCAGGCTGGATGCTGCGGAGCGTAGGGAGATGGAACGCCATCCAGTTATCGGCGGGCAGGTATTGCGCCGTAGCGAAGAACAGATGAAGTCACTCGGCCACAGCATCTTCCAGGTCGGTATCGAGATCGCCGAAGCGCATCACGAGAAATTCGATGGTAGCGGCTATCCCGCCGGACTGGCAGGCGAAGCCATTCCACTTTCCGCACGCATCATCGCCGTGGCGGACGTGCTGGATGCGCTGACGTCCAAGCGACCCTACAAAGATGCTTGGTCGATGGAAAGTGCGCTAGAGGCCATCAACAAGGATGCGGGCAAGCATTTCGACCCGGAAGTGGTGGCGGCGCTGCAGCGCACATTGCCGCGCATCATGGAAGTGTATGAACGGCTGAAGCACGTCTGAAACGAGCGGCTTAGTCAGGCCAAGCGTTTCAGCAGCTTCTCGTGTATCCCGCCGAAACCGCCGTTGCTCATCACCAGAATCTGATCACCTGAATGGGCGGCGGCGGCGATAGCCTCGATAAGTTCTTCGAGGTCATCCTTCACCAGCGCTTTATCTCCCATCGGAGCCAACGCACCGCGCGCATCCCAGCCCAGATTCCCGGCGTAGCAAAAAGTCAGGTCGGCATCTTTCAGACTCGCAGGCAATGCGTCTTTCATCACGCCCAGCTTCATGGTGTTGGAGCGTGGCTCCAGCACCGCAAGGATGCGTGCCTTGCCCACCTTGCGACGCAATCCGGCGACGGTGGTGTCGATGGCGGTAGGGTGGTGGGCGAAATCGTCATACACGGTGATGCCGTTCACCGTGCCGCGCACCTCCATGCGGCGCTTCACGTTCTTGAATGCGGATAAAGCCGCCAGACCTTGCGCCACCGGTACACCTGCATGGCGCGCCGCAGCCAGTGCGGCGAGTGCGTTCATTCGGTTGTGCTCGCCGAACAACTCCCATTGCAACGTACCCTGCGCCTTGCCATTAAGTGTCACCAGGTCCTGGTCATCGATGTTCCAACCAGCATCGCTACCAAACGTTTCAACCGGCGTCCAACATCCGCGTTTGATCACGCGCGTCAACGATTCTTCACGCCCATTGCTCACCACCAAACCGTTGCCCGGCACCGTGCGCACCAAATGATGGAACTGCGTTTCGATGGCGTTCAGATCAGCGAAGATGTCAGCGTGATCGAATTCCAGATTGTTCAGAATCGCCGTGCGCGGATGGTAGTGCACGAACTTGGAACGTTTGTCGAAGAAGGCAGTGTCATATTCGTCCGCCTCGATGACGAAGAACGGTGACTCGGTGATGCGCGCCGAAATACCGAAGTTCTGCGGCACGCCGCCGATAAGGAAGCCGGGGTTCAGTCCCGCATATTCCAGTATCCATGCCAGCATAGAAGTGGTGGTGGTCTTGCCGTGCGTACCCGCCACACCCAACACCCACTTGTCGCGCAGCAAGGTATCGGCCAACCACTGCGGACCGGAGACATAAGGCAAGCCGCGATTCAATATCTCTTCCATCAGCGGATTGCCGCGCGACACCACGTTGCCGATGACGAACACATCCGGCTTGAGGTCTAGCTGCTCCACGCCAAATCCTTCGATCAGTTCTATGCCCTGGGCCTCAAGCTGGGTGCTCATCGGCGGATAGACATTGGCGTCGCAACCGGTGACGCGATAGCCAGATTGTTTGGCGATGGCGGCGATACCGCCCATGAAGGTGCCGCAGATACCGAGGATGTGAATATGTTTGCTCATGGATGATGTTCAGGAATAAAAATATGCCGCGCCCGACTGGGGCGAGGTACTTGGTTAGATATGGGTCAGATGTCCTCGGGCACCATCTTGATCGAACCGCACGGACATTCTTCAACGCACAGTCCGCAGCCTTTGCAGTAATCGTATTTAAACTCGAATCCCTTACCGGGGCCGAGCTTGATTACTGCATTGTCGGGGCAGACGCCGTAGCAGTTGTCGCACTCGAAGCAGTTACCGCAGGACAGGCAGCGACGCGCTTCGAACAATGCATTCGTTTCATCCAACCCGCCTTGCACCTCGTCGAAGCTGGTTTGGCGACGGATCATGTCCAGCATTGGGCGAACCGTCTTGTGCGCGTCGGAGTAATACCAAGTGTTGAGGTTCTTGTATTCGGCGATCTCATGTTTGGCTGCAGGCTCATAACTCTCACCACGCAACCATGCGTCGATGTGCCGTGCCGCCTTCTTGCCGTGGCCGACCGCTACCGTCACCGTGCGCTCTGAAGGCACCATATCGCCACCGGCGAAGATACCCGCAAAACCGGTCATCATGTTAGACGCGACCTGTACCACACCATCTTTCACTTCCAAACCCGGCACGCCTTCCAATAGAGAAAGGTCGACATCCTGGCCCAGTGCCAACACCACTGAGTCCGCTTCCAGCTTCTCGAATTCGCCGGTCGGCTGGGGGAAACCTTTCTCGTCCAGCTCCATCTTCTCGACCGTGATCTCGCCCACCTCCGCTTGCTTGATGGTGGATAGCCACTTGATCATCACGCCTTCTTGCAGCGCTTCTTCGATCTCGAAATCATGTGCAGGCGCCTTGTCGCGCGTACGGCGATAGACGATGATCGGTTCACCGCCCATGCGCTTCACGGAACGCGCCACGTCGATAGCCGTGTTACCGCCGCCATACACCACTACTTTACGGCCCAGCATCGGCTTGTCTTCACCCTCCATCGAGCGCAACACAGATACCGCATCCACGATGTGCGAAGCATCGCCCGCCGGGATCATGGCGCGCTTGCCGATGTGCGCACCGACCGCGAGGAAGGCCGCGTCGAAACCACCGTCCTTCATGCTCTGCTGGATGTTCGCCACCTTGCTGTCGTATTTCAGCGTCACACCCAGATCGAGGATGCGCTGTACTTCCGCATCCAGCACATCACGCGGCAGACGATATTTCGGGATGCCGAAACGCATCATGCCGCCAGCCAATGGGCCGGCTTCCTGAATCTCAACTTGATGGCCCATGCGCGCCAGATGATAGGCAGCAGAAAGTCCGGACGGGCCAGCACCGACTACCAGCACTTTTTTGCCAGTTGTAGCGGCGGGCGCATCGAACTTCCAGCCGCGCTTGATCGCCTCGTCACCAAGGAAACGCTCCACCGAGTTGATGCCTACCGAGGTATCGAGTTGCCCGCGGTTACATGCGGTTTCGCAGGGGTGATAACACACACGCCCCATTGCGGCGGGCAGCGGATTGTCTTGCACCAGCACACGCCATGCTTGTTCGTAATCGCCGCTCTCGGCGTGGAACAACCAACCCTGGATGTTCTCGCCCGCCGGGCACGCGTTGTTGCAAGGTGGCAGACGGTCCAAATAGACAGGTCGCTCGGAACGCCAAGAACCGGTCAGATTGTTCAGCGAGGTGCCGGGCTTTAAGGTGATGGCAAAAGGTTTATTAGCCATGAGCCTTCTCCTCGTCGAGCAGTCCGTATTTGCGGATGTTGCGATCGGCGATGGCTTGCAGGTGCGCCACCATCTCGGGATGCGCATGTTTGCCGAACAGATGCGCGAAGCGCTTCTGCGGTTTGAGATATTCCTCAATCGGCTGCTTGTTACGTATCTTCAATACGCTGGTCACTTCGCCATGCTCGGCTTCAAACACCGGGAACATGCCGGTCTCCTTGGCCAGTCGCGCTAGCTTGATCGTGTCATGCGAAGCTGAACCCCAACCCAGCGGGCAGGGCACGAAGATATGGATGTAGCGTGCACCGTGCATCTTCATCGCCTTGCGCACCTTGTATTCCAGATCACGTAAGTCAGCCACGGTTGCAGTCGCCACGTAAGGAATACCGTGCGCCATGGCGATCTCTGGCACGCTCTTGCCTTGGCCAAAAACATTGCCCGGTTCTTTACCTACCGGCATGGTGGTAGCCGTGCGCGCAGTCGGCGGCGTGGCAGATGAACGCTGCACCCCAGTGTTCATATAGGCTTCGTTGTCGTAGCAAATATAGAGCACATCGTCGTTGCGCTCAAACATGCCGGACAGGCAACCGAAGCCGATGTCGGTCGTACCGCCGTCGCCGCCCTGCGCGACGACGCGCACATCCGTCTTGCCCTTCACCTTCAGCGCGGCGGCGACGCCGGTCGCGACTGCGGCAGCATTGCCGAACAGTGAGTGTATCCACGGCAGTTGCCAGGACGATTCCGGATAGGGTGTGGAGAACACTTCCAAGCAGCCGGTCGCGTTCACCGCGATAAGTTGGTTATTGCTCTCCGCCATCGCGGCGTCGATGGCATAACGCGCGCCGAGCGCCTCGCCACAACCCTGACAAGCGCGGTGGCCGGAGTTGATGGAGTTGCTGCGCAATTCGCCAGACTGCACGCTGCGATCATCCGGTCCGAGCAGGCGGTTGCCCACGGTGTAAGTGCCGGTCTGGTAGAACTTGACTGTCTGCAAACTCATTTTGTCCTCCTTAACCGAACTTCGCAGAAGTGGACATCCCTTTGTCGTACAGGATGTTCTCAGCGATAGGGCCGGAGTGGCGGTTCTGTTTCTCGCGCTCCAGTTGCTTGTTGACGACCTCCCAGTCGAGGTCGACGAAGGTGACCGGCTCAAGCTTCTCCTGTTCCGCTTCGAGGAACAGTTTGTGCAGAGAAGCCTTGGTGATGTTGCGTCCGCCCAGTCCGGCGATGGCGGTGAAACCCTTGAGACCGGTGCCGCTCACTGCCATACGCACATCGGTGGCGACGATGCCGCCCATGCCGACCGCGAGGCTCTTCTCCAGCACCACGAAACGTTTGCAATTCACCAAGGCGGCACGCACTTCCTGCAATGGGAAGGGGCGATAGCTGATGATGCCCAGCACGCCGATCTTGTGTCCCTGTTCGCGCATCTCGTCCACAGTGTCTTTCACCGTGCCCAGCACTGAACCCATGGCCACGATCATCGTCTCAGCATCCTCGGCACGATAAGTTCGCACCAAGCCGCCGCTTTCGCGTCCGAACTGTTGCTTGAACTCAGCCGCCAGTTGCGGGATCAATTCCAGCGCCTGCATCTGCTTGGCGTGCGCCAGATACTTCACTTCCATGAACGCCTCGGGGCCGACCATCGCGCCGATGGAGATCGGCTCTTTGGGGTCGAGAGACTGGCGCGGGTCGAACGTTGGCAGATAGCCATCCACCTGTTCCTGCGTCGGGATGTCCACACGCTCGAAAGCGTGGGTGAGGATGAAGCCGTCCATGCACACCATGATGGGCATGGAGAGTTCTTCGGCTAACTTGAACGCTTGGATGTGCAGATCGACCGCTTCCTGATTAGTCTCGGCGAACAACTGCATCCAGCCGGAGTCGCGCTGCGAAAGTGAATCGGAATGGTCGTTCCAGATATTGATCGGTGCACCGATGGCGCGGTTGGCGACCGTCATCACGATGGGTAGGCCCAAACCCGCGGCGTTGTAGACCGCCTCCACCATGAACAACAGACCTTGCGATGCTGTCGCCGTGTAGGAACGTGCGCCCGCAGCGGAGGAGCCGATGGCCACCGACATCGCGGCGAACTCGCTCTCCACGTTGATGAACTCGCATGGCGTTAGTTTTTCCGACTTCACCATTTCGCCCAGCGCTTCGACGATATGCGTCTGCGGGGAGATGGGATACGCACAGATCACTTCGGGACGGCACAAAGCGATGGCTTCGGCGACGGCTTTGCTACCTTCTATTTGCTTAAGCATTGGCGCGATCCTCCATCTGTTGCTTCACCAGTTCGTAAGCTTCCGTGGCGGCAGCGATGTTGCCCGCGGCCACTTTGCCCGAGAACTTCTCGTTGATCGCCTTGACCACGGATTCCAGTTTGAACATACCGGAGAGTGCGGCGAAGCCAGCTATAAGCGGCACATTTGGGATAGGGCGACCAACGTGTTTCAGTCCCAGCTCGGTCGCCGGTAAAGTGGACATTTTTGAATGTCCGTGCTGCTTCACCAGATCGCCCAAACCTATCTGCTCGAAGCTATGCGCCGAATTGAGCAGCACATAACCATCCGGCTTCAATCCTGAGAACACATCGATCTGATGCAGCAAGGTAGGGTCTTGGATGATGAGCGCATCCGGCTCCATGATGGGTTCACGCAGACGTATCTCTTTATCATCGAGGCGGCAGAACGCCACCACCGGCGCGCCGGTTCGCTCTGAGCCGAAACTAGGGAATGCCTGCGCATGGCGGCCTTCCTCGAACGCCGCAACAGACAACATCTCCGTCGCAGTCACTACGCCCTGACCGCCGCGCCCATGAACTCTAATCTGGAACATTTGCCACTCCTTTGGAATACGCTCAATTCACTTAGGAAGTTTACCCCTGTTGCGCCAGAAAGGTCAGTGGATGCTCAGTAATTCCACGTCGAATATCAGCGTCGCATTGGGCGGGATCACACCACCCGCACCTCGCGATCCATAACCCATCTCTGGCGGAATTACCAAAGTGCGTTGGCCGCCCACTTTCATGCCCTGCACGCCGTCATCCCAACCTTTAATGACGCGACCGCCGCCGAGCGGGAATTCGAACGGACGGTTACGGTCACGCGAGCTGTCGAACTTCTTGCCTTTGTGTTCAGGCGCTGCTTCGTCATACAACCAACCGGTGTAATGCACCGAAACAGTCTGACCTGCACTGGCGACTGCGCCCGCACCCGGTTTGGCTTCGATCTGCATCAATTCAGTCACATTGCTCGGCTTGGCCGCTGGCAACTCGGCCTGTGAGCAAGCACTGAACAGCAAGCTGCTCGCGCCAAGCAATGCGACGAGCGGAAGAACGGTGAAGCGCTTCATTTAATTCACACCCAACAGTTCGACTTCGAACACCAGCGTCGCATTGCCCGGGATCACACCACCCGCACCGCGCGGGCCATAGCCCATCTCCGGCGGGATGATCAATGTGCGCTGACCGCCCACTTTCATACCCTGCACGCCTTCGTCCCAACCTTGGATCACATGTCCCTGACCCAGCGGGAATTCGAACGGCTCGTTACGGTCGAGCGAGCTATCAAACTTGGTGCCCTTGTTACCTTCGGCCTTCTTATCGAACAACCAGCCGGTGTAATGCACGCTCACGTTCTGTCCTGCTTGCGCCTCTTCACCTTCACCGACCTTGGTATCGATCATGTCGGTCTTGATGACCTTCAACAGCTTCACGTCGAACACCAACGTCGCGTTCGGCGGAATCACGCCACCCGCACCGCGAGGGCCATAACCCATCTCCGGCGGGATCACCAAAGTGCGCTGACCGCCTTCCTTCATGCCCGCCACACCTTCGTCCCAACCCTTGATGACGCGACCGCCACCGAGGGGGAATGAGAACGGATCATTGCGGTCGAGTGAGCTATCGAACTTCGTGCCCTTGTTACCTTCAGCGCTCTCGTCGAACAGCCAGCCGGTGTAATGCACGATGACGGTCTGTCCTGCTTGCGCTTCTGTGCCTTCGCCTAGATTGATGTCGGTTTTGATGAGGTCGGTCATTCAGTTTTTCTCCATGGAATGTCTATCGTAAAAATCAATTCGGGCAGGCCTTGCGCAGTGCGTGCCCTAGCGGCGTTATTTCGCAATATATTTCTTCTCTAATCTCATCAAGTGTTTTAGGCCCACGCAATCGAGTTAATCCTGAAGGTACTAAATATTGCATCCAACTATTATTTTCGGGAACTCCTGCTCTAGATGGAGCGGCCTCTTCTGCGATCAAGTTCATTAGATCCTCAGAATAAGCTATATCAATTGCATGACTTAAACGTCTAAGCTCTTCTGCAGTTACAGCCCCATCAATATATGCAATAAAAATTTTCGATAACAATGCAGGTTTATCTAAATCAGTTAGTCTTTCCAAAACAAAAAAAAGTGCCTCGCCAACCTTTTTTGCTTCCTCAGTCCCTGACAGCATCTTTTCTTTGAGCTGTTTCTTCTGTTTGTCCGAGATGTCAGATAAGTGCTCCACGAATCTCATAAGCTTGTTGGCAAAAGCTCGATCTCGAACAGAATCAGCCGCCTTGCATAATCTTATTGCAGTACCAATAAATGGAATCTCTGCCAGAACCTCACCATGCATCAGAACATCAGTGATCAGCTCTCCACTCTCTAGAGCAGCTTCAGCAACTGAGTGGTCCTTGGAATCGTGCTTTTGCAATTGATCGCTTTCAATAACTCAACACCGGCGCCAACCACCGCTCCGCTTCTTCCACTGTCCAACCCTTACGCTTTGCATAGTCCGCGACCTGATCCTTATCCACCTTGCCAGTGGCAAAGTATTTCGCTTCCGGATGCGAGAAGTAGAAGCCGCTGACTGCCGCAGTCGGCAGCATGGCGAAGCTCTCAGTGATGGTGATGCCTGCGTTCTTTGGTGCTTGCAGCATTTCGAACAACGGCCCTTTCTCACTGTGCTCTGGGCAGGCTGGATAGCCGGGGGCAGGGCGGATGCCGCGATATTTTTCGGCGATGATGTCATCGTTGCTCAGCCCTTCATCTGCGGCATAAGCCCAGAACTCGCGGCGCACGCGCAGATGCAGGTGTTCTGCGAAAGCTTCGGCGAGACGATCAGCCAATGCTTGCAGCATGATGGCGCTGTAGTCGTCGTTGGCTTTTTCGAATTCCTTCATCTTCTTTTCGATGCCGATGCCTGCGGTGACCGCGAACGCACCGATGTAGTCCTTGGCTTTACTGTCCTTGGGCGCGATGTAATCGGCCAGACAGTAGTTGGGGATGTCGGCGGGTTTCTTGGTTTGCTGGCGCAGGTTGTGCCAGGTCATCTGCACTTGCTTGCGCTTGTCATCGCTGTATATCTCGATGTCATCGCTACCCACGGTGTTGGCGGGGAACAGTCCGAACACGGCGTTGGCAGTGAGCCATTTCTCTTTGACGAGTTTCTTCAGCATGGCTTGCGCATCGGCGAACAACTTTGTGGCTTCCACGCCCACCACTTCGTCTTGCAATATCTTCGGATAGCGACCCGCCAGTTCCCATGCTTGGAAGAACGGCGTCCAGTCGATGAAGTCCACCAGCGCATCCAGCGGGTAGCTCTCCAGCTTCTGTACGCCGAGCAGTTTGGGCTTGGGCGGTGTGTAGTTCTTCCAATCGGTCTTCAGGCCGTGCTTGCGCGCATCGTCCAGCGAGACATAACTGGCTTTACCCTTCTTGCCTTCGTGCTGCTCGCGTGCGGCTTGGTAGTCAGCCTTGATACCCGCGACATAATCTTTGCTTAAGGTGTCACTCAACAGGTTGCTGCACACGCCGACGGCGCGCGAGGCATCCAGCACGTACACGGTGGTGCCACTCGGGTAGTTGGGTTCGATCTTCACGGCGGTATGCACGCGCGAGGTGGTCGCGCCGCCGATGAGCAGCGGGATCTTGAAGCCTTGACGCTCCATCTCTTTCGCCACATGCGCCATCTCTTCCAGCGAGGGCGTGATGAGGCCGGACAAGCCGATGATGTCCACGTTATGTTCGCGTGCGGTGTCTAGGATCTGCTGGCACGGCACCATCACGCCCATGTTGATGACTTCGAAGTTGTTGCACTGCAACACCACGGTAACGATGTTCTTGCCGATGTCGTGCACGTCGCCCTTCACGGTCGCCATCAATATCTTGCCCTTGGGCTTGGTGTTGCCGGAGCGCAGTTTCTCCGCTTCGATGTAGGGGATCAGATGCGCCACGGCTTGCTTCATCACGCGCGCGGATTTCACCACTTGCGGCAGGAACATCTTGCCCGCGCCGAACAGGTCACCGACCACGTTCATACCGGTCATCAGCGGACCTTCGATCACGTCTACCGGCTGCGTCGCTTGTTGGCGTGCTTCTTCGGTGTCTTCGACGATGAAGGTGGTGATGCCGCGCACCAGTGCGTGGGTCAGGCGCTCTTGCACCGTACCTTTGCGCCATTCCAAATCTTCGACCTGCGCCTTGCCACCGCCTTTGAAGTTCTCAGCCAGTGTGACCAGTTTTTCGCCTGCATCGGGATGACGGTTCAACACCACGTCCTCTACCGCTTCGCGCAGGTTTTTCGGCAACTCTTCGTACACGCCGAGCTGACCTGCGTTGACGATGCCCATGTTCATGCCCGCTTTGACGGCGTGATACAGGAACACGGTGTGGATGGCTTCGCGCACCGGTTCGTTGCCACGGAAGGAGAACGACACGTTGGACACGCCGCCGCTGATCTTGGCGTAAGGCAGATTCTTTCTAATCCACGCGCAGGCTTGGATGAAGTCCACAGCGTAGTTGTCGTGCTCTTCGATGCCGGTCGCGATGGCGAAGATGTTCGGGTCGAAAATGATGTCTTCAGGCGGGAAACCTACCTTGTTCACCAGTATGTCGTAGCTGCGTTTGCAGATCTCGGTCTTGCGCGCATAGGTATCGGCTTGGCCTGCTTCGTCGAAGGCCATCACCACCGCTGCTGCGCCGTACTTGCGCACCAGCGTGGCATATTTGACGAAGTTCTCTTCGCCTTCTTTGAGCGAGATGGAGTTGACGATGCTCTTACCCTGCACGCACTTCAGACCCGCCTCGATGATCTCCCACTTGGAGGAGTCGATCATCACCGGCACTTTGGAAATGTCCGGCTCGGAAGCGATGAGGTTGAGGAACTTCACCATCGCGCCCAAGCCGTCCAACATGGCGTCGTCCATGTTGATGTCGATGACCTGCGCGCCCGCTTCGACCTGCTGTTTGCAGATCTCCAGTGCTTCTTCGTACTGGCCTTCCATGATGAGACGCTTGAACTTGGCCGAACCGGCCACGTTGCAGCGCTCGCCCACGTTGACGAACAAAGACTGGTCGCCGATGTTGAACGGCTCCAATCCGGACAAACGGGATTCCACCGGATTGCTCGGGATCTTGCGCGGCGCGATGTCCTTCACTGTCTCGGCGATGGCCTTTATGAAGTCCGGCGAGGTGCCGCAGCAACCACCGATGATGTTGAGAAAGCCGCTACTCGCCCATTCTTTGATATGGCCCGCCATATTCTCTGGCGTGTCGTCGTAACCGGTCTCGGCCAATGGATTGGGCAGGCCCGCGTTGGGGTGGGCACTCACATAGCAGTTGGCGATGCGCGATAGCTCGGCCACGTATTGGCGCAGATCTTCCGCTCCCAAGGCGCAGTTAAGACCGATGGAGATGGGATTGGCATGTGCCAAAGAGTTGTAGAACGCCTCGGTCACCTGACCGGTCAACGTGCGACCGGAGGCGTCCGTGATGGTGCCGGAGATCATGATGGGCAATTCCGTACCACGCTCAGTGAACACTGACTTCACCGCAAAGATGGCGGCTTTGGCATTCAGCGTGTCGAAGATGGTCTCGATCAAGATCAGGTCTGCGCCGCCGTCCATCAGGCCGCGTGTGGCTTCGGAGTAGTCACTCACCAGCTGGTCGAAGCTGATGTTGCGCGCCGCCGGGTCGTTCACATCAGGCGAGATGGTGGCGGTCTTGTCTGTGGGGCCGAGTACGCCCGCGACGAAACGCGGTTTGTCGGCCGTTTCGAATTCGTCGCACGCTTCGCGCGCCAGCTTGGCTCCAGCCACGTTCAACTCATAGTTGAGCGCTTCCATGCCATAGGCTTTCAGCGTGGTTGCATTCGCGCCGAAGGTATCGGTCTCGATGATGTCTGCGCCTGCGGCCAAATATTCGCAATGGATGCCTTTGATGACATCAGGCTGGGTGATCACCAGCAGGTCGTTGTTGCCCTTGAGGTCGCTAGGCCAGTTCGCAAAACGCTCGCCGCGATAGTCTGCCTCGGTCAGCTTGTGACGCTGCACCATGGTGCCCATGGCACCGTCGAGGATCAGAATGCGTTGCTGGAGGAGTTTTTCGATGGGATGTGCTGTTTTGTTCATATTTTATGTGCCTTGCGAGAGGCGCGAATTCTAGCATGTGCGCTTTTGTCGCTTGCCGACACAAAGGAATAACACTACTATCATTGTGCCTTTATCAAACCAAATCACGCCAGTCGTGAAAACACAGGAGCATCAATGGCTAAATTCGTATGGACCGAACAGCTCAACGTCGGCATCGAAGTCATCGACCAGCAGCATCGCCGTATCGTCGAATACATCAATCAATTGGATGACGCGCGCTCTAATGGCATGTCGAACGATGAGATTTCATGGCTTCTCAACGAACTGGTTGACTACACCATCTCCCATTTCGGCTTCGAGGAAAGTCTTCAGGAAGAAGCGAAATATCCTTTCCTGACTTCCCACAAGAAAGTCCACGAACTGTTCACCAAGCGCATCGCTGATTTCCAGAAGCGCGTCGAACAGGGCGAAGATGTAATCAAAGCTCTGAACAGCCTGCTGGTGACTTGGTTGTTCAACCATATAAAACGTGACGACAACGATTACGTAGAGTCGGTCAAAGCCTATCTGCAACAGCAACAAAATTTCGTCGAACGCAAGCGCGGCTTGTTTTCACGCCTGTTCAGCAGGTCCTAACTATCTGCCTTAATCGGCCGACTATTGGAGAGCCGCATGAAGAAACTAATCTGGACGAACAGCCTGAACACCGGCATAGATGTCATCGACAACCAGCACAAGCGCATCGTCGAGTACATCAATAAGCTCTACAGCGTTCTCAGCAGCAAGGCGGACAACTCGGCGGTAAGAGATGTCATTGATGAGCTGGTCGACTACACCATGACGCATTTTGCCTTCGAAGAAGGGTTGCTGGAGGAATACCAGTATGTCAATATCAAGGCTCACAAAGCGCTGCACGTACAGTTCACCGAGCAAGTCCGCGGATTGCGAGATCGCTTTGATTCCAGTGAGGATGCATCGGTAGAGCTGAACAACCTGATGGTGACTTGGCTGTTCAACCACATCCTGCACGAGGATGCAAAGTACGTAGCTTCGATACCCAAGCCCAAACACTGATTCCTGAGTGATTCGTCCACCTCAAAAGTGGATGACGTTCAACTTCCTTTATCCATTCTCCTGTACTGCACAGCCTCTGCAATGTGCGAGGTCTGCATATTTTCGCTCGCGGCCAAATCAGCGATACTGCGGGCGACTTTGAGGATGCGATGGTAGGCGCGGGCGGAAAGATTCAATTTGCTGATGGCCTGACGCAATAGCGCTTCGCCTTGTGCGTCCGGTGCGCAATGCGCGTCGATTTCGGTCACTGATAGCTGCGCGTTCGGTTTCCCCTGCCGTGCGAGTTGCCGCTGTCGCGCTGCTTCGACACGCTGCTGAACGGTTGCGCTGTCTTCACCATCCGATTGTCTCAACAGATCTTCCTGCGGCACTGCCGGCACTTCTATCTGAATATCGATGCGATCCAACAGAGGGCCCGATATCTTGCCGCGATAGCGCGATATCTGATCGGGCGTGCAACGGCACTTGCCATTGAAATGACCAAGGTAGCCGCACGGACAGGGGTTCATTGCCGCGACCAATTGGAACTGTGCCTTGAAGTCCGCCCTTCGTGCGGCGCGCGAAATAGTGATGCGCCCGCTTTCAAGTGGTTCGCGCAGCACTTCCAGCACACTGCGGTCGAACTCTGGCAATTCATCGAGGAACAACACACCATGCATCGCGACCGAGATCTCGCCCGGACGTGGATTGCTGCCGCCACCTACCAATGCAACGGCACTCGCCGTGTGATGGGGTGACCGATATGGCCGCGTCTTCCAACGGCTCAATTCGAACGTCCCACCCAGCGATTGCATGGCGGCACTTTCCAAAGCTTCTTCTTGTGTCATACCCGGCAGGATGCCGGGGAAACGCGCGGCCAGCATACTCTTGCCCGTGCCCGGCGGGCCGCTCATCAGTACAGAATGTCCGCCCGCCGCTGCGATCTCTAGGGCGCGCTTGGAAGCGACTTGGCCTTTAACTTCTTTCATGTCGGGATAGTTCGGCGCGGCACTTTCCACTTGCGGGAAGAAGCGCGCTATTGCTTCGCGTCCGGCCAGATGCGCTGCGACCTGCAACAAAGAACGTGCGGGATACACCACGGCATCGTCCACCAACGCCGCTTCGGCAGCATTGGCTTCCGGCAACACAAAAGCGCGGCCACTGTTCGCCGCGCGATAGGTCATCGCCAGTGCACCGCGTATCGGACGTAGCTCACCGGTCAGGGCTAACTCGCCCGCGAATTCATATTCATTGAGTTTGTCAGCAGGTATCTGCCCCGATGCAGCGAGGATGCCTAGCGCGATAGGCAGATCAAAACGCCCGCTCTCCTTGGGCAGATCGGCGGGCGCGAGATTGACGGTGATACGGCGGGCGGGAAACTCGAACTGACAATTCTGCAAGGCGGCGCGCACGCGATCCTTGCTCTCTTTAACTTCTGCCTCGGGCAGGCCCACAATGGTGAATTGCGGCAACCCGTTGGCAAGGTGCACTTCGACCGTGACCAGCGCGGCCTCCATGCCCGACAAACCTCTGCTGTAAAGAACAGCAAGGCTCATGTTCAGCCGCCCGTCATTCCGGCGCAGGCCGGAATCCAGTTAATCAAATGTGCACCGCGTAGCGGTACAAAACCCCAGTCACGTCCACTGTGTGGGCTGAATTTGTTTTGCTGGATTCCGGCCTGCGCCGGAATGACGGCGGAGTAACGCATTACTTTTTTGCTTCCAATTCCAGCAAGCGCGCTTCCAGCTTATCCACACGGTGTGCCAGCACGTCATATTCCTCACGTGTCACCAGATCAAGCTTGGAGAACCCCTGTGCCAGCAAGGCACGGGCATTCTTCTCGAAATCCTTGGCCGGGCTGTTGGCCACGGCTTCATTCAATTTCGCCGACATCTCTTCAAAGAACTTCGCGTTCAGCATGGTGCTTCTCCCTGTTATTCGTGTGGCCGCAGTGTACCAAAAACCGCCGCACCAACAGTGTGCACCAACCTCTAAATCTGCGCTTACTCGGTGCACCATCCGCGTGCACCGCTTTTCACATAATCGTCACAAAGCGCGCTGTTACAGGGTTTCTCAGGGTTGGCACGGTTGCTGCTGTAGGGAAAGCGTGGATACTTTTATCCCGTATTAAACTTAACGAAAGGAAATACCATGCTTAAGAAAAAACTGATGGTTGTTGCTCTGGCTTCTTTGTTTGCAGCGCCTGCAATGGCCGAAGAATCTCCTGTCTCCTTCAACGTTGGCTTGGTGTCTGACTACCTGGTTCGCGGTATCTCGCAAACTTCCGGCAAGCCGGCACTGCAAGGCGGTGTGGATTACGCACATGAGAGCGGCATCTATCTGGGCGCATGGGGTTCCAACATGAGCTGGATCACCGACTTCGGCGCAACCGGCACGGCCAATATCGAAGTTGACCTCTATGGCGGCTACGGCGCTTCGATCAATGATGACACCAGCTATGACGTTGGTTTCATCCGTTACAACTACCTCGGCTCCTACACACCGGCTTCCGGCACTGTGAAGGCTGACACACAGGAAATCTACGGCGCGATCACTTACAAGTTCCTGACCGCCAAGTATTCCTACAGCTTGGGAGACTTCCTCGGCGTGGCAAATGCCAAAGGTACGAACTACTTCGAGCTGAATGCCAGCCATACACTGGAAGAAGCAGGCGTAACTTTGGGCTTCCATTACGGTAAGCAGAAATATGTCGGTCCTGATGCTGATGCCCTGAATCCGACCGCTTCTTACTCTGATTACAACATCAAAGCTTCCAAGGATTTCAGTGGTTATGAAGTGGCCGCAATGTACAGCAGCACTGATGCCACCGGCTTCTACACCACTCCGGCAGCCTCGGGTAGTAAGAAACTGGGACGCAGCACCCTGGTGCTCTCGGTATCGCACGGCTTCTAAATCAACTCCGGGGGCAAGTGATCGCCCCCGCCTTCAAGGAGAAACATGATGAAAATGGTTACTGCAATCATCAAGCCGTTCAAGCTGGACGAAGTGCGTGAAGCGCTGTCAGCGATGGACGTGCAAGGCATCACCGTTACCGAAGTCAAAGGCTTCGGACGTCAGAAGGGCCATACCGAGCTGTATCGTGGCGCGGAATATGTGGTGGATTTCCTGCCCAAGATCAAGCTGGAAGCAGCGATCAAGGCAGACCAATTGGATCGCGTGCTTGAAGCAATCGAGAAGGCTGCCCAGACCGGCAAGATCGGCGACGGCAAGATCTTCGTGCAAGACCTCGAACAAGTGATCCGTATCCGCACCGGCGAAGTCGGTCCGGAAGCCCTTTAAGGAGAATGGAAATGAAGAAACTACTCGCTTCTTTCATGCTGCTGGCCCTGCTGTTCGGCGCAGTCAGCCCCTCGTTCGCCGAGGAAGTCGCACCTGCTGCAGAAGCAGTGACTGCAACAGCTGAAGCAGCTGCCGCTGCTGCACCCGTGCCAGACAAAGGCGACACCACTTGGATGATGCTGTCCACATTGCTGGTTATCCTGATGATCGTTCCGGGCCTGTCCCTGTTCTACGGTGGCCTGGTGCGCGCCAAGAACATGCTGTCCGTTCTGTCTCAAGTGTTCGGCATCTTCGCCCTGATCTCCATTCTGTGGGTGGTCTACGGTTACTCGCTGGCCTTCGGTGACGGCGGCTCGATGAACTGGGCGATCGGCGACCTAAGCAAGATGTTCCTGGCCGGCATGACTGCTGATAGCACTGCTGCCACCTTCACTGATGGCGTTGTGATCCCCGAGTTCACATTCGTTGCCTTCCAATTGACCTTCGCGGCGATCACTACCGCGCTGATCATCGGCGGCTTCGCAGAGCGCATCAAGTTCGGTTCGCTGATGGTGTTCTCCGCACTGTGGTTCACCTTCGCGTACCTGCCTATTGCACACATGGTGTGGGCAACCGGTGGTTACCTGTTCGAGAAGGGTGCTCTGGACTTCGCTGGCGGTACTGTTGTGCACATCAACGCTGGTATCGCAGCACTGGTCGGCGCAATCGTGATCGGCAAGCGTATCGGTTACGGTAAAGAGCCGATGGCTCCGCACAACCTGCCGATGACTATGATCGGTGCATCCCTGCTGTGGGTGGGCTGGTTCGGCTTCAACGCTGGTTCCAACCTGGAAGCCACTGGCGGTGCAGCACTGGCCTTCCTGAACACCATCGTCGCAACTGCAGCTGCAGCACTGAGCTGGATGGGTGCTGAGAAGATCTTGCGCGGCAAGGCTTCCATGCTGGGTATCGCTTCCGGTGCAGTTGCTGGTCTGGTTGCCGTCACACCGGCTGCTGGTCTTGTCGGCCCGATGGGCGCCATCATCCTCGGCCTGATCGTCGGTCCGGTCTGCTTGTGGGCTGTGTCCGGCCTGAAGAAGTCTCTGGGCTATGACGACTCACTCGATGTGTTCGGCATCCACGCTGTCGGCGGTATCGTCGGCGCGATCGGCACCGGTATCTTCGTATCGCCAGCTCTGGGCGGTGTGGGTATTGATGGTTACGAGATGGGCGCTCAAGTGATGACTCAAGCCACTGGCGTGCTGATCACTATCGTCTGGTCTGGTGTGGTCGCCTTCGTATGCTTCAAGCTGGTCGACATGGTCATGGGTCTGCGTGTTTCGGAAGAAGACGAACGCGAAGGTCTGGACACTGCGACACACGGCGAGCGCGCATACAACGCTTAACTTCTCCTCCCTGGAGCCTCCCGGCTCCATTTCAAGGGCACCCTCGCGGGTGCCCTTTTTTTTACCTTATCAATCAACTATTTCATTCTCATTTGTTGAATGTTTTGTAAAAAGGGAATAGATTGATTCCCGACCCATGTTTTCATGGGTTCCTTCTCCTCCATGCTATTGCGCATTCGATCATTCCAACTTCTTTGAAGGAATATCATCATGACCGTCACCCGCCGCGATTTCCTCAAGCAAAGTGTCGTTGTATCTACCGCCGCCGCCACAGTCGGTTTGCCGATCGGTGAACTGGCAGAAGCAGCAACACAAAATATCGAAGCAGGTTGGCGTTGGGACAGGGGTGTATGTCGTTTCTGCGGCGTCGGTTGCGGGCTGCAGATCGCCACCCACAAGGGCAAGATCGTCGCAACCAAAGCTGATGTTGATGCCCCGGTGAATCGCGGACTGAACTGCGTCAAAGGATATTTCAACGGCAAGATCCCCTACGGTCACGACCGATTGACCAAGCCACTGCTGCGCATGAAGAATGGTCGGTTCGACAAACATGGCGACTTCGTAGCCGTTTCGTGGGAGCGTGCGTTCGACGAGATGGAGAAGCAATTCAAACGCGCTCACAAAGAGCTAGGGCCGACCGGCGTCGGTTTCTTTGCCTCCGGCCAGCACACCGTGCAGGAAGGATATGCGGCGGTCAAATTGTTCAAGGCGGGTTTCCGCACCAATAATCTAGATCCGAACGCTCGCCACTGCATGGCCTCAGCAGTCGCGGCTTTCATGCAGACCTTCGGAATCGACGAGCCCTCAGGCAACTACGACGACATCGAACATACCGACACGATGGTGTTGTGGGGTGCGAACATGGCAGAGATGCACCCGGTGCTGTGGACGCGCGTAACCGACCGCCGTCTGAGCGATCCGAATGTGCGTGTCGTCAACCTGACGACCATCAGCAATCGCTCTTCCGACATCGCAGACATGGAGATCATCTTCAAGCCGCAGACCGATCTTGCCATCATGAACTATCTGGCCCGAGAGATCGTGAAGCGAAATGCCGTGAACTGGGACTTCGTCAACAAACACTGTGCTTTTGCTACTGGACCGAGCGACATCGGCTATGGCATGCGCGGCACGGACAAATTCGACTATGAAGCAGAGAAGGATACGAACGGCAAAGAGCTGACCATGCAGCTGGATGAAGCCGAAGCGACAGGACAGGGTAAGCAGGCTGGGCAGACGGTGGAACAGAAGAATCGAGCCAGTGCGGGGAAACACTGGTTGATCGGTTTCGAGGATTTCAAGAAAGGGGTCGAACCCTACACCTTGGAATTCGTCGCCGAACTTGCCAAAGGCGATGCGGATGAACCAATGGAGGGTTTCAAGAAAAAGCTGCAGGCCTTGGCCGACCTCTACATCGAAAAGAATCGAAAAGTAGTCAGCTTCTGGACCATGGGCTTTAACCAGCATCAACGCGGTACATGGGTCAACGAACAGGCTTACATGGTGCATCTGTTGCTGGGCAAACAAGCGATGCCGGGCAACGGCGCCTTCTCTCTGACAGGCCAGCCTTCTGCCTGCGGCACCGCACGCGAGGTCGGCACTTTCTCGCATCGTCTGCCAGCTGACATGGTGGTGGATAACGTGGATCACCGCGCCCATTCCGAGCAACTATGGGGACTTCCACCAAAAACACTCAACCCCAAGATCGGCAGCCATTTCACCAAGCTATTACGCGACCTTGAGGACGGGCAACTCAAGTGGGCTTGGATTCAGGTATGCAATCCGTTCCAGGACACGGCCAATGCCAATCACTGGATCAAAGCCGCACGCGAGAAAGACAATTTCATAGTGGTATCGGATGTCTATCCCGGCATCTCGACCAAGGTCGCCGATCTGGTTCTGCCTTCCGCCATCATCTTCGAGAAGTGGGGCGCCTATGGCAATGCCGAACGTCGCACCCAGTTATGGCGCGAACAGATTCCGCCACCCGGTCAGGCCCGCTCAGACATCTGGCAGATCATTGAATTCTCCAAGCGCTTCAAATTGAAAGAGGTGTGGGGTGAACAAAAGATCCCCGGTCTCAAGACAGAGGGCTTCGAAGATGGAAAATTGCCTGATGTATTGAGTGGCTCCGGACATTCGCCGGATGCCTCGCTATACGACGTGTTGTTCGCCACCGAAGCCAACCGCAAGTTCAAATGGCCGGACACCGTCGCCAAAGGTCACGACAACCATACCGCTTTGTTATTGGGCGACCACTGGTTCCCTGAAAAAGCGCTGTTCGAGGAATATGCACAGTTCGGTCGCGGTCATGCGCATGACCTCGCCGACTTCGATATGTATTTCAGGGACGATGTACGCGGTTTGAAATGGCCGGTCGTGAACGGCAAAGAAACACACTGGCGCTTCAATGAAGCGTACGACCCTTACGTCAAAAAAGGGAGCGGTTTCGACTTCTACGGTCCTGCTGGAAAGTCACTACCCAGCGGCGATCTGAACGGTGTCACCACTCAAGAGAAAACCAATATCGCTGGCAAAGCCAAGATATTCTTCCGCCCCTACGCAGCACCCGTCGAACAGCCCGACCAGACCTATGACCTCTGGCTGAGCACGGGCCGCGTGCTGGAGCATTGGCACTCGGGCACCATGACGCGACGCGTGCGTGAATTGCACTGGGCCGTGCCCGCCGCGCAGATATTCATGCATCCGGACGATGCCAAAGCGCGCGGTCTCAAACAGAATTCAACCGCATGGATCGAATCGCGGCGCGGCAAGATCAAAGCGACCGTCGAAACCAAAGGACGCAACCGTCCCGCCAAGGGGATGGTATTCGTACCGTGGTTCGACGAAGGCGTATTCATCAACAAATTGACGCTGGATGCCACCTGCCCGATCTCCAAGCAGACCGACTTCAAGAAATGTGCGGTGAAGATCTACAAGGCTTGAACTCAACGAATTTGCCTAGGAGAACGACCATGAACAAGCACTCCAGATCACCTCTTATCCAGACCTTGGCGGGTTTAGTCATGCTGCTAGCCGGGTCGGCCACCGCATTTGCCGGCCCCTCCATCAAAGCCGATGGCATGGGGCTGAGTAAAAGCAGTGTCTTCTCTGTCCCCGAACCCGCAGTCTCGCATTACCCAACGACCCAGCCGGGGGAAAGCAAGCTGCTGCCTCGAGCTTACCAAGGCGCGCCCCCTCAGGTTCCGCACAGTGTCAGTGAATTCGAGCCCATCACAACGCAGATGAACATGTGTGCCGCCTGCCATGGGCAGCCTGCGTTGTGGGGCCAAAAACTAGAGAAGGGCATGCCTACGCCTATCCCGCCAAGCCATTACACTGACTTGCGCAATGCACCCGGTAAAGTCACCGAGAACCTGATCGGTGCACGTTACAACTGCAACCAATGTCATGTGCCTCAGACTGATGCGCCAGCCTTGGTTAAAAATTCTTTTGGGCGAAAATAAGCGCCCTTTCTCATTCGTGCCAGAGTGGGAATTGCCTCAAAGAACGGAAGAACTCGATATCGTGATTCGGCCACAGCTGGGCATGCTCTTCCTGTTGTAAACGCTTCAGTTTGCGGATGCTGTCCAAGGCCATATCTTCGCGGTCATTCCAGCACAAACCCGGCGCGATCTCTTTGACCAGATTCTCGGACAGATCTGCCGCATCGCCGCACAGCACGACAGGTGGGCCTTTAGGCAGCTCGATCCACAACGACATATGTCCCGCTGTATGGCCGGGTGAAGAAATCGCACGCACGCCCGGCACCAGATCATATTCACCCTGCTGCACCTTCCACGGATAGTTGCCCGCAAAGTCATCGCTGAAATAGGCTGGATCAATATCCGAGCGTGCTGATTGCAACTCGTCGTGCTGCACATGCACTTCTTTGCCGCACACGTCACACAATCCGCCCGCATGATCAAAGTGCAGATGACTGAGGAACACCACGTCCACATCGGCTGGCGTCAATCCCATCTTGGCCAGATGGTTGGGCAGGCGCTGCTCCTCTTTCATGTCTGGTGCGCCAAAGGCGAATGTCTCTGTGTCGTAATGTTTGGCCCGCTGTAGCGGGTCGGCGATCTTGCCGTAGTCGCAGCCGACGTCGAACAGGATGCGTCCATTCGTGGTCTCGATCAGATAGGCCAGAATCGGTGCTTCGATGATCTGTCCCTGTCCTCGGTTGCGGGTGGAAAGTGATTTGTCGTAATGATGTGTGGCGGTCAATAAAGGCCACAGACGTAAAACCTGGCTCATTTTGATGCCTCCAATTCTGAGATAACGATTTGCGTATCCACGACGCGCCCGAAGATGCCGCCCTCGACGGCGACCATCTGCAACGCGGCCTCATGCAGGTGTGGGTGGGCAGAGCCACAGGCATCTGCCACCAGCACGCATTCAAAACCGCGGTCTGCCGCTTCGCGTAGCGTGGAATGCACACACACTTCGGTGGTGACGCCACAGATATATAGTCGGCTGATGTCACGTGCTGCCAATATCTGCGCCAAGTCCGTCTGATGGAATGCGCCATAGCCGGGCTTGTCCACCACCGGCTCGCCTGTCAGCGGTTGCAGCTCGTCGATGAAATCATGTCCGTACTCGCCGCGTACCAACAGACGACCGAGCGGCCCTTGGCTACCGATCTCGGCACCAGCCTGCCGGCTGCGGGCAAGCTTGGCTGGAAGACAATCACTCAGATCCGCGCGATGCCCCTCACGGGTATGCACCACCAACATGCCGCTAAGGCGCGCTTGATCGAGCAACATACGGATGAACGGTATGGGTCGTCGCAGGACACTCACATCCATGCCCGCTGTGGCAGCGTAGCCGCCGGCATCTAGAAAATCCCGCTGCATATCGATCACGATAAGAGCACTAGGCAACTTGTTCATGCACCGCTCCCATTGATTCAGTGCGTGCCTCGATGACTGCAGCCGAGAGGATCAGCGAACCGCCGAGCGCTTCACGCCAGGACAGGTACTCGCCCCCGATCAACACCGCCGAGATCACCGCCACCACCAGTTCCCCCAACAACAGGATGGCTGCGCGGCCCGCATCCAGCCGCGCGACGCCGTAGAAGGTGACCAGCGTACCGGGCAATATCCATAACAAGCCGAGTGCCAACATCGCACCGACCTGTTGAGCGTCAATTACCTGCACCGGCTTTGCACCAAAAGACAGGAAGCCCAATGCGATCAATGCACAGCCGCCTATCATCGCCGTCGCCCGCACCGAATCAGTCAAATGGTGGGCAACACGAACTGCAACGTTGTTGAGCGCAAATGCCAGTCCGGAGGAGAGCGCCAGCAGGTCTATCATTGATAGCGGTGTTGAGAACAGTTCCGGCCCGCCAAGCGTGGCCACCAAACCGCTCAACGCCATTAGCAAGGACAACAAACGCATGCGGGTGACGGCTTCTCCAAGGAAAAGCCGCGCAGCGAGGATGGTCCACACCGGCGCCAGAAAGAACAGCAACATCACACGCACCACACTACCTTCGGTGAGTGATGTGACCAAGGAAGCATTGGCCCAGCCGCCCATCAGCGTGATGATCGCCAGCAGCCCGAGCTGGTCGCGCCACTGCGCGACACTGCGCAAGGCGAACGGCAGCAGTAACAAAGCAGCAAGACCGTAAGCAAAGACCTGCACGATGCTGCCGGAGACACCGATGCCGTCCAGCGCTTTCAGCGGCCACCACAGCATGCCCCAGAACAAGGCCCCTACCAATAGCGAGCTGATCGCCAACCCCTCACGGGGCTGCGGTAGTACGTTCATCGTCATCTCACACCGCAGTCAGGAATGAGACAGACACCGCCCCGATGAAACCGTCCGCCTTGCCAGCCGCCGTATCGACCACGCCGTAATCCTCGGACAGCACGCGCTTCACCCTATGCCGGTGGAAAGGAGACAGTAAACGAGACATCGGGATGACCGGTCCGTTGCTGTCGCCGTACAGCTTGCGATGCAACGCCGGCAGGCGATACCAGGGCACGGCCAGTTGTTCGTGGTGCGCATTGTGGTAGGGGAAATTGAGGAGCAGCAGGTTCAGCCACGGCCATCGCACGCTGACCAGATTCGAATAGGTGTTGGCCTGCTCGTAGGCTTTGTCGCGCAGCTTGTCATCCGGCACCTTGTCGCTCTCGAGGATCGCATATGCGTCATAGGTATGCTGAAAGGCATCGGCAAAACGCAGCACGGTGACCATGATCAGGTAGGCGACGATGTATAGCAGCAAGGCTTGTATCGAATAGTAAGCCAGCGCTGCGAACGCGATGCCGCGCACCAGCAAGATGAGTGCGACACGGCCTCTATCCGCACGACGTTCTTCGCGCATAAACGGCAGGAAGATGACGAATGCATGCATCAGCAATTCTATGGCTGGGACATAGCACCACTCCAACAGCAGAATGAAACGCTGCAGGGTACGTGGTAGAGACCGGACCAGTGCCTTGGTATCCAGACTAATGACATCGGCGCGATCCACATGATGGCGCACGTGTTTGTGGCGCAGATGCTCATAGCGCGCATAGCAGCTACCGGTGAGCCAGGTCATCAACACACCACCCCATGTATTCGCGTCATGGCGCGCGAATATCGTGTCGTGGGCGAACTCGTGAAACAGATAGGCGGAGATGATGAGCGCGTGGGCGAACCACAGCGTGGCCAACGAGGCCACTGCCAGATTGCTGCTCGTCATCAACCACAAGCCGATCCCGTAGCCGCTCAGGGCATACGTGATGGCGATCGAATTCAGAATGACGCCATCTGCATGGCGAAAGATGCGCGAACGCATGAATGCTCCTTTGCATGAAGCCCTTCCTGCCATAGACGGAAGGAAGGGCGATTCACTTCATTACTTCATCACTGCTTTGACGAAGGTGTCGTCGATGGTGGTAGCAATCGCGACCGGCTTCTTGATCTGACCACTCTTCATCAGGATCTCGTTGATCACTTCACCGCTGACGAAATAGGACTTGGTGTCCTTGCCCGGTTTGAACGGCAGCGCCATCTCTTTCAGCGGGATGTTGTACACACCTTCTAGTTGCTCCAGCACTTCCTTGCCCGACACACCGATAGCCTTGCCGATGATCTTGGAAGCTTCTTTCGGATGCGACTTCATGTAGGCCAGGCCGTCCAGATAGGCTTTGATCAGCGAAGTGATCTGCTTGCCGTTCTTCTTGATGTAAGCCTCGTCGAATACCAGCACGTCGGCGATCAGACCGGGCGCTTCTTTAGAGGAATAGATCACATGGAACTGCTTGCCGTCACCCATGCCGAGGATCTGCGATACGTTCGGCTCATAGGTCGTACCAGCCGGTACTGCCTTGGATGCCATCGCGGACGGGATCGCTTCCGGTGTCATGTTGATCGGGCTGATGTCTTTGTCGCTCATGCCGTTAATCTTCAGTGCATAAGAGATCAGGAAGTCGGAAGGAGACAGCGGTGCATAAGCGACCTTCTTACCCTTCAGGTCAGTGATCTTGTTGATCGACATATCCGCCAGTACAGCATCGCCGCCGTTGGAGTAGTCGATAGGCATCACCACCTTGAACGCCTGGCCTTGTGCAGCAGCACCGATCACTTGGTCATAAGTCATCAATGCGCCATCCACTGCCTTACCGGCAACGGCTGAAGGCAGCATGGCCGGATCCGCAAAAGTTTGCAGTGTGACTTTCAGTCCCTGCTTCTTGTACATGTCCATGCCTTCGGCCACGTAGAACGGTGAGTAACCGATCCAGGTAGTCAAAGCGATCTTGACCGGTGTCGCTGCGACTGCTGAGAATGAAGCAACCAGCAATGCCACAGCTGCGATGAGTTTCTTGATATCCATCATTTGATCTCCTATTAAAATTAACCAACCATTACGCAAGGGCGTTGTTTCCCCTACTGAACTACATACCTTTCACAGCAGATTGCATGCCAACCTTGCTATGCGGCGATCTGGCCTGTTTCGCCGGTGCTGCCACTTCCTGAAACTGCTATTCGTGCACCCACTTCGGGCATCTTTCCGACCTATGCACGATGTTGGACTTCTAAAGTGCGATACCCCTTTGCCATGTCTGGAAATGTTCCCGTTCCGTGTTGCCCATCCACGCATTGACCTCCCACAGATCTGCGACCGGTTGCTGGGTGAAGGGCAGGCAATGCAAATAACCGTCGGGGCCGAACTCGGGTGTCATGGTGGAATGCGTTCTGCCGCTGTCCTCTTGTGCCGACCAGATCGCTTCCCAGTAACGCTGGTGCGAAGCCAGTGCGCCTGCATACTCCGGTGCAGCCGGATGGGGTACTTGCGGCCCTTGGTCGTAACCGACACGCGCGTGGATGTGATGCGCATGCTTGGCGACTTCAAGCACGGCATCCCAGTCGTCATCCAGTTGCCGCTCCATCACCACCACCCAATGACTGAAGTCGCAAGTGAGAAGCAATTCCGGCAAACGCTCCAGCACCGACAAGGTGATCCACGGATTGAACAGCGAGCGACTGCGATGTGTCTCGAAGCTGCAGGCGATGCCCATACGCGCCGCGATCTCCTGCGACTCGCCGAAGAAACGCACGCTCTGTTCCAGCGTCCAGGCATCGCATCCGCCGATCACCGTCACCCATTGCGGGTCGAGTGAGCTTCCCAGTTGTAACTGTCGTTCCACATCGGCGATGTGCTCCAGCACCGTGTCATGTCGACGCGGCACATAGTTGCCGCCGGTGACGATCTCTTGGATGTAAGCGAGGCTGCGCGACTGCAACACATCGCGCAGTTCATCGCGCGGCAGGTTGTCGGCATTGCCTTCCAGACCGACGAAGCCGGCATCTAGCGCTTGACGGGCTGCATCATCCAGCGCGCCCTGATGCCCCCACAGTGTTTTGAACAGTTGCAGTTCCATGCTCAGGCTCCGCGCTGTGCCAGATAGGCACGCCAGCCGCCAAAGTGTGTGATGTCTTCCGCGCCCTGCACGGCATACTGCTCACAGATGAAACCCGTCACGGATGAGCCGTCCGCCAGCATCAACTTGCCGATGCCGAGCGGCGCGGGGATGCCCGCCACGAATGAACCGAACTCGCGGTCTGCCATCTCCCACACTTCCACTTCGATGGCGCTGCCGCCCTGTGGCACGCGCACCATGCCGGGACGGAACGGCGGGCCACCGGGCAGGGCATAGAATTTGTAATCCGGGCTGCTGTGCGTGCGTGCCACCAGATGTGCACCGCGATTGGTGAGCTGCTGATTGAGCGGCAGACCTTCGAGGTGTGCACCGCACACCGCGACGCGTACACGACCCGCAGAAAATTGCCCGACAAGAGGAACATTTGCAGCGTCATTCCGGCGAAGGCCGGAATCCAGATGATTAACTATTTCCCGCGCATGCGGGTCGATTCCCAGGTTTTGTCCGCTGCGCGGTTTGTTTGTTGTGACTGGATTCCGGCCTGCGCCGGAATGACGGCTTGTACCATTGAGCAGTTTCTCTGCCAAATGCAGCAAGGGCACATCCTGATGCGCGGGTGCCACCAGCGTGATGCCGAACGGTAAGCCGTCTTGTTGGAAACCGGCGGGTACCGCGACCGCCGCGCAATCGAGCAGGTTCATGAAGTTGGTGTAGTAGCCCAGATTTGCATTCAGTTTGATGGGGTCGGCTTCCATCTCGGCTATGCGATACATGGTGCCGGCAGTCGGTGTCACCAGACAATCGATCTTGCCCCAGGTCAGTGCGGCTTCTGCGCGCAATGCTTCCAACTTGTACATCCCGTCGAAAGTGTCGGCAGCGGAGAACTTCTTCGCCCCCGCGATGATCTCGCGCACCACGGGATTGATGACATCGGCATGTGCATCGAAGAATGCACGTATGGCGGCATAGCGTTCCGCCACCCAAGGTCCGTCATATAACAAGCGGGCTGATTTCAAAAATGGCAGAAAATCGATCTCCACTTTCTGTCCACCGATAGCCTCCATTGCCGCGACACTTTTCTGGAACAGTGCGGCCGCGTCCTGATTGCCGAAGAACTGCAATTGATCCTCACGTGGCACGCCAAAGCGGAATGACTCTGCACAGCCAAAATCGAAACCATAAGTGCGCGCTTGACGCGAATAGGCATCCTGCTCGTCCAGCATCGTCGCAACTGACAACACGGTGGATGCATCTTCTGTATTCAAGGCAAAGATGGACACGCAATCCAGTGAACGACAAGCGGGCACCACACCGCGCGTGGAAAGCCAGCCACGCGTGGGCTTTACGCCGACCAGATTGTTGAATGCAGCCGGTACGCGCCCGGAACCTGCTGTATCAGTACCAAGGCTGAAACTAGCCAGGCCCAAAGCGACCGCCACCGCCGAGCCGGAGCTGGAACCGCCAGAGATGTAATCGGGGTTGATGGCATTGCGGCATGCACCATGTGGCGAGCGCGTGCCGTTCAAGCCGGTGGCGAACTGGTCGAGATTGGTCTTGCCGATGGGGATGGCACCGGCGTTAATGAGTTGTCGCACCACCGTGGCATGACGTTGCGGATGGTAGGCATATTCGTCACAGCCCGCTGTGGTGGGTGCGCCGGCCAGATCGATGTTGTCCTTTATCGCAAACGGGATACCGTACAGCGGCAGTTCTGCGGGATCCTTGTCGGCCAGCGCAGACACATACTTCTCTATCTCTTCCAGTGGCAAACGATATATCCACACATGATGCGGATCGTCGCCAATGCGAGAAACGATGTCCTGCATCACTTCGCGCGGATGCATCTCACCCGCCAGATAACGACGGCGCAGGGTGGCGATGTTCAGATCGAGTTTCATGTCGTCCTCACTCCTCACCCTGTATCACCAACAAGTCCTGACCGGCTGCGACCTGACCGCCGGTGCGACAGCTCGTCTGGATCACTTCACCGTCACACGGTGCGACCACGGCGATCTCCATCTTCATCGACTCGATCACCACCAGCGTATCACCCGCTTTCACCTTGCTGCCGACTGGAGCCGGGATGGCCCACACGTTACCGGCCACGTGCGCGGCAACGGCACGGCTGCCGGGTGGCAGGTCGAGTTCGCTGTCCGCGCCAGCCTCCGCGACATTGCTATCGTTAGCGTACTCGGCCTGACCGTTGGCCTTCCACATCTCACGCTCGGCGGCGAACGCCGTACGTTGCGTGTCGCGGAACGCGCTGATCTCTTTGTCGTTGTCCTGCAGATACTGGTTATAGTCCTTCAGGCTGAAAGTGCTCTCTTCGACCTTGAGCTGGAAGCGACCAGCCACGAAGTCCTCGCGCATCTTGAGCAACTCCTGCTCCGATACCGGATAGAAACGGATCTGGTCGAAGAAGCGCAGCAGCCATGGCTTACCTTCCTTGAAATCCCTCGTCTGCTTGTAGCGGTTCCACATCTGGATGGTGCGACCGACGAACTGGTAACCGCCGGGGCCTTCCATGCCGTACACGCACATGTAAGCACCGCCGATACCGACCGCGTTCTCCGGCGTCCAGGTACGTGCTGGGTTGTATTTGGTGGTGACCAGACGATGGCGCGGATCTAGCGGCGTCGCCACCGGCGCACCGAGATAGACGTCCCCCAAGCCCATCACCATATAGCTCGCCTCGAAGACGATGTTCTTCACCGTCTCGATGTCCTCGATACCGTTGATGCGGCGGATGAACTCGATGTTGCTCGGGCACCATGGCGCATCTTTGCGCACCGACTGCATGTACTTCTCGATCGCCAGCTTGGTGGATGGATCGTCCCAGGACAGCGGCAGATGCACGATGCGGGTCGGCACGCGCATGTCCTCGATCGGCGGCAATTTCTTCTCGGCCTTGATCAGCATCTTCACCAGCGCATCACGCGCCAACTCACGGCTGTCGAAATGGATCTGCAGAGAACGGATGCCCGGTGTCAGATCGAGGATGCCGGGCAACTTGCCATCGGTCACCGCAGCCTGCACCCATTCCATCAGTGCATGCACACGGAAGCGCAAGTTGAGATCAAGCACCAGCGGGCCGTATTCGATGAGCAGATTGCGGTCGCCGGATTGGCGATACACCACCTGCACCTGTTCGCCTTTAGCCGGGATGGTGTGCACGATGGGGCTGCCCATCTCCTGCGCGGCGGGGTAGCTATCTTGTTTCTTCGGCAAGCTCAGTTGCGCGATGGTCGCGTCCTGCAACTGCTCCAGATGGTTGGCCTGTTCCAAAGACATGAAGCGGAAACGCACGGTATCGCCCGGACGCAGTTGCCCCATCTTCCACAACTCGGCATGCACGATGGTGACCGGGCACACGAAACCGCCCAAGCTGGGGCCGTCCGGTCCGAGGATGACCGGCATGTCGCCGGTGAAATCCACTGCGCCGATGGCGTAGGCGTTGTCGTGGATGTTGGACGGATGCAACCCTGCCTCGCCGCCGTCCTGTCGCGCCCATTCCGGCTTGGGGCCGATCAGGCGCACACCGGTACGGCTGGAGTTGTAGTGCACTTCCCAGTCGGTAGCGAAGAAGGTCTCGATGTCGGCTGGGGTGAAGAAATCCGGTGCACCATGCGGCCCGTACAACACGCCAATCTCCCATTCTTTGCTGTAGCTCGGCAACAGATCGGACGGCAACGTGCGCTGCGCATAAGTTTCCGATGCCACACCCAGATGCAGCACATCACCGATGCGCAGGGTACGTCCGCCGTGACCGCCGAACTGACCCAAGGTGAAAGTGGATTTGCTACCCAGATATCCGGGCACATCGAAACCACCCGCGACAGCCAGATAGGTACGGCAACCGCCGCCCTGCACTGCGCCCAGACGCAGCACGCTGCCCGCCTTCACAGCATGGCTGCTCCAGAACGCCAATGGCTCGCCATCCAGCTCGGCTTTCATCGCCGCACCGGCTAGGGCGATGACTGTGTCCTTGTTGAACTTCAATGTCGGGCCGGACACGGTCAGTTCCAGTCCGGCTGCGTCGGCGGCATTGCCCGCCAGTTGGTTGCTCAGTCGGAACGCCAGTGCGTCCATCGGACCAGAAGGCGGCACGCCGATGTTCCAATAACCGAGACGGCCGGGATGGTCTTGTATGCTGCTCTGCACGCCGGGTTCCAGCACGTCGATGGTGTGTGGCTGGTAGTGGAAACCGTTCAGATAGCGCGTAGTCTGTCGGCCTTCGGCGAACACATGGTCGGCCACGATCTGGCGCAGATAGTCCAGATTGGTCTCGATACCGTCGACGCGTGTCTCGGCCAGCACCGCGCTCATCTTCTCCAGCGCGGCATCTCGGTTCATCGCTTTGACGATGATCTTGGCGATCATCGGGTCATAGTAGGGCGGCACTTCGCTGCCACGCTCAACCCAAGTCTCATTGCGTGCATTGGCTGAGAATTCAACACCGCTCAGCACGCCGCTGGACGGTTGGAAGTTCTTGTTCGGGTCTTCCGCATACAAGCGCACCTGTATAGACGAGCCCTTGGGTTTGATGTCTATGTTTTCCAGCGCGGGCAGTTCACCCGCCGCCTGCAACACCATCCACTCGACCAAGTCGACACCGGTCACTTCTTCGGTCACACCGTGCTCGACCTGCAAGCGCGTGTTCACTTCAAGAAAGTAGAACTCGCCGTTCAAGGCATCGAACACGAACTCCACCGTACCGGCTGATTGGTATCCGACGGCTTCACCCAAACGCACGGCAGTATCCAGCAGATGCTTTCTGACTTCCGGGGTGATGTTGGGCGCAGGCGTCTCTTCGATCACCTTCTGGTTGCGGCGCTGCACCGAACAGTCGCGTTCGCCCAGTGCGATCACGTTGCCCTTGCCGTCGCCGAACAACTGCACTTCGATGTGACGCGCATGCTCGACGTATTTCTCCAGATAGATACCGGCATCCTTGAAGTTGGCGCGCGCCAGACGTTCGACCGATTGGAACGCCTCGTTCAATTCGTCCGCGCTCCAGCACAAGCGCATGCCGATGCCGCCACCACCGGCCGTGCTCTTGATCATCACCGGATAACCGATGCGCGAGGCTTCGGCATGCGCATGGCCGACATCGCCCAGCAATCCGCTGCCCGGCAACAAGGGCACGCCGTTCTGCTCGGCCAGTTCGCGCGCGGTGTGCTTGAGACCGAAGCGGCGCATCTGGTCCGGTGTCGGGCCGATGAACACCACGCCCGCTGCGGCGCACTGCTCGGCGAAGCCCGCGTTCTCGGACAGGAAGCCGTAACCGGGATGGATGGCTTGCGCGCCGGTGCTGCGCGCGACTTCGAGGATGTGTTCGCCGCGCAAATAACTGTCGGCTGCGGCAGCACTGCCGATGCACACGGCCTCGTCCGCCATCTGCACATGCAGCGAGCGGGCATCGGCTTCCGAATACACCGCCACGGAACGGACACCCATTTTCTTCAGGGTGCGGATGACGCGGCAGGCGATCGCGCCGCGGTTGGCTATCAATACTTTATCGAACATGGCTCTTCACCTGAGTCGCAGGTCGTCCTGCGTGTTGGTCAGTCATCCGGTCGTCCGGATGCGTGGTGTCTTTACGCGACGGCATCCCAGATCAGCAACTGCACCGGCGTCGGGTTGTAGGCGTTACAGGGATTGTTCAATTGCGGGCAGTTGGAGATCAGCACGAACACATCCATCTCGGCGCGCATCTCCACATACTTGCCGGGGGCGGAGATACCGTCGGCGAAGGTCAGCTCGCCCTGCGGTGTCACCGGCACGTTCATGAAGAAGTTCACGTTGGCGGTGAGGTCGCGCTTGTCCATACCGCAGTCGCAATGCCCCAGTGCGTGCAGGAAACTGTCGCGGCAACTGTGCATGTATTTCTTGTCGATGGCGTAACGCACCGAGTTGCTCTCGGCTGCGCAGGCACCACCCAAGGTGTCGTGACGGCCGCAGGTATCTGCGACGATGGTCATCAGCACATTGCCCTCGCTGGACAACAACTTCGTGCCGGCAGTCAGATAGAGATTGCCCTGTTCGCGGATGGTATCCACCGCGCTGTAGCGTTCCTGCGGATCGCGTGCGCTGTAGAACAGCGTATCCACGGCCTGATTGCCTTCCAGATCGAGGATGCGGAACACCTGTCCACGTTTCACTTCATGCAGCCAGGACTCACCGGCGGGCAGCACGATGTCGTAACTCGCCTGTTGCGGATTCAGTTTGCTTTCAACGATGCTCATGTTCTCTCCTGCGCTCAGCGGAACAACAGTTCGGTGTTGTGGAAGCCGCGCGCGTTCTCGGGGCGGAAGTTGCGGCAGTGGTCGCTTTCATCGGGCGTGCCGCAACGCCATGCCTGCAGCAGCACCGGTTTGGGCGCGTAGTCTGGATTCGGGTCGAGCGGGTGCTGGGTGGCAGACAGCACCACCAGCACGTTCATCTCGAAACGCAGTTCGACGAATGCGCCTGCCTTGGTATGGTTCGCCGCGAAGTGCAGTCCGCCGCTCTCGTCGCTGCTCACCTTGCTGAAGAAATTCACGTTGGGCACGATGTCGCGCTTGCCCAGCCCCCACTTGCCCAGCTCGATCAGCATGCTGTCGCGTGCGTTGCGGTGCATGGCGTTGCGCGCCTGCTGATAGTCGGCCTTGCCGTATTTCTTCTCGACCAGCGCCGCATTGCTCATGCCGCTGATGGTGTCGTGCCAGCCCACGCTGTCGCCGATGACCGAGGCCAGCACGCGCCCCATGTCGGAATACAGCACGAAGCCGGTGGTGAGATGCGCGGTGTGCTGGGCCTTCAGCGTGTCCGGCATGTTGTAGCGTTCCAGTTTCTCTTCCTGGTTGTAGAACAGCGCGCTCAGGTTGGCGCCGCCTTCCACATCGGTGAGGCGCAAGGCGGTGCCGCGCTTCATCACGAAGGACCCGTGCGCACCGCCGGGAAGCGTCTCTTCCCACAGCAGGTTGGTTTTGCTTAATGCTTCGCTCATTGTCTTGTCCCTCATTGCATGTCGTTCTGTTGTGCGGCTTGCTGTGTCATGCGTTCCAGCAGTTCGTAATCGGTGTGCATGCCGGCGGTCTCGCGGATGCGGGTCAGGATGGCTTTCTTCTGCTGCAGGAAACCCGGTGCCAGCTTCATGTCCTGATCGCGCTGCTCCGGCAGGTCGACCTGATAGATGCTGTCTACCCGTCCCGGACGCGGCGCCATCACCACCACGCGCTGCCCCAGATAGATGGCTTCTTCCACGTCGTGGGTGACGAACACGATGGTGGTCTTCTCCAGTTTGGAGACATGCAGGATCATGTCGTGCATCACTTCGCGCGTCTGCGCATCGAGCGCGCCGAAGGGTTCGTCCATCAGCAATATCTGCGGGCGCGGCAACAAGGCGCGCGCGATGGCGACGCGCTGCTGCATGCCGCCGGAAAGCTGGTTGGGATAAGCGTCGCGCACATGGTTCAGCCCCATCAGATTGATCAGGGCATCGGCGCGGCCGGAGGCGGCTTCGACATCCGATGAGGTCAGCTCTTCACGCCCTGCCCGCAGCTGACGGCTGAACTTGATGTTCTCCGTCACCGTCAGCCACGGGTACAGGCTGTAGTGCTGGAACACCATGGCGCGATCCACGCCGGGGCCGTTGATTTCTGCACCGTCCACCTTGATGCTGCCGGAAGACAAACTCTCCAGTCCGCCGATGCAGCGCAGCAGCGTGGACTTGCCGCAGCCCGACGCACCGACGAAGGTGACGAACTCGTTGCTGCCGATCTCCAGATTCACTTCCTGCAGGGCGACGATGGCCTTCTCGCCGCTGCCGAAGGTCTTGTGTGCTGCCTGTATGCTGATCTTGGTCGTCATCATTCGCCTTATTTCTTGTACATCCAGGGGAAGTTCCTGCGATGCAGCCAGCGGAACAACTGGTCTATGGTCAGACCGATGAGGCCGATCAAAATGATGCCGGCGAAGATCTTGTCGGTCTGCATGAAGCGCTGTGCGCGCAGGATGGAATAGCCGAGGCCGGAATTGGCGGCGACCAGTTCGGCTACGACCAGATAGGTCCACGCCCAGCCCATGGTTACGCGCAAGGTGTCGAGCAAGGCGGGCTTGGCTGACGGCACGATCACCAGCGACACGATCTCGGCTCGGCTCGCGCCCATGGTCTGCGCCGCCTCGATCTGGGTGATGGGCACGCGGCGCACGTCCTCCGCCACCATCAGCACCATCTGGAAGAAAGTGCCGATGAAGATGATGGCGATCTTGGAGCTCTCGTCGATACCGACCCACAACATCACCAGCGGGATGAAGGCGACAGCGGGCATGTAGCGGATGAAATCGGTGAGCGGTTCCAGCATGGCCTGCACCGGACGGTAGGTGCCGATCATCAAGCCGATGGGGATGGCCAGCACGGCAGACAGCGTGAATCCGGCGAGGACGCGATAGGTACTGATCCAGATGTCGTGCGACAGCTCGTCTTCCATGAACCAGGTGTAAGCACGGGACACCACATCCATCGGCCCCGGCATGAACACCTTGTCCATCCAGCCGCTGACCGACACGCCCCACCACGCGGCCAGCGGAACCAGCATGCCGAACAGCGCGAACATGAGATAGGTGCGGCGGCTCAACTCCCCGCGTATCACCCAGAGACTGTCCCACCTGGCGAGAATCTTGTTACGTGACGACATCACACACTCCTGAAAATAACAAAGCCCGGGAGGGTGCCAACCGTAACGTGGTCACATCCTCCCGGGCTTTTATCCCTCCGTGGAGCCTTGTCTCCGACAAGACCGAGAACTCTCGGACCAGACATCGCCGTTTTAAAACTCGGCAATCGGAACCCTAGTTCTCACAAGTGACTGATCGACATGATCAGCACCCTCGCTAGCTATACAGCATGATGCGTGCCAGCTTCTTCATTCCTGTAGATACAGCGAGTTATGTCATGACGGCAAATTGGATTGCCTGATAGCAGTGCACGGGAAGAGGCTGCGCACCAGAAGTGGGCGTGGCATGTTGCATAGGTGAGAGGCTGGGTTGCGATACCCATCAATCAAAACCGTCGGGGGTTGCCCGACAGCAAGCTACTTTCTTTTGCTTCGCCAAAAGAAAGTAGCCAAAGAAAAGGCGACCCCGGTTTACCGCCCCTTCGGGGTTCCCTGCGTTGTTGGCTACGACATAACCTGAAGGTTAGTCTTCGCCGCAACAATCCGCTGTGCGGCTTGTTGTCGACTGGTCAGGCGGCTGCGGAACTCGCGCTACGCGCTCAGACAGTCCTCGCCGACATCCCCTGACCTGCCTGCGCTACTCGGCGGCGCACAGGGGAAAGAAAAGCAAAGGTCAAAATCACATGGTGGGCAGCAAGCTGCCCACCATAGTCAAAGCAATTCGACTCCGGTACATTGAAGGGAGAATATATATAGGCCGTCGAAGTTGTTGACGTGTTCCATCTGGACGTTTACGGTTCGTGTCGATTGTGGTTGGAGAGAACTCAATCGACACCTGACATTTGCTAAATGCTGTTCAACGATTGGGGTATTTAAGGTGGTGTATTTGTCGGGATTTTTAGGGTGTGCGAAAAATTGACAAGCTTTAAATACAACTCATTGCACACAGTTTTCCAGATTAGACACCTCGAAGGTGCTTTTCACGGCATTTTTTAGGGTGTCTACTTTACGTTAGGTGCCATGAGAAAAAGCACTAAACACGCTATCGCTCAACGCTTATTGGCGTTAGTTGGCTTCACAATATTTGCAGCACCGATCTGGTTTCGGGGACTAGATTGTGTGCCCCTCGTTATTCCTTTACTTGGCTGGCTAATTTTGACGTTTGCTATTCTTAGTGCGACAGGCATTGGCCCTTGGGGGCGCTATTACTCGGCACTTGTTGTTGCAGATAATGACGCCTATCGTAAATCGCTGGAGCCTAAGCAGCCATGGCAATAGCTGATAAAACACCTAACCCTTCGGTCAAGCTCGCCCTTCGGGCTGGGACTGCGCTAAAGCGCAGCCCCTTACCTTCACGTTAGATGCCTATGATTTCACGCATAACAATGGTCATTGTTGTTGGAATTATGGTCGCACTCTATGGCTGCGACTCTCAGCAGTCATCACGCATCGTAGAACAGCGACTTGTTTCTGAAAGCATCTCTTACACAGATGCTAGACAGCAACAACAATTCAAACAGGCGCTAAAAGATGCCGGAATCCCTCACGAGATACACACTGAAACTGACGGGAAGGAATACGTTGAATGGAAGGCATCGGATAAAAAGTCTGTCGAGACAATTCAAATTTCTCTTTTTGGCGCACCTCTTCCGCAGGGGCGGCATATCCACTTTGGTGGTAAGCAAAACGAACAATTTAAAAGTTGGCTTGATGCTAATAGCATTTCTTTCAAAACGCAGTTGGATCAGGGGAAGGAATACATAATATGGGAGGAAGTTGATAGCCCAAGAGTGACGAAGTGGGAGCATTTCCCTAGTTACTATTGGCAGATGTCAACGCCGTCATCTAACC
The DNA here is from genome assembly GCA_024636935.1 of Sideroxydans sp. Lineage (GTDB taxonomy): Bacteria > Pseudomonadota > Gammaproteobacteria > Burkholderiales > Gallionellaceae > Sideroxyarcus. The sequence continues at coordinate 2,539 of JAGXGC010000020.1, read as the reverse complement.
CTGCACTCCAAGGGACGCCCGCAAGCGGGCGCCCCTGAGCTCCACGTTGGGCATCGTCATGATTCCGCGCTTTTTTGCCATTGCCATTCTTTGCGCCTTTAGCGCAAGTGCAGTTGCTGCTGGCGAAACGGCAAGCGCATCCGCCATTTCTACACTTCGCAAAGCGCAGCCCTCCGTTCGCTGGGACGAAAAATCGGTGGTCGTTTCAGACATCACCTGTGATGGAAGGCCTGAGCGAATAGCTGTTGGTTACGGGAAAGATGAGAGTGTGTGGGTCGGGTTTATTCAGCGTGGCGCGCGCCCCATAACGATGCAGTTCCCCGTGGGGAGGCACAGCCAAAATTCCCTCTGCTCAACTCCTGTGCGTCTTGAAACATCATCACTCGTTTGCTCCGATGAAGAGATGGGTAATCTTCCTGGGTGCAAGGAAGTAAAAGGCTGTTCCGCATTCTCTGTTGTCGACGATAGCTGCGATTCGTTCCATTTCTACTGGAATACTTCGCGCAAAGAGCTTGTTTGGTGGCGACGGTGAGCACCCGATGCCCAACCAATCATTCCACCGGACCTGCGCGAAAAGCCGCGCAGGCCGGTGAATTCAAACGTTAGAGCGCACGGAGAAAATATCGTGAGGGAACGTCTTAATGTCCGTCAAATCCCCGGCGAGCCAAAGCGTCGGTGGTTTTTTTCAGAGGACTTTGATCTTATAGTCTGGCTCAATGAAGACCTCAGCTTTAACGGTTTTGAGCTGTGTTATAGCAAAGGCCACAACGAACGCTCCATTACTTGGCGTCCAGGTTTTGAACACATGGCAATTGATGACGGAGAACAGAGGCCTGGAAAATATAAAGCATCTCGAGTTCTTGTGCCTGATGGCTTCTTCGATGCTAGGCACGTCCACGCGTCCTTTGCTAATGAAAGCCACGCTCTACCGAAAGAGGTATCTGAATATGTCTTGCGGATACTTGAGCAACACCCCAATTATGCGCCCTAAGAGTAACTGGCAGTGAGCTTAATTCCATGCACCAGCCTAACCCTACGCTCAAGTTCGCTCCCTCCGGTCGCTGGGACGCGCCTTCGGCGCGCCCCTTAGCTGCACGTTATGCGTCATAAGGAACCATGTGACTACTGAAGTCATCTTCTGGACCCAGATAATGTCGATCGTCGCCTTCGTTGGGACGGCCTTTTTCTTGTACCGTCTACTTTCAGAGCAGAAGGACGCTACGATTCAGCTTCTTCGAGAAACTGTGTCAACTTTGAAAGATCAACTGGTTGAGGCACGCCGAACGACCCCTGACGTACTCGCCCAAACACTTTCGGCTCGTGCCAAGCTACTCGAAGCCGAGCTTGAGCGCATGTCCAAGGACAACGGGGCAACAAAGCAAGAAGTTACAGTGGTCGCTGAAAAACTGAACTCCGCACGCGCGGAGATTGAGATGCTTGCTAAACAGGTTGAGATAGCACACGACCTTTTGGAGGACTTCTCTTGCCCTTTCTGCGGTCTTCCAATGACCGTTCGTAACTACTTTTCGGAGTCAGTTGAATATCAAGGACGCGAAATTGACGTCGATCACGAGTACGTTGAGTACGAGTGTGGCTACGCCGTTCGCGATGGAAAACCGGAGAACGAATGCCCTGGTACGAAGCTGTTTCCGAGCAAATGACGCATAACCTTACGGTCGAGCGGGACGCTAAACTTCCCCCAATAAAATTGACACCTCCCCCTAACGGAACGGAGGTGTTTCATGGCCAAATCAAGACCGCCGAAAGTGCATCGCTACAGCATGCACTTTAAGGCAACCGCAGTACGTTTAAGTGATCTCCCAGATGTCCTGATTCAGGATGTAGCAGAGGCGCTGGACATCCACCCCTTCATGCTGTCACGCTGGCGCAAACAAGCCAGGGAGGGATTGATCGTGACCAAGGGTGTGAAGTTGGATGACGAGACCGTTGCCGAACTCAAGCGACTGCGTGACCTGGAGAAGAAGTACAAGCTGCTGCAGGAGGAGCATGAACTCCTAAAAAAAGCCATCCGGTTTGCTTCCGATCAAAAACGGAAATCTTCGGGTTCATCGAAGCAAACCGGGAAAACAGTTCCATCGCGCTGATGTGCCGTGTGTACGGCGTCACCCGTGCCGGCTTCTATGCCTGGCGCGGCCGAGGCCCCAGCCGTCGAGCACAAGAGAATGAGTCCTTGTCCGATCAGATCAGGCGGGTGCATCAGGCCAGTCGCGGCACCTATGGCAGACCGATGGTGTATCGACGGTTGCGTGAAATGGGTGTGCGAGTGAGTGAGAACCGCGTGGCCAAGCTTATGCGCTGCGGTGGCATCAAGGGGCGATGGGCGACGCTGCGCTATACCTCGCCCAATCTAAAGAAATTCTTTGGCAGCCTGCCCAATTGCATATTCTGGAGCAACGTGAACACCCATTCTGGGCGAACGTGAACAGTCATTCTGAAGGAACGTGAACACCGATTCTGCTCGAACGTGAACACTTTTAGCCATTCACCAGAATGAGTGTTCACGATGCCAGAATCACCG